>CALYQW010000031.1 GCA_945290265.1 uncultured Erwinia sp.
CGACCAATTGATTAAAAGTCAACTGCTCTACCAACTGAGCTAACGACCCGCTCGATGCGCAATAAAATGGTGGGTGATGACGGGCTCGAACCGCCGACCCCCTCCGTGTAAAGGAGGTGCTCTACCAACTGAGCTAATCACCCATGTACAAAACTAACGGGTACTGCTAACAGCGAAGTATCAAACAATCTTGATGGTGGGTGATGACGGGCTCGAACCGCCGACCCCCTCCGTGTAAAGGAGATGCTCTACCAACTGAGCTAATCACCCCCGCTGTGTGGAGTCGCATTATAGGGATACGCGGAAATGAGTCAACGCTTTTTAAAATTAAAGTGTGCTTTTGCCGTAAAAATCATCACCCTGCTCTTATTTCAAACAAAAGCCGCGTGCTGCATGATATGCAGGGGGCATTTCCCCGGCAACCACCGGGAATAGCGTTGAGGATTCGTTGACTGATGATAGAATGTGCCCCACGAAATTCAGAACAGCTCCGGCATCAGCGGGGGATCACCACCACTTGCGCTAATGATATCGGCTAACGCTGTTCTGCCACTGGCCAAAGCATCCGCGTAATAAGGCATTCATTAATGAAAATCAAAACCCGCTTCGCTCCCAGCCCAACTGGCTATTTGCACGTTGGTGGTGCTCGTACTGCACTTTACTCCTGGCTGTTTGCCCGTCATAGCAACGGCGAGTTTGTCCTGCGTATTGAAGATACCGACCTGGAGCGTTCAACGCAGCAGGCTATCGATGCCATTATGGATGGTATGAACTGGCTGAGCCTGGACTGGGATCAGGGCCCGTACTTTCAAACCAAACGTTTTGACCGCTATAACAGCATGATCGATGCGATGCTGGAAGCGGGGACAGCCTATAAGTGCTACTGCTCGAAGGAACGCCTGGAACAGCTGCGTGAAACCCAGATGGAAAACGGCGAAAAACCGCGTTATGACGGCCGCTGTCGTGACAGCCATGAGCATCACGAGGCGAATGAACCTTGTGTGGTGCGTTTCCGTAACCCGCTGGAAGGTTCGGTCATTTTTGACGATCAGATCCGTGGCCCGATTGAATTCAGCAACCAGGAGCTGGATGACCTGATTATTCGTCGTACCGACGGTTCACCGACCTATAACTTCTGTGTGGTGATCGATGACTGGGATATGGAAATAACCCACGTTATTCGTGGCGAAGACCATATCAATAATACTCCGCGTCAGATCAACATCCTGAAAGCGATTGGCGCGCAGGTGCCTGTGTATGCGCACGTATCTATGATCCTCGGTGATGACGGAAAAAAACTGTCCAAGCGTCATGGTGCGGTTGGCGTTATGCAATACCGTGATGATGGCTATCTGCCAGAAGCACTGCTGAACTATCTGGTGCGTTTGGGCTGGTCCCATGGCGATCAGGAAATTTTTAGCGTGGCTGAAATGAAAGCGCTGTTCGACCTGAATGCGGTGAGTAAATCAGCCAGTGCCTTTAATACCGAAAAGCTGCAGTGGCTGAATCACCATTATATCAACAGTCTGGCACCGGAATATGTGGCAACGCATCTCCAGTGGCATATCGAGCAGGAAAATATTGATACCCACACAGGACCGGAATTGGCGCAACTGGTGACCCTGCTGGGTGAGCGTTGTAAAACGCTGAAAGAGATGGCCGCATCCTGCCGCTACTTCTATGAAGATTTAACTGAGTTTGATGCCGACGCGGCGAAAAAACATCTGCGCCCGGTTGCCCGTCAGCCGCTGGAGGTGGTACGCGATAAGCTGTCTGCACTAACCGTATGGACGGTTGAAAACGTTCATCAGGCGATTCAGGCAACAGCCGAAGAGCTGGAAGTGGGCATGGGGAAAGTCGGTATGCCGCTGCGCGTAGCAGTCACCGGGGCAGGTCAGTCACCTGCACTCGATGTCACCGTTCAGGCCATTGGTCAGCAGCGCAGCGTTGCGCGTATTAATCAGGCGCTGGCGTTTATTGCTGAGCGTGAATCACAGTAACTGTCGATTGTTACATGAAAAAACCGGCCACACAGGCCGGTTTTTTTTCACTCATTGCGAATACCCAGACGTTGCAGGATCCCCTGAATGCCTTCCCGTAACAGTAAGGCGGCCATCTTTTCCTGTTCTACACTGGATAACTGTTGTAACGAACTCATCAGTAATGCCGGAAGTGAGTTCTGACTGACCCGATAATTGACGGCTGGCTCAGCGGCATGGCGGGTAGATTTAAGAAACAACTTAACACGCTCATCAATATGGATAATTCGGGCTTTACCACCCTGAACACCGGGTTTTGGAGCGGTGTTCCAGCCCTCTTTTTTTACCCATTTATTGATAGTCTGCCTGCTGAAACCTGTCTGTTGCGCCAGTTCTTCCGGCGTTAACCAATCCTTTTTCACTTTGATGTCCCTTTTTGCCGTTTCGAGTAATTGAACATATTACAATAATTCATCACGCGAACAACTAATACAAACTACTAACCTTAATTTAAAAGCAATAAATAGTATCTGCAAGGGATATTTCCCTGCGAGTACACAGGGAAAGAAGGGAAATTTAATCTCGAAGAGAGGGAGTGGTTTGACGTGGATGAAGTGCAATAAAGTAAGCCAGTCCGACAAATACGGCTCCGCCAACAGTATTGCCGAGGAATACCGCAATAAAGTTCGGTAAATATTCCGACCAGCTCAGATAGCCAGCAAAGATTGCAGCCGGAACAATAAACATATTTGCCACAACATGCTGGAAGCCAATTGCTACAAATGCCATCACCGGGAACCACATGGCAAAGATTTTACCAATAACATCCTTACTGGCAAAGGCCAGCCAGGTAGCCAGACACACCAGCCAGTTACAACCGATGCCGGAGATAAAGGCCTGGATAAAGTCAGCATTCACCTTGGCACTGGCAATAGAAACCGTTTTTTTCAGGTAGTCGCCTTCAGTTAAGCCCAACATATGGCCGAACAGCCAGGCAACCGTAATACTGCCAAGAAAGTTTGCCAGGGTTACCCAGAACCAGTTACGTAATACCCCTTTCAGGTTAATCTGACGGGCAATCCATGTGACCGGCATCACCATCATATTACCTGTCAGCAATTCACCACCGGTCAGTACAGTCAGTATTATTCCTACTGGAAACACCGAAGCGCCCACTAGTACATTGAATGAACCCCATTCAGCAGGAAGTTGATTAATCACGCGCAGATAAAGCAGAAAACCAAAGGCAATAAAAGCACCGGCAAGGAAACCCAGAATAATCAGGGAAGAAACGGAGATTTGGTTTTTAGTCACGCCGGCCTGAACCGCAACGGACACAATTTCTTTCGGTGAATGCAAAGACATAGTTTCTCTGGTGTGTAGTAAAAAGAAAAAATAATGCCGAAGTCCTTCGCGTAATCTATTACGTGCGCATCCAGCGCAGAGAGATCCGGCATCCAAAAATCGGCGCAGTTTTGCATGGTAGTTTCTGAAAAACAAGTCACGTTAAGTGGAGTCACGGGCAGCCGGTATTTCAGGTATTGGGCTGAGAAAATAAAGCAATGCTGCAACCTGCGGTGTCTACAGTAGTTATCTGCAGACGCCTGTCGGGCCTGCTGCAGAAAACGCTTTTAAGTCGGTTGTTTAGTGCTTTACTCACCGTATTGGCGGCTTTTTCAGCAAACAGATGTGCAACGAATAATTTGCCGTTGACAGCAACCCACGGCTTTCATATCATCCACGCCGTCAACACGACACGGTTTTTCGGCTTGGGGGTATAGCTCAGCTGGGAGAGCGCTTGCATGGCATGCAAGAGGTCAGCGGTTCGATCCCGCTTATCTCCACCAAATCTCTGACCCGCAGAGAGGTGGCACCGAAAAACAGGTGAAAGAGAGTATCCGTTGGATAGTCTCTGCATTGTGGGGGTATAGCTCAGCTGGGAGAGCGCTTGCATGGCATGCAAGAGGTCAGCGGTTCGATCCCGCTTATCTCCACCATAATTTTCCTGTCTTATCCTAATAATCTGCTCAGGCGGATATTTCTTGTTTCCGGCGTTCGGGAAGTGACGGTTCGATTATGATAACGGGGCCTTATGACCCCGTGAGTATTCAGAGAACCAGACCCGCTACCGAGGCGGACAGCACGCTGACCAGCGTTGAACCGTACAGTAATTTCAGCCCAAAACGGGCTACCACGTTGCCCTGTTCTTCATTCAGCCCTTTAATCGCACCGGCGACAATGCCGATTGATGAAAAGTTAGCAAATGACACCAGGAACACCGACAGAATTCCTTCTCCCTTAGGTGACAGTGTACTGGCCACTTTTTGCAGATCCATCATGGCAACAAACTCGTTGGAAACCAGTTTGGTGGCCATAATACTGCCAACCTGCAGCGCTTCATGCGCCGGTACGCCCATCATCCAGGCAAACGGGAAGAAGACATAACCAAGAATGCCCTGGAAACTGATACCAAAAATTGCGTCAAACAGGGCATTGGTTCCGGAAATAAGGGCAATAAAGCCAATCAGCATCGCGGCCACAATTACCGCCACCTTGAAACCGGCAAGAATATATTCCCCCAGCATTTCAAAAAAGCTTTGCCCCTGATGAGTGTTGTTCAGCTTCAGATCCTCTTCGGCATTAATGCGGTACGGGTTAATCAGTGACAGCACAATAAAGGTACTGAACATATTCAGCACCAGCGCGGCCACCACGTACTTCGGCTGCAGCAGGGTCATATAAGCTCCGACGATGGACATCGACACGGTAGACATAGCGGTGGCTGCCATGGTGTACATGCGGCGCTCCGACATTTTGCCGAGAATGTCCTTATAGGCGATAAAATTCTCTGATTGTCCCAGGATCAGCGAGCTTACCGCGTTAAATGACTCCAGTTTTCCCATCCCGTTGATTTTTGAAAGTACGGTGCCGATTGCGCGGATAACAATCGGTAAAATGCGCAGATGCTGCAGAATACCAATCAGTGCCGAAATAAACACGATAGGGCAAAGTACATTCAGCCAGAAGAAGGCCAGGCCTTTTTCATTCATATTACCAAAGACAAAGCTGGTACCCTGTGCCGCAAAGCCCAGCAGCTTTTCAAACAGATCGGAGAAGGCTTTGACAAAGCCCAGACCGGCTTCGGAATTGAGAAAGAACCAGGCTAACAGAACTTCAATCACCAGAAGTTGTATAACGAAGCGGATGCGAATGTTTTTGCGGTCGCGACTGACCAGTAAGGCCAGCAGCGTCACCACAACCAGCGCTAAGGCGAAGTGCATAATGCGGGACATTGGTTGCTCCAGATTGAGGGCAGTTATTTTTTCGCTGCACATTCTAAGTAACAAGCCCTCGAAAAACGAGCGAAAACCCGCAGTTTGCGGCTTATCAGTGGCACTAAAGCGCGAAAATTGCTGCTTTATCACAAAGACCCGGCATTTATAAGGCGTATAACTCTTAACGTTGCTGAAAAAAACATCAGAAAAAACACCGGTAAAATAAAATTTCACCTACGGTTATAAGTGAAAAATTCTATTGTAGGCCATGCAATCTTTAATATAGCCTTTGCTATAAAACATAGTGTAGGCTATTATTGCTGTTATATTAATCATCCCGACCAGCTTCGGGTGTGTTGCTGATGGAGTTATCTGCTTCGTCAGACTGAGTGCAGGGGAATTATCATGTCAGAAAGTCGGGTATCAGAGCAGCAGCTCCGCAGTCAGCGCAAAATCAAGCTTGCTCTGATGGGGCCTGCCTTTATTGCCGCCATTGGTTATATCGATCCGGGTAACTTTGCCACCAATATCCAGGCCGGTGCGTCCTATGGCTATACCCTGCTATGGGTAGTGGTTTGGGCTAACGTCATGGCGATGGTTATTCAGCTGATGTCAGCCAAACTGGGGATCGCGACCGGTAAAAATCTGGCTGAACATATCCGCGATCGTTTTCCCCGTCCGGCAGTCTGGTTCTACTGGGTACAGGCGGAAATCATCGCCATGGCCACGGATTTAGCCGAGTTTATTGGTGCTGCCATTGGTTTTAAACTGCTGTTTGGTGTCAGTCTGTTACAGGGCGCGTGTCTGACCGGCGTGGCAACCTTTTTGATCCTGATGCTGCAGAACCGTGGTCAGAAACCGCTGGAACTGGTGATCGGCGGTCTGCTGCTGTTTGTCGCCGCGGCCTATATTATTGAGCTGTTCTTCTCGCAGCCTAAAGTGGCTGACCTGGTGCAGGGGATGGCAATTCCGTCGCTACCGGATGCCGATGCAGTATTGCTGGCAGCTGGCGTACTGGGTGCCACCATTATGCCGCATGTTATCTATCTTCACTCCTCGCTAACTCAAAATTCCTCCGGCGCCACCCGCAGCGAACGCTACAGCTCAACCCGCATGGATGTAGCGGTTGCTATGACCATTGCCGGATTTGTTAACCTGGCAATGATGGCTACCGCCGCCGCAGCTTTCCACTTCAGCGGTCACAGCCATATTGCGGATCTCGATCAGGCTTATCTGACGCTCGACCCGCTGCTGGGTAAAGCCGCTGCCCTGGTCTTCGGCCTGAGTCTGCTGGCTGCGGGGCTGTCTTCTACCGTGGTGGGTACTATGGCGGGGCAGGTGGTGATGCAGGGTTTTATCCATTTCCATATTCCGCTGTTGGTCAGGCGAGTGATCACCATGCTGCCTTCCTTCATAGTGATTATGGCCGGCTGGGAGCCGACCTATATCCTGGTGATGAGTCAGGTGCTGCTCAGCTTTGGTATTGCGCTGGCACTGATACCGCTGCTGGCATTTACCGGCAACCGCCAGCTGATGGGGGAACTGGTCAACACCCCACTGATACAAAATATTGGCCGGGTGATCGTGGTGATTGTGGTGGCGCTTAACGGCTACCTGCTGGTAAGCATGGCGCTGGGGCACTAGCCACCACCGGCGGCGCAGCCTGCGCCGCCATTATCTTCAGGCCAGAATCTGCTCAATCGCCTCCAGTTCCTGAGGAGTAAAGTCGCGGTTACTCAGCATCGCCAGGGCATCATCAATCTGCTCCGTTTTGCTGGCTCCCATAAGTACCGAGGTAATGCGCGGGTCTCGCAGCACCCAGGCCAGCGCCATCTGCGACAGTTTCTGCCCGCGCTGGCGGGCCAGCTGATCGAGTTGTCTGATCTGAGCGGTTTTTTCGCTGCTAAGACGCTCGGCGGTGAGGAACGGGCTGCCGCTGGCCATGCGTGAGTCGGCAGGAATACCGTGCAAATAACGATCGGTCAACAGGCCGCCGGCCAGCGGTGAAAAAGTAATCGCGCCAACCCCCTGATTATCCAGCACCTCCAGCAGTCCCTGCTGCGGGGCGCGCTCAAACAGCGAATATTTCGGCTGATGGATCAGGCATGGCGTACCGAGCTGTTTCAGCAGAGTAATTGCCCGTTCAGCCAGCGCCGCCGGATAGTTCGACAGGCCAACATACAGCGCCTTTCCCTGGCGCACCAGATGATCCAACGCGCTCATGGTTTCTTCCAGTGGCGTCTCAGGATCGGGGCGGTAGTGGTAAAAAATATCCACATACTCAATCCCCAGACGCCTCAGACTTTGATCGAGACTGGCAATCAGATATTTGCGCGATCCCCAGTCACCGTAGGGCCCTGGCCACATGGTGTACCCCGCTTTGGTGGACAGCACCAGCTCATCGCGCCACGGACGAAAATCCTCGCGCAGCAGTCGGCCTGCCAGCTCTTCAGCCGCACCGGGCGGCGGCCCGTAATTATTGGCTAAATCAAAGTGGGTGATCCCGTTATCAAATGCATGGCGCAGCAGGCTGCGACTGTTGGCGCTACAGGTGGCCTCACCAAAGTTGTGCTATAACCCGAGAGAGAGTAACGGCAGCTTCAGACCGCTGTTGCCACAGCGCTTATAACTCATTGACTGATATCTTTGTTGATCTGGCTGGTAGAACATGAAAACCCCTTGTCAGAAAACCGACCCGCTGTCGAAACATTCGCTTGCTAATCTTTATCGTTTTTTTTGGTATAAGCCTCATATAATTTCCAATAATTAAAACAGGTATCGCAAAAATAAGAGGGTAACTGATGAAAAGTTATACCGTTGGTGATTATCTGCTTACGCGTTTACAACAGATCGGCATTAACCATCTGTTTGGCGTACCGGGCGACTATAACCTGCATTTTCTTGATTCGGTGATTGCCCAACCGGAACTGACCTGGGTGGGATGCGCAAATGAACTGAATGCGGCTTATGCTGCTGATGGTTATGCGCGTCAGCGCGGTGCAGCGGCATTGCTGACGACCTTTGGCGTGGGGGAACTGAGTGCGGTTAACGGTATCGCTGGCAGCTATGCCGAATATCTCCCGGTGATTCACATTGTTGGCGCACCAGTGCAGGCGGCGCAGCAGGAAGGGCGTTTACTGCATCACACCCTGGGAGACGGAGATTTTGGTCATTTTCTGCGTATGTATCAGGAAGTGACGGTGGCCAGCAGCGTGCTGACGGCGCAAAACGCGGCAGCAGAAATTGATCGCGTATTGTGCTGCGCGCTGCGCGAACGGCGGCCGGGTTATCTGCTGCTGGCTGCCAATGTCGCCGCCAGCCCGCTGGCCGCCCCGCCAACCCAGCTTAGCTGGCAACCCCTGCCTGATACACAGCAGCTTTCGGCGTTTCGCGACGCCGCTGAGTCTTTGCTGACGGGGGCGCGAACCGTGTCTCTGCTGGCGGATTTCCTTGCCGATCGCGCTCAGCAGCAGCCCCGGCTCAGTCAGTGGTTACGCCAGATTCCGATGCCTTTTTCTACGCTGCTGATGGGGAAAAGCCTGCTGCCGGAGACCTTAGCGGGCTTTGCCGGCACCTATTGTGGTGCCGCCAGTGAAAACCGCACTCGTCAGATGATTGAGCTTAGCGATGTGATTATTACTGCTGGCGTTAAATATACCGACAGCATCACCGCCGGATTCAGCCAGCAAATCGAGGCGGCGAAAACCATCGATATTGGCCTGCACAGCTGTCGCATTGGCGGACGAGAGTTCAGCAATATACCCATGGCGGATGCCCTTGAGGCGCTTTATCAGCTGGCGCAGAGCATGGGGCACGATTGGCAACAGGGGATTATTGCGCCGCCTGAGCCCGATACCCTGCCACAGGAGGAGCTGAACCAGCAGACGCTGTGGCAGGCAATGCAGCACTTTGTGCGCCCGGGCGATACCATTCTGGCAGAACAGGGCACTGCTGCTTTTGGTATGGCTGCGCTGCGTTTACCTGAGGATACGCGGCTGATAGTGCAACCGCTGTGGGGATCAATTGGCTACACGTTGCCGGCGGCGTTCGGTGCGCAACTTGCAGCCCGGAAGCGGCGGGTGATCCTGATTATTGGTGATGGCTCGGCGCAACTGACGATTCAGGAATTGGGCAGCATGCTGCGTGATGGGCTGAATCCGGTGATTTTTATCCTGAATAATGACGGATATACCGTTGAGCGGGCCATTCACGGCGCGCGGCAGCCTTATAACGATATTGCTGCCTGGAACTGGACGAAGTTAACCCGGGCATTAAGTCTGGACGAGCGGGCAAAAAACTTTCGCGTTACCCGGCCAGAACAGCTGCAGGCCGCGATGGCAGCGGCGGCAGACAGCCCGCAACTGACGCTAATTGAAGTGGTGCTGCGCCGTGATGATGTGCCGCCATTGCTGCAAGCCGTGGCTGAGGCGCTGGAATCCGCACAATAGCCCCTGTATTTCGGGTTTGTTTCTGACACAATTCGGACTGTTGCCATTGGGATTACCACCGTTTGCCGCTATTTTACTGCACATAACGTAAAGTCTGGTTCTGTGGCTGTCGCTAAACGCTCATCGCATAACCGGTGAGCGTTGTTGTTTCGGGTCAGGAATCTTATATAGTGTGTCTAAATGTTGTAAGCGGAGCAGTACAAAAATGACTAAGTATGCTTTGGTAGGTGACGTGGGTGGTACCAATGCTCGCCTGGCGCTGTGTGAAATTGATAACGGCGCACTGTCGCAGACCAGAACGTTTTCCACCGAAGATTATGACAGCCTGGAAGCGGTGATCCGCACTTTCCTGAATGAGCAAAGTGAGCAGATTAAGCACGCCTGTATTGCTATTGCCTGCCCGATTACTGATGACTGGGTGGAAATGACTAACCATGACTGGGCGTTTTCCACCAGCCAGATGAAAGCCAGCCTCGGGCTGGAAGCGTTGGAAATTATCAATGATTTCACCGCGGTGGCGATGGCTATTCCAGCGCTTTCCGCCCAGGACGTGATGCAGTTTGGTGGCAAAGCGGTGATTAAAGATAAACCCATCGCGGTCTACGGGGCCGGAACCGGGCTGGGGGTTTCTCACCTGGTACATGTTGACCAGCGCTGGGTCAGTCTGCCGGGTGAAGGCGGTCACGTCGATTTTGCTGCCAACAGTGAAGAAGAAGATATGATTATGGACGTGCTGCGCGCTGAGCTGGGGCACGTTTCTGCAGAGCGTATTCTCTCCGGCAGCGGACTGGTTAACCTGTATCGGGCGATTGTTAAATCAGATGACCGGGTACCGGAAAGTCTGAAACCACGCGATGTCAGCCAGCGCGCGCTGGATGACAGTTGCACCGACTGTAAGCGCGCGCTGGCGCTGTTCTGTGTCATTCTGGGCCGTTTCGGCGGCAATCTGGCGCTTAATCTTGGTACCTTTGGCGGGGTTTATATTGCCGGTGGCATCGTGCCGCGTTTCCTGGAGTTCTTTAAAGCCTCCGGTTTCCGCGCGGCGTTCGAAGACAAAGGGCGCTTTAAAAGCTACGTGGCAGATATTCCGGTTTACCTGATCACCCATGATAATCCTGGCCTGCTGGGTGCTGGCGGGCATCTGCGTCAGGTGCTGGGACGCATACTGTAACCGTACAGCATTGCCTGGCCCCTGCGGGTCAGGCAGGAAAATATTTTTTCCCGCCTCTCGACTTAAGGCAATTTTTCAGGTTATGTTGATTTCTCGGTCGCCCAAAGCGATCAGCGTCGCTCGGACGGTCCGGGCGCTCACGTTACAGAGAGATTAACTATGGCTGATATCCATTCTGCTCGTCGCTTTTCGCGTATTGAACGTCTTCCCCCCTATGTTTTTAATATTACCGCGGAACTGAAAATGGCGGCCCGCCGCCGCGGTGAAGATATTATTGACTTCAGCATGGGGAATCCTGATGGCGCTACGCCGCCGCATATTGTTGAAAAGCTCTGTGCAGTGGCTCAGCGTGAAGATACGCACGGCTATTCCACTTCGCGCGGTATTCCCCGCCTGCGCCGTGCCATTTCGCGCTGGTACGCTGAGCGCTATCAGGTGGATATCGACCCGGAATCCGAGGCGATCGTCACCATTGGCTCGAAAGAGGGGCTGGCGCATCTGATGCTGGCCACGCTCGATCATGGCGACACGGTACTGGTGCCCAATCCCAGTTATCCTATCCATATTTATGGTGCGGTTATCGCCGGGGCTCAGGTGCGTTCGGTGCCGCTGGTGGAAGGCGTGGACTTTTTTAACGAACTGGAGCGGGCGATCCGTGAAAGTTACCCCAGGCCAAAAATGATGATCCTCGGCTTTCCTTCCAACCCGACGGCGCAGTGTGTTGAACTGGACTTTTTCGAGCGAGTGGTTGCGCTGGCAAAACAGTACAACGTGCTGGTGATCCACGACCTGGCGTATGCCGATATCGTTTATGACGGCTGGAAAGCCCCGTCAATTATGCAGGTGGAAGGGGCGCGTGATGTGGCCGTCGAGTTCTTCACCCTGTCGAAAAGCTACAATATGGCCGGCTGGCGTATTGGCTTTATGGTGGGTAATAAAGAGCTGGTGGCTGCTCTGGCGCGGATTAAAAGCTACCACGATTACGGCACTTTCACCCCTTTGCAGGTAGCGGCGATTGCCGCTCTGGAAGGGGAGCAGCAGTGTGTAAAAGATATCGCTGCGCAATATAAACGTCGTCGTGATGTGCTGGTAAAAGGGTTGCACGAAGCCGGCTGGATGGTAGAAATGCCGAAAGCCTCGATGTATGTTTGGGCGAAAATTCCTGAAATTTATGCACATATGGGGTCACTGGAATTTGCCAAACTTTTGTTAGAAAAGGCAAAAGTCTGCGTTTCGCCGGGTATTGGTTTCGGTGACTATGGCGATACGCACGTCCGATTTGCGCTGATTGAGAACAGCGACCGTATTCGTCAGGCGATACGAGGGATCAAAGCGATGTTTAAAGCGGATGGCATCAGCGCGCCTAAGCCGGAAATAAAATAGCCGGTATCGCGTAAATAAGAACAGGGTCAGATTGGCCTGACCCTGGCGGGATCTCCGGCTACAGCATCAGATAAAATGTGCCGAGCCAAATCAAAGCCATAAAAGAAATCCCCATCAATGCGTATTTCACCACACTACTCCTCTGCACGTTAATCGCTCTGAAGATCCCTGTATCAGCGTAACGTGACAGCACTGGTTATCTGTAGTCTGTTATCCAGACCGGTTAACACGGCAGGGCCGTGACGGGATCGTTGGCGTAATTTACGCGTATCGGCCCGCAAAATAAAGACAGTTTTCTTTACTATTATCTTCATAAGAGGGGCGGCTCAGAGGCATACGCGGTTAAATATGTGATCTGAATCGCCATTAGAATTGCAGCACCAACAAAATTATTTGCCTGTTAATTTTACGGCAGGCCGCTCAGGTAAACCAAAGGGCAAAAAAAAAACCGCTGGTTGCGGGTATAAGGGCAGTCAGGTTTGATTATAGTTAGAGCCCCTGGTGTGGAGCAGACTTATTCATGTCTGCGGTTATCTTTGCATCATGGGAAGATAAAACGCCAAACGTCTTTATAAATCGGTTTAATCGGCAAAACTTTGCATAATCCGTACCTGTCAGGAACGCCACTGATAAGTAAAGGAAATGCAAATACGCCATTGTCCTATAGCATTCGCACACCAGTTTGTCAGAATCCACCCCGCCAGTTGCCTGCGAATCATGCCGAAAATCCTGATATCCCCTGCATTTGCCGTGGTTTCCTGGCGGAACGGGCTTTTCATTATGCCGCACCGGAGGAGATAAACGATGCTAAAAATGATTATGATTATTGCGTTACCCCTGATACTGCTGGCGGGTTGTACCTCATCCAAACCTGGCGCATTTGAGAGAGTTGACGAAGATCCGGCAGTTAATACCGTCCAGTACCGCTTTAATCCGCACAAAGTGAACCAGGCGGCGCTGCTGCAGAATGTTGAATCTTATTGTACTGAGCGCGGGTTTGATAAGGTCGAACCGCTGCCGCCACAGCCCAGCCGCGTACCTGGCTTGATGAAAACCTGGTATCAGTGTAATTACAGTATCAAAAGCTGATTCAGCACAAAGCCTGATGGACCAGGCTTCCCCCGCGTTACCCTCTATGGACTTTTTTCACTTTGCCATCGCTAAAGGTATTGAACCGTCCACGATAAGCTATATTTAACCTAACTGTCTGTTACGTCAGGGCATTGACATCCTGAAACCCGGCTTTAAGGAGCAGTGAATGAGCTATGAGATCCAAAATGTACTGCAGGTGCAGGCTGAACTGGGGGAGTGTCCGCTCTGGTCAGTGGAGCAACAGGTGCTGTGGTTTGTCGATATTCTGGCACCGGCGCTGCATCGCTTTAACCCGAACACGGGCGAGCATCAGCGCTGGCCGGTAGATGAAGAGATTGGTTGCATTGGCCTGCGTAGTGAGGGGGGATTAATTGCAGCGTTACGCAGCGGCGTCTGTTTTCTGGATGAACAAGGGCGCATTACCCGACGCATTGCGGATAATCCGGGCAACGCGCCACTGAGCCGCTTTAACGATGGTCGGGTTGATTATTTCGGACGCTTCTGGTGTGGCTCGCTATGGGAGCCGCAGGATCGTAACGGTGGTCTGCTGTGTCGGGTTGATAACCGGCTGGCACTGACGGTGCAGGATGACGATATTAAGACTGCTAACGGGCTGGCTTTTTCAGCGGATAAACGCTGGATGTATCTCACGGATACGCCCAATGCGGTGATGTATTGTTATCCGCTGGACGAAAACAGCGGCGATCCGGGCGCGCGCCAGGTGATACGTCATTTTGATACCAGGCAGGGGGGTTTACCTGATGGTGCAGCTATCGACAGCGAAGGGTACTACTGGTCGGCGATGTTTGACGGTGGTCGGGTGGTGCGCATTGCGCCTGACAGCGGTGACATTGTTGATGAAATTGCGCTGCCGGTACGCTGGCCGACCATGGTGGCGTTTGGCGGAGCAGATCTGAAAACCCTGTATATCACCTCTTCGCGGGAAAATCGCACCGAGGAAGAGCTGGCGCAGTATCCCCAGTCCGGCGATCTGTTTGCCGTGCGCGTGTCGGTGGCCGGCCTGCCGGAGCCTTTATTTTCCCATCAGTGACCGTTTCAGCCGCTGTCGCCAGAGGCAGCGGCTATACTATGATATACGCGACTAACTAATCCCCTGTTGAATCACCCGCCTGTTCCGGGCATGATCTCTTTGATTTATCAAGGAGATGTTATGCAACAATTAATGAGTTTTCTCAAACAATATGGAATTGATTTCGGCCATGGCACCCCCACCCTGGTGGCATTTGGCATTGTTTTTCTCACCGCGATCCTGCTACATCTGATCCTGCATCGTCTGGTATTACCGGCATTCGCCCGCCGTGCCCGTGACCGCAGTATCCTATGGTTACAGGTGATCAGCGAAAATAAACTATTCCAGCGTCTGGCATTTACCCTGCAGGGGATTGTGATCAATGTTCAGGCGGTGCTGTGGCTTCAGAAAGGAGGAGACATTGCGGCGATTGTCACCACCTGTGCCCAGCTGTGGATAATGCTCTACGGACTGTTATCCTTTTTCTCGCTGCTTGACGTTATTCTCAGGCTCTCCAGTCGCTTCGATTTTGCCAGTCAGTTTCCGCTAAAAGGCGTGGTGCAGGGGATCAAACTGATTAGCGCCATTATCGTGGCGATAATGATGATCTCACTGTTAATCGGTAAGTCACCGGCCATCCTGATCAGCGGGCTGGGGGCAATGGCTGCGGTTCTGATGCTGGTGTTTAAAGATCCGATTCTCGGGCTGGTGGCCGGGATCCAACTTTCCGCCAACAATATGCTGAAACTGGGTGACTGGTTGGAGATGACCAAATACGGCGCAGATGGCTCGGTAACGGATATTGGCTTAACTACCGTAAAAGTGCGTAACTGGGACAATACTATTACTACCATTCCTACCTACGCCCTGGTGTCTGACGCCTTTAAAAACTGGAGTGGAATGTCGGCCTCCGGCGGACGCCGTATTAAGCGCTGTATCCAGATTGATACCACCAGTATTCGTTTTCTGACTGAGGAAGACCAGCAGAAGCTGGCCGGGGTACGCTTGCTGAAATCTTATATCAGCGATCGCCAGCAGGAGATTGTCAGCTGGAATACACAGCATAAGGCAGCGGAGTCGGCGCTGGATCAGCGCAGAATGACCAATGTGGGGACGTTTCGCGCCTATCTGAACGAGTATCTGCAACAGCATCCGCGTATCCGTAAAGATATGACGCTGATGGTGCGTCAGATGGAGCCTGGAGCGCAGGGGCTGCCGCTGGAAATTTATGCCTTTACCAGTACGGTGGTCTGGCTGGAGTATGAAAGCATTCAGGCGGATATTTTCGATCATATTTATGCGGTGATCGGTGAGTTTGGTTTACGTGTTCATCAGGCACCAACGGGGAATGATGTGCGTTCACTGGGGGGGCGTGAGGTCGAGACCAGGATCTGAGGCTGGTCCACTGCGTGGGGCAGGGGGGCGATGGGCTGCGCTGGTTGTGTTTTTAAGAGCCAGGGCAAGGTCAAATACGTTTCACCATCCCGTTTCACGGGCTGGCGACAAGGGGAGAACATCGCCTTCTCCCCTTGACCCCGCGCCAGCGGCGTCACATCGCCTGCTGCGCAGGTTCCCTCGGGCACGCCGTTTTCTGGCAGACCGGCGTGATTCGACATCCTGTCTCAACACGCCTTTCGCCGCCGTCCTTGCGGCTCATCCTGGAAAACAGCATCGCCTCGGCTCGTTCCTGATGCCGCCCAAAGGTCAACTGCCAGGTCAAAGTCAATGGCCTGAGTTGGTTCAATTGCGTTGCGGGAAGTATTTATCGATCAGGGCATATAAAATCGCCGCAGTTTCCGCATCAATTACGCCATCATATTTTTCCGGCCGGAAATGGAGCTGGAAGGCGCGTACCAGGTTTTTTAAACCTTCCTGGTTGATGGTTGCTGAGGTGTCATAGCCATAACGCTTGAAACGATTAATCAGTTCACTGATAACCGGTAACTGCTGACAAAACTGCAACTGATATTGCTGTTTTAAAGGCTCATCATACCAGGCCGCCAGGTCAGCAGCATACAGCTCGCGCCACGGGAAGGCGGCCCCCGGGTCGCTTTTTCTGCCCGGAGCAATATCACTGTGCTCGACCAGATTCACCGGCGTGATATCCGGGTAACGCTGCACGATACTGGTTGTCAGCTGGACAACTGCCTCAACCTGCATCGGATGGAACGGAGGGAAAGTGAAGATGCCGTTGTTCTCGCTGGCCTGATTCACAATTTCAATTCCAATCGACGTATCATTCAAATTATTGCGCCCGCTCCACGTGCTTACTCCGGCATGCCAGGCACGCTCATTCTCATCCACCAGATTAAAGATGCGCATATCTCTGTATCCGGCAGCAATATAGCTGCTGTCACTGGGATCGGGGATCAGATAGTGAGCGCTGACCAAAGGCCCGGTAAGCGATTTCACCGAACCCGCGAAGTTTTGCGCCGTATAGTGAAAGACCAGAAACCGAACCCGACGATTAAAACTTTGCACTGAACGAACGCTGTTGTAATCAATCCTGTACATATATCATTTCCTTATTAGGTAACGTTGAGTGAAGGCTATCTTTACCACAAATTGGTGGCTCAAAACGCATTAACTCTCAATCTAACGAAAATATCAATTGATGATGTTGTGTCAGTTCCCGCAGCAGAATAAAGGGTTATCTGGCATTGAACGTTCTCGCTATGCGGTAATGACCGCGGCCTGTATTTATTGGTTTGTGCGCAGGTTTACATAACAGTAATATACCTGTATGATTTATAATTTTATTTTCTCAGCAAAAGATTATTTTTCTGGATATAATATTTATCTGAAAATGAAGGTGTCATTTATTTTAAATACA
The DNA here is from genome assembly GCA_945290265.1 of uncultured Erwinia sp. Classification (GTDB taxonomy): domain Bacteria; phylum Pseudomonadota; class Gammaproteobacteria; order Enterobacterales; family Enterobacteriaceae; genus Erwinia. Next base: position 17,212 of record CALYQW010000031.1, read on the forward strand.
TTTCTGTTAAATCAATTTCTCATGATGACCGCTGACGCTATCATTAAATTTAATATACTGTTTAACATTGACCTTTTTTTTAACCAGTCATCTGGCCGTAGCACTGCGGCTTTATAATTAATCAAAAGGACAGGTTAATGTTTTACCTCTCAGACTACGCCGTATGCTGCTGATTGCGATGGCGGGTGGCATCATGGGAGGCATTTTTCCGGCAATGCAGCAGACCAGAGCTGCGGTGTTTACTGACGACTCTTCACTCAGCAATATTTTACTGCCAGCGTGAAGGCGACCGTAAAGATTTAAATGATGGCGGCGACTATAAAACCAATCTCTCACACGCCACCTGTGATGGCAGCTTGTTTCCCGCTATCCGGGAACCTGCGTGATTTTGTCACGCCAGTAAGCGGCGATCTGTGGGAACGCACTCCGACGATAATGGTTCTGATGAATGCAGAGAATCGCTACCACAAAACTCAGGATGTAAAACCGCTGAACAGCAGACAGCCTGTGTGGTCAGATTATTCCAACTCGATGATGGTAGTCATCCACCCTGAGGATGCGGATCTGTCGAAAGGCGTGATGTTACGTATTAATGGTCTGGACAATGCATCTGTTGCTGCCATGCGCAAGGATTTTACCCGACGGGGCATTGCGTTATCAGATAACGGTTATGTGATTAATACTGTGCTGACCCCCAGGGCATTCAGCAAACAGCAGGCGGTACCCGGAGCCTGTAATCTGAAAATTAACGCTAAACAAACGCTGATAGCCGGTTACGAACGGGCCGGGGTCTTTTACGGGCTGTAGTCAATACTGTCACTGTTGCCGGCCAGTGGAAATAAAACCATTGCCATCTTCGATGTACAGGAACAGCCGCGCTGATTATATCGAAATCGTTAAATATACTGCTGCACATCAGATCGAGGTGATCCAGGAAATTGATGTCCCGGGGCATGCCCGTGCCGCGGTGGTGTCGATGGAGGCCCGCTACGCCAGACTGAACGATCCAACCGATACCTCTAACACCACCACAGTACAATTCTATGACCGGCGCAGCAGCCTGAAACCTTGTCTCGATTCGTCACTGCATTATGTCGATAAGGTGATGAGTGAAATTGTGCAGATGCATAAAGAGGCTGGCCAGCCGCTGAAAGACTGGCATTTTGGCGGTGACGAAGTGAAAAATATTCGCTTCGGGGCAAATGGTAAGCGTTTAAGTCGCATTACGACGCTGATGCAGTAACCGCTTTTCAGCCCGCAATTATCGCTGCGGGCTGTCTCCCCGGTATTCGGCGCACTCACGGGTTTCCATAGGCGGCCCCGGAGCAGGCGCGCGGCATCTCGCCAGCAGCGTAATCCCGGACAGACAAATTAACAGGGTTATCATTTCAGTTGGCTTCAGCAGACCTGGCAGCCAGGGTGGCCGACAGAGTTATTTTAGCGAAAGAATATCAGATTTCTTGCTGTTATCCGGAGAGAACGATTTTACCTGCTGCTGAGTCTGGCACTTAATACCTGCCCTGGCGCCGGGTTAGCCAGTCGTTGATCAGGCGGAATACGCCTGCCGGATCCTCGTATAAAAAAAGATGTCCGCCATCAACGGCGGCCATTTCAACCCCGGCACCGGCGGCAGACTTTATGCTGTGTTCAGGTTTGATGACCAGATCCTGCGCAGCATAAACTGAAAGGCAGGGCACCCTGTAGTCAAAGCGCGGCTGAGCAATCAGATGTGCCATCGCCTTTAACTGGTTGAGGCAGAGGGTTTTGCACGGTGGATCGCCTGAAAACGCGTCCCGTAATATCGCCATCAGTCCCGGATCGTTTTTTGCCGCCGGGCTAAGCAGGTTCCAGGTGGTGATCCGGTAGATATCTTCCAGCTGCAGGGTAAACAGATAGTCATTGAAAGCGCTTGAGCTGTTAAGGCAAAACCCGGCATGGTCTGCAGGATGGCAACTGCCCAGTAACACCAGGGAGTCGACAGCGTCGGGATACTGGCTGACAAAATACTGGGCGGCAAAACCACCCATTGAATAGCCCGCCAGCGTGATGCTGCGCGTCTTTAAGCTGGTCAGGAAAGCGTAAAGATGCTGATTAAAAGTATCAAAGGCGCTGTCAGGATCGCCTTCGTCCGCGATACCATCGATGCAATAAACCTGACAGTCAGTAAAACGGCGCGCCAGGGGTATGACGCTCCAGGCTGCAAACATATAACCGGCGAGGATAACCAGGGTGTCTTCACCCTGCGCATTAATTTGATGGCATTTCATCAGACGGCTGGCTCTGCAGTGGTGACGGCAACGACATTCAGCATTTCCGACAGCGTAACGGCAGAATAAAACTTCTCCCGGTTGATATCCTCGGTAGCACGCCGGGTAAGCGCCATAAAATCTACCAGAACTCGCGTTTTTAGTAATGAATCCAACCCTAAATCGATCTCAAGATGTGAGTCTTCGTCATGTTCGTCAACGGGTTCCAGACTATATTTGTTAATACACGCAATCAGCGCCTGATAACTGGCCGTATCCACTGCAGCAGGGGAGGTTGATGCCTCAGTCGCGACCGCTGACGTCAGGTCAACCTGAGTAATCACCTGTTCAAAGGTTTCTGCAAGCGCGGCGATGGTGGTCTCATTAAAGAAAAGCGCATCGTAATTAAAGGAGATTTCCAGATTTTCGCCGTACTGGACCAGCATCACGTCCAGCGCTCCGGCCAGATTTGTCGTGGCCAGGTGATAGTTTTCCAGTGCAAAATGCGTATGCTGCGACGGCAGTGAAGAGGTGCCATAAAATGAAAAATAGACATTGGTTGGCATACTCTTACGCAGCGCGAGAGCGAAAGCGTCGTCCTGCAACCGTGACGGCAGGGCAGATTTTTTAATCGATGCGGCATTGCGTCGGGCCGTTAACTGATCGACTTCATTCCCCATGCAATCAAACACATAGCGTTGCAGCTGGTTAAGGCGCTGCGTGGAGGGTAGCGCCGTCTGCTCGCTGCGCGTCGCGTGTAATAAAAAAGCCTGAGCAAAACAGCCCACGATATTCTTATCTAAAATTTGCTGATTAAATTTCCTGCCATGTGTGGGAATTTGCAGCAACAGTTCTTTCTCAGCAGGTTGTGAGGAAAAAAAACTGTCAATAAAGCCACTGGTCAGCCAGGGGAATAATGAAATTTTCTGCGCGCTCAGATAGCGATTGACGTTATTCAGTACCGGCGCAGAAAGAGACTTTTGCAGCCGTTTATAATGGCCCTTACGGTGAGTCAGCGGCTGAGCATCAGGGTTCCAGAAATACCGTTTGGTCAGTACCTCTTCGACATATTGTCGGGTAAAAGGCGAGCTGATTTCCTCATAGCTGGCATAACTGTCCAGCAGTGGTTTATCCTGGCGATATCTTTGCTCAGCAGATACCGCGGGTTGCTGCGGATTATCCAACAGATCCAAATAGCGATTGAGTAACACATCAACACCCAGCCCATCCGCCAGCATATGCTCAACGGCAAGAATAACAGCGTATTTATGCTGCGAAAACTGAATTACGCACAGGCAGTGGTTAGCTTTGCCTGCCGTATCCAGCTCTGCATTCAGTAATTGCTGTATTTCACCGTCCACAATCTGCTCAATGGCAGTGTGTTCCCGATTGATAAAGCGAAAACAGCTGTCAGCCGTTACGCTGTCGTCCAGCGTCAGGAGCAGCGGTTCGCTTTCCTCGCTGCTATAAGCGACCCGGATATTTACTTCGTAGCTGGTACGTAGCCACTGCTCCCAGGCAGCAAAAAATTTTTTTTCACTGAGTGTCGCGGCGTTGTTTACCATAACGCCGCTGCAGACCACGGTATTACCACACAAACCGCTCCAGACAGAAAAAAGATGTTGTGAAGGCGTCGGGGCAATAGCAATGACTTCAGCGGATAAATTATCTGACATAGTTATCTCTTTAATGGGGTTGGTCTGATATTTTTCATGTTTTGCCAGTATCAGCGTTTTTTAAAAAAGCGCGGCGATCGCTTTCCTGTCATATTTTCCGTTAGCTGTTCTTGGATAATCACCATCTATAAATAGAAATCTGCCGGGTACCATATATTTTGGCAGGACATCATTTAACGCCTGGCGCAATTCCCGTATTTCAACGGGTCTGGTGGTTTTTAATGCCAGTCCGATATAGGCTGCCGCGTTATCCTCTCCATTTTTATACACAGAAACTGCTTCTTCGATATATTCCAGTAGCAGGGCGCTGGCTTCTATCTCACCCAGTTCAATGCGATATCCCATATGTTTTATCTGACTGTCTTTGCGACCAACGTAATAAAAAAGATGATCATCACCGATAAAGACTAAATCGCCCGTTTTATACAACAGATCCGGGAACCGATTATGCTCCGGATTTTGCACAAAGCTTTCGCTGGTCTTCTCTGGATTGCTTAAATAACCGCAGGCCACCGACAAGCCTCTTACCCACAGTTCACCCTGACTTCCCGGCAGACGCGTCAGTTTGCCGTCATCGGTAAAGACATACATTTCCATATTGGCCCGCGCCAGGCCAATCGGAACGTGCTTCTGCTGGGGGTCAGGAATACGGTCAATAATATGATAAGAGCAATCAACCGTAATCTCAGTGGGACCGTACATATTGGTAAAACGGATATGAGGAAAAAGCGACATCCAGACTCGTAGTACCGCAACGGGTAATACTTCTCCGGCACACAAAATTTGCTTCATCGCGGGCAGCATGTCTGCATACAGGCGTTTAGTTTGCTTCAACAGCGATAAAACTGAGGGCACACAGAAGAATACGCTGATAGCTTCTGTGCGCAGCCATTCAGCCAGACGCGGGATCATCAGATTGACACTTTCAGGAACCAGATGCAGGGTCGCGCCGGTTTTTAGTGCGGTATAAATATCAAATGTGGAGTTATCAAAGTACAGCGGAGCATGATTGGCGATCTGGTCGTCAGCGGTCAGGCCGTAGGTGTCCACGCACCAGTCAATATAATCAATAATTGCGCCGTGGGGGATCATCACCCCTTTAGGCGTACCGGTTGAGCCTGAAGTAAACAGCACATAGGCCAGATCGACCGAAATCGTATCGTCGACCGGTCTCACTGACAAACTGGCATCAAAAGTAAAGCTGTCAATATTGATGATTTCAAAATTGCCGTCCAGTCGGCTAAAAAGACTGCCTGCACGCCCGGCACTTGCGTTATTTACAATAACAATACGACTCTGACTTTCATGCATAATCGCCGATAAGCGGTTTTCCGGCGAATTATAATCAAGCGGAATGTATGCCGCTGAGGATTTCACTACTGATAATAATGCTTTGATCGCGCTAACAGATTTAGGCATAAAAAATGCAATCATATCCCCTTTTTTTACCCCACAGTGCTGCAGGTGCGCAGCAAAAGCGTCGGTGAAATTATCCAGTTCCTGCCAGGTGACTGACTCTTTGAGGTCATTGTCATGATATTGCACGGCGATCTTATGCGGAAAGCGTTTAGCCGAATGAGTAAGATAGTGTTGAACTGCATTAACCATGATTCAAACCTTTTAAGCGGAAAATCGCATCTGTAATGATATGCTGGTGTCATCAATTGAACTGCCAACCGGGTAGGGATGACCAATCCAGGAGCGGGCGATCAAATAACCCGGGTCGTCGCGGCTGTTCAACAATCCCGGATCGATATTCAGCGGCCAGATGCCGCTGACAATGGTTGCTGGTTGGTTGCGCTCAAAGATATTAATCGGAAGCTTTTTACCGGCCATAATGCTCTCAGCCAGCGCGTGCAAAACAGCATCAACCATATTTCCCTGCTGACAAAACCAACTGGTGAACTGTCGCTCCTGGCATATCCCGGCATTAAGGAGTTTTTTTATTACGCTCAGACAGGCCGGAATGTTTTTCGGTGCCAGTGACCATTTATCATAAAGATCGCTGTATGCCATGGCGTAAGCCAGCCGTTCACCATTTTCACCGGCATCCTCTGGCAGACATTTTTTCCATCTGGCCACCAACAGCTTAAATGTAAACTGGTAGTGCTCTAATTCTTTCGCCTGGTCAAGCCATGCCTGACTCAGCCTGGCGATCAGCTGAGGCAGCGAGGACAGTTCCTTCAGGAAGGCGGAGGGTAACTTTGCGTTCAACCCCTGACGATCAATATATAAGCTGCCAGCGGGGAGTAGAGAGAGTAAATCGCTGCCGCCAGCAGCAGAACTTTTATCCGTGGCGACCACAATCACCGGACAGAGCAGCAGGTGCAGCAGCGATGTTATGGGATGCAGGCCAGCTTCAGCGGTCAACGGCATTGCCGTTAACGGCGGCAGTCGTTGCGCCTGATTTTGGTGAACCGAAAAAACGGCGCGGCAGACGCTGTCTCTGTCAGGCACTGACTGCCACTGTTGACGGGCCAGCCAGGCGGCAAGATTATGCTGCGGCGCAAAGCTTTCTTCAGATAAATACAGCCCCTGTTGCAGTGGATAAGATGCGGCAGCCTGAGACGGCGCAAGCCATTCACTGATAATAATGTGTCCGTTAGCGCCACCCGAACCAAAAGAACTGATACCCGCGACCCGTTGTGTCGGGGATGTCCAGCGTTGACCCTGTTGGGTGATTCGCAGTTGAGCCAGTCGTTCAGCCACCAGGGGATTAAGGGTATTTACCCAGTGATTGCCGGGAATGGCCTGAAAACGAAACATTAACAGGGTTTTAATCAGCGCTGCCAGACCGGCTGCCGCCTCGGTATGACCAATCACGCCTTTGATACTGCCAACGTGACAATCATGCTGGCCATAGACCTGTGCCAGTGCTTCGATTTCCAGGGGATCGCCCAGCGAGGTTCCGGTGCCGTGCGCTTCAATATATGACACCTGATGCGCCGCAATTTGTGCATCATCCAGCGCCATTTTAAGCAGTTCAATTTGCGCGGGAACGCTGGGAGCGGTGGGTGACAGGGCGCGATTGCCGTTATGGTTGCCGGCCATCCCTTCAATAACGCCGTGAACAGGATGATGTTGTTTTATGGCCTGTTCCAGAGTGGTGACGCAGAGCGCTGCGATACAGTCACCCGGCACATAACCGTCCGCCGAAATATCAAATGGCGTACAACTCCCGCGGCGGGAAAGCATGCCCGCTTTGGCAAACGCGTAATATTTTAGTGGATGCAGATTAAGATTGGCGGCGGCAACAATGGCATAATCGGCCCGCCGATCTGCCAGCTGGGCGCGGGCGTCCGACAACGCCATAAACGAAGCGCTGCAGGCAGTATTAATCGCCTTGCTCTCCCCGGTAAAACCGAAATGCTGACTGATACGGTTAGCCAGTAGCGCCTGATAGTTGCCGAAGACCGTGCCGGGGCTGACAGGCAAATCGCTTTGCGTCTGGTTATGCATATTGTCACAGTCCATGCACCCTACAGAGACGGATACCCGCTTTCCTGACAGGGACTCTGGTGACAACCCGGCATGTTCCAGAGCACGCTGCGTTTCGCGCAACAGCAGGAGCTGTTGCGGATCGACCGTAGCATGTTCCGCTACTGGAAAATCAGGCCATACCTGTTGTCTGGCTTGCGGGAGATCGATAGCCGCCATCCATTTGGCGCTGCTTTTATTACGTGCAAAGCGGTCTTCGCTGTAAAAATCCGCTACCGGCCAGCGATCCGCAGGAATTTCGCGGAAGGTGTCAGTATTATCATTCAGAAGCTGCCAGAGGTTTTCCGGCGAATCAGCCTGAGGAAAGATGCCGGCATAGCCAATAATGGCCAGCTTAACGGTTTTGTCTGCTGTCATCGTTCACCTCAAACCATGTTTTGGCTACATTGATGTAACTTTGCGGGCTGATCATCATATGCTGCCTGCCCGTTTGAATATCGCGCAGCGCCCGCTCCAGAGGATTGCGCCGGGCAATGGCTGCGGTGCCCATCTGTCGGCAGGCAATCTCGCCGATTTCAGCGCAGATTTCATTGGCATAGGTAGCCGCTAAGCGGATTTCACTGCGGGTATGGGATGCGATCGCGGCAAAATTTTCCACTTCGTATTGAGCCTGCATCGTCGCGCTGGTTAAAAAAGCCTGGGCCGACCGCAGCCGGGCAGTGGCTCGGGCTAAATCAAGCAGGAAGGTTTCTTTTTTGGCCAGTGGGGCGCCCTCATTAGCACGCAGCGTTTTCTTTGCCAGAGAGCGCATTTCATCCGTCACCCGTTGTGCCATGCCTAAAGCCCAGCTGCCATGTGAGACCGCAGAAATTTCTGTGATGCCGATACGATGCAGCCCGCCGCCCCGCAATGCCTCCGGGTTATCGAAGCGATAGCAAAAGGCCGCCGGAATAAACAGGTTTTCGCAGCTGTAATTAATACTGCCGGTGCCACGCAGCCCGGTGGTATCCCAGTCGCCGGAAAGCGTCAGCGACTCGCGCGGGATCACGGCAATCATGATTTCAGGCTTACCGCCAATATCTTTGACTATTTCGCTTTCACGGGTCTGAATAAAACCCGCGACAGCCCAGTCAGCGTGGTGGATACCACTGCCGAATGCCCATTTTCCCGTCAGGGTATAGCCACCTTCAGTGATTTTGCCGCGTCCGTTAGGCTGATATTGCCCCGCAATCACCGGAAACGTGTCTTCAGTGAATATCTGTTGCCAGGCGGAAGGCTGCAGATAGAGCGCACAGTGAGTCGTGGCCAGCACACTGGCAATGGACAGCCAGCCAAAAGAGCCGTCAACGGTGGCGCACGCCTTCCAGATATCAATCAGTTCTGCGGCATCCGTACAGCCACCGCCGATTTCCTGCGGGCAGAGATACTGCCAGAAACCGCACTGACGTGCGGTAGCAATTGCTTCGTCAGGCATCCGGCCCGCACTTTCAGCGCGATCGGCATATTCCCGTAGGGCCTGCTGATGATAAGTAAGTAGTTCTTTAATCTGTTGACCTGTCTGATTCACTATCATTCACCTGCTACAAAGCATTATTTAACCAGGACTGATTCAATGACAGAATTAATATTTCTGACCGACTCAAAGCTTTGCGCATTCAGCGCTGTATGGGGAAAACGAATAGCAAACTTTTCTTCCAGCGCAATCATCAGCGTGACGGCCTGTAGTGAGGTCATTCCCAGGTCATACAGATTATCTTCATCATTGAGTGGAGTGGATCCAAAGAGTTCAGACAGATTTTCAGTAGCAATTTGCTTGATACTTTCTGTATACATTTTTTCCCTTACAGTGCGTTAATTTAATGACTCCCGCAATTTTTTCAGCAATTGCAGGCTGTGTTTTTCACATTCAATTATATTTTCAATGATCGTCAGATTTCTCTGCAGGATCGCAGGTTGGTTCTGACTGACCGAATAGAGGTGGAAAACTTCAAATGAGCGCCAAAGAGCACCAGAATTATTATAACTTTCAATGAGTTCTAAAAATATTTCTGACTGGCGTTTAGCTGCCGGATGGTCGCCATCCAGCAGTTTCTGCAGGAAGCGTGCATTAGCATAACGTTCGCCAAAGCAGCGTTCTGCCCAGGGGATAATAAAAGGCTTTTTATAACTCAACAGTTCAGGATAACGTTGCTGAAATCTAAATAAACCGGACAGCCCTGCATTTTCATTATCTGAGTAAAAATGCGTCAATATTCTGTCCAGGTCGGGGAGAATATCTATTTCTTTTAAAGAAACTGCGGGATTGATGCGGGTGAGGTGGAAAAGATGGCAGCTTCCTCTGGAGAGAATAAAATGCGCTGCGCTGTTTTTCAGTTCTGCTTTTGTGACATAAGACTGACCATGTTTGCGTTCGAGCAGACCGAAACAGTCGGTTTTTTCTGCATAGCCATTGACAATACAGACGCTTAAGGAGTGTCTGACACCATAATTAACGCTGCCTGCCAGATAGAAAGGGTCGAAAATACAGATAGCATGATTTTTCATCTCATCAAGCCGCTGTATCAACCCGTCCGGGCTAAAAACCATTTCCAGGGAAACAGCGATGCCGCATCTATCCCTCAATCTGTTAACCACCCGATCGGACATCATTTCCACGCTGTCGTTACAGGCCCAGGCGCTGTCTATTCCAAAATCAGAATGTGTCGGGCCGAAATAATTACTCGCAGCATCTTTCAGATAAAATTCATGTTCAAAATGTGAAAGTGAAAAATCATCAACCAACTAATTGTGCTGAGCGTAACACTCAAGTGTTGCCATAAAACAATTTACTTTTTCTTTCGAGGGCATCGTGGGGTAGTGAATAAAATCACCATCCTGAACTTGCTGAACCATGATCTTTTCTCTGAAATTTTCGTTGCTGTTTTTCGCCTAAAAACGTATCAGAGGTAAAAAAAGCTGTCCAGAGATTTAATAAAACACTCTAATCTTTACAGGGGGGGGATTACTGTGATAGAAAAAATGACTGGCATAACCAAGAATTTATGACCGTTGTTTTTTTTAATTATTTTATAGAAAAAACAGCAACTTGCATTATTTCCTTTTTTATTTTTATGCAGAAATAATTTCATTGGGAAATTAAATAGTTATTGTATCTTAACTATTTGAAACAAGTTTTATGCGTCATATGCTTTTTCTTACATGGTGATTAATTTCAGGGAGTAATTACTACGAAATTATTTTAAAAAATTTTTACTCATAGCATCTGAATAATTTGCAATGAAATTTATTCATAATTTAATTCTGATTTCTTCATTTCTATGATGAGGCATCAGCATCAGTGTGTTTTTTAGAAAATCATCTTTCTCTGGCCTTAACGGGTAAGGTGATTTTTTAAACGATACCTGCTACCCGCTGACAGGTTAGCGATACTCTCAGTTATGTACGAAGGATTTATTGTGAACAACGTACTGATACCCGTATTACGTATGATGGAACATGCAAAAAATCGACCTGATAATATTGCTTTGGTAGATGAAAACTGCGAATTAACATGGGCTCAATTGCAGGACGCAGTGATAGATGTGGCCAAATCTGTTGCACCTCTGGTGCAGGCAGATAAAGAAAAACGAGTGGCAGTGTTCTTTGATGGATCTGCAGAGATGGTTATCTCTATCCTCGCGGTCCAGCTTGCCGGCGGCGCTTATATCCCGCTTGAGCCTAAAATTCCCGCTGTGCGTATTGATGCAATTTTTGCCACCGCGTCTCCGGCATTGATATTAACCGACAGCAAAAACAGTCAGGCCTGCTCGGAGATAGCCTCTCGCCTGGCTGTTCCGCTGGCAATTATTGATGCGCAATCCTCTGGGACGGTCAGCCAGTGCCAGGGATTTGTTGCCGGAGAGGGTGCGCTGCCGGTTTTAACACCTCAACTGCCGGCGGTGGTGTTTTTTACCTCCGGATCGACCGGCAGGCCGAAAGGCGTCGAGCTCTGTCACACCGGCTACCAGCGCTGGTTTGAAGGTGTGCAGGAGCTGATGGCGGTTACCCCTGATGACCGTGTCGCCTTAACTACTAACCACAGTTTCGACCTCTCTTTGGGAGAGATAGTCCTTGGCATTGTCTCGGGTGCTACGCTATATGTGCCTTCACAGGCAGTGGTACGGGACCCTTTTTCACTCATCCCCTGGCTGGATAAACATCGCATTACTATCTGGCAGTCAGTGCCTTCATTAATGCGCCAGATACTGTGCTTTTTCCCGCAAAGCGATGCCTTACAGTCATTGCGCATCATGATGTTTTGTGGCGAGCCGCTGGAAGTTTCGCTGGTGGCAAAATTCCGTGATTCATTTACTCACACTTCAGCTCGCCCGCTTAATCTCTATGGTCCTGTCGAAGCATCAGTGCAGGTCTCCTGGTGCTGGGCTTATGAGTATCTCAACAGTGGTTTAACCGTTGTCCCTCTGGGTAAGCCATTGAAACATGCTCATATTCAGCTTCAGGATCTGGGAGAGGGCGCGCAGGAAATCCAGGTGAGTGGGGAACATCTGGCTCTACGCTACCTGGACGAGGAAAAAACCCGACAGGCATTTATCGACAATGATGCCACCCGCCCTCGCTATTACCGCACCGGCGATATTGGCGCGTTAAACGACAATGGCGATATCGAATACTGCGGGCGTATTGACGACCAGGTGAAGATTAACGGTTATCGCATTGAGCTGAGTGAAATTGAAAAAAATATTATTGAGCGCTTTGCTGCCACAGATGCCTGCGTGGTTCCGGTTTTAAAAGACGATCGCTACGAACTGGCAGCATTTGTTGTCGCTGCCAATCACGATAAAAAAACATTACGGCGGACGCTGGCTGAGGCTCTGCCGGTCTATATGCTGCCGCGCAGTTTCTTTTTCCTGGAGGCGTTACCGCTGACAGACAACGGTAAGCGCGACAAAGTGAAGTTAAAAACGGATTATTTGTCATGAGAATGGGTGCTATCGGGTATGAGCTTGGCGAATTTCCAGTCGAGCTTGAAGATAATATTGCTTTGGCTGATGAGCGCAGAAGCCAGCTGTTTCTGAGAACGATGGGCTTCAGCCACTATCATCGAACTGAACGTACATTAGGTGCTTTGTCGGAATGCGCGATCAAAAAAAGCTACGCTAAAGCGGGGATCGCCGCCGACCATATCGATATTGTTATTTATGCTTCAAGTACCTTCGGTGACCGGCATGGTGACGTCATCGACAAAGATGTTGCTAACTGCCTGATTAACTGCGGCCTGGAAAATATCTATCCCATTGGTGTCTATCTGTCGCAATGTAACAATTTTTTTGCCGCTCTGGATATCGCAGTCCAGTATCTGAAAGGCGAAGAAGAGAAAACAATACTGCTGATTTTTGCCGACCGGGTTCTGGATGAGACGACGCGTTTTAAAAACCTGGCGATTAACAGTGATGCGGCGGTTGCCTGTGTGGTATCCACCTGCGCGGATATTGAACTGGAATTCGATATTAAAGGGATCAGCAAACATTCCCGATTGACAACGGGGGATATGATTGATCCGCTAACCAACAGCATGAACCGCGAGATCCATGAGCGTTATCTGAGTGGTATCCGGTATGTTTTCGATGACGCGCTGAGTCAGGCAAAGTTAGCTGCAGACAGTTTACAGCAGATCATCTGTCACAATTTTAGTTACAGCGCACTAAGGCAGATCGCCAACGCGATCAATGCAGACGAACAGTTAATTTATAAAAAGAATATCCCTGAATTTGGTCATGCCTACACCTGTGACAGCCTGATCAATCTGGACAGTTATTATCAAGAAAACATCCAGGCCATAAATAGTCATAACCCTGTGGCGATAATTGGTACAGGTTTGTATTTTTGGGGGATGGTGGTTTTACAACTATTAGAAAAGAGGAAGAAAAATGATTGCTAAAGAAACCTTAGTGGATGTCTGGAAAGATGCGTCCCAGTTACAGGAGATTGATCCGGATAAAACGTTGTTTGATTTAGGTATGGACTCAATCAAAGTGATTGATATTTCAGAGTCTGTATTTAAGCTCAGTGGTATTCGTCTCGAGTGGGAAGAGTTTAACGTAACCTCCTCGTTGAATGAGGTTTACGACTTACTGCGCGAAAAGTCGGCCGCGCTGTAAATAAAACCAGAAGGGCGGCCAGTTCGCCCTTTTTATGAATAAAAATCAGGTTGTCATGAACAATTCTATTGTAAGCGTCACGATAAATCATCCTCAGGCAGGTTTGGTTACGGTTGAAAAACAGGAAAGTACGCTGAAACTTTCTTATGCTGATAATGAGCAATGCATTGAATGGAATGTCCCTGAACCTTTGATTGCTGTTAGCAGCGAAGAGGGGCACCTGTGCTTTACCTATAGCCTGACAGATAATGCAGTACTGAAGAAAAAGCTCTATTTTATTGAAGGGGCTTTCACTTTCCGCATTCCGGATGGCATCAGTTACTATACCTCCACGGAAGTGGAAACGCTGCCGCACGTATTTTTTCAGGCAAGGGAAGGCTCATCGGTGATATTTAATCACCCGCCATCAGCAGTCAATCTTCAGGTGTACATTGAAAAAACGGGCTGTGCCGAGGCGGATGGGAAAAAATATTTCACCGAGTACACCTTTATCAGCGGAAACAGACGCAGGCATTGTCGGCTCTATGCGGGAGACAGTATCACTGTCGGTGATTACTGGATTTGCCAAAGCCCGCGGGCGACCACCTGGCCAGTTTTTCTGGTCAATGATTGTGCTCTGGAAGCCCAACAGGTAGCGAATATTTGTCCTTAATGATGACGATTTTCGTTACATCCATATGGAAAGATTTAGTATGATGTTTTTTTTAAAAGGTACGGCAGGACGTTTATTTGTTATTAACGGATTAACCGCGCTTGCTTATGCTTTCATCCTCCCGGTGATGAGCACTTTTTTAGTCGAAGGGCTCAAAGCACAGCCGACCTTTATTACCCTGTACAGCATTGGTTTTGCCACATCAGGTATTATCTGCAATCAGTGGATGGGAAGAATGGTTGACAGGGGATACAGTAATAAAAAACTTTTCCTTTTCTCGCTGGTCGCTATTTTTGTTTCTGCCATTGCCTTTCTGCTGTGCAATAATGCCTGGCAGGCTTTTCTGACCGGGGTATTTCTGATGGGGCCGGGTAATGCATCGGTGCCGCTGCTTTTATCGATGATTCGGCATTATTCCGTCAGTTCGCAGGAAAATTCCACGCGTCTTAACAGCCAGATGCGCGCTGGCGTATCGCTGGTATGGATAGTGGGGCCGGCGTTGGCGTTTTTTATGGCCGATGCTTATGGATTCCGGTTTAACTTTATCGCTTCTGCTGTCCTGGCCGGCTTTGTTACGCTTTATTCTCTGTTTATGTTAAACCCCGCAGACGTCCAACCAGTCAGCCATAGCGTAAAAAAAGCAGAGAAAAATCCCGTACCGCTAATTGTGTGGTTACTGGGCGGCGTAATCATTCTGTGTAATTTATCATATCATCTTTATATTTCTGCCATGCCTTTATATCTGATGCGGGAAATAAATTTACCAGTCTATTTCCCGGGGCTGTTATTAGGGCTTACGGCTTTGCTGGAAATACCGGTAATGCTGATTGCTTCAGGGCTTTCAGAGCGCTACGGAAAATTTAAAGTGATGTTAGCCGGTTTTGTCTCTGCGCTGATTTATTATTCGTTGCTACAGTTTGCCGATACTATGTTGTCATTGTTATTTTTGCAAATTTTCAATGCATTATTTTATGGCACTTTCGTCGGACTGGGCGTCACGATGATTCAGGAAGCATTACCGGAAAAAAGAGGCTTTTCATCAGCTTTTTATTCTAATGCAATGCGTACCGGGATGATGGCGGGAACCTCACTGACGGGTCTGCTGGCGCAGTTTTATAACTTTAAAATTGCCTTGCTGACGCCGCTGGTTACCATCTCTCTGGCTGCGGTTATATTGATCCGGGTGTCATCTTTATATTCTGAAAAAAAAGCCGCAACGCTTCATTCTGCTGATATCCGAACCGATTAAACGGCGTTGCTGGCACTGTGAACTCTAACCCTGTTGTTAAAATAATCTGAAAAGTTGGAAAAATGGAAAGAAAAAACATTGTCCTGATTGCCTGCGGAAAAGAGCTTTACCGGAAATATCTGCTCGAACAGATCGCAACTGAATACAATGTCTGGCTGGTGGCTACCGATGAGGTCAGCTGGCAAAAAACACTGATTCAGGGAAATGTAAAGATCAGTAATTACACCGTTGATGAAATTGTCAGTGCCGTTGGCAATATCAGAAAAGATTTCCCGGTACATGGTCTGATCTGCTGGGACGAACGCTACATTATGGCAACGTCGGACGTGGCGGAGCATTACGGTCTGCCCTGCGCAGGCAATGCCGGGATCCGCGGATGCCGCGACAAAGCACTGTCCCGCCAGCAACTGGCCGGTGCGGGGGTGCTGCAACCGAAGAGCCAACTGTGTCACAGCCTGGAAGACGCGCTGGCCTTTGCTGATCAAACCGGCTGGCCGCTGGTCGTGAAGCCGCGTGGCATGGGGGGCAGTATTGGCGTTGCTCTGGTTAAAAACCAGCAGGAGCTTACTCTACGCTTTAACGAGGCAGACGCTGTCAGCTACCAGGGCGCGGCAGATTTTCAAAGCGGTGCGGTGCTGGAGGAATACATTGACGGGCCCGAAATTAGTGTTGACGGCATGATCATTAATGGCTGCTATCGGCCGATGTTTGTGGCAAGAAAGCGTATAGGTCTTGAACCGCATTTTGAAGAGCTTGGCCATACGCTTCAACATAACGATCCGCTGCTGACTGATAAGGACTTGATTGCTGTTCTTAGCAAATCACACCGGGCCATCGATTTTAAAAATGGGGTAACCCACACCGAACTGAAAATAACGCCTAAAGGTTTTTTAATCATCGAAATTAACGGACGACCGGGAGGTGATCTTATTCCCTGGCTGGCCACGCTGGCGATGGGGATTTTACCCGGTCTGATCGCCGGAAAAATCGCCTGCGGCGACCCGGTAGATCTGATAGCGCAGAAAAACAGTAATGCTGCGATTAACTTTAAATATCCCCCCTTTGATATGCAGGTCGATAAAGTCACACTGCCTGAAGCGCTTTCGACTGATAAAGCTCAGGCGTACTGCGTGCAGTTAGCTGATGCCGGTGAGCGGCTGGCGCTGCCGCCCTCTGGTTACGTTGCTCGCGCTGCTTACGCATTGTGTGTGTATGACGATGGCGTTGATGGTGAAAAATTGTGTCAGCAACTGCTGGATAAAGTGGTGGTAACCGGTCAGCCACTTGTCGAATCCGCTGACTGACCGGCGGTTTATCTTCAGGTTGATTTTCCATCTTGGGTGAATAATGAACCTGAACCTGAACCTGAACCTGAACCTGAACCTGAACCTGAACCTGAACCTGGGGCTTTCGGGCAATCACCACTGTCCCAGGCCGTTACAAATTGGTGCTTAAACTCAGCAGAAACCGCATGATTGAGATAAATACTCTCTTTTTCCCCCAGGCAGGCGAGGTTGATGGCTTGATTGTTACTAATAAAGTTAATCAGCCTGGCGGAACCGTTGCGGATAATATAGCCGGGCAGGGTAATTTTATCGCCGCCATCGTTGTAACGGGTGCCCAGAATAACCGTACTGATATTCCGATCCTTAATGCGTGCCAGCACGGCATCATCATCATGGGTTAACACCGCCGCAGCCAGGATATCGTTTTCCTGCTGAGGCTGGACATAGCGAAGATAAAACTTAACCGCAGGAGCATTCGACAGCATCAGTGCCTGGTGTAATTCAGCCTGACTGACAGTCAGATGCTTTTTCCAGGACGGAAAAAGCTTAAGCAGAAAATCCAGACTGTTGATTTCCCGGCTACTGCGGGCTTTGCTGTAGATAAAGCTTTTCAGGCTATCCAGCCGGTATGCTACCACAGAATCCGTGTCGTTAAGTTGCTGCTTTTCGTCCTCACTCAGCGACTGATATAACACCTGTAGCAGGTTGAGGTTATCAGCCCGTTCAAACGATGACTGAATAACGTATTCTCTGGAAGTGTGTTGATACAGATTGCACTGAATCACTTTGTTAAAAGAGGCTGCAGGATAATCAGGCTGGTGGCTCATTTCATCAAAAATATCAGCGATATTTTCCGGGCAGTGCTGCCATAAGCTGTCCACTTTCAGCATATCACCTTCACTCAGCGCAATCTTAACCGCCTGCTGGTTGTCATAAACCTGCTTGCCGGGTATCAGATAGCTGAGATGAAGATAAAACACGCAGATAAACAGACACCAGCCGGAGGCAATAATTCTTGCAGCACTGGCCCGGCGGCGTATGCGCATTATCAGAACTATCCAGAAAATAATGGCGTAGGGTGTCAGGGATACCAGACTGAGAACCGGTGAATCAAGATAACCATAAAACCAGAATAGCTGCAGCGCAATCAGCGTCAGAGTGGGCAGTTCAAAATAAACCAGGGAAGTGATATTAGTATTTATTCCTGTATTGTCATGTGCGGTAAAACGAAAAAAAACAGGTAACAGCAGCATCAGAGGTGACAGAAAGGCGAGAGTTAACACGCTAAATATAAGAAAAAAATCGAGATTTGAGAAAGACATACCGGGTGCTTATCCATAAGTAAACGGTTGAAGGGAGTATTATTAGCAAAACCAGCAGTGGACGTCTATCTCCTGGTGTTGCGACAGGTGTATGAGGTTGGTTGGAGAGGAATAGAATAAGAGTGCAATATCAAAAGTAACAGACAGGGACGCTATTGATCGCAAAAAAAGTTTCGCCTGTGACCTGAACGCTTTATTTGTGTAGAATCTGCTTTAATTTAATTCCGTTGAGAATATCGCGATGGCTGGCGTGAACAAAAGCAATTTGAGTGAAGCCGATATTATTACCCAATTTATCCTGCCCGCCGTCACCGGCGCTGGCTGGGATACGATGTTGCAGAACCGTCAGGAAGTAAAACTGCGCGAAGGCAAAATTGTGGTGCGCGGTAAACTGGCCTCGCGTCTCAGGGTAAAATCAGCAGATATTGTGCTGTATTACAAACCGGGTCTGCCGCTGGCGGTAATTGAAGCCAAGGCCAATCAGCACAGCGTTGGCAAAGGGATGCAGCAGGGTCTGGAATATGCCGAACATGCTGAATGTGCCTTTTGTTTTTTCCTCTAACGGCGACCGCTTTATCTTTCACGACAAAACTAATCCGCAGCAGCTGAATCGGAGATCGCGCTTGATGACTTTCCCACTCCGGACAGATTGTGGCAAAAATACTGTCAGTGGAAAGGCTTTACGCAGCAGCAGTTACCGGTAATCAGCCAGGATTATTATCAGGATGGCAGCGGAAAATCACCGCGTTACTATCAGCTGCAGGCGATTAACCGCACGGTAGAAGCAGTGGCGGCGGGTAAAAATCGTATTCTGCTGGTGATGGCGACCGGCACCGGTAAAACCTATACCGCCTTTCAGATTATCTGGCGCTGATGGAAAGCGAAAAGTAAAAAACGCATTCTGTTTCTGGCGGACCGCAATATCCTGATCGATCAGACCAAAAATAACGACTTCCAGCCCTTTGGCAATGCGATGGCAAAAGTCAGCGGACGCACAATCGATCCTGCCTATGAAGTTCATCTGGCGCTGTATCAGGCCAT
>CALYQW010000032.1 GCA_945290265.1 uncultured Erwinia sp.
ACCTGAGACCTCTGCCTCCGGAGGGCAGCGCTCTATCCAGCTGAGCTACGGGCGCGTAGCGCCGTTGCGGATGTGCATACTACGGACAGGAGGTCTGGCTGTCCAGTGGTTTTTTCACAAAAAAACGCGTTTGCTTACGCTTTGCGCAGTCCGTATAAAGTCTCAGCGTTTTTCAGGTAATTACAGGTCGCCGCGCCAGTAATAGCCGAGGAATTTAAATAATTTAAGCTGTCTTCTCAGACGGGAAGGTTGTACCAGCAGACGATACAGCCACTCCAGCCCCATCTTCTGCCAAATCTTTGGTGCCCGCCTCACATGGCCGGTAAACACATCATAGGTGCCCCCCACGCCCATATACAGCGCTTCCGGGTAAAGCGCTTTGCAGTCACGCATCAGGAGCTCCTGACGCGGCGAGCCCATCGCCACGGTGACAAAGGCCGCACCGCTGGCGGCAATGCGGGCAAACAGCGCGTCACGATCTTCCGCTGAAAAGTAACCGTCCTGCGAGCCGACGATATTGACCTGCCACTGCTCGCGCAGCCGCTGTTCGGTTGCTGCCAGAATATCTGCCCGCCCCCCGACAAGAAATACCGGCGTGCCTTCACGTCCGGCACGCACCATCAGCGCCTGCCACAAATCGGCACCAGCAATACGCGACACCTGAGCATCCGGGTATTTCTTGCGGATGCAGCGCACCACGCTAATTCCATCAGCATACTGGTAGTCAGCCTCATTAATCAGCTGAAATGTCTGAGCATCTTCTTCCGCTTTCAGCATCTTTTCTGCATTCAGCGCCACCAGCGAGCCGCGTTTCAGCTCCCCATCCTGGTAAAGAAAATCGACAAATTGTGCCATATCCCGAAAACCCGACAGCCTGAAGCCACGAATGGGATACTGAGGAACCATGGATAAATTCTTCATGTTATTCCCTTTAACATTATTATTTTCATAAACTACTCCGTCCGTCTGACGAGGCGCGCAACGCTGGCAGCGTTCCCCGCAGGCGGATTAACCCGGCACTGTCCAACAGCCAGAACACCAGTTTCGCCACCAGCACACAGACAGCAAAAATCAGGCAGAAAAAAACCACTCTGGAAACAAAGGAATCCAGACCTTCCCGCGCCAGCACAATCATATTGAACACCGCACCAAAGCAGAAACTCTGCAACACCGCGCCTTTAAAGCAATTCCGATGCCCGCGCCCCAGCTGATATAACCAGTCAAACCACTTGATAATTAGCCCAACCGCGATCGCGCCCAGCGGAATAAACGCCGCACCGCCCATCACCACCAGCGAGCCAATTAACGTGGGCGAGATCGCCAGCCCGGAGTGATTGTCCAATACTTCCCAGGTGAAGTAGTTGGCGCTGTTGAGGATTTGCAGAGGACGGTCATGCCACATCCAGCCGGGGATAAAGACATAGAAATCACGCACGATGGGTGCCAGGCCCTGGAAGTCTATCTTGTGGTAATTTTGCAGCAGCAGTCCCAGATTTTCCCATGGTGAAAAGGTATCGCGCGTCAAATAGAGAAAGGTGTACAGCGCCTCGTCGCCGCTGACGTCGAGGTTATACCGTTTCAACGCCAGCCAGAACATGCCGATAATGCCGCCCACCCCGGCCATCACCAGCATCCACAGCGCGATCCAGCCACGGATAATGCCAATAAACAGAAACAGCGCGAAGGCGATAATAATATTGGCCCGGGTGCCCCCGACAATCGAGTAAGTGAGAAAACCAAAGGCGACGGTGGTGAACAGAAACAGCAGCCAGCGTCGAAAGTCCGGTTTCAGGAAGTAAACAATCAGCATCGCCGGAATAAAGAAATAAAAAAAGCGCTTTAACGCCACCCCTGACACTTCCGCGGAAAAAATCTGGCTGTAGCTGTGCAGTTTAAACAGCAGAAAACCGTTATGGATAAAGAAGATGCTGACGCTGACCAACGCCACCAGCGCCATCATTATCCCGCTGAGCTGGGCTTCGACCCGGTTAATGGTGAAAATTTCACGCGCGGCTGGCGCTGATGCCGCCCTGAGCCGGGTTTTATAACTGACGTAGTAAATGGCATAAAAGCAGCCTGCGGCCAGCAGCGCCTGCAACAGATATTCCGGCGGCACCACCGTGACGTCAAAATCGAACACCAGCAGGCAGGTCAGCGGAAAGCCGAAGAAAAATGTCAGCAGAAACAGCAGGGAAAAGAAGACGTTAAAATTAAATCTCACACGGCGAAACTCACGCCAGGTCAGCGTCAGCACAAAACCGGCGCACAGCAGGTACACCGCCAGCAGTCCGGCAAACTGTAACAGGGTCATAAGTTGTCTCCCTCAACCTGTTGCAATGCCTGCTGCCATCCCGCCAGATAGCCGGGCGCAAAGAAGGCAATCTGTTGCGTATCGATTTGTCGCAGCTGAGTCTGTGCCTGGTGAATTTGTTCTGCATCGGGCAGCGCGTCACTGAAAAAGAACGGCACCTGTTGCCCGGTGAGATCGCGCCAGAATGGGTTCTGACGGTTAAGCACAAAAGGCACGCCCGCCTGAATCAATAAACAAAGCGTACCTATCCCCTGCTGACGTTCAAAAATAAAGTAACCCAGATCGCAGCGTGCAATCAGCGCCAGATAATCGTCAAAGGCCAGCTTATCCGTCTGCAGCTGCACCTGTCCGGCGGGGAACAGTGCTGCTGCCGCCGTCGCAATCTGCTGAATGTAGGACTGATTGTGCGCCGGGTAGCCCAGCGGAACGATTACCTGCACATCAGCGCCAAAGCGGTCACGTATTTCCTGCAATGCCTGCAAATGGCGATTGCTGGCATCCCCGGAATTCCCCAGCAGGATGGTCAGTGGCCCGTTCTGGGACTGGCGCAGCGGCACATCCTGCGCCAGCCGGGTAGGAAAATAGAGCAGCGAAGCCGGTACCTGTGGATAGCGTTGGTGAAAATAGTGAATATCGCCACGGGTAGCAAATACCCGCGCTACGCGCTTTTGCGCCTGACGCCGCAACAAATAGAACAGGCGAAATTTCAGGCTGGTGGCGTCTTCATACAGGTCAGCGCCCCAGATATGCCAGTAACACTGCGCGCGCGCGATGCGTCCGGTCAGCAGGGCCAGCCAGAGGAAAGGATTAAACTGCCCGTGGCAGAAGAAGCGCATTGACCGCTGTGTTCGCGCGTGCGCGATCACAGCCTGTGCCAGCGCTTTTTTACTGGCAAAGCGGGTGACGGCCAGCTCTCGATAATGGTGTGCAATATCCGTTTGCGCACTGACCAGCCAAAACTGGCGCGGTTGTTGCGCCGGAAGCTGTTGCTGCAACTCCCGATCAAAAAATTGCAGCACCGTATGGTTATGGTGCGGGATATCTGAACCTAAAAGGTGAATTACTGTAGTCATACTCGTCTGCGATAGAGAAGGAAAACGCCGGTACAGAGAACAAAATAAACGCTATAGGTTGCCAGGTAAGCCTGAGCCGCACCTGCTGCCCCATGCAGCGGAATAAGCCAGCGGGAAAAGCCGGTCAGCAGCACAAACTGACTGATTTCTGTCAGCAGATAAAAGCGCAGCGAAGCGCGGGCAATCACCAGGTAACCAAAAACATAGCAGCCGGTTTTTAACACGTCACCACTCAGTTGCCAGATAAACAGATCGCGCATCCCGCTGAACCGTTCGGAGAACAGCAGCCAGATAGCGAAATCACGCAGCAGCCAGACGGTAAAACTCATCAGCGCCACCGCCGGCAGGACAAAACACAGCGCGCGCACAATTTCCCGCGAGATTTCCGCTCTGTCTGTCAGACGCGCCAGCACCGGCAGCAGCCAGACGCTGAAAGTGGCAGTAATAAACTGCAGATAGGCATCGGAGATACTGCTAACCCCCTGCCACAGCCCCACCTGCTCCCAGCCGCTGTGCGCCGCCAGCAGGTTACGCATCATCACCCAGGCCACCGGCAGCGTGACGGCGGTAATCAGCGTCATCAGAGTAAATTTACCCAGCCGCGCAGCCAGTTCTGGATGCCATTGCGGCAGCAGCCAGCGCAGCGGCAGATGCTGACGTTTCACCAGGATGGCACCCGCCGGGATCACCACCAGCGCCGGCACCAGCGCCAGCCCTGCCAGTGCACCGCCGTAACCGCCCAGCCAGTGGCAGAGGAACCACCCGGCCACACCAATAATACTGCCGGCTATCAGCGCCAGCGCATTGCCGGCCGCGTCCCGGAAACCTTTGATAATCGCCAGCGCCAGATTTGCCCAGGCAATCCCCAGCTGCAGAAACGCCAGAACCCGGATCACCGGCTGATAACGCACGTCATTAAACAGCGCCTGGCTGATGGGCGCAGCAAACAGCAGAAACACCGCCGCCAGTAGCAGGGAAAAACTGAGCACCATCGCCGAGGCGGTGCCGGTGACCGCCTGCAGCCTGGCGGGCTGCTGCTGGTACTCGGCGACATATTTGGTAACGCCATTAAAAATACCGGCACCGGCCAGTACCCCCAGCACGGTGATCAGCTGGCGAAAGTTACCCGCCAGACCAATACCCTGCGGACCATAAGCCACGGCCAGCATTTTGACCACCAGCAAACCGGCGACAATTTTTACCCCGGTTGACGCCGCCGTCCACAGCGATGTTTTTGCCAGTGACATATCAGGAAAAATAGCTCAGCAGTGAGTTAATCACCGTTTTCTGATTGTTATCAGACAGGTTGTAAAACAGCGGCAGGCGCAGCAGGCATTCGCTTTCTGCCGTGGTAAAGCGATCCTCGCCGTGGAAACGGCCAAAGCGCTTACCGGCGGGGGCGCTGTGCAGTGGAATATAGTGAAACACCGCCAGGATTTCCGCTTCTTTCAGCCAGGCGATCAGCGCACTGCGGTCAGCGTTATCGCGCAGCCGCAGCCAGAACATATGCGCGTTCTGCTCAACCTCAGCCGGCACCACCGGCAGCGTAATGCGTCCGCGCGCGGCCAGCGGCTGTAGCGCCTGATAATAGTTGCGCCACAGGCGCAGGCGCTGCTGATTAATCTGTTCGGCGGCTTCCAGCTGCGCCCACAGGTAGGCAGCCTGCAAATCGGCCATCAGATAGCTGGAGCCGATATCACGCCAGGTATATTTATCCACCTGCCCACGGAAAAACTGGCTGCGGTTGGTGCCCTTCTCGCGGATGATTTCCGCCCGCTCAACCAGTGCCGGATCGTTGATCAGGGTTGCGCCGCCTTCGCCGCCGGCAGTGTAATTTTTGGTTTCATGGAAGCTGAAGCAGCCTATATGGCCTATAGTGCCCAGCGCCCGGTCTTTCCAGGTCGACATCACGCCCTGCGCGGCATCTTCCACTACCCACAGCCGGTACTTCGCTGCCAGCGCCATAATGGTGTCCATATCGCAGGCCACCCCGGCATAGTGCACCGGTACGATAACTTTGGTTTTATCGGTGATCGCCGCTTCAATCAGGCTTACATCCATATTCATAGTGTCAGGGCGCACGTCGATAAATACGATGGTGGCACCGCGCAGCACAAAGGCGTTGGCCGTGGAGACAAAAGTGTATGACGGCATAATAACTTCATCACCCGGCTGGATATCCAGCAGGATGGCCGCCATTTCCAGCGAGGCGGTACAGGAAGGGGTCAGCAGCACTTTAGGACTGCCAAAACGCTGCTCCATCCACTGCTGGCAGCGACGGGTAAAACCGCCATCACCGCACAGCTTGCCACTTTCCATGGCGGAGCGCATATATTCCAACTCAGTGCCGACAATCGGGGGGGAGTTAAACGGGATCATCGGGTTTTCCTGTATAGCCAGTATGCGGTGCGTTCAATCACGCCACCGCAACCAAGATAGAGACGCAACGCGGCAATATTACCCAGCTGCGTTGCAATATAAAGCCGGTTCAGACGACGGGCACGACACCAGTCGCTGGCGGCCTCAATCAGGCGCTGCCCCACACCGCAGCGCTGAAATTCTGGCAGTACCGCCAGCAGCCCGACCCGCGCACAGCCATCAGGCAGCTCGCGCAGCGAGACAAATCCCTGCATTGCGCCCTGTTTATCCACCGCCAGCAGGCACTGATGATCAAAGGTACCCTGTACGGCATTTTCAATCCACTGCGCATAGAAGCGCCCGCTGTCCGTGGGGGCATACCAGGGGGCGCGAAAACGGCTCAGACTGAACGCCTGCGCTGCCGCGCTGCGCAGCGCGGCAATATGCTGCGGGCGGGCAATGCGGATATCATCAGCTCGGGCCACCGGGGTGACGGGCAGCATACAGTCAGCTTCACCTTCCACCAGCACAAATCCCAGCGCCGCCAGCGCATCCAGCTGCGCGCTGTGCGCCGCCGGTACTTTAACCTGCACCAGCTGATAATCCTGCAGTGCGGCAGGATCCGGCAGCCGGTCGCCCGCCAGCGTCAGCAGCGCACTGTGACAGCCGAAAAACTGGTTTTCCCATTCCAGCGCAGTCAGTTGGCAAATATGGTCAGATGTATTCACAGGCTTATCCTTTAACGCCAGACGCCCTTGGTATCAACCAGCCACTTCTGGCCGACCGCTGCCGGGCTTATCGCCTTAAACTGACGGTGATCCACCAGCATCACCAGCACATCGGCCTGCTCAAGCGCCTGTTGCGGCGTCACCAGGGTGGCAGCGGACGCCAGTGACGGCGGCAGTATTTCAATGTTCGGTTCCACCACCAGCGTAGTGCCCTGATGCCACTGCGCAATCATTTGTGTCACCAGCATGGCCGGACTTTCACGCAGATCGTCAATATCCGGCTTAAACGCCAGACCAAAGCAGGCAATTCTCAACTCACTGGCGCGTTTGTCACTGGCGGCCAGGCACTCGGCGACCTGCTGCTTGACCTGTGACAGAACCCAGCCGGGTTTAGCGTCATTCACCTCTCTGGCGGTGCGGATCAATCGCGCCAGCTGAGGGTTCTGCGCCACGATAAACCAGGGATCGACCGCAATGCAGTGCCCGCCAACTCCCGGGCCGGGCTGCAGAATATTCACGCGCGGATGGCGGTTAGCCAGCTGGATCAGTTCCCAGACGTTGATCTGCTGTTCGGCACAAATCAGCGACAGTTCGTTAGCAAAGGCAATGTTCACATCGCGGAAGCTGTTTTCCGTCAGTTTGCACATTTCGGCGGTGCGTGCATCGGTCACTACACACTCACCGTCCAGGAACAGGTTGTACAACTCGCTGGCACGCTGCGAACAGCGAGGCGTCATGCCGCCAATCACCCGGTCATTTTTAAACAGTTCGGTCATGATTTTACCCGGCAGTACGCGCTCCGGGCAGTAGGCCACCTGGATATCTGCCTGTTCACCGGCCTGTTGGGGAAAGCTCAGGTCGGGACGCGCTTCAGCCAGCCATTGAGCCAGCTGTTCGGTCGAACCAACCGGCGAGGTCGATTCCAGGATCACCAGGTTACCTTTTTCCAGTACCGGTGCCAGTGACGTCGCGGCAGCGGCAACCCAGGACATATCCGGGTGATGCCCATCTTTGAACGGCGTCGGCACCGCGATCAAAAAGGCGTCCGCCGCCTGCGGGCGGGTGACCGCCCGTAAATATCCTGCGGTGACTGCCGTCTGAACTACCCTGTCGAGGTCAGGTTCTACTATGTGGATCTCACCGCGGTTAATGGTGTCCACCGCATGCGGGTTAGTATCGACACCTGTTACCTGTTTCTGACGCGAAGCAAACGCCGCCGCAGTTGGCAAGCCAATGTAACCCAGGCCAATGACTGAAATGGAGTTGAAACTCATAATCTAATCCGGTTATTTTTTAGCGTCTGGACAATCCTCTGGCATGCCAGCCCGTCACCATAGGGGTTATGCGCACGGCTCATTGCCTGCCAGGCTTCGTTATCTGTCAGTAAACGTGTGACCTCCTGCACAATCTTATCACGGTCAGTGCCGACCAGTCTGACGGTTCCCGCTGTCACGGCTTCAGGGCGTTCGGTAGCATCACGCATCACCAGAACCGGTTTACCCAGTGATGGCGCTTCTTCCTGAATGCCACCGGAATCCGTGAGGATCAGCCAGGCACGATCCATCAGCCAGATAAACGGCAGGTATTCCTGTGGCTCAATCAGGATGATGTTATCTATCCCACGCAGGAGGCGGTTAACCGGTTCTGTGACGTTCGGATTCAGATGGACCGGATAAACAACCTGGAGCTGCGGATGCTGGCGGGCAATCTCTGCCAGGGCATTGCAGATCCGTTCAAAACCATCGCCAAAGCTTTCGCGGCGGTGTCCGGTAACCAGCAGCAGTTTTTTATTTGCATCCAGAAACGGATAGTGTCCGGACAGGCTGCTTTTTAATGAGGCATCGCTTAACACCCTGTCGCGCACCCAGAACAGCGCATCAATCACCGTATTACCTGTCACGAAGATCCGCGCAGCCGGCAGATTCTCCCGCAGCAGGTTCTGCTGTGAGGTCAGCGTCGGCGTGAAATGATAACTGGCAAGGTGGCCGGTCAGCGTACGGTTAGCTTCCTCCGGCCAGGGGGAATAGAGATCGCCGGTACGTAAGCCGGCCTCAACATGGCCCACTGGGATACGCTGATAAAATGCCGCCAGGCTGGCAGCAAAGGTGGTGGTGGTATCACCATGTACCAGCACCACATCCGGCCGGAAATCAGTCAGCACCTGCTGCATCCCCTGCAGAATACGGCTGGTGATTTCGGTCAAATCCTGTCCCGGACGCATAATATTCAGATCGTAATCCGCCTCCAGCCTGAACAGCTGTAGTACCTGATCCAGCATTTCCCGATGCTGGGCGGTGACGCACAGACGCGACTCAATGTCCGCATCCTGCGCCAGTGCGTGCACCAGCGGAGCCATTTTTATCGCTTCAGGGCGCGTACCAAAAACCGTTAATACTTTCACCGTCACTCTCTTAATGCACAGTAATTTGGATGCATAATGCGCGAATAACCTTAAACAGGTGTTCGGCGGCGCAGCAATGCACTTCCGGCTCCCACCAGCATGCCCACCACACCCCACATCACCATCATCAGCAGACGACGCGGGCTGTCACGGGAAACCGGTTCTTCCGGGGTACGCAAATAACGCCATGTCTCAAAAGAGGTGACGCGCTCAGGACCCGCGTTAAGCGTCTCCAGCATGGCGCGATCCTGTTCATACGCCTGGCCATAAGACGGGCCAGTAGCACGCAGCATGGCAAGTTGCTCCTGTAGCAGAGCACTACCCAGCAGGAACAACTGTGAATCCGGCAACTGATCGGCAGAGGCTGAGGTTTTCGCCTGTTCAAGACCCTGTTTCCGCGCAATATTCAGTGCCTGCTCAATGCGGTTAACCTGGCGGCTGTACAGCGCACCGCTCACCGCCGCCTGACGCCTGATTTGTGCCTGCAGCTGAGCCCGGTGTGCTGCCCAGTCCCCGCTCAGCTGAGCGTTAAGTTGCTTAACCGCACGGGCGTTGGTAAACGCAATATACTGACGTAACAACCTGTTAGCATCGCGCGCCGTAGGGGCGACCAGCCTGATGGTATCGTTCAGTTTTTTTGCATTGTCTGCCGGCTGGAACTGGATGGTTGCGATAAGTTTATCCAGCAAGACCGCGTCTGTGCCCGCCTGGCCTTTTTTATGCTGCTGATACCAGTCAGACTGTAACCAGAAGTCACGCCGGGTATCCCAGGCCGCCAGCTGCAAAAGAAATTCCTGGTAGGCATCATTTGCCACGTCAGGCAGTGTGGCGAACGGATTCGCACTGTTACCGTCCAGACGGATCAGGAACTGCTGCTGGCTGTAAAAGTCCGATAACATATTCAGCGCTGGCCGCTCGGTGATCGCAGTTGCGCTCCACTTTGGCGTCATCAGCATTGAGGCAATCCACGCCAGCAGCGCAAAGACGGCCCCTCCGGCGATAATCCGCCACTTACCGCGCCAAAGCCTGCAACACAGACCACGGATATCCAGCTCGTTATCCGCAACGTCAGGATAAGTCATATTTTATTTCCTTATGGTCGGGATACCCGACGGTTAGTTAAGAAGACATCGCCGCTATTTGCGCAGACGACGTTTAATTCGTTTAATCAGCCGGGCAACCCGCCATGCACGTTTAATCACGTAGCCATACAGCATAAATGCCAGCAGAAACAGCGCCAGCATCAGCCATTCAGGCACGAAACTGAGGTATTCCCCCAACATGCCAATAGCAGCCAGTATTGCTGCCGCCAGGGTAATCAACAGAAAAGCCTGAGATGAGGTAAATCCGGCACGCATGATCAGATGGTGAATATGCTGGCGGTCGGCAGAAAACGGGCTCATACCTTTGCTTAACCGGCGGTACATAATGGCCACCATATCCATCAGAGGAATGGCAATCAGCCACAATGCGGTGACCGGGTTAATGGGATGATCTTCTCCCTGAGTGGCTTCCATCAGGATCCAGATAATGGTAAAACCAATCAGCGTACTGCCGGCATCGCCCATAAAGACTTTATAGTGGCGGCCAAGAATACCGAGGTTCAGCAGAATATAGGGAAAGATAGCGGCGATCATTGAGAAACACCACATCGCCAGGCTGAACTGACCGTCAGCCAGCAGGATAGCCCCCATCGCCAGAAAGGTAACGCAGGAAAGCCCGCCCAACAGGCCATCAATCCCGTCTACCATATTGAAAGCGTTGATCGCCGCCCAGACGGCAAACAGAGTCAGCACATAGCCAAACGGACCGACAAACAGCTCCCACGGGCCAAAGATATTGCCAAGACTCAGCAGATAGAGTTTGGCTTTCATCATCATGACACCAGCCACCCCTGCCTGCACCAGCGCGCGGATCTTGATACTGATATCAAAGCGATCGTCCAGCACACCGACCAGCACCAGACAGCCGGCACAGCCCAGATAAAGCATGGCGTGTGGTACATATAAATCGGTTAACGCAAAAGCAAAACAGCTGCCGGCAAAAACAGAAATACCGCCAACCAGCGGGATCGCCCCCTGATGACGTTTGCGATAATTAGGTTTATCTACCAGACCCACTTTTTTTGCTGCTTTACGGGCAAAAAACAGAAACGCCAGTGAAAAGGCAAAAATCGCTGCCAAATCCGTACTCATATCGAGTAAATTCACATTATCCGGCTCTTTGCTAAGAATTGTGAAATGTTATAAGCAAGTATCACGCCATAATCATCGGTACAATTCTGATTATATTCGTCAGGATCGGCGTTATCAACGCGCGGCAGCCTGAGTTCTGACTCTGTGTATCACATTTACTTATTTTTGTAGCTACCCGGCAAAAAAAAACGCCACGACAAAGCGTGGCGTTTACCCGAGTTTAGTTCTATTTTGCCATTTCAGCCATAACTGAATGCCGACTGTTCATCACAATTATGGCCATCAACAGTGTCTTATGAGCGCTTCATCATATCGAAGAACTCATCATTGGTTTTGGTCATCGCCAGTTTGTTGATCAGGAATTCCATGGCATCGATTTCACCCATCGGGTGGATAATCTTGCGCAGGATCCACATTTTTTGCAGCTCTTCAGAACTGGTCAGCAACTCTTCTTTACGGGTACCGGAGCGGTTGTAATCAATCGCCGGGAACACACGCTTCTCGGCGATCTTACGCGCCAGATGCAGTTCCATATTACCGGTCCCTTTAAATTCTTCGTAAATCACTTCATCCATTTTAGAACCGGTATCCACCAGCGCGGTCGCAATGATGGTCAGGCTGCCGCCCTCCTCCACATTACGTGCAGCACCGAAGAAACGCTTAGGACGATGCAGTGCATTAGCGTCAACACCACCGGTCAGGACCTTACCGGATGCCGGCACCACGGTGTTATAGGCACGCGCCAGGCGGGTGATTGAGTCCAGCAAGATGATCACATCTTTCTTGTGCTCAACCAGACGTTTGGCTTTTTCAATCACCATTTCCGCCACCTGAACGTGACGCGAGGCCGGCTCATCGAAGGTAGAAGCAATCACTTCACCTTTGACCAGACGCTGCATTTCGGTCACTTCTTCCGGACGTTCGTCAATCAGCAGCACCATCAGCACACAGTCTGGGTGGTTATACGCAATGCTCTGGGCAATATTCTGCAGCAGCATGGTTTTACCCGCTTTCGGTGGTGCCACAATCAGGCCACGCTGACCACGACCAATAGGTGCTGCCAGGTCGAGTACCCGCGCGGTTAAATCTTCAGTAGAACCGTTACCACGCTCCATACGTAAACGAGAGTTCGCGTGCAGCGGCGTTAAGTTTTCAAACAGGATCTTGCTGCGGGCATTTTCCGGCTTGTCATAGTTAACTTCGTTAACTTTCAGCAGCGCAAAATAACGTTCACCCTCTTTTGGTGGACGAATTTTTCCTGCGATAGTGTCTCCGGTACGGAGGTTGAAACGGCGGATTTGGCTGGGAGAAACATAGATATCATCGGGACCGGCGAGGTAGGAACTGTCTCCTGAGCGGAGGAAACCAAATCCATCCTGCAATATTTCCAGCACGCCATCGCCGAAAATATCTTCGCCACTTTTTGCATGCTGCTTGAGGATGGCGAAGATAATATCCTGTTTACGCATACGCGCCAGGTTTTCCAGCCCCATACTTTCGCCGAGATTGATCAGGTCAGAAACCGGCGTATTTTTTAATTCGGTAAGATTCATAATGGTGGGTTCTTAAACTCGGGGTAAATCTTGAACTGTTTGTCGTGAGTGGTATGGTTTGAGATCCATGCCTGTTTATTGGCGTTTTGTTCCAGATTCCGCTCAGCGTTTATATCAGTCTGAGTAAGAGGCAGTGCTAAGGAAAAGACGCCGGAAATAACGTTGATACTAACCGCCAGATTGCTGAATGTCTGTAAGAATGAGATGAATACAGCGTTCAACAAGGAGTAATACTAAAGATTCAAACTACCTGGTAAGTGCATAGCGCAGCATGGGGTAAGGTAACACGCTTAATGCCGGGCGTCCAGCGGTCAGAAAAAAAATCAGAACCGCAGACTCCCGGCAGGGCACAGTTAGCCCAGGTTCGCGTCAAGGAACTCTTTCAGCTGGCCTTTAGAAAGCGCACCCACTTTGGTGGCAGCCACTTCGCCGTTTTTAAACAGCAGTAACGTTGGGATACCACGGATACCGTATTTCGGAGCCGTTGCCGGGTTTTCGTCGATGTTCAGCTTAGCAACTGTTAGCTTGCCGGCGTACTCACCAGCGACTTCATCCAGGATAGGGGCGATCATTTTACAAGGACCGCACCACTCTGCCCAGAAATCGACCAGGGTCAGGCCATCGGCTTTCAACACTGCTGTTTCAAAGCTGTCATCAGTCAGGTGAATAATTTTATCGCTCATGTTTACTCCAGGAGATTATCTTTAACCTTAATGATGTAGCATTAAGCAGCATCAGGTTGCAGGTTATTTAACTCTTTTATTTCACCGGATATGCTTTCGTAAAGCAATACTAAGCTGATATTCTACCACACTATGAGCAAAACACATTTAACCGAACAGAAGTTTTCCGACTTCGCGCTGCACCCTAAGGTAGTTGAAGCCCTTGAAAATAAAGGGTTTCATAACTGCACACCTATTCAGGCATTGGCATTACCGTTCACGCTCTTCGGGCGCGATGTAGCGGGCCAGGCGCAAACGGGAACCGGCAAAACGATGGCGTTTCTGACGTCAACGTTCCATCATCTGCTTTCTCACCCTGCCCGCGAAGGCCATCAGCTTAATCAGCCACGCGCGCTGATCCTCGCGCCAACCCGTGAACTGGCAGTGCAAATCCATGCGGACGCTGAACCGCTGGCGCAGGCGACCGGACTGAAAATCGGTCTGGCTTACGGCGGTGATGGTTATGATAAACAACTCAAAGTGCTGGAAAACGGCGTTGATGTGCTGATTGGCACCACCGGCCGTTTAATTGATTACGCTAAACAGAACCATATTAATCTGTCCGCCGTACAAGTAGTGGTGCTGGACGAAGCCGATCGCATGTTCGATCTCGGCTTTATTAAAGATATCCGCTGGTTATTCCGCCGTATGCCGGTTGCCTGTGAGCGTCTGAATATGCTGTTCTCCGCCACACTGTCATTCCGCGTGCGTGAACTGGCTTTTGAGAATATGAACAACGCTGAGTACGTTGAAGTCGAGCCGGAGCAGAAAACCGGGCACCGTATCAAAGAAGAGCTGTTTTACCCTTCTAACGAAGAGAAAATGCGCCTGCTGCAAACGTTGCTGGAAGAAGATTGGCCGGATCGCGCGATTGTTTTTGCCAATACCAAGCACCGCTGTGAGGATATCTGGGGCCATCTGGCCGCTGACGGACATCGCGTGGGTCTGCTGACCGGTGATGTGGCACAGAAAAAACGCCTGCGCATTCTCGACGATTTTACTAAAGGCGATATTGATATTCTGGTCGCTACCGATGTGGCCGCCCGTGGTCTGCATATTCCGGCTGTTACCCATGTGTTTAACTATGACCTGCCGGATGACCGTGAAGATTACGTGCATCGCATTGGTCGTACCGGCCGTGCTGGCGCTAATGGTCATTCCATCAGCCTGGCCTGCGAAGAGTACGCACTCAACCTGCCGGCCATTGAAGAATATATCGGTCACAGCATCCCTGTCAGCCGTTATAATAGCGACGCACTGCTCAGCAACCTGCCAGCGGCGAAGCGGTTAACCCGCCATCGCACGGGGAAAAATCTGCGCCGCAGTGGCAATAATAACCGCCACAGCAACGCGCCCCGTAACGCTAACCGTAAACGTTCAGGTTAACCCGCTATGCTCAGCGCATCATCACTTTATGCGGCTATTGATCTCGGATCGAACAGCTTTCACATGTTGGTGGTGCGCAAGGTGGCTGGTAATATTCAGACCGTTGTGCGTATTAAACGTAAGGTGCGCCTTGCCGCCGGGTTGAATGCGGAAGATCAGCTCTCTGATGAAGCAATGCAGCGTGGCTGGCAGTGCCTGCGGCTGTTTTCCGAACAGTTACAGGATATTCCTGCCGACCATATTCGCGTGGTAGCCACCGCGACCCTGCGAATTGCTACCAATGCCCCTGTCTTTCTGCAACAAGCCCACCAGATCCTCGGCTGCACCGTGAATGTGATTAGCGGTGAAGAAGAAGCGCGTCTGATTTATCAGGGCGTGGCGCATACCACTGGCGGCGCACAGCAAAGACTGGTGGTGGATATTGGCGGCGGCAGCACGGAACTGGTTACCGGCAAAGGGGCACATGCCACCGAGCTGTTCAGCCTGTCGATGGGCTGCGTCACCTGGCTGGAGCGTTACTTTGCCGATCGTCATCTGGGACAGGAGAATTTCAGCCGGGCTGAAGACGCCGCCAGGGCGTTAGTCCGTCCGGTGGCCGATACACTTTGTGCCCAGGGCTGGCAGGCTTGCGTGGGTGCTTCCGGCACCGTACAGGCCCTGCAGGAAATTATGATGGCGCAGGGGATGGATGAACATATCACCCTGGCAAAGCTGCAATTGCTGAAAAATCGGGCCATTCAGTGCGGAAAGCTGGAAGATCTGGAAATTGAAGGCTTAACCCTTGAGCGGGCGCTGGTATTTCCCAGCGGGCTGTCCATTTTGATTGCGATTTTCACCGAGCTGAATATCAGCAGCATGGTGCTGGCGGGTGGTGCGCTGCGTGAAGGGCTGGTGTACGGTATGCTGCATTTGCCGGTCGATCGCGATATTCGCAGCCGCACCCTGCACAATATTCAGTCACGCTTTGCCGTCGACACCGTTCAGGCCAGCCGGGTACAGCAGCTGGCGAAGCATTTCTTTCAGCAGGTCAGCCGCGACTGGCAGCTGGACGAGCACTGCTGTTTCCTGCTGGAAAGTGCCGGCCTGTTGCATGAAATTGGGTTGAGTATTGATTTTCGTCAGGCCCCGCAGCATGCGGCCTACCTGATCCGCCATCTGGATCTGCCTGGCTTTACGCCACCACAGAAAAAGCTGCTGGCGGCCCTGTTGCAGAATCATGCCGGTAATATCGACCTGGCGGCGCTTAACCAGCAAAACGCCCTGCCGCCGCGGGTGGCAGAGCGCCTGTGCCGCCTGCTGCGACTGGCAATTATCTTCTCCAGCCGGCGCAAAGATGATGCGCTGTCCGCCATTCAACTGCTGGCAGAAGGGGATAAACTGCGGGTGATCCTACCGTCAGAGTGGCTGCAGACTTCCCCACTGCGCGCCGAGCTGTTACAGCAGGAAGTGCTGTGGCAAAGCTACGTTCACTGGCCGCTGAGTATCGAAAGCTCACAATAACGGCTCTGAAACCCGCTACTGACCTTTGGCTTTCGCCAGCTGAGCCCGAATATTCGCCAGATGACTCTGCCCTTTCTGCATCCGCTCTTCCGCACTAACCACCTTACGTTCCGTTTCCCAGACTAAATCATCCTGGGGTAACTCCAGAAGAAAACGACTGGGATCCGGGCGGATCTGTTCACCATACTGACGGCGTTCACGGCACAGGGTAAACGTCAGCTCCTTCTGCGCCCGGGTAATACCCACATAGGCCAGACGGCGCTCTTCCTCGACGTTATTTTCATCGATACTGCTCTGATGCGGTAACAACCCCTCTTCCATACCCACCAGGAAGACATAGGGGAATTCCAGCCCTTTCGAGGCGTGCAATGTCATCAGCTGCACCTGATCTGTTTCTTCGTCGCTTTCGCCACGCTCCATCATATCGCGCAGCGTAAAACGCGTGACCACCTGGGTCAGCGTCATCGGCTCATCAATATCGCTGCCTTCCAGCATTTCGCTCATCCACTGAAACAGCGTATTGACGTTTTTCATACGCATTTCAGCCGCTTTCGGGCTGGCTGAGGTTTCATGCAGCCAGCTCTCGTAATCAATGCCCTGGATCAGATCGCGTACCGCAGCCAGCGGCTCACGCTCTGCAAGGCGGGCGATCTCCTGCAGCCAGTGGGTAAAGCGCTGTAACGCTTCCAGACCACGCCCTGTCAGCGTCTGGCTTAAGCCCATATCAAAGCTGGCGTTGAACAGGCTTTTGTTACGCTGCAGCGCCCACTCCCCCAGTTTCTGCAGAGTAGCCGCACCGATTTCCCGTCGCGGGGTGTTCACAACACGCATAAAGGCGCTGTCATCATCCGGGTTAGTCAGCACCCGCAAATAGGCCAGTAAATCTTTGATTTCCGGACGTGAAAAGAACGAAGTACCGCCAGAGATACGGTAAGGAATGCGGTTCTGCATCAGCATTTTTTCAAACACCCGGGACTGATGATTACCACGGTAGAGAATGGCGTAATTTTTGTACTGCGTCTTGTTAATAAAGTGGTGCGCAATCAGCTCGCCGGTGACGCGCTCAGCTTCGTGGTCTTCATGGTTTGCCGTCACCACTTTCAGCTCGGTTCCGTAACCCAGCTCGGAGAACAACCGCTTTTCAAATACATGCGGATTATTGGCAATCAGAATATTGGCCGCTTTCAAGATTCGCTGCGATGAGCGATAGTTCTGCTCCAGCTTAATCACCTGCAGCGCGGGGAAATCCTCTTTCAGCAGAACCAGGTTTTGCGGTCGTGCGCCGCGCCAGGAGTAAATCGACTGGTCATCATCACCCACCACCGTAAAGCGCGCCCGTGTCCCCACCAGCAGTTTCACCAGCTCGTACTGGCTGGTATTGGTATCCTGATATTCATCCACCAGCAGATAGCGAATGCGCTGCTGCCAGCGTTCCCGTGCTTCTTCATTGCGCTGAAACAGCAGGGTTGGTAGCAGGATCAAATCGTCAAAATCCAGCACATTGCAGGACTTCAGATGGCGATCGTATAAGGCATAACAGTGGGCAAACAGCTTATCCCGCTCGGAGCGCGCGCCTGCGGCGGCACGGGCCGGATCCATCAGATCGTTTTTCCAGTTGGAAATGGTGGAGATCAGCTGCTGCAGCAGGGTTTTATCATTTTCCAGCCACTCTTCCGTCAGGTCTTTCAGCAGCGCCAGCTGATCCTGATCGTCAAACAGGGAGAAGTTAGATTTCATGCCCAGCGCATGATATTCGCGCTTGATGATTTCCAGCCCGAGAGTATGGAACGTGGAGATCATCAGACCGCGCGCTTCTTTACGCCCCAGGGTCTGCGCCACGCGCTCTTTCATTTCCCGCGAGGCTTTATTGGTAAAAGTCACCGCCGCAATATGGCGTGCCTGGTAGCCGCAGTGGCGGATCAGGTGGGCAATTTTATTGGTGATCACCCGCGTCTTGCCCGATCCGGCACCCGCCAGTACCAGACAGGGTCCGGTGACAAATTCCACAGCATGTTGCTGACCAGGGTTAAGGCGCATAGGAGTAAGGTCCACGGGAAACAGAAAAAAGGCAGTATATCAAAGTGACAGGAACAACAGAAACTCACCAGATGAAAAGCACTTTTAAAGACATCTTTAAATGACCTATAATTATAGTCATTAACGCAGGAGAAAAGATAATGACATTTAAGGTATTAACTACTACGGCAGCCAGCATTACTGAACTCAAACGCGATCCTATGGGGACGCTCCATGCTGGTGAGGGTGCGCCAGTGGCCATCCTTAATCGCAACGAGCCCGCTTTCTATTGCGTACCACCGGCTCTTTATGCCCGGTTGATGGATATGCTTGAGGATGAAGAACTGGGACGGATTATTGACGAACGTGCCGGTGAAAAGATAATCGAGGTCAATATCGATGAGCTATAAACTGGCGTTTAACGAGTCTGCGCTGAAGGAATGGAGAAAGCTGGGTCATACCATCCAGCAGCAATTCAAAAAAAAGCTCAAAGAACGTCTGCAAAATCCGCGTATTCCCGCATCCCAGCTCCATGGACGTAAAGACCAGTGTAAAATTAAATTGTACGGTGCCGGATATCGGCTGGTCTACAAGGTAGAAGATGAAACAGTTACTGTCACTGTTATCGGGGTGGGTAAACGTGAAAATGATGCTATTTACCAGGTCACCAGATATCGAAACTGATAACAGCCCAGCCTTTTTTCCGCTTTTTTTCCTGTAGTTATCCCTTATCAGCAAACAGAAAAGGCACCCTGACGATGCCCTTTCTCTGGTAGCCTGGAGCCAGTTAGCCCAGTTTTTTCCGCAGCCAGTAATCAGCGCTGACGTAACGACCACCACCCCAGAACAGCAGAACCAGCAGCATAACAAAATAGGTTGCGGAGAACTCCATTCCGTTATTCAACGCTACCGGATCGCCCAACTCGGTAATGTAGTTGTAGCGCCCTGGAAAGTTGGCCGCCAGCCATTGCAGGAAGGAATCCAGACGGATGCTGGCTTCCATATTTTTACCGGCGATTGCCAGCCAGCCGTGTGACCAGTGCACCATTGAACTGGCTACGCTCATCAGGATAATCATCGGGATGGCCATAATCCGGGTAAAAAGACCCAGCGCAATACACACCAGCCCGACCACTTCAGTGCCGGTCGCCAGCAAGGCCATCAGATAAGGGAAGGGCAGATCCAACCCCCCCTCGGCAGCCGGGGTAGAGAACCATTCTACCGTGCCGCTAAAGCCAACGACCTTGGAATGGGCACCCTCATAAATTACAGGCAGCAAATAGAGGCGGATTGCCAGCAGCGCAATAAAGTCCGCCTTGCGGCACTTATTTACGACAAGATCGTAAAATGAAAGTATTTTTTCTTTCATAAAATTACCTTTTATGTTCTTGCAAAGATATTAAATTAAAATCATTACTGCAGGTTATCCATTGCGCAAAAAGATTACTCTTTTCCACGGATATTGCCTGCTGTAGTCTGGCTAAATTAACAATGTTTTTTTCTAAAATTAAATGCAGCATCATACAGTCAAATTGAGCAAGTTTTTTCTTCATCACCTGATGATCTTTATTCCTAAAGATCGCCAGTGACTCAGTTTGCTGATTATCCGTCGCAGTTTTTTCGTCACGCTGAACAGTAAAAGGCACACGAATATATTTCAGCGTTGGATTCAGGATCACCGTTACTGCACTGCTATCCTCAATCCCGTCGTAATGTATATTCCCGGGGATCACTTTTTCCGGATCAATTTCAACGCTAAACAATACCCATTCATATTCTGCCAGCATCCTCAGTTCTGCATCAATGCGGGTACAGTGCTGGAGATAAGCCACAAACTCGGTGGCAATATGATGGAATTCAGGTTCATTTGCCCCATGATTTGCCAGAAAGTCATCGGTTAACTCTGCAACTTTTTCTGCACCTAACTCTGCACTCAGCGCCGGAAAACTCTTCTCAATTACGCCGGTAATATTACCGCGCAAAAACTCGCGATAATTAATAATGGCTGTATTTTGACAGTGACAGTCTTTTTCCCGTAACGTCGTGCATAATTCACGAATGTGTTGCGTGAGTTTTAGTGGAACTCCGCTCATTCTTTTTTCCTGTCTGTTGTACATATCCCCTGATATCATTCAGTTCCTGACAGAGTTCTGCCAGTGGGGGGATATTATTGTCACGTTCCAGTAACAGTGGTCGACTACCATGACAATCAAATGTTTCCTGTGCCAGTTTAAGCACGTCTTCTTCAACCGGCATACCGTGGGTATCAATAATGCCCTGGCTGGTCTTCAGATGTCCGGCAATATGATAATAACGAATTTGCTTTCCCGGTAATGTCCGGATAAAGCTGACCGGATCGTAATGATGGTTCTGCCCGTTCACCCAGACATTATTAATATCCAGCAGCATCTGACACTGACTTTTTTCCAGCAGCGTCAGCCAGAATTCCAGTTCGGGCATTTCGCCAGCATAACGGTGATACCAGGAGATATTTTCCAGTACCAGTGGACGGTCGAGAATATCCTGCACCTGATGAATGCGGTCGGTGAGGTAAGCAATATTTTCAGCGAAGCGCGGTATCGGTAACAGATCATAGAGATAGCCCTGTTCATCCCGGGAAAAGCTGAGATGATCGCTGTAAATCTCAATCTGATACTCATCGAGGAACGCCCGAATATTTTTCAGATAATCGACGTTCAGCGGCTGGGTATCACCAATCGATAAACTCAGCCCGTGCGCCACCAGCGGGTACTTTGTCGCAATATCATCCAGCATACTGCGGCGCACGCCGCCGGGCGTCATCCAGTTATCCGGCGCCAGCTCTAGGAAATCAACATCCTCCCTGTGCGGTTGTGCGCACAGGGCGTCAAGATGCTCAGTACGCAGCCCGATGCCCTGACTGGTGTACGCTATTGGCCGCATACGCCGCTCGCACATTTTTCTGCGACTTCTTTAGTGAAAGTTTCCGCCTGATCCCCTTTGGCGTCCAAACCGCATTTACCATCGCGGCTGCGCACCAGACGATCCTGCGGATCGTGGGTAATATGGGCTTTTTCGTACAGTTTTTCCGTACCACACTTACCGCTGGCACACTTACCGCCGGAGGTTTTCGCCTTAGGAGCAACCGCCTGAGGGGCCGGATTATCCCCCTGGGCCATTGTGGGTGCGCTTATGCCGACAAAGGAGCCCAGCGCGATAGACAGAATCAGCTTATTGTTCATTTCTCTTCTCCTGAATCAGGAATATTCACCGGAAAGCAGGACAGATCGCGGCTGGTGTAAATTTCACCTTTGTAGTACTGCTTAATGATTTTTACCGTCTCATCCTTCAGCATCAGGCTTTTACCCATAAAGTGATTCAGCACCAGCTTCTTTGGCTGTATTTTGGCCGCAATTTTCCCCACCACCGATGGCGTGGCATGCATAAAGCGTGATCCTTCATCGGCGTTTTCATCGATCGCCGCCGGCATCACCAGGATATCCGCCCCTTTGGCGAAATCGATAAACGCCTCGTTGGAGCCATTCTGGTCGGCAGAAATCACAATCGTGCCTTCAGCGGTATCAATACGGTAGGCCACGCAGGGCACATCGCCGTGCGGGATCCCCAGCGCGGTGACTTTCAGTCCATCCTGGTCATACACCAGCTGCGGGGTTTTGCTGTGGTAATCGAGATCTTTCAGGTTGGTTTTCAGCTGAATGCCGTCTTCCGCCCGATACAGCCCGTCAAGGTAGGCATAAGCGCCATGCTCTTTACCGAACATATCGGCAAAATATTGTGTCATCGACGGGAAAGCACCGCCACTTTGCGGGCCACTCACCAGTACCTCTTTTGGCTGGCTGAGAAAGAAGCCACCTTTTAACAGTGCAGGCAGGTCATCGACGTGATCGGTATGGAAATGAGTCAGGGCGATCAGGCTCAGATCTTCCAGACGCGCGCCTGACTGACCAAAGCGCAGAAAGGTGCCGCTACCAGCATCTATCAGAATGCGCGATTTGCCTTTCCACCAAATTACTTCGCCGGAAGAGGCGCGCTGATCGTCAGAAATCGGACCGCCCGATCCTAACAACTGCAGCGTGTAATCCTTACGCTCACACTGTGTGCCGGTTGCCAACGCGTTTGCAGCAAATACCATGGCGCTTGAGACGATCAGCGCTTTACCCAGAAATGATTTCAACGGACACTCCTTACAGATTGATACCCAGAGGCAAAGCAACAGGTGAAGCAGTAATGGCTATTGCAGGACACAACCAGAAATAATTTGTGTTCATTATGATTTTCTTAATAAAAACCTATCCGAAAGAAACAAAGCCTCTGCCTGAATATCAGTTAAAATTCTGAAAAATATATAATATCCATCCGACCACATGTTCTTACTCCAGGGGATATTTACCTGAAAAAGTAAGAATTTCCTGTTACATCTTTAATAAAAAAGACAATAACAGAACGCAATAAATTTATTAAATTTATTATATTTATGTTAATTATCTGTTTTACAGGTATAGAAAGTGGTCATCGCCATCACTCGCGCCCGTTATCCTGAGCGGGTATAGTAGCGCCAGCGTATTAACATAATGATTAGCTTAATCTTAAGAGGAAGTGAGAAAATGGCGAAAACCGCAGCAGCCCTTCATATTCTGGTGAAGGAAGAGAGCCTGGCACAGGATCTGTTGGCTCAGTTACAGCAGGGTGCCGACTTTGAGAAGCTGGCAAAAAAACACTCTATCTGCCCGTCAGGCAAAAAAGGCGGTCATCTGGGAGAGTTTAAGCAGGGGGCGATGGTGCCGGCATTCGATAAAGTGGTGTTCTCCTGCCCGCTGATTGAGCCGCAGGGTCCACTGCATACTCAGTTCGGCTATCACATTATCAAAGTGCTGTACCGTAACTAAAAAAAGGTGCCACAACGGGCACCTGGTGCTGAGGACGGCAAGCCGTCCTCACGACAGCTCTGGCAGATTAGCCTGCTACCGCAATACGCTTCATATCTTTCATATAACCACGCAGCGTATGACCCACCTGCTCAATGGGATGCTGGCGAATCGCTTCGTTAACATCACGTAACTGCGCGTTATCCACCGCCGTACTGGTCGGGTTAGCTTTACCCAGATCGCCCGGCTGCAGCTTGCTCATAAATTCCTTTAGCAGCGGTACCGCTGCATAAGAGAACAGGTAGTTACCGTATTCGGCGGTATCCGAAATCACCACGTTCATTTCATACAGACGCTTACGGGCGATGGTATTGGCGATCAGCGGCAGTTCATGCAGTGATTCATAGTAAGCCGATTCAGCGATGATCCCGGCAGCGACCATGGTTTCAAACGCCAGCTCAACACCCGCTTTCACCATGGCAATCATCACTACACCCTGATCGAAGTAATCCTGTTCAGCAATTTTACCTTCAAACTGCGGCGCGTTTTCAAACGCGGTTGTTCCGGTCTCTTCACGCCAGCCCAGCAGTTTCTTATCATCATTTGCCCAGTCAGCCATCATGCCGGAGGAGAATTCACCGGAAATGATGTCATCCATATGCTTTTGGAACAGCGGGGCCATAATGGTTTTCAGCTGCTCAGACAGCGCGTAAGCGCGCAGTTTCGCCGGGTTCGACAGGCGATCCATCATCAGGGTAATACCGCCCTGCTTCAGCGCTTCGGTCACGGTTTCCCAGCCAAACTGGATCAGTTTTTCCGCGTAAGCCGGGTCAGTGCCGTCCGCCACCAGCTTGTCAAAGCACAGCAGTGAACCGGCCTGCAGCATACCGCACAGGATGGTCTGCTCACCCATCAGATCCGACTTCACTTCTGCCACAAAGGAAGACTCCAGCACGCCGGCACGATGACCACCGGTGGCCGCCGCCCAGGCTTTGGCAATCGCCATGCCTTCGCCTTTCGGATCGTTTTCCGGGTGAACCGCAATCAGCGTCGGCACACCAAAGCCACGCTTGTACTCTTCACGCACTTCAGTACCCGGACATTTTGGCGCTACCATTACCACGGTCACGTCTTTACGCACCTGCTCACCCACTTCGACAATGTTAAAGCCGTGCGAGTAACCCAGCGCCGCGCCATCTTTCATCAGCGGCTGCACTGCCTGCACTACCGAGGTGTGCTGCTTATCCGGCGTCAGGTTGATCACCAGATCGGCCTGCGGGATCAGCTCTTCGTAGCTGCCAACGGTGAAGCCGTTTTCCGTGGCTTTACGCCATGATGCACGCTTTTCCGCAATCGCTTCTTTGCGCAGCGCATAAGCAATGTTCAGACCGGAATCGCGCATATTCAGCCCCTGGTTAAGGCCCTGAGCACCACAGCCAACGATGACAATTTTTTTGCCTTTCAGGTAGCTGGCTTCGTCCGCAAATTCATTACGGGCCATAAAGCGACATTTACCTAACTGCGCTAAC
Organism: uncultured Erwinia sp.; assembly: GCA_945290265.1. Lineage (GTDB taxonomy): Bacteria > Pseudomonadota > Gammaproteobacteria > Enterobacterales > Enterobacteriaceae > Erwinia. The sequence goes on from CALYQW010000032.1 coordinate 24,638, forward strand.
TGGTTGCGCAGGTTTAATGTGTTGAAATAGTTAGCCATGGATACTCCGTATCGGGTTGTGTTCGCAATTTTATTGGTGTCAGGACCGTTTTTTGTCTGTCCCGTATAAACCCCATCATATGACAGGAATTGCATTGCTGAAATTGATATATTGACAACATTACATTGCAATTTCTGCAACATTACTTCAAGGCGGACAGCTTATGGATCTGCGTGATCTTAAAGTGTTTCTTCACCTGGCGGAGAGCTGCCATTTCGGTCACAGCGCCCGCGCGATGCATGTCAGCCCCTCCACACTGTCCCGCCAGATACAGCGGCTTGAGGAGGATATTGGTCAGCCGCTGTTTTTACGCGATAACCGCACCGTCACACTGACGGAGGCCGGCGAACAGCTGCGCCAGTTTGCCCGGCAAACCCTGTTGCAATACCAGCAGATGTGCCAGCACCTCAATCAGCATAATCCTTCATTGAGCGGTGAACTGAAGCTGTTCTGTTCAGTGACCGCCGCCTACAGTCATCTGCCGCCAGTGCTCGATCGCTTCCGCGCCGCGCACCCGCTGGTAGAAATTAAACTCACCACCGGCGATGCCGCCGATGCGCTAACCAAAGTGCAGTCCGGGGCAGCGGATCTGGCGATTGCCGGACGGCCTGAGTCACTCCCTGCCAGCATTGCTTTTCATCCTCAGGGATTAATTCCGCTGGTGATGATTGCCCCGGCATTACCCTGCACGGTGCGCAGTCAGGCAACAGAGCCGCAGCCGGACTGGACGAAAATCCCGTTTATCATTCCCGACCAGGGCCCGGCACGCCGCCGCATCGACCTCTGGTTCCGTCAGCGCCGGCTGGCGAATCCCCAGATTTACGCCACCGTCTCCGGCCATGAAGCCATTGTGCCGATGGTGGCGCTTGGCTGCGGCATTGCCCTGCTGCCGGATGTGGTGCTCGAAAACAGTCCCGAACCGGTACGTAACCGGATTCTGGTGCTGGAAAACGTCGAACGGGTCGCGCCGCTGGAGCTGGGTATTTGTGTACAAAAAAAGCGGCTCAGCGAGCCGCTGATTGATGCCTTTTGGAACCAGCTTTAACCGGCAAGGAAAAAGCGAAATGCCGGATTGCTGGTTTCATCATGGAAGTCATAACCCAGCGCCGCCAGATGCTGTTCAAACTGGGGTTCATCATCCCCCAGTTCAAAAGCCGCCAGCACCCGGCCATAATCGGTGCCATGACTGCGATAATGAAACAGTGAGATATTCCAGTAAGTCCCCAGGGTCTGCAGAAATTTCAGCAGCGCGCCTGGGGCTTCCGGAAATTCAAAACTGAACAGACGCTCACGCAGCGGACGCGAGGGGCGTCCTCCCACCATATAACGCACGTGCAGCTTGGCCATTTCATCATCGGAAAGATCGACCACCTGATAACCCCCGTCCGTCAGCAGCTGCATGATCTCCTTGCGTTCTTCCAGCCCGCGGGTTAAGCGCACGCCAACGAAAATGCAGGCGTTATCCGAATCGGCATAACGGTAGTTAAACTCGGTCACTGCACGCCCGCCCAGCAGCTGACAGAAGCGCAGAAAGCTGCCCTGGCGTTCCGGAATCGTGACCGCCAGCAGCGCTTCACGCTGCTCGCCCAGTTCACAGCGTTCGGAGACATAGCGTAAGCCGTGGAAGTTAACGTTCGCCCCGGACAGCACGTGCGCCAGGCGCTCACCCTGAATCTGATGCTGTTGGATATATTTTTTCATCCCTGCCAGCGCCAGCGCCCCGGAAGGCTCCGCCACCGCGCGCACATCATCAAACAGATCTTTCATCGCCGCACAGATAGCATCGCTGTCCACGGTCACGATGTCGTCCAGATATTCCTGGCACAGGCGGAAGGTTTCACTGCCAATGCGTTTAACCGCCACCCCTTCCGCAAACAGCCCGACGCGCGGCAGATCCACCGGCTGACCAGCATCCAGTGCCGCCTTCAGGCAGGCTGAGTCTTCTGCTTCCACCGCGATCACTTTGATCTGCGGCATCAGCTGTTTGATCAGCACCGCCACGCCAGCCGCCAGGCCGCCGCCGCCCACCGGCACAAAAATACGATCCAGATGTGCATCCTGTTGCAGCAATTCCATCGCCAGGGTGCCCTGACCGGCAATCACCATCGGATGATCGAACGGCGGCACAAAGGTGTACCCCTGCTGCTGCGCCAGCTCAATTGCTTTCGATTTGGCTTCGTCGAAGTTGGCACCGTACAGATACGCTTCGCCGCCAAAGGCGCGTACCGCATCGACCTTGATATCGGCGGTGCTGACCGGCATCACGATCAGCGATTTAATCCCCAGCTTTGTCGCCGACAGCGCCACACCCTGCGCGTGATTCCCCGCCGACGCGGTCACTACGCCCTGCGCTTTCTGCTGTTCACTCAGACCGGCAATCATGGCGTAAGCCCCGCGCAGCTTAAAGCTGTGTACCGGCTGTCTGTCTTCACGCTTCACCAGGATGATGTTCCCCAGGCGGGCAGAAATTTTTTCCATCTTCTGCAGCGGCGTGACCGCCGCGACTTCGTAGACAGGCGCACGCAATACCGCGCGCAGATACTCGGCGCCACAGGGCTGTGCGGACAGCGGTTGCGACTCAGCCATTTTGCTTAACCTCCCAGCTTACTCTTATCACGCACAGCTCCTTTGTCAGCACTGGTCGCCAGCGAGGCATAGGCGCGTAACGCAAATGACACCTGACGCTCACGACCATGAGGGGTATAAGCCGCCTCGTTACGCGCTTCTTCTTTCTGACGACGCGCCACCAGCTCCTGGTCAGTAATATCCACTTGCATGCTGCGCTGCGGGATATTGATATTGATGCGGTCACCGTCTTTGACCAGCGCGATAGTACCGCCGCTGGCGGCTTCCGGGGAAACGTGGCCGATAGATAGCCCTGAAGTCCCGCCGGAGAAACGGCCATCCGTGATCAGCGCACAGCTTTTGCCCAGTCCCATCGACTTCAGATAGGTAGTTGGATACAGCATTTCCTGCATCCCCGGCCCGCCTTTGGGCCCTTCGTAGCGGATCACTACCACATCTCCGGCCACCACTTTGCCACCGAGGATCGCCGCTACCGCGTCGTCCTGGCTTTCATACACTTTTGCCGGGCCGCTGAAGATCAGACTGCCCTCATCCACGCCGGCGGTTTTCACAATACAGCCATTTTGCGCCAGATTGCCGTACAGCACTGCCAGACCACCGTCCTGGCTGAAAGCGAACTCGCAGGAACGAATGCAGCCTTCCTGACGATCGTCATCCAGGGTATCCCAGCGGCAGTCCTGCGAGAACGCCTGGGTGGTGCGGATGCCTGCCGGACCGGCGCGGAACATGGTTTTCACCGCCTCGTCTCCGGTCAGCATAATGTCGTACTGGTCCAGAGTCTGGCGCAGGCTCAGGCCCAGCACATTGCGCACGCTGTTATCCAGCAGGCCAGCGCGATCCAGTTCCCCGAGGATGCCCAGAACGCCACCGGCGCGATGAACATCTTCCATATGGTATTTTTGCGTGCTTGGCGCGACTTTACACAGGTGCGGCACCCGGCGTGACAGGCGGTCGATATCTGAGATATCAAAATCGACCTCTCCTTCCTGCGCTGCCGCCAGCAGGTGCAGTACAGTATTGGTTGAGCCACCCATGGCGATATCCAGCGTCATCGCATTTTCAAACGCGGCCTTGCAGGCAATGTTGCGCGGCAACACGCTGGCATCGTCCTGTTCGTAATACTGCTTCGCCAGCCCGACAATGCGCTTACCGGCATTGATAAACAGTTGTTTACGATCGGCGTGAGTTGCCAGCAGCGAACCGTTACCCGGCTGTGACAGGCCCAGCGCCTCGGTCAGGCAGTTCATGGAGTTGGCGGTAAACATGCCCGAGCAGGAGCCGCAGGTCGGGCAGGCAGAACGTTCGATTTGCTCACTGTCGGCATCGCTGACGTTCGGGTTGGCACCCTGGATCATCGCATCTACCAGATCGAGCTTGATAATCTGATCCGACAGCTTGGTTTTACCCGCTTCCATCGGTCCGCCGGAGACAAAAATTACCGGGATATTCAGGCGCAGTGAGGCCATTAACATCCCTGGAGTGATTTTGTCGCAGTTGGAGATACACACCATGGCATCCGCACAGTGCGCATTGACCATATATTCTACCGAGTCAGCAATCAGCTCGCGTGACGGCAGAGAATAGAGCATGCCGCCGTGTCCCATGGCGATCCCGTCATCGACCGCAATGGTATTGAACTCTTTTGCCACCCCACCGGACGCTTCAATCTGCTCAGCTACCAGCTTGCCCAGGTCGCGCAGATGCACGTGGCCCGGCACAAACTGGGTAAAGGAGTTCACCACCGCAATAATCGGTTTACCGAAGTCATCATCGGTCATCCCTGTGGCGCGCCAGAGGGCTCGGGCACCCGCCATATTGCGGCCGTGCGTGGTAGTGGCGGAACGATACTTAGGCATGCTCAGTTACTCCAGAAATCAGTAAAACGCGCGGACGCCAGCCGCGCGTAAGGGGTTTGTTGTTATGGATTAACCGGATCTAACCAGCCCCATTTGTCTTCAGTTTCGCCGGTAAACAGGCCGAAGAAGGCCTGCTGAATGCGCGCCGTCACCGGGCCACGCTTACCTTCACCGACTTTAATACCGTCTACGCTGCGTACCGGGGTGATCTCCGCGGCGGTGCCGGACATAAAGATTTCATCCGCCAGATACAGCGACTCACGCGACAGCACCTGCTCGCGTACTTCAATGCCCATATCCTGCGCCAGTTTGATAATCGCATCACGGGTAATCCCCGGCAGCGCAGAGGAGGTAAATGGCGGGGTAAACAGGATGCCGTCTTTCACTTCAAACAGGTTTTCACCCGCCCCTTCCGAGATATACCCCTGAGTATCCAGCGCTATCCCTTCCTGATAGCCGTGACGGCGCGCTTCGCTGCCCACCAGCAGGGAAGACAGGTAGTTACCCCCCGCTTTAGCGGCAGTTGGCAGGGTGTTTGGTGCTACGCGGTTCCAGGATGACACCATGGCATCAATTCCCTGCTCCAGCGCTTCTGCACCCAGGTAAGCGCCCCATGGGAAGGCGGCAATGATAATATCGGTGTTGTAACCATCTGGCGGGTTAACCCCCAGACCAACGTCACCAACAAAGACCAGTGGACGAATGTAGGCACTCTTCAGCTGGTTTTTACGCAGCGTCTCGCGGCAGGCTTCCATCAGCTCATCGACGCTCAGGCTGACCGGGAAGCGGTAAATTTTGGCTGAATCACGCAGACGCTGCATATGCTCTCGATGGCGGAACACCACCGGCCCTTTGTGGGAATCGTAGCAGCGCACACCTTCAAATACCGACGTACCGTAGTGCAGGGCGTGGGACATCACGCTGACCTTTGCTTCTTCCCACTTAACCATCTCGCCGTTAAACCAGATAAACTCAGCTTTTTTCGACATTCTTATTTTCCTTGTGCGCTCAGGCGCGGATTTGTTGTGTGGTCTGCTGCTGGATGTGAACGCATGCCACGTCCAGTAATTTAGTTAACTGCGTTGACAGTAAATCGACGGGTCGCTGACTGGCAACGGTCATTTCAATATTGATATTTTCCGCGTTGGCCATCGTGGCCATATTCATTGAGCAGATCTGAAAACCGCGGTGGCGGATGACCCGTAAAATGCGTTCCAGTATTTCCGGGCGGAATCGTGCTTCGATAGACAATTGATGCTGATTCATGAGGTTTTCTCCATCATATTTTCATTACTGGCACCCGGTGGAACCAATGGCCACACATTTTCAAGCTCATCGATGGCAACCTGCAGCAGATAAGGCCCTTCACTGTGCAGCAGTTCATGCAGTGCTGCCTCAACCTGGTCTTTACGGGTAATACGCTGGCCCGGAATATCGAAGGCCCGTGCCAGCATCAGGAAATCAGGATTGTCAGACAGATTGGTTTCGCTGTAGCGCTCAGCAAAAAACAGTTGCTGCCACTGGCGTACCATACCCAGCCGCTGGTTATCCAGCAGCACAATTTTTATCGGCAGTTGCTTACGCTTGACGGTGCCCAGTTCCTGGACGTTCATCATAAATGAGCCGTCGCCAGTGACACAGACCACCATATCGTCCGGGCGGGCAACCTGTGCGCCGACCGCCGCAGGAAGGCCAAAGCCCATGGTGCCTAACCCGCTGGAAGTAATGAAATTCTCCGGACGATCAAAGGTCATATGCTGCGCGGCCCACATCTGATGCTGACCCACATCGGTGGTCACCACCGCACTGGCTGGCATGCGTGCCGAAAGCTGCTGTAAGAACAGCGGGGCGAAAATCGCCTCACCCGGATGGTCATAGCGCCAGCCGTGTTCCGCTTTCAGCGCTTGCACCGCATCGCGCCAGGCGGCAATCGCCAACGGACGGGATAATTCCGGCAACAACTTGTTCAAATCGCCCTGTAGCGGCACGTGCGCCCGACGCAGTTTGTGCAATTCAGCCGGATCGATATCCATATGGATCACGCTGGCATGAGGAGCAAAGGAATCCAGCTTGCCGGTAACGCGATCGTCAAAACGTGCGCCCACCGCAATCAGCAGGTCACACTGCTGCACCGCCAGGTTGGCCGCTTTGGTGCCATGCATGCCCAGCATGCCCAGATAGCACGCATCCTCTGCATCCGGTGCACCCAGCCCTTTCAGCGTAGCCACTACCGGAACTCCGGTTGCGCTGGCGAAAGCGCGCAGCGCGGGTACCGCACCGGCCATGCCGACACCGCCACCCACATACAGCACCGGACGGCTGGCCTGCATCAGTAATTCGCGCGCCTGCTGCACTTCCTGCGCCGGATACGCCGGTGCCGGCTCAACCGGTGACAGATACGCCGTCAGTTCACCTCTGGCCAGCTGGATATCTTTTGGAATATCAATCAGTACCGGACCAGGACGGCCGGATTTGGCAATGGCAAAGGCCTGCGTAATCACTTCAGGTAATTCTTCCAGTGACTCCACCAGAAAGCTGTGTTTGGTACAGGCCAGCGACAGACCCAGCACATCGATTTCCTGAAATGCATCGGTGCCCATCACCGCAGAAGCAACCTGACCGGTAATGGCAACGACCGGTACTGAATCCAGCATCGCATCCGCCAGCCCGGTGATCAGGTTAGTGGCACCCGGCCCGGACGTGGCAATACAGACCCCCACTTTTCCGGTGGCGCGGGCAAAACCAATCGCGGCCATCACGGCACCCTGCTCATGGCGACACAACAGGTGTTCGACACCGCCGTCATAGAGCGCGTCATAGACCGGCATAATTGCACCGCCCGGATAGCCGAATACTTTTTCAACTCCCTGCGCCCGCAACGTTTGCACCACCCACTGTGCACCATTCATAGTTATTCCCCCGTCCCTTTCAGAGAACAACAGCATTTTATTCTGCTGGCCATTTTTCGTTCCTCTGTCACTGATACATGGTAAAAAAAAACCCCCGGACCTTTCGGTGCGGGGGTTCTTTCGAATTCAGACTTGATTTCTAAGCCTTTCTTTCTCCAGGCGCAGCCCCGCGCGGCGTGATAATAATCACGACGACGTTAAATAGGACAAGGCTGAGGACGTTAAGAAGGGCTTTCATAAGTAATCGTTTCTTTCACTCTTTCGATTTAATGCCTACAGAGGTAACACAGTTATTATGATACAGACAACTTTTTTTTAATTTTAAATTTTCTCCTCGCCTGCACATTCAATAAAAAACCTTTTTAATCAGTGAGTAAGGTTTTTTGAAAAAATATTCATTGATCACCTGTCGCAATTTAAATTCTGCACACTATTGATACCGGTAACGTCGTGCCCGGTGAAAATTTCTGTCGAGTTGTGCCGACAATTTGTCACTGCCCGCTGGCAATCTTTTCTGTCGTTGTTCAGTGTGAACGCTCAAGGAGGAATTATGTCGTTATCTGTGGTGTATACCCGTGCGGCAATTGGCATTGATGCCCCACTGGTATGTGTTGAAGTGCACATCAGCAATGGCCTGCCCGGACTGGCGCTGGTTGGGCTGCCTGAAACGGCAGTCAGAGAAGCACGCGATCGGGTACGCAGTGCTATCCTTAACAGCGGCTTCAGTTTTCCACCCCGGCGCATCACCGTGAATCTCGCCCCTGCCGATCTGCCAAAAGAAGGGGGTCGCTATGACCTGGCTATCGCTGTCGCAATTCTCGCGGCCTCAGAGCAACTGCCTGGCCATAAGCTGTGTCAGTTTGAGTTTGTGGGTGAACTGGCACTCTCCGGCGCGTTACGTCGCGTACAGGGCGTTATTCCGGCCGCACTGACGGCAATAAACTGTGGGCGGCAGCTTATCCTGCCTGCCAGCAACCAGAGCGAAGCCGGATTGATCCGCACCGGTCAAAGCTTAACCGGAAACCACCTACTGGAGATCTGCGCATTTTTGCATGATACCTCGCCGCTGCCTGCTGCGCGCGCGATGGAGCAGAAACTACCCGTTTCTGCCGATGATTTGCAGGATATTGTCGGTCAGCAACAGGCGAAACGTGCACTGGAAGTCACGGCAGCAGGCGGGCATAACCTGCTGTTTATCGGGCCGCCAGGAACCGGGAAAACCATGCTGGCCACCCGCCTGAACAGCCTGATGCCTTCATTAAGCGATCGTGAAGCGCTGGAAAGCGCCTGCCTCACCAGCCTGCATGCTGATAATAATCTCCATCAGCAGTGGCGACAGCGCCCATTTCGTTCCCCGCATCACAGCGCGTCCCTGACTGCGCTGGTTGGCGGCGGCACGCTGCCGGGACCAGGCGAAATTTCACTGGCGCATAACGGGGTATTGTTTCTCGATGAATTACCGGAGTTTGAGCGGCGGACGCTGGATGCACTGCGTGAGCCGCTGGAATCCGGGGAAATTACCATTTCCCGCGCCAGAGCCAAAGTAACCTTCCCCGCCCGCTTCCAGCTAATTGCGGCGATGAATCCCAGTCCGGGTGGAAACTATCATGGCCGCCATAACCGCAGTTCTCCTCAGCAGATACTGCGCTATCTGGGACGATTATCCGGCCCGTTCCTTGACCGCTTCGATCTCTCGCTGGAAGTGCCTCTGCTGCCGCCAGGCACATTAAGCGGCGTGCAGAAAAACGGGGAAAGCAGCGCCACCGTGCGTGCGCGGGTACTGGCCGCACGTCAGTTGCAATTGCAGCGTAGTGGCAAGGTCAACGCAGAGCTGCTGAATCCCGAAATACAGCGTTGGTGTGTGTTAAAACCTGATGATGCGCATTGGCTGGAGCAGATATTACATCAGCTTGGTTTATCGGTACGCGCCTGGCAGCGTATTCTGAAAGTTGCCCGTACCATTGCTGACCTGAGTGCCGATGAGCATATTAACCGGGATCATCTGAATGAAGCAGTTAGCTACCGGGCGATGGATCGCTTGCTGCTGTATTTGCAAAAAAGCACGGCATAAAAAAGGGTAAGCCGCCTGCGCGCTTACCCCCCTGAAAACTTAATCGTCGCTGTCAGAATAATCTTCGACACCTTCCATCTGCGGCTTGCCGCCAGAAAGAGTGTGAAAACGTTTAGGACGTTTAATGCGGGTCATATATTTTGACCAGACTTTTTCTGCTTCGGTATGTGCTTCACGCACGCCTCTGCACACCTCAACAAACAGGCGTTCTTCTTCCGTCACGGGTTCACGCTTCGCCAGATCAAGCTCGTTAAACGCGAAACCATAGCGTTCAAGCACCTGGGCTTCTTTAATAGTGAAATCACCGTGACGTGAGAAACCACGCGGGTAGTGTTTGTTATCAAAAAAACGGTGTGTTGTTGCGAAACTTTCCGCCATTGACACGCTCCTGAATCTTCATATCTTCGAGCTATTTATGGCGCGGAGTATTAGATACGCTTGACAGAGTGTAAAACAAAATATTTAAATCATAACGAGAAAAATTTTAGGAGATAGCAGTGGATACGGAATTACTTAAGACCTTTCTGGAGGTGAGCAGAACTCGCCACTTTGGCCGTGCTGCTGAAGCACTCTATCTTACTCAATCCGCAGTAAGTTTTCGTATCAGGCAGCTGGAAAATCAGCTGGGCGTCACGCTGTTTACCCGTCATCGCAATAATATTCGTTTGACCGCTGCCGGAGATCGCCTGCTGCCCTATGCCGATAACCTTATCAGTACCTGGCTTATGGCGAAGCAGGAGGTGGCTCATACGCAGCAACAGCAGGAGCTGACGATAGGAGCCAGTGCCTCGCTATGGGAAGCCTGTCTGACCCCATGGCTGAAGCAAATTTGTCAGGAACGCAAAGACTTTCATCTTGAAGCCAGACTCGCCCAGCGTCATTTGTTGGTTAAACAACTGCATGAAAGGCAGCTTGATCTGCTGATCACTACCGAAGCGCCTAAAATGGATGAATTAAGCAGCCAGCAAATTGGCACGCTGACGCTGGCATTGCTGCAGTCACGTCATACTCCGGCGGCAGAGAAGCTGGAGTATATCAAACTGGAATGGGGAGCTGATTTTTATCAGCATGAGCACGTCCTGGCGGGCGTAGATAATATCCCTGTGCTGACCACTACTTCCGCCCATTTGGCGCGTCAGATGCTGCATGCCTGCGCCAGCTGTGCCTTTCTGCCTGCCAGCTGGACCAAAGAATATGGCGATCTGCTGGCTGTTGCCGATACGCCGGTGGCTGTCAGGCCAGTGTATGCTGTCTGGCTGCAGAACGGCGATCGTCTGGCGCATATTCGCCAGCTTCTGAAATTACCACTCAACGGCAAACCGGAAGCATAAACTCAGAGAGAAGAGCCTGGCTGCAGGCTTTTTTAAGGAATAAATCGACAGGATGGGTTTATTACAGGCAAAAAAAAATCCTTTGCCTGAGCAAAGGATTTTCTTATCTGGCAGGGGCGGAGAGACTCGAACTCCCAACACCCGGTTTTGGAGACCGGTGCTCTACCAATTGAACTACGCCCCTAAATAAGGTGGCGGAACGGACGGGGCTCGAACCCGCGACCCCCTGCGTGACAGGCAGGTATTCTAACCAACTGAACTACCGCTCCACCGATACTGTACTGATATCAGAAACCGTCTGATATCAGGTGTTTCGCCCGTTTCCGCGTCACCGGAAAGGTCATGACCATTAGCTGGTCTTAAATTGATGCCTGGCAGTTCCCTACTCTCGCATGGGGAGACCCCACACTACCATCGGC
>CALYQW010000033.1 GCA_945290265.1 uncultured Erwinia sp.
TCGTGTCCAGAATCGATTTCTGAGATCGCTTAACGTGGTTTTTTACATCACTGGCTGTCAAACCCCTTTCAATAAGGATCCCCCGTCAAATCCAGTGAAATTACAAAAAAAGTCTGTAATATATAAGACTCTAAATAGCTTAAAAGGATGAAACAATGTCTGAGCCAAAAAAAGGACGGCTAACATTTAGAGCAGAAGGAAACGATTTAAAATCAAGCCGTGATTACTCAAAAAAAATACACTGGCCAGGAAACTCCTCATCTTGTAAAAAGAACAATTCAGGCGTAACTATTGGTCGTGGATTTGATCTTGGTGATAGATCAAAGATAAGTGCATTAATCTCACTTCAAAAAGCAGGAATCGAAAAAGAAAAAGCAGAAAAAATATCTGACGGAGCCAGATTAAAGGGGTGTTTAGCCTATAACTTTGTCCTTAAAAATAGAGATTCAATAAGTGAGATAACAGATCATCAACAATTATCGTTATTCGTATCAACTTATGAAGAGTTAAGAAAGGACGTAGAGAGAATATGCAAAAATAAAATAGTGATAAGAACTTATCACCCAAACCCAAATATATCACCAACCTTAGCTTGGGATAACATTCCAGAAAAAATAAAAGACGTTCTTATAGACTTACGTTATCGCGGAGACTACAACACCTTAACGAGACCCTACTTGCAAAAACTAGCATACGAAGGTGACCTGGAGGGGTTTGGAAAAATGATTTCCGACAGGTCAATTTGGCTTTTCGTTCCTAAAGACAGGTTTAAAAGAAGGGTTGATTTTTATGAAAATAATTAACGTGATTTTAATTGCCAGTATAACATCTCTAAATGTTAGTGCTGCATTCACTGAGCCAGAACTGCATCAGTTAGAAGAAATAAACAAAGAAGCTATAAAGAAAACAGAAAATGCCAAGAATCTTTTGGACAAAAAAATAAAAGAAACAATATCAAATCTTCCAGAACAAAAGGAAAAGATAGTTGATTTAAACAAAACATGGAATATAACGATCAAGAAAAAATGCAATCTTTTAATATTTGAATCACTAAATACCGACGCAGAAATAGCAATGAAAAATGAATGCTTATCAAATGAATACAAATCAGAAACATATTTCTTCGAACAATTAAATCATTAGCAGTAAAAAAGGTGCCAGAAATTAAATGGCACCTTTAAGGGGTTTGAGGGTCAACCGTGCAAAAAACCACGCTTAGCGACTAACAGACTGAAATATGTAGGTTTATGAGACCATTTTTAAGGCAAAAAAGCATTTCCAGATATCGTTTTGGGGTACCCTGAGGCCGGATCGTGTCCAGAATCGATTTCTGAGATCGCTTAACGTGTTTTTTTTACATCACTGGCCGTCAAACCCCTAAACAGGCCGCGCCGGCCTGTTTCCTGTTATTTCCCCCCGTTCGGTGCCCTGCGACGCCGGTTCAGTTCGTTAATCAGCCGGTTGATTCGCCGGTCGGCAAACATTTCTTCCAGCGTCATGCTCAGCTTACGCCGCCAGTTCGGATAACTGTCACTGGTGCCAGGAACATTGACCGGGTGCGCCATATCCAGCCAGTCTTCCGGCCGTAAGCCCAGTAACGCGCTATTGCTGTCGGCAATATAACGCTGCATTCCCCGGCTCAACATCACGCTCATCGCCATGGTTCCGGCACGTTTGCCGCTGCTTTTGGGGATACAGCCGTAGCGGTGCAACGCATTCAGCAGCGCCTGCTTCTGTTGCGCCCGCTGACTGTACAGCCGGCTCAGGATCAACTTATCAGGATACAGCCCCAGCTGTTCCCCCAGCGCCAGATCGCCGGTGCTCCAGAACCCGCGCAGGGTCGGCAAATCGTGGGTGCTGGCGCAGGCCATTGACTGACGCGGCCAGTCAGCCGGTGCGCGATAGCTGCCATCCGCCTGCTGCTCGAAATAGAGTACTTTCCAGGAAAAAATACCGTATTCATGCAGTTTCCTGATGATTTCCAGCGGAACCGTACCGAGATCTTCGCCAATTATCATGCAGCGGTTACGCTGACTTTCCAGCGCCAGAATCGCAATTAAATCGTCCAGAGGATAGGCAACATACGCCCCGCGATCGGCGGTTTCGCCCTGTGGCACCCACCACAGGCGCATCAGCGACATCACGTGATCAATACGCAGTGCGCCACAGCTGGCCATGCTGGCGCGTAACAGCTCAATAAACGGCTGACAGGCGCGGGCGGTCAGAATATGCGGATCCATTGGCGGCAGGCCCCAGTTCTGCCCCTGCGGCCCCAAAATATCCGGCGGCGCACCGGTGGCCGCCTGCAGACAGTAGAGTTCGGGATCGCACCAGGTTTCCACCCCGCCCGCACCGACCCCCACCGCCAGGTCACGGTACAGTCCGGGCGACATCCCATGTTTCCGGCAACGCTGCCAGCAGGCGTCAAATTGCACGGCCGCCAGCCACTGTAGCCACTGCCAGAAACGCACCTGCTGCGGATGTTGCTGACAGAATTCCTGCACCGCCAGACTGTCGCGCTGGCGCCAGGCTTCAGGCCACTGCGGCCAGCCGCTGTTACGCGGATCTTCCCGCTTCAGCGCGCTGTGCAGGGCATCAAAGCAGGCCTGATTGAACAGGCTTTCCCCGCCCCGATGGATAAATTCCTCAAACCGGCGACAGTCCGCGTCCGTAGCATCACGCAGGCAAAACTGCTGCCAGGCCAAATCCAGCGCGGTCAGTTTCAGCGCGCTGACACTTTCATAATCCACCCAGTCGCTGTCGCGTGCGGCCTGCAAACGGCTCTGCACCTCTGGCTGCTGCCACCACTGCTGTGCCGCCTTACTGCGCTGAAAATCAGCCACCGCATTGACATCAATATAGAGAACGTTCAGCCAGCGCCGTGAAGACGGGCTGTAAGGGCTGGCATCCTCCGGCTGGGCCGGATAGAGCGCATGGATGGGATTCAGCCCGATAAACGCCCCACCATGACGGGCAATTTCATCGGTCAGCCGCTGGAGATCGCTAAAATCGCCCATACCCCAGTTAGCGGCAGAACGCAGGGTATACAGCTGGATACAGGCCCCCCACAGCTTTTTGCCTTCCGCCAGCGCAGGGGGCTGGTAACAGCGGCGCGGAGTAACAATCAGCTGGCAGTGCCACTGCTTTTGCCCCTGGCTGAGAAGAAACTGGTGGTAACCATGCGCCAGATTGCCGGGCAGTGCCAGCGTTTGTCCACCGGTGACCTCCCCGCTGTGCTGCTTTCCCTGCTCAGTCGTCAGCTGCCACTGATAGTCGCCACTGCCCGCCACTGCCAGCCGCTGCTGTCGCCGGTGATGCAACACCAGATAGCCAGGCAGCGGTGCCGGCTCGGTTGCCACAGGCAGGCTCATCGTAGCCAGCAGGGCTACCCGGGTAGCCAGACTGACCGGCTGCACTTCACCCCGGGCATTAATAAATTCCGCGCTGATGCCCGCCCGCGCCGCCGCCTGTTCAAGCTTGCCGATATCCATATTGTGTCCTTAGCGTTTCGCCTGCCAGATTCGTTGCTGATACTGATTAACCGCGCGATCGGCACTGAAAATACCGCTACGCGCCGTGTTCATGATGGTCGCCCGGGTCCAGCCCTGCCGATCCTCATACAGTGCTGATACCTGCTGCTGCGCCGCGCAATAGCTGGCGAAGTCGGCCAGCACCAGCCAGGGATCGCCGCCTTTCCCCAGGCTGTGCAGCAGCAAATCAAACGCCTGACGATCTCCCTGACTGAATGCCCCCTGCTCCAGCGATTTCAGCAGCTGGTTTAAGTGGCGATCTTTTTTACGCACTGCGCGCGGATCGTAGCCTGAGGCTTTCAGCGCATTCACTTCTTCCGCGGTATGCCCAAAGATAAAGATATTTTCAGCCCCAACCTGACGGGCAATCTCCACATTGGCACCGTCCAGCGTACCAATAGTCAGCGCCCCGTTCAGCGCCAGCTTCATATTGCCGGTGCCCGAGGCCTCATAGCCGGCAGTTGAAATCTGCTCTGAGAGATCGGCGGCCGGAATGATGATCTCCGCCACGCTGACGCCGTAATCAGGGATAAAGACCACCTGCAGCCGCCCGGCCATCAGCGGATCCTGGTTGATAACCTTTGCCACCTGATTAATGGCGTAAATGATATTTTTCGCCAGCGCATAGCCCGGTGCCGCTTTGGCAGCAAAGATAAATACCCGCGGCACCCACGCTACAGACGGGTTCTCCCGCAGCTGCTGATAGCAGGAAAGAATATGCAGCAGAGCCAGATGCTGGCGTTTATATTCATGCAGGCGCTTGATTTGCACATCAAACATCGCCCTGGGATCCACCACCATCCCGGTACGCTGGCGGATAAAGCCTGCCAGCCGCAGCTTGTTATCCTGCTTTATCTGGCTGAACCGTCGGGCAAACTCCTGATTGTCAGCCTGCTTTTCCAGCGTCTGCAACCCCTCCCAGTCGCGCGCCCAGTCGGTGTCCAGGGTTTCATCCAGCAGCGTAGCCAGCCCCGGATTACACTGGCGCAGCCAGCGCCGTGGCGTGATGCCATTGGTCACATTATGAAATTTCTCTGGCCACAGCTGGTGATACTCAGGAAACAGCTGCGTGACCACCAGCCCGGAATGCAGTTCCGCCACGCCGTTAACCGCAAAGCAGGCAATTGCACACAGGCGCGCCATATGCACCTGGTTATCCTGCACGATAGCCAGCCGTCCCAGCTGCTGCTTATCTCCCGGCCAGTGCTGTGCGGCCTGCTGAGCAAACTGTCGGTCAATCTGGCGGATAATGGCATAGTGACGCGGCAGCAGGCGGCGCATCAGCGAGACATCCCAGCGTTCAAGCGCTTCCGGCAGCAGAGTGTGGTTGGTCCAGGCAAAAGTTTTACCGGTAATTTCCCAGGCCTGCTGCCAGCTGAGCTGATGCTCATCCAGTAACAGACGCAGCAGTTCGGGTATCGCCAGCGTTGGGTGGGTATCATTCAGCTGGATCACTTCATAATCCGCCAGCCGCTGGATCAGCCGTCCGGCGCGATGATGACGACGCAGAATATCTGCCACGGTACAGGCACACTGAAAATACTGTTGCATCAGGCGCAGCTGTCTGCCCTGAGCGTGGTTGTCATTGGGATAGAGCACTTTGGTCAGTTTAGCGGCCTCTGTCCCCTGCTGCTCCGCCTGAAGAAAGTGACCACGGTTAAACTTATCCAAATCAAACGGATGTAATGCAACCGACTGCCAGAGGCGCAGCGGTTGTACCACACCATTGCGGTAGCCGAGGACCGGGAGATCCCAGGCCTCACCGCGCAACATTATCTGCGGCTGCCAGCGCAGTTCGCCACGCGCGTTTTTCTGCAGCTTCCCCCCCATACCCACCTGCACATACTGCGCGGCATTATGGCGAAACCATGGATAACGCTCGCGCTGCCAGTCATCCGGGGATTCCTGCTGTTTGCCATCGTCAAACCACTGTCGAAACAGTCCATACTGATAGTTAAGGCCGTAGCCAGTGGCCGCCTGGCCGGTAGTTGCCATCGCATCCAGATAGCAGGCGGCCAGCCGTCCCAGCCCGCCGTTACCCAACGCCGGATCATGTTCCTCTTCCAGTAAGTGACTGAGTGACAGCTGATAGTCCGCCAGCAACGACTGAACCTGATCAAACCAGCCAAGATTCAACAAATTATTCCCGGTCAGCCGCCCGGTAAGAAACTCCATGGAAATATAGTTAACGTGACGTTGCCCCGGTTGCTCTGGGGAATGGGGATGCGCGGCCAGCTGTTCGGCCAGTGCGATACTGAGTGCCTGCCACCATTGATGTGGGGTCATTTCTGCGGCAGAGGCACAGCCCAGATGCTGCCAGTGACGGGTTAAAGCGGCTGTAAACTGCACCTTACTGAATTTAAGTTGCGTCATACCTGTCTTTCTCCGGGGATTACTGCAACCTGGCGAATGCCAGCATTATCAATAACAGTACACATTTTCACCGACAATGACGGGTGAAAAAAAAGCCGGTACTTACAGTTAAGACACAAAACAAAAAAAAGCTCATCGCAAATGCAATGAGCCGAAAAAATAATGACCGCACGATCCAGCGGGCTTAACAGAGTTCCAGCTGTACCTGATGCTGCTCGATGGTTTTCAGGATGCCCTCAGGTGGCGTCTGGTCGGTGAACAGATAATCAATCAGATCCATATTGCCCAGATTGACCATCGCGCTACGGCCAAATTTGGAGTGATCGGCCACCAGCATTACACAGCGTGAATTCTCAATAATGGCACGCTTGGTACGCACTTCATGGTAATCAAAATCGAGCAAAGAGCCGTCTATATCAATCCCGCTGATACCCAGAATGCCGTAATCAAGACGAAACTGCGAAATGTAGTCCAGGGTATCCTCGCCCATAATGCCGCCATCACGGGTTCGCACCTCACCGCCCGCCACAATCAGCCGAAAGTCGGGTTTCGCCATCAGCAGCAGCGCCACATTCAGATTATTGGTGACAATACGCAAATTGCTGTGGTTCATCAGCGCATGTGCCACGGCTTCCGGGGTGGTTCCGATATCAATAAACAGTGAAGCACCGTCCGGTATCTGGCTGGCAACGCGCCGCGCGATACGCGCCTTCTCGGCTGACCACATCATTTTACGCTCCTGCCAGGCGCTGTTCTCTGAGCTGGAAGGCAGCGCGGCACCGCCATGATGACGCTGGATTTTGTTCTGTTCCGCCAGATCGTTAAGATCGCGCCGAATGGTCTGCGGGCTGACGGCAAAATGCTCTACCAGTTCTTCGGTACTGACGTATCCCTGCCGCTGCACCAGTTCAATAATCGCGTCATGACGCTGTGTCTGCTTCAAAGCCATGCTCCTTTTTATTTTTTTCGACTGTCAACAAATGCCATCGCCAGCCCGACCAGCAGGCCGGTTACGTGAGCCCCGTTGGCAATCGACAAACCAAACCAGCCAAACCAGCCAACCAGCAGCCACAGCACTGAGAATGCCATCAGCCCCGGTTGCAGAAAGACCCCGCTTTGCGGATGACGCTGACCATACAGCCAGCTGTAACCCATCAGGGCATACACTACGCCGGACAGGCCCCCAAACATCACGCCACTGAATTTTGCCTGCACCCAGCCGCTTAACAGGGCGGAAATCAGCGTAATCACCAGCAGTTTCCCGCTGCCAAGACGCTTTTCAATCATGCCACCGAGATACCACCACCACACCAGATTAAACAGTATATGCAGCAGAGAAAAATGCAGTAACCCCGGGCTGAACCAGCGCCATAATTGAAAGTGTTGTTCACTGTCCGGCCAGGCTAGCAGACGCATCACGCTCAGGTCGCCAAACAGTTGCATCAGCACAAAGACCACCAGACAAGCGACAGCAACGACCAGCGTCAGTGGCCCGCTACGCTGGCGCAGCGTGGTCATCAGTGAGGTTTGTGAGTAACGAATGACGCTGTCAGTGGTGCCGGAATGCCAGCTGGCCGCCTGATAACGGGGATGGTTGGGGGCGCGTACAAACTGGTTCAGCTCGCTTTCGACTTCATCGTGCTTAGATTCATCATCCAGCCATAGCCTGTAGCTGTTGTCCTGATGTTCAATACGCAACCTGATGCCACGCATTGCCATATAGTCAACAAACGCCTGTGCCGGACGCAAATGAGTGAACGAAGTAATCAGCATGATAAGGGCAGGTATCCTGTCGGTGAAAACGAAAATGCCAGTATAACCCGTCAAATCATAAGATACAGGCCTGCCCCGCCGGATCAGACCGTCTCAATATGCTGTGGAAAGTTCATTTTCCAGGCGTCAAAACCGCCGTCAATACTGTAAGTCCGGGTCAGGCCCTGGCCCGCCAGATAGCTGGCTGCCCCTTTACTGCTGTTACCGTGATAACACATGACCAGCACCGGTGTACCGGGCGCGGTATGCTGCAAAAAGCCGGCTAAGCTGTCATTGGTCAGATGCACGGCTCCGCTGACATGGCCGATGGCAAAGCTTTGAGCGTCACGGATATCCACCAGGATCGCCGCTTCTTCGCTAAGCTTCTGTTGCGCCTGCTGTACGCTGATACATTCAAATGGGTTCATAAATATTCTCAGGATCCTCCGGATATAAACAGGGGGATTGTAGCCTGAACCCTGCCAACAATAACCAGACAAAATAAGAGGGAAAAGTGATCTTATTGCCTGATTTATGTTAGCTGTATCACGCCTGAATGTATTTATACGGTTAACACTGGAATCAATGTTGGTTTAAAATTACCATTATGAGCGAAATCGAACATTATCGAGCTATTCCGAACACCGGAGGAGATTACGTGGAAATCAAAGATCTGATCGTCATTGGCGGCGGTATCAACGGCGCAGGTATTGCGGCTGATGCGGCAGGACGAGGCCTTTCAGTACTGATGCTGGAAGCCCAGGACCTTGCCTGCGCGACCTCCTCCGCCAGTTCTAAACTGATCCACGGTGGCCTGCGCTATCTGGAACACTATGAATTCCGTCTGGTGAGCGAAGCGCTGGCAGAGCGTGAGGTACTGTTAAAAATGGCACCGCATATCGCATTCCCAATGCGCTTCCGCCTGCCTCACCGTCCCCACCTGCGTCCGGCCTGGATGATCCGCGCCGGCCTGTTTATGTACGATCATCTGGGGAAACGCACCAACCTGCCAGCCAGTAAAGGGCTGACATTTGGTGCAGATTCAGTGTTGAAACCGGAGATTGTACGCGGTTTTGAATATTCCGACTGCTGGGTAGATGACGCCCGTCTGGTGGTGCTTAACGCCCAGGAAGTGGTGAAACGCGGCGGTGAAGTGCATACCCGCACCCGGGTAACCCACGCCAGACGTGAAAATGGTTTATGGACTGTTACCGCTGAAAATATTGATAGCGGTGAAATCTATACCTGGCATGCCAAAGGTCTGGTCAATGCCGCCGGCCCGTGGGTCAGACAGCTGTTTGATGAAGGACTGCATCTGAAATCGCCTTATGGTATCCGCCTGATTAAAGGTAGCCATATCGTGGTGCCGCGTGTCCATACCCAGAAACAGGCTTATATCCTGCAAAACGAAGATCATCGCATTGTGTTTGTTATTCCGTGGATGGATGAATTTTCCATCATCGGTACCACGGACGTGGAGTATCAGGGCGATCCGCAGCAGGTGGCGATTGATGACAGTGAAATTGAATATCTGCTAAAGGTATTCAATCAGCATTTTAAAACACCGCTGAACCGGAAAGATATTGTCTGGACTTACTCAGGAGTACGCCCGCTGTGTGATGATGAATCGGACTCACCACAGGCGATCACCCGTGATTACACTCTGGATGTGCATGATGACCAGGGACAGGCACCTCTGCTGTCGGTATTTGGTGGCAAACTGACTACCTATCGCAAACTGGCCGAGCATGCGCTGGAAAAACTCAGCTGCTACTATCCGCATATTGGCAAGGCATGGACCAAAGAGTGCGTACTGCCAGGGGGTGATTTTGCCGGTAGCCGGGAAGACTATGCCGCCAGCCTGCGCCGCCGCTATCCCTTTATCACAGAAGGAATGGCACGCCATTACGCCCGGACTTATGGCAGTTGCAGCGAAGAGATTCTGAAAGATGCGCACAGCCTGGATGACTTAGGGGAGCTGTTTGGTCACCATTTCTATGAGGCGGAACTGCGTTATCTGGTTGGCAGCGAGTGGGTACGCACCACGGAAGATGCTGTCTGGCGTCGTACCAAGCTGGGAATGTGGCTGACGGAGCAGCAACAGGCGCGTATCGGTGCGTGGCTGACGGAAAATTTGCAGTCTGCACAGTCTCTGGCCTCCTGAGTCCCCTCTGCGGCTGATTTATTCTTTCAGCTAACCGGACGAACCACCGCGTTCGCCCGGTTAGCTGGCTCCTGACCGGCAGCTCTTCCTCCGTGTTACTGAGCACTTCTCCCTGATATGACCTGCCCAACGGATAACCGCTCCACCCTACGGTTACACCACTTACAGCCGCAGCCTGTTTACAAATTTATTGGCACAATATTCCAGATTTCATCGGCGTATTCCTGAATCGTCCGGTCAGCTGAAAAATATCCCATATTGGCAATATTATGTACCGTGCAGCGCAGCCATTCATCCTGATTACGGTACAGCTGGTCAACCTTATCCTGGGTATCGACATAGCTGCGATAATCAGCCAGCAGCTGATAGTGATCGCCCAGATTGACCAGCGAATCAAAAATATTATGGTAACGTGCCGGCTCCTGGCGGCTGAAGTAACCGGTAGCAATCTGCGTCAAAGCCTGATGCAGCTCGGCGTCCTGTTCATAGAAGCTGTGCGGGTTATAGCCCTGGCTGCGCAACGCCTCCACCTGCGGCGTAGTATTCCCAAAGATAAAGATGTTCTCTTCACCCACATGCTCCTGCATTTCGACATTAGCCCCGTCAAGGGTTCCGATGGTTAGCGCCCCGTTCAGGGCAAATTTCATATTGCTGGTACCTGAAGCTTCAGTACCTGCCAGCGAAATCTGTTCCGACAGGTCGGCAGCCGGAATAATAATCTGCGCCAGGCTGACGCTATAGTTAGGGATAAAGACCACTTTCAGCCGGTTTTGCAGCAGGGCGTCATTATTGATGACCGCCGCCACGTCATTAATCAGATGAATAATATGCTTAGCCATATAGTAGGCGGAGGCCGCCTTACCGGCAAAGATACAGACCCGGGGTACCCAGTCGACATCGGGATCGGCTTTGATACGGTTATAGCGGGTGATCACATGCAGCACGTTAAGCAACTGGCGCTTATATTCGTGAATGCGCTTAATTTGCACATCAAACATTGCCATCGGATCGACCACAATATTCAGTTTCTGCGCAATAAACGCCGCCAGACGCTTTTTATTCTCCAGCTTGGCGTGCCCGATACGCGCAATAAAATTCGGATAATCAATATGCTGCCTGAGTTCATCCAGCTGGCTGAGTTCAGTACGCCAGGTGCGGCCAATAGTCTGATCGAGCACTTCTGAAAGCGATGGATTGGCTAGTGCCAGCCAGCGGCGCGGAGTAATACCATTGGTTTTATTGCAGAAGCGCTGCGGAAACAGTCGGGCAAAATCAGCAAACAGCGACTGCACCATCAGATTGGAATGCAATTCTGATACGCCATTCACCTTATGACTGGCCACTACCGCCAGCCAGGCCATACGCACCCGCCGCCCGTTGGTTTCCTCAATCAGCGAAATACGCGCCAGCAGATCGGGATCGTCCGGATACTGCTCCTGAATGTTATTCAGGAAGTGCTCATTTATATCGAAGATAATTTGCAGGTGACGCGGCAGGATCTTGCCGATCATATCCACAGGCCAGGTTTCCAGTGCCTCCTGCATCAGTGTGTGATTGGTATAAGAAAATATCCGGCAGGCCACGGCAAAGGCATCATTCCAGGCAAATTTTTTCTCATCAATCAATATTCGCATCAGCTCGGGGATCGCCAGAACCGGATGCGTATCATTCAGATGAATGGCGATCTTATCTGCCAGATTATCAAAGGTGTGGTGCATCACCCAGTGACGACGCAGGATATCCTGCACCGTCGCCGAAACCAGGAAATATTCCTGACGCAGACGCAGTTCACGCCCGGAGTAGGTGGAATCATCAGGGTAGAGCACCCGGGACACATTTTCTGAATGGTTTTTATCCTCCACCGCCGCGAAATAGTCGCCCTGGTTAAATTTTCCCAGATTGATTTCGTTACTGGCCTGCGCACTCCACAGGCGCAGGGTATTGGTCGCGTCAGTGTCAAAGCCCGGGATAATCTGATCGTAAGCAGTGGCCAGCACTTCTTCCGTTTCTAACCAGCGGGTGCGGCTGCCTTCATGCTGAACCCGCCCGCCGAAACGTACTTTATACCGGGTGCTGAAACGGGGAAATTCCCAGGGATTACCGTATTCCAGCCAGTAGTCCGGCGATTCAGCCTGGCGACCATCGACAATATTTTGCTTAAACATCCCGTATTCATAGCGAATACCGTAGCCACGTCCCGGCAGCCCCATGGTGGTCAGTGAATCGAGAAAACAGGCTGCCAGCCGGCCAAGTCCGCCGTTACCCAGCCCGGGATCGTTCTCTTCTTCAATCAGCTCTTCGAGGTCAAACCCCATCTCATCCAGCGCCTGCTGTGCATCCTGATACATTCCCATGGCCAGCAGCGCGTTAGACAGGGTGCGTCCCAGCAGAAACTCCATCGACAGATAGTAAACCTGGCGCACATCCTGCGACAATTGCGCCCGATTGGAACGCAGCCAGCGTTCTACCATGCGATCGCGTACCGCCAGCAGCGTCGCATTCAGCCACTCGTGCTTATTGGCCACCGCCGGATCTTTACCCAGGGTAAACATCAGTTTATAGGCAATAGAATGTTTAAGTGCATCGACGCTCAGCGCCGGTGGGGCATAGCTAAAAGGTGCGTTCATATCAGGTTCCCTTTTCTAATCAGAACAACCGTTGATAGAGTTCGCGGTAGGCCAGTGCAGCTACCTGCCAGCTAAAATCCATGCCCATTGCCTGACGCTGAACGTAGCGCCAGAGTAAAGGGCGTGACCAGAGGACAAATGCACGTCGAATTGCGTGTTTTAATGAATCCACCTTGCTGTCAGCGAAAACAAAGCCGCTGGCGATACCATCGGCGAGGTTTTCCAGCGAGCAGTCATTAACGGTGTCTGCCAGCCCGCCGGTACGCCGCACCAGCGGCAGCGTGCCGTACTTCAGGCCGTAAAGCTGAGTAAGACCACATGGCTCAAAGCGGCTGGGCACCATAATCACATCCGCACCGCCAAGAATGCGATGCGAAAAGGCTTCATGATAGCCAATCTGGACACCGACCTGTCCCGGATATTGCGCGGCTGCCGCCAGAAATCCCTGCTGCAGAAGCGCATCCCCGGCACCCAGTACCACCAGTTGACCACCCTGCTCCAGCAGATCCGGTAGCGCTTCCAGCACCAAATCCAATCCCTTTTGCATGGTCAGACGGCTGACGACGGCAAACACCGGTGCCTTATCGTCAATCTTCAGTCCCATGGTGGTTTGCAGCTGGCGTTTGTTCTCCGTTTTGGCATCCAGTACGTCACGGTTATAGTGCGCTGTCAGCAGCAGATCATGCGCCGGATCCCAGATACCCGGATCAACGCCATTCAGAATACCGCTCAGCGTTCCCTCCTGTTGGCGTTGCAACAGCAGCCCTTCCATGCCGTAACCAAATTCCGGATGCGTGATCTCGCGCGCATAGGTCGGGCTCACGGCCGTCACATGATCGGCATAAAATAACCCGGCCTTGAGATACGAAATCTGGTCGTGAAATTCCAGCCCGTACATGGAGAAGAAAGACCAGGGCAGCTGAATATGTTCCAGATGATGCGCCTGGAACAGCCCCTGATACGCCAGATTATGGACAGTAAATACTGATTTAGCCGGTCTGCCGCGGGCAGCCAGATAGGCGCAGGCCAGGCCGGCATGCCAGTCATGCGCATGAACCACATCCGGTCGCCAGAAGGGATCCAGTCCACAGGCCAACTCGCAGCCTACCCATCCCAGCAGGGCAAAACGCAGATAGTTATCCGCATAGGCATACAGAGACTGATCGTGATACGGGCTACCGGGACGGTCGTATAATCCCCGCGCCTCGATCAGATAGATCCCCACCCCATTAAAATGACCATAGTACAATTCGATCTCACCGGCAAAGGTCTGCCTGGTGGCGACCCGTTGCGTATTGGCAATCCCTTTTTTTAAATCCGGGAAGGCTGGCAGTAAAATCCTGGTATCAACCCCGGCGGCAATTTGTGCTGCCGGTAGTGCCCCAATAACATCGGCCAGTCCCCCGGTTTTCAGTAGAGGAAAAATTTCAGAACAGACGTGTAAAACCTGCATCTCTCGGCTCCTGTACTGTGCCGCACTGTGCTTACCACGAAAAACCGCAGCGGTTATCGCCGCCAGCCCAGCTTCGACAGCATGGCTCCCGTGACCAGAACGATCCCTTCTTCGGAACAATAAAAACGTCGGGCATCCTCTTCCGGATCTTCACCAATTACCGTGCCCTCCGGCAGGACGCAGGCGCGATCGATCACGCAGCGATGCAGGCGGCAGGAACGTCCCACTACCACATCAGGCAGCAGAACCGATGAATCAATATTGCAGAAGGAGTTAACCCGCACGCGGGAGAACAGCACCGAATTGACCACTTCCGAGCCGGAAACGATACAGCCCCCTGAAACCAGCGAATTCAGGGTTCTGCCATGGCTGCCAGAGCGATCCTGGACAAACTTGGCTGGTGGCAACAGCTCCATATAGGTGCGAATGGGCCAGTTGCTGTCATACATATCCAATTCCGGCGTCACCGATGCCAGATCAAGGTTCGCTTTCCAGTAGGCTTCCAGAGTGCCGACATCACGCCAGTAGGGTTCCAGAGTGCCGACATCACGCCAGTAGGGTTCCGCATCATCATTCTGCACACAGGAGAGATGAAAAAAGTGCGCCAGCGCTTCACCACTGGCAACAATGGTCGGCAGCAAATCTTTACCGAAATCATGTTCTGAGTGCGGCAGTTGCCGGTCATCTTCCAGCAGGCTGTAGAGATAATCGGTGTCGAAGATATAGATCCCCATACTGGCCAACGCTTTACTGCTGTCACCAGGCATCGGTGGGGGATCGGCAGGTTTTTCGCGAAAGGCGATCACCCGGTTATGCTCATCAATCTGCATCACACCAAACGCACTGGCTTCTTCAATCGGCACCGGCAGACAGGCAATGGTGCATTTGGCACCCTGATCGACGTGATCGATCAGCATACGCGCATAATCCATTTTGTAGATATGATCGCCGGCAAGGATCAGAATATATTTCGCCTGATAGCGCCGGATAATATCCAGATTCTGGGTTACCGCATCCGCCGTACCGCGATACCAGTCATCCGCAGATAAACGCTGCTGAGCCGGCAGCAGATCCACGAACTCATTCATCTCTTCATTGAGAAATGACCAGCCACGCTGAATATGTTGCACCAGAGTATGTGACTGATACTGGGTGATCACCCCCATGCGACGAATGCCGGAGTTCAGACAATTGGACAGCGCGAAATCAATAATGCGGAATTTACCGCCAAAGTGCACCGCGGGCTTGGCGCGTCTGGCCGTCAGATCTTTCAGGCGCGTGCCGCGTCCACCGGCAAGGATCAGAGCCACGGTTTGCGTTGGCAACTGCCTGGCCTGCATCACCGGGTCACTCTTTTCAAATTTGACCATCTCTGACTCCTGTTAACAGAATTGCTCAAATACGCAAACGCCGTGAGCAGCGCCATGCCATACCTGAGTTATAATCGGATTATCGTCGCCGGCGAAAGGCGGAATGGCATGCCATTCCCCCGCAGGCAGTTGCAGATCCGCCACCTGTTCCGTGGCATTGATGGTTAACAGCCAGCGTCCGGAAAGCCGGATCTGCAGGCGGTGCTCCCCCTGCTGCCAGCGGGCAACGTTCATCGGGTTACCCTGCTCATCCAGCCACTCCACATTGCCATCACCCGGCAGCCACCACTGATTGCTCTGTAGCGCCGGGATGCGCTTCCGCAGTTGGATCAGCGCAGCGGTAAATGCCAACATCCCGCTGTCCTGCTGCTGCCAGTCAATCCAGGTCAGCGCGTTATCCTGGCAATAAGCATTATTATTACCGTGCTGGCTGTGCCCCTGTTCATCCCCGGCCAGCAGCATTGGCGTGCCCTGCGACAACAGCAGGGTAGCCAGCAGCGCATGCATGCTGCGGCGGCGATGTTCTTCAATCAGTAGCGGTGCCTGTAACCCTTCCACGCCGTGGTTATGACTGAAGTTAGTGTTATTACCGTCGCGATTATCTTCCCCGTTGGCCTCGTTATGCTTCTGCTCAAAACTGACCAGATCGCGCAGCGTAAAGCCATCATGGGCGGTGATGAGGTTGATCGAGCTGGCAGGTGAGCGGCCATTGCGCTGGAACAGATCGCTGGATGCGGCAAAACGGCCGGCCAGTTCCCCGTTGCACAGATCGCCATGCAGCCAGTAGCGCCGCACCACATCGCGGAAATGGTCGTTCCATTCCGCGAACGGCGCGGGAAAGTGGCTCACCTGGTAACCGCCCGGACCAATATCCCAGGGTTCAGCAATAAACTTGCAGCCGGACAGCAGAGGATCGGTGCTGAGCGCGGCAAAGAACGGTGCGTCAGGACGAAACCCGGGGTTACGCCCGAGGATGGTCGCCAAATCAAAGCGGAAACCATCAATATGGCATTCCGCCACCCAGTAGCGCAGGCAGTCGATAACCCAGGCCAGCACCTGGGGATGAGTGATATTTTGCGTGTTACCACAGCCGGTCCAGTTGCGATAGCCGCCCTGCTCATCCAGCCAGTAATAACTCGGGTTATCGATACCGCGCATCGACAGTACCGGGCCATCTTCGTCCAGTTCCGCGCTGTGGTTGAACACCACGTCAAGCACCACTTCAATACCGGCTTTGTGTAGCGCTTTCACCGCCTGCTGAAACTCCTGACGTGCCGACTGCTGCTGAAAGGCATAACGCCGCTCCAGCGCATAGCATGCCAGTGGGTTATAACCCCAGTAATTGCTCAACCCCATGCGCAGCAAACGCGGTTCACTGGCAAAGGAGGCCACCGGCAGCAGCTCCAGGGTAGTGATCCCCAAACGCTGCAGATAATCGATCATCACCGGGTGTCCGAGAGCCGCATAGCTGCCGCGGATTTCCGCCGGGATCTCAGGATGCAGCAGGGTCAGACCGCGTACATGAGCTTCATAAATCACCGTACTGCCCCAGGGCACGTGTGGTGGGCAGTCATCTTCCCAGTCAAATCCCTCAACCACCACCACACTTTTCGGTGCCACGGCGGCGCTGTCCTGCGCATCCGGCGTCTGTTCGCGGCAGTACAATCGGGGGTCGTCCGTCACTTCACCGCACACATCACGGGCGCAGGGATCGATCAGCAGTTTGGCGGGATTGAAGCGCAACCCGGCTGCGGGATCCCATGGACCATGAACCCGGTAGCCATACTGTTGTCCCGGACGCAGCGCGGGCAGATATCCGTGCCAGATATCGCCGGTGCGTGCCGGCAAATCAAACCGGGTTTCTTCCCCGCTGTAATCAAACAGACACAGCTCCACGCGCTGCGCATGCTGCGTAAACAGGGTGAAATTGACCCCTTTGCCATCGTAGCTGGCTCCGGATGGCTGCGGCGCGCCTGGCTGGATGGCCGTCATAACGCCTCCCGCACCAGCCACAGTGTCGCCAGCGGCGGTAGTGTCAGGCTGAGAGAATAAGGCCGACCATGACTGCCCTGCTCATCGGTTTGCACCTGCGCCAGATTGCCCAGATTACTGCCCTGGTAATAGCCGGAGTCGGTATTCAGAACCTCGTGCCAGCGCCCTGCCTGCGCCACGCCAAACCGGTAACCATAGCGCGGAACCGGGGTAAAGTTGCTGGCAACAATCAGCTCATTACCCGCCCGGTCGCGACGGACAAAGACAAATACCGAGTTCTCACTGTCATCCACCACCAGCCATTCAAATCCGGCAGGATCAAAATCCAGCTGATACAGCGGGCTGTGCTGCTGATAGAGGTGATTTAAATCGCGCACCAGCCGCTGCACGCCATGATGCCAGCCGTCATCACCGTCCAGCAGATGCCAGTCAAGGCTGATATCGTGATTCCACTCTTTGCCCTGGGCGAATTCACACCCCATAAACAACAGCTTTTTGCCGGGAAAGCCAAACATCCAGCCGTAATAGGCGCGCAGGTTGGCAAACTTCTGCCAGGCATCGCCCGGCATGCGGTCAAGGATCGAACCTTTGCCGTGTACTACCTCATCATGCGACAGCGGCAGCACAAAATTTTCGCTGTAGTGATACAGCATGGCAAAGGTCATCAGATTGTGGTGATAGCGACGGTGCACCGGATCAAGACGCATGTAGTCGAGGGTGTCATGCATCCAGCCGAGGTTCCATTTGAACCAGAAGCCGAGGCCACCATTTTCAGCCGGCCGCGTCACGCCGGGATAATCCGTCGACTCTTCGGCAACGGTCATCAGGCCCGGAGCCGCCTGCCCGAGCATGCGGTTGGTGTAACGAATAAACTCAATCGCTTCGAGATTTTCCCGCCCGCCATACTTATTAGGCACCCAATCACCTTCAGCCCGGCTGTAATCGCGGTAAATCATGGATGCCACGGCATCAACCCGCAGGCCGTCGACGCCAAAACGCTCGATCCAGTAGAGCGCATTCCCGGCCAGATAGTTACTAACCTCACGGCGATCGACGTTATAAATCAGGGTATTCCAGTCCTGATGGTAGCCTTCACGCGGATCGTTATGTTCATACAGCTCAGTGCCATCAAAGCGCGCCAAACCGAATTCATCTTCCGGGAAGTGACCCGGCACCCAGTCCAGCAGCACATTCAGCCCGGCCTGGTGCGCCACCTGAATAAAATCGCGGAAATCATCGCGGGTGCCAAAACGCCGGGTGGGGGCATACATCCCCAGCGGCTGATAGCCCCAGCTGCCATCAAACGGATGTTCATTGATTGGTAACAGTTCAAGATGGGTAAACCCCATATATTTGGCGTAAGGCACCAGCTGTTCCGCCAGCTCGCGGTAACTCAGCCAAAAATTATTATCCGTATGACGCCGCCATGAGCCGAGATGGACCTCATAAATCGATACCGGGCGGTCAAAGTTGTTGGCCAGCTGACGCTGCCGGGAAATCGGCACCACCGGCGGCAGATCGCAAATGACCGAAGCCGACTGCGGGCGCATCTGCGCTTCAAAGGCGTAAGGGTCGGCTTTGATTTTCAGCTCACCGTGCGCATCGATCAGCTCAAATTTGTACAGCTGGCCCGGCACCGCTCCCGGAATAAACAGCTCCCACAGACCGGTTTCACTGCGAAAACGCATCGGATGCCGCCGCCCGTCCCAGTAGTTAAACTCTCCTACCACCGCAACCCGGCGGGCGTTCGGTGCCCAGACGGTAAAACGTGTGCCGTCAACGCTGTCGATCGTCTCCGCGTGAGCACCCATTTTTTCATAAGGGCGCAAATGGGTGCCTTCCGCCAGCAGCCAGCCATCTACCTCCTGCATCAGGGTGCCAAAACGGTAGGCATCCTCGATCACCTGTTGCTGATCGTGCCAGTTAACCGCCAGTTGGTAGCGAAACGGATTTTTACGCCGTGGTATCGCCGCCGCGAAAAAGCCGCGTTCATCAAGACAATCCAATCGAGCGCATTGACGACCGGTGCGGGCATCAATCACCTGCACCTCACTGGCGTCCGGAAGCAGCGCACGCACTTCCAGCCCGCGTGAGGTAAGGTGCATACCCAACAGAGAAAACGGATCGATTTGACCCGAAAACAACGCATTAATAACACCCTTTTCTACAAGCTCAGACATGACGTTCATCCCATGATCTACGGCCAGAGACTGACGCAGGCAAATACGCAGCCTGCATAAACAGACAATGTTCTTCGTTGATTTGACGTTCCCGGACTATGCACCGGACACGACTGTTTAATTAAGTAATCATTATGATAAAGCAACGATATTAATAGGTTCGGCTCTCTGCGGGCACGGCCAGCATTGGTAAGTTCAACTTCCCCATGCCGGGGTTTCTTCAAGCATAGTCTGCGCGTTGCCAAAATCCGCCGGGATTACAAAATTTATTTATTTCTAAAACCAAATAAATAATTAATATTAAGATTAGTCTTACTCGCATTAATGCGGCCATAATTAGTTACAGCATGAAACAATAATAACCCACCATGCCTTTATCCGTTCTTAAATCAAAGTTTTTCCGCCACTGGCAACAGATAGTTTTTGGAAATCACCGCCAGAGCCGTCAAAAAATCTTGCAGGATAAAAAACGCACCTGACAACGCATTCATCCTGCGCGAAAACACCTTGATGTTCAATCCACTAATTCGCGTTTATGCCTGTTATCAGCCGACGTACAGCACTGTCTTATCCCTGCAGGTCGTGCTGTAGTTGGGTTTTAACAAAAAATCAAGTACTGTACACCGGAGCAGCATTCCGGTTAATTCAGAAAATCACCAGGCATCCCTCAGCACCAAAAGTGGGAGGGATCGCATTTTTTAATTTCAGCGAAAATTAACAGGTAAAATATTCTTATCCGCAATAAATCACACACACTTTATAGTTATCAAGTAAGCGCATAAGAATAGTGCATCCTGTATAAACGCCTTTTTATGTAAAAATAAAATATCAGATAATACTTATTTGTATTACCCCCCGCCAGGGCTATCCGATTAATATTATTTTTTGGTGCCGTTATCCGTCGTTAGTTCGGAAGTAAGCGCTGACAAGCATCACAGGGATATCAAAAAAGTGCGGAATTTTAAATTAAGAGAATGAATTATGGCTATTGGCATAAAAGGATCATTGACCAGCCTGCTGTTTCTTACGTCCATCAGGAGGGTCGCCGCTCCCGCAAACAATAATCTCTGACAGGCACCCGGCATTATGTGCTCTACAGAGGGCTTAACCGCAAGCGAGCCAGAAATATTAACTGGTTTTTGCCCTGAGTCAGAATTCCGCTTCCTCAGATGGAATTAATCCGGCGCTGGATTGCGTTGCCCGCACGGTAAATCTGTATGTCTCTTCCGGGGTACCCTAAAAGAGTATGAAAATGGCAACAGGGCAAAATAATAATGCTATTGTCCGGGGACTCAGTTTTACCGGGCCGGATGCTGACAATCTGGCGGATTTTCACGCCAATCCACAAAATCCACAGCTGACACTGTATGTTGGTGGCAATGACTTTCTTGCCATGGCTCTGCTGGTGCAGGCATTTGAACAACAGGGCACCCGCTAAGCGGGCGCTGTGACGCCGCGAGCCCGGGAGCAGGGCGACGACGACTGGCCGCTCTGCTCACCAGTCCACGCGGCGGAATGGTGAAACGTATTTGATCTGGATTTTAAAAACACAAAGCTCAAGAAATCAATCCACCAGCAACCGTAGCATCCGACGCAGCGGCTCCGCTGCCCCCCACAACAACTGATCGCCCACGGTAAAGGCTGACAAATACTCTGGCCCCATATTCAGCTTACGCAAACGCCCAACCGGCGTATTCAGCGTACCGGTCACCGCCGCCGGCGTCAGCTCACGCATCGTTCGATCACGATCGTTTGGCACCACTTTCACCCACTCGTTGTGATTCGCCAGCAGTTGCTCAATCTCAGCCAGCGGCAGATCCTTTTTCAGTTTCAGGGTAAAGGCCTGGCTGTGACAGCGCAGCGCACCCACGCGCACGCATAAACCATCAACCGGAATAATGCGGCTGGTATGCAGGATCTTGTTAGTTTCCGCCTGCCCCTTCCACTCTTCGCGACTCTGGCCGTTCTCCAGCTGCTTATCGATCCACGGGATCAGGCTGCCCGCCAGCGGTACGCCAAAGTTATCGGTTGGCAGCACGCCATTGCGGCTGATTTCCGTTACCCGGCGTTCAATATCCAGAATAGCGGAGGCCGGGTTTTGCAGCGATTCCGCCACGCTGTCATGCAGCATTCCCATCTGGATCAGCAGCTCACGCATATGACGCGCGCCACCGCCGGACGCCGCCTGATAGGTAGCCACCG
This sequence comes from uncultured Erwinia sp., assembly GCA_945290265.1. Lineage (GTDB taxonomy): Bacteria > Pseudomonadota > Gammaproteobacteria > Enterobacterales > Enterobacteriaceae > Erwinia. Next base: position 21,644 of record CALYQW010000033.1, read on the forward strand.
ACGCCCACTCCACCAGGTCGTTGGCAAACAGCCCCCCCAGCGACATCAGCATCAGGCTGACGGTGCAGTTACCGCCAACGAAGGTCTTAATTCCGTTACTCAGCCCGTCGCGGATCACCTGATGGTTAACCGGATCGAGAATAATCAGCGCTTCATCATCCATACGCAGGGTGGACGCCGCATCAATCCAGTAACCCTGCCAGCCGGCGGCGCGCAGTTTCGGATAGATCTCGCTGGTATAATCGCCGCCCTGGCAGGTAATAATAATATCCAGCGCTTTCAGCGCTTCCAGATCAAAGGCATCCTGCAGGGTGCCCGCTGACTGCCCGGCAAAATCCGGTGCAGGCTGTCCGTGCTGAGACGTGGAGAAAAACACCGGACGTATCGCAGCAAAATCGCGCTCTTCCTGCATCCGTTGCATCAGTACCGAGCCGACCATACCGCGCCAGCCAATCAATCCGACTATTTTCATTTTGCACCTGCTTCAGGCTGCCTGCTGTGCCGGCAGATCGTCCGGCGAGAACAGTCATGCCCAACCTGTTAACGTGATAAGAAAAGGGTATAGCGATTATCCTTACAAGCTGTAAGAAAAGTGGCAAGTGAATTAAATCAATCAGGGGGAATTTTTTAACAGATTTACTAATATCCGCCGCTCCAGGGCAGTCAGACGGACGCAGAAACAACGCGCCCGGCGGTCATCAGACCCACCGGGCGCGTCAGGATCAGGAGAGAAGCTCGAAGGCAATCATCCCGATAATTGCCCCGGTGGTGCCGAGAATGGTTTCCATCAGCGTCCAGGTTTTCAGAGTCTGGGCTTCAGTCGCACCGGTAAAGCGGCCAAACAGCCAGAATCCGGCATCGTTAACGTGACTGAAAATAATCGAACCACCGCCAATACAAATGGAGAGTGCCGCCAGCTGTGCGCCGGAATAATGCAGTGGTTCAATCACCGGCATAATCAGACCCACAGTGGTCAGGCAGGCCACGGTGGCCGATCCCTGAATAATACGCACCGCACCCGCCAGCACAAAGCAGGCCAGCGCCACCGGTAACCCGGCTCCGGTCAGGGCGTTACCCAGCGCCGGCCCCACGCCGGAGTCCACCAGCACCTGCTTAAACACGCCACCGGCACCAATCACCAACAGGATAATGCCCGCCGGCTGCAACGCCGCACCACAGATCTGCATCACGCGCTCTTTGTCCATACCCTGACGATAAGCCAGGCCATAGATTGCCAGCAGGCAGGCCAGCAGAATGGCGGTAAACGGGTGTCCCAGGAACTCCAGCCACTCATACAGTCCGGAGCCGGGGGTGGTAAAGCGCGCACCGATGGTTTTCAGCCCCACCAGAATCAGCGGAAACAGGATCAGTGAAATACTGAAACCGAACGAAGGCAGTTTATTCTCATCAAAATGCGGGGTGTCAGATTCCGCAGCGGGCGCAAACTCAACGTGTTTGCTGATAAAGCTGCCGAACAGCGGCCCGGCGATCAGCATTCCCGGAATAGCAGCGCACAGCCCCAGCAAAATCATCCAGCCAAAATCGGCATGCATCTGCGATGCCAGCAGCATCGGTGCCGGCCCCGGCAGCAGGAAGGCGGCAGAAGCAGCTACCCCGGCAAACAGCGGGATCACCAGTTTTACCAGGTTATCCCCGGTACGACGCGCTACGGCGAAGGCAATGCTAATCAGCAGCACCACCGCGACTTCAAAGAACAGCGGCAGCGCGCAAATCAGGCCCGCCACCCCCATTGCATAGTGCGCGCGGCTTTCACCGAAAGTTTTCAGCATGCGCACCGCAATCTGATCGACCGCGCCGGTTTCATGCAGAATTTTGCCGAACATCGCGCCCAGCGCAACGACGATCGCCAGGAAGCCAAGGGTTCCCCCCATGCCTTTCTGCATGGTTTCGGCAATATGATCCAGCCGCATACCGGAAAACAGGCCGGCACCAATGGAAACCACCATCAGCGCAACAAAGGCATGCATACGCGCCTTCATCACTAAAAACAGCAGCAGCAGTACCGAACCGACTGCCGTTAATACCAGGGTAGCTGTACTCATAATGTCCTGCTTTTATCCGTCACGGAGGAAATCGTTTCCAGCGTTGCCGCAACAACCTGATCCAATGGCTGGTTGATATCGACCACCCGCACATCGCGCTCGTCGCGTCCCGGTTCTTCCAGGGTTGCAAACTGGGTCACCAGCATCTGCGGTTTGAAGAAGTGGCCCTTACGCGCGTGCAGCCGTGATTCGATGGTATCGAAATCGCCGTGCAGATAGATAAAAGAAAGATTCGGATTGCCGTGACGCAGGGTGTCACGGTAACTCTTTTTCAGCGAGGAGCAGACAATCACCGACACCTGATTGGTGCGCTGCATGGCAAAGGCAGCATCATTGATGGCCTGTAACCAGGGCTGGCGATCGCTGTCATCCAGCGCATGTCCGGCGGACATCTTTTCAATATTGGCACGCGGGTGAAGAAAATCACCGTCTAGAAAAGCGGCGTTCAGCTGATTGGCTACCGCATTGGCCACAGCAGATTTGCCGCTACCGGATACGCCCATTAGTACAAAAACCTGATGAGATGATGCGGAAGAACTCATGATTGTTACTCCGGCAGAAAGATCGCGGGTGAAGTTGCTGACTTGTTATCGGTAACATTCTCCGGCTGCGCAACCCGGATGGCAACAAATGAAGGGGAAAAAAGCGGGTAAATGTGAAACGCTTCAAAAAACCGCGATTACAGACAACCGGCAGCACAAAGCGGTAAAGCCCTGGCTGGCCGGTTAATTAGTGATTTAAAATCAGATACTTTTCCCTTCACAGAGAATAAAGCCAACGTCGGTAATCAGGCTGTCCACCGCGTCACCACGAATACGCGTCAACAGGCGGGCGGCGGCTTCGCGCCCCATTTTTTCACGCGGGGTGCGGATGGTGGCCAAACGTGGGGTGATCGCCTGGGCAATATCGTGATCGTGAAAACCGGCCACCGCCATCTGTCCTGGCATCTGTAATCCCTGGCGCTGGCATTCAAACATTGCCCCTATCGCCAGGTCATCGTTGGTACAGAACAGACCGTTGGTTTGCGGGTAACGCCGCTGTGCTTCCCGCATCAGCTCCGCGCCGGCAGAAAATGACGAAGCTTCTGACATCATTACACTTTTCGGCTCAAGCCCGGCTTCACGCATCGCCCGGGCATAACCCTGCTCTTTTTGCAGCGTACGCTCATCAAGGCGCGCACCGAGGTAAACCGTATGCTGATGGCCTTTTTCCAGCATCGCCCGGGTCATTTCCCGGGCGGCGGCAACGTTATCAAACCCTACCGCCATATCCAGGCAGGGAGAAACGCTGTCCATCAACTCCACCACCGGAATACCGGCGGTTTCAATCATGCGCAACGTGGCGGGGGTATGCGTGCGTTCGGTGAGGATCAGACCGTCAATATTCCAGCCTAACAGCGAGCGCAACTGCCGCTCTTCTTTTTCCGGACTGTAGGCAAAATGCCCCAACAGGGTCTGATAACCTGCCGCATCGGTCACTGCTTCAATGCCGCTCAGCACATCGGCAAACACCTGGTTAGTCAGTGACGGCAGCAGCACCCCCAGCGCACGGCTGGTAGCATTGGATAACATATCCGGCGCACGGTTCGGTATATAACCCAGTTCATCCAGAGCGCGGGCAATCCGGGTTTGTAACGCGCCGGAAACCTGGTCAGGATTACGCAAATAACGGCTGACGGTCATCTTGGTGATGCCGACGCGGTCAGCAACATCCTGCAACACCGGTCTTTTTTTCTTCATGAATTTCAGCTGGCTGGCAGAGGGATAAGCAGAGTGTATCAAACTACGCGGAAAAAATGAGAAAGGGTGCGACGAATCGCACCCAATTTGTGACCGGATTAACTCAGTGAACGCGGATTATACCGGCGGCAAATCAAACAGCAGGATCTCAGCATCGCTGTCCGCAACCAGCTCCAGCACTGGTTCGTCCTGGATTGCCAGCGCATCACTGGTTGTCGCCTGCTGACCGTTAACACTAATCGTCCCTTTCACCACCTGGATCCAGATATGGCGACCGGCAGCAACCTCAACCCGCTGCTGTTCTGCTGCACCTAACGCCCAGCGCGACAGCGTCATATCCTGGAAGACTTTCAGCGATCCCTCACGAGCATCCGGTGACAGCACCAGCTGGCGTCCGTGTACCTCATCAAAACGGCGCTGCTCATAACGCGGTTCAATGCCGGCTTTATCCGGGATAATCCAGATCTGGTACAGATGCAGTGGCTCGCTGCTGCTGCCATTGTACTCAGAGTGCTGCACGCCGGTACCGGCGCTCATGATCTGGAACTCACCAGCCGGGATCTGCTCTTTGTTGCCCATGCTGTCCTGATGTTCAATCACGCCAGAGAGCACATAAGTCAGAATTTCCATATCTTTATGGGGATGGGTACCAAAACCCTGTCCGGCAGCAATCACGTCTTCATTAATCACCCGCAACGCTGAAAAGCCCATAAATTGAGGGTCATAGTAGTTGGCGAATGAGAAGGTATGATAACTGTCCAGCCAGCCATGGTTGGCATGACCACGATCCTGCGCTTTACGTAAATAAATCATGTTCAAATCTCCTCAACATTTTCAGTTAGTCTGGACCTGAACCCGGGTTAATGATAGCGGAGAAAATTGTCACCTCTGTTCAAAATATTAGAAGGAAGAAAACCGCAGCAGGCTGGAGAGAAAAATGACAAAAAAAAGCCAGCACCCGAGCTGGCTAAAAATACTGAAAGCAATGTGAGCAATGTCGTGCTTTCTCATTCCGGCTGACGCCTTCCTGAAAATGCATGACAATAATAATCATTATCATTCGCACTTGTAAAGTATTTTTATCCACTCTTTACATTCAGTATTTCGGATAAAATCCCATGATAATTCAGCGGGTTTCGCGAATACTCACCAGTGGCGGCCAGACTGACCGCCACTGTCGGGTCTTAGAGACTGTCCCAGAAGGCGTCATTGTTGAAGTCAGTTTGGACACGGCCAGCGCGCAGGAACCGCAGCGTACAGGTAGTACGTGAGGATTCTGAGCACTGCCCTGGTTCAGAATGACAAATAAAATAGCCTAATGGGATAGGCTCTTAATATCCGGCGGTTAAATCATCAACACTGCGCGGATCGGACGCGCCATAACGTATCCCATCGCTGCCCGGCATAATGCTCTGGGTACTGCCCATCGTCGGCAGCACGGCAACATGCTGGCCTTTTTTACCCAGCAGCTGCAGCGTATCCGGGCTGAAGCCTTTTTCCACCCGCAGCTGATCCGGCATCCACTGATGGTGGAATCGCGGCGCATTGGTGGCTTCGGCCACGTTCATGCCAAAATCAATGGTGTTCACCAGCATCTGCAGCACGGTAGTGATAATCCGGCTGCCGCCCGGGCTGCCGGTGACCAGCCAGGTCTTACCGTCTTTTACCACAATCGTCGGTGACATGGATGACAGCGGACGCTTGGCTGGCTGTACTGAATTGGCCTCGCCTCCCAACAGCCCGTAGACGTTGGGCACGCCGGGCTGGGTAGCAAAATCATCCATTTCATTATTCAGCAGAATGCCGCTGTTACCCGCTACGATGCCGCTGCCAAAGTAAGTATTCAAAGTGTAGGTCACCGCCACCGCATTGCCCTGCTTATCCACCACCGAGAAATGGGTGGTCTGGTTACTTTCATACGGTGCCAGCTGACCAGGTTTGATTTCTGCTGACGGGCGCGCTTTATTCAGGTCAATTTCTTCTGCCAGGGTTTTGGCATAGGCTTTACTGGTCAGTGCCGCTACCGGCACCTTCACAAAGTCAGGATCGCCGAGGTATTCCGAGCGATCGGCATAGGCATATTTTTCAGCTTCCGCCATCATCTGCATCGCATTCGCGCTGCCAAAGCCCATTTTCGCCAGATCGGCATTTTCCAGAATATTCAGGATTTCAATAATATGGACACCACCGGATGACGGTGGCGGCATGGAAAAGACCTGATAGCCGCGATAGGAACCGCTGACCGGCTTGCGCTCAATGGCGCGGTAGGCCGCCAGATCGGCTTTATCCATAATTCCCTGATGCTGTGCCATTTCAGCAGCAATCTGTTCGGCAATCGCGCCTTTATAAAAGGCATCCGGCCCCTGTTGTGCAATCAATTCCAGGCTGTGCGCCAGATTGCGCTGCACCAGTTTTTCCCCTTTCTGATAAGGGGTGCCGTCCGCTTTAAAGAAGATGGCCTTACTGTTGGGTTGATTCACCAACACTTCCCGGCCATAAACATTGAGGTCATCGGCCAGCGCATCATTGACCACGATACCGTCGCGCGCCAGTTCCAGCGCAGGCTGGATCAGGGTGCGTAGCGGCAGCGTGCCATACTCTTTACCGGCCAGGGCAAAACCGGCCACCGTGCCGGGAACACCGGACGCCAGATGGGAAACCAGGGACTTTTTACTGTCCGCTTTGCCGTTCTCGTCAAGAAACATATTACGGCTGGCATGGCCGGGTGCCATTTCACGGAAATCAATCGCCGTGGTGTGGCCCGAGGCGGTGCGCAGCAGCATAAATCCGCCACCGCCCAGGTTACCCGCCTGTGGATGGGTTACCGCCAGGGCATACCCTACCGCTATCGCCGCATCGACGGCATTTCCGCCCTGCTCGAGGATTTTGACCCCAACCCGGGTGGCGGTGGCATCGACCGATGACACCATGCCATGCTGTGCTTTTACCGGATGAAAGGTATCGGCTACCACGCCGTAGGAAACCGGTGCAGCGGTGGGAGCCGCCACCGCGCCCTGCAGCAAAAGTAAACCAGCGAACAACGGCCACGACAGATGCCGTCTCTTACCTTGTATCATCATTGTTACATCCTTTATGTTTCTTTACGTTATTTTGAGCTTTGATAAATAAGCACAAAACAAAATGAAACGCGAATCTCTTGAGGAATAATGAGATCAGTGCGTACAGCACAGTCACAGGTGGCGTAACATCAGATCAGTAACAGGAAGGAATCATGATGAAGACGAAAATAAAGTGGCTTATTGCCGTGCTGGTGATACTGACCGCAAACGGTGTAACGGCTAATCAGTTGAACAATACCACCAATCCGGCGGCGCGCGGTTACAATCCCAGCACCCAGCGTCTGCAGCAGCAAATGCAGACTCAGCAGATGCAGGAACAGCTGAAGCTGCAGCAGGATCAGCAGCGCCAGCAGCTGAATCTGCAGCGCCAGGCACAGGAGGAGCGCAACCGAACCCGTCAGCGTATTCAGAACAGTCAGCCGGGCCAGCAGATCAGCGTACAGCCCAACTGAGTCTGGTTAGCGAAAATCCGGCCCGATTCTGTCAATGCGATCGGTGCAGATCGCATCGACGCCCCATGCCAGTAACTGACGGGCGCGTTCCGGTTTATTCACCGTGTACACCAGAATGCGCAGCCCGGCCTGCTTCAGCTGTGCTGTGCGCGCCTGATCCAGCAGGCGATGGTTAAGGTGGATCGAAACACACCCCAGCGACCGGGTCATGTCCTGCCAGTTATCATCCCAGACATCCAGCAGCAGCCCGCGCGGCAGTTCTGGTGCCGCCTGCTGTGCGGCGGCCAGCGCTTCAACAGAAAACGAAGACAGCAATGGCGCAGTTTGCCCCTGCCACAGCTGACGGGCAGCCAGCGCCACCGCGTTACCGGTTACCTTATCCTCACCGGTGGTGGGCTTAATCTCGATATTGGCCAGTAGCTGATGCTGCTGACAGCGGGCAGCCACCTGCGCCAGCAGCGGCAGTGGCTCACCGGTGAATTCCTGACTGAACCAGCTGCCGGCATCCAGCTTTGCAAGTTCTGCCCAGGTTAACTGCCCGGCGATCCCCCGGCCATTGGTAGTGCGGTCCAGGGTATCGTCATGCAGCAGAAAGGCTTTATCATCGCGCGACAGTTTGACATCAAACTCAATCATTCGGTGCCCAAGGCGGGCGCCGGTATCAATGGCAGCAAGGGTATTTTCCGCTGCCAGCTTTCCGCCACCGCGATGGGCAACAATTGCCGGATAGGGCCAGTTACTGTGCATGGTTTACTCTCAAATTGCGTAGCGTTGATATACAGGGCTAACCGTAGCACAGGGTCTGGCGCAGAGCTATGCTGCAGATAGTCGCCAGCTCCCACCCGTTTGGTTACACTATTGTTTTCAGTTTCGGAGATCTCAGCCAATGAAACTCACCATTTTTCGCCTGGAGCAGCTCTCCGCTCAGGATCGCATCTGTTTGCAAAAAATCTGGCCGCAGCAGGATATGGCGTTGCTGGAGCAGCAGCTGGTTAACCAGCATCAGCTGTATGCCGCGCGCTTTAACGATCGGCTGCTGGCCGCCGCCCGGGTCACCATTACCGCCCACCAGGGAACCATATCACAGCTGGAAGTGCGTGAAGACACGCGCCGTCGTGGGGTGGGTCACTATCTGCTGAGCGATATTCAGCAGCAGAACCCACAGGTGCGCCTCTGGCGGGTACTGGAAGACGGCAGCGCGCCGGCAGAAGGGATCGAAGACTTTATGCACAGTAATGGCTTTAGCAAAGAGAGTGCGTACTGGATCAGGGAAGGCTAAGGCAACAAAATTTGCCGGTCTGAAAAAGCAAAAACCGCCTCAACGGGCGGTTTTTTCTGTACTGGCTTAACTTAGGCTTCAATCGCCAGACGCAGCTTTTTCATCGCGTTCTTTTCCAGCTGACGGACACGTTCAGCGGATACGCCGTAACGGTCGGCCAGCTCCTGCAGTGTGGACTTGTTATCATCGTCCAGCCAGCGGGCGCGAATAATATGCTGGCTGCGTTCATCCAGCCCCTGCATCGCATCGCTCAGCTTATCCGCCGCATGTTCATCCCAGTTATCTTCCTCAATGCCATTGGCAAAATCAGAGGATTTATCCTGCAGATACATCATCGGCGACATTGAGCGACCTTCGCCTTCATCTTCCGGCGTTGGATCGAATGTCATATCCTGAGCAGCCATGCGCGATTCCATTTCACGCACATCTTTACTGGTGACGCCCAGCTCACGCGCAACCATTTCCACTTCATCCTGGTTGAACCAGCCCAAACGCTGCTTGGTTTTACGCAGGTTAAAGAACAGCTTACGCTGCGCCTTAGTGGTAGCAACCTTCACAATACGCCAGTTGCGCAGCACGTATTCGTGAATTTCCGCTTTTATCCAGTGAACGGCAAACGATACCAGACGCACACCCACTTCCGGGTTAAAGCGGCGCACCGCTTTCATCAGGCCGATGTTCCCTTCCTGAATCAGGTCTGCCTGCGGCAAGCCGTAACCGGCATAGTTACGGGCAATATGAACAACAAAGCGCAGGTGGGACAGGATCAGCGTCTTGGCCGCATCCAGATCGCCCTGGTAATGCAGCCGTTCAGCCAGTGCTTTTTCTTCTTCCGCCGTCAGAACCGCTCGGGCGTTAGCCGCCCGGATATAGGAATCCAGGTTGCCTAAAGGCGCAATAGCTAAAGTTTGCATGTCTTTGGTCATTCAAACCCTCTCAGTGTTAACCATCATTACGGCATCACTCCATGATGCACCCAACAGACTACGTGAGTTCAGTAAAAAAATCGACTGCTTTCCGTGCTCTGGTTGTCTGTTTTTGTAGAATAAGACAGAAAAGTTATCCACAAGTTCAAATTTTCGCTGAATATCTTATGCACAACCTAATCATTCTGGCAGAAGAAGGGATGCAGATAAAACGGCTTCCTCTGCTGCTGTTACTGACACAACAGAGGAAGAGTATAGCAAAAAACGTGTAAAGGGATTACTGCGGCGTAAATCGACGTAAATGTTGCACCGTGGCCAGCCAGGCAGCTACCCAGCCAATCATCGCTGCAATCAGTAGTAACAGCAGGCTTTCATCCCAGGCCAGTCCGTGCAGCACAAAGGCGGTGCCAAACACCGAGGCGACCTGTGTCACCACCGATTCCAGGCGCAACACCAGTATCTGAGACAGGATCAGCGACAGCAATGCGCCGCTAAAGCCCAGCAGTGCTCCGCCGTACAGGAAGGGGCGCAAAATAAAGCCATCCGTCGCGCCAATCAGTTTCTGCACATTGATGGTGTCGCGGCGGGCGAAGATACTCAGGCGCACGCTGTTGCCGATAACCAGGAACACCGCCACAATCATCAGCGCCCCGATCATGGCAGCCACCTGCCCCACCAGCCCGGAAAGCGCGGCCAGCCGTGAGAACCAGCTGTCATCCATTTTCACTTCATCCACGCCCTGCACTTTGGTCATCCGATCGCGCAGGTTATTCATGGTGTCAGAACTCTGGAAATTCAGTTTAGGGGTGATGATAGCCACCGCCGGCAGTGGGTTTTGCTCCAGCATATCCATCGCACCGCCAAAACCGGACCAGTTGCGGAACTCACCCAGCGCTTCTTCACGGCTGAGATAGTTAACCTTATCGACCCCGTCCTGCTGCTTCAGTTGAGCAACCACCTGCTCCGCCGCATCGTCGTCGAGCGTTTTACTTAAATAGACCGTCAGCTGCGGTGCCGGATACCACTGTTCTGCCGCCTGACTGACGTTTTTCCACACCAAATAACAGACGCTGGGCAGGGTCAGCGAAATGGCAATGACCATTACCGTCAGCAACGTTGCCAACGGTTGACGCCACATATCCGACAGCGAGCCACGCATGGCATAACGCCACTGCTCCTGCCAGCCCCCTTTCAGCGCCTTACTTTTTGAGGGCACCCGGCTTTTGGCAGGCTTCGGGGCGGCAGCACGGCTGTTACGTTTATTCACCACGATGACCTCCGTGTAAATGTCCCTGGCTCAGGGTCATCAGACGATAATTACGACGGGCTATCAGAGCCATATCGTGGGTTGCCATCAGTACCGTTACCCCTACGCGGTTAAACTCTTCAAATAACCTCAGAATATCTTCTGACAGCGCATCATCCAGGTTACCGGTCGGCTCATCGGCCAGCAATACCGCCGGTTTGTTCACCACCGCTCGGGCAATACCAACGCGCTGCTGCTCACCCCCTGACAGCTGAATCGGGAAGTTCCTCGCTTTATCCAGCAGACCGACTTTATCCAGTGCCGCCGACACCCGACGACGAATATCTTCGCCGCTGGCTCCGGCAATGATCAGCGGGATCGCCACATTGTCATAGACGGTTCTGTCCATTAGCAGATGGTGATCCTGGAAGATCATGCCAATCTGCCGGCGCAGGAAGGGAACCTCACGATTTTTCAGCCGGCTGATATCATGGCCACTAAACCAGATCTGCCCGGCACTGGGACGTTCGATACCACAAATCAACTTCAGCAGGGTACTTTTCCCTGCCCCGGAGTGCCCGGTTAAAAAGGCCATTTCACCGGCTTTAAGATGAAAATCAACTCCCTGCAGCGCCTGGCGGCCACCGAGATAGGCTTTACTGACTTCTTTAAAGCGGATCATCCAGATTAGTCCTCGCGGGCAAACAGTGCCTCTATAAAATCGTCGGCTCTAAAAGTACGCAAATCGTCAATGCCTTCACCCACACCAATATAGCGGATAGGAATATTGAACTGGTCAGCAACGGAGAAAATCACCCCGCCTTTGGCGGTTCCATCCAGTTTAGTCAGGGATATACCGCTGAGTCCAACCGCCTCATGGAACAGTTTAGTCTGACTGATGGCATTCTGACCGGTACTGGCATCAATGGTCAGCATTACCTCATGGGGAGCCTGTTCATCCAGCTTTTTCATCACCCGGGTGATTTTTTTCAGCTCTTCCATCAGATGGGATTTATTTTGCAAACGTCCGGCGGTGTCGGCAATAAGCACATCGATCTTACGCGCCCTGGCGGCCTGTAAGGCATCGAAAATGACTGAAGCTGAATCGGCACCGGTATGCTGCGCTACCACCGGAATATTATTGCGTTCACCCCAGACCTGCAGCTGCTCTACCGCCGCCGCGCGGAAGGTATCACCAGCGGCCAGCATCACCGATTTACCCTGCGCCTGGAACTGACGCGCCAGCTTACCAATAGTGGTAGTTTTACCGACGCCATTAACGCCAACCATCAGGATCACAAATGGCGATTTGCCTTCAATATCCAGCGGCGCTTCCACCCCGGAAAGAATTGAGGCCATTTCGGCTTTCAGCAGGCCGTAAAGCGCTTCGGCATCACGCAGCTCTTTGCGGCTGGCCTGCGCAGTGAGATTTGTAATAATGCGCCGGGTGGTTTCCACGCCGACATCAGCGATCAGCAGCTGCTCTTCCAGCTCTTCAAACAGCTCATCATCAATTTTCTTACCACGGAACAGGCTGACAAAGCCGGAACCCAGGTTCTGACGGGTTTTGACCAGACTACGCTTTAAGCGGACAAAGAATCCCTCTTTAGTTGGGCGCTCCTGCTCATGGGTGACCTGCTGCTGTGCCGCTTCATCTTCAGCGCGGGCAGCCGCTTCCTGCTCTGCGCGGGCAGCCGCTTCCTG
>CALYQW010000034.1 GCA_945290265.1 uncultured Erwinia sp.
GTGAAATCCGCTGCTCCTCAGGAATGTCCAGCAGCTCCGTCACGAGGTGCGGTCTCGACGTTAAGCACGGCGTCTGGCGAAGTATCTTCTTTAAAAAGAAGGCCGTGAGACCATCTGGCGGAGCGCGGTTATCTGACTGCTCCGCGGCAGCTACGAGAAGAGCATCCCCGGCATGCTGCCGGGTCGGGGCCCCATCCGCGACGAGCGTCAGTGGCGGCGATATCTGCAGGCACAGTACGGCCGATACTGGAAGGTACACTTTGCGAGGAAGACCCGGGGAGCCTGGCACAGCGTAAAGTACCTGGGACGCTACCTGAAACGTCCGCCGGTGTCGGCTTCACGACTGCGGCACTACGCCGGTGGCGCGGTGATTCATCACTACCTCGATCACCGCACGGAGAAGCATAAACGGCATACGCTGAGTCAGGAAGAGATGATCGGACGCTATATCAGTCACGTTCCGGCGCGGCATTTTAAAATGGTGCGTTACTCAGGCTTTCTGTCCAGTCGCAAGCGGGGAATGCTGTTGCCCCGGGTGTATGAAGCCCTACAGATGCAGGCGCGGGAAAAACCTAAGAAGCCGGGGTTTGCCGTGCTGATGAAGGGCTTTCTGGGCACGGATCCGTGCAAATGAGTCCTGTGCGGCGACAGACTTCGCCTTGCCGGCGCTCAGGCAGAAACGCATACGATGGAATTACTGTCGGAAAGGCTGCGTTGAATGGAGAAAAAGCGATGGTTGCGGGTGTCAGAGCTGGATGAGTGCGCCTGAAAGATGGCTTTCCGGTTAAAAACACATCAGAGCCGGCATTTTCACATATAGACTTTCTCTAAACCGCATCGTCAAAAGGTTGGGTTACGATGAAACTCATGGTCAGTCGCTCTGAAAAGATGCGATTCAATCTCCTAACCATCAAGAATCCGACGGACAGAAATATTAATCTGCTCATCTGCAAATTCTCTCAGTTTCTCGTTCTGCATGGTTAATCCTCTGCTATATAGGTACTGGAGCCTTAAAAACAGTAAGTGTATCTACTGATTGGCCGATTTCTAACGGTCTATTCACTTTAATGCCAAAAAGACGTCACCTGATATTTCCGTTACGGATTGAAATTCATTATAAACAATGGATTACCTTCTTGGCGTGCTTTTTCGTACGATTGGTTCTCAAAGCCCTCATTTACGACTATTGAAAGTAAAGGAGGCATCAGGAAAGGATGCTGTGCTTAACGTGATTTTTGGTTCCACTGAGCGTCAGACCTCGTTTACTTTCTTCACGTCCACGCTCTTCAGCTTGCAGTATCCAGAGTATGCTCTACCATCATATGTAAGATTTAATTATGATTATTCTGTATTTGGTAACGACAACGATAATGTAATGCATCAGGGGGATGTATGATCCCGATAAGAGCAAAATGGAGTGATAAAGAAAACGAGCCTGAAAAGGCCGCTGCTTTTTTTCTGAAAAACACCACGCCTGGTGATTATATTTCGCATACCGATATTCAGTGGGGAAGGGCCGCCTCGTTCGATGCGTGGAGAGATGATTTCTGCATGCAGATAAAAATGCAGTTGATAAAAAGCTGTCGGGCCCGACAAAATGATAAACAGTCAGACGCCATATGGACGGCGTTGCTGTACCGGGATGATATTCTGGCAGGACTCAGTCTCGTTACGCTGAATAAAGCAGCACGGGTGCCCTATATCATTATTGAAGATTTGATTATCGCAGAAGAGCAGCGTGATAATAATCTGGGAACCGGCTTTATACGCTGGATTATGAGTGAATGCCGTAGCATAGGATTCAGGCGGGTCTTTATTGAAAGCTCAATGAAAAACACCCGGGCTCATAACTTCTTCTCCCATGCCGGCTTTACCGAAGTTTCGCTGGTTATGTCCCGCCAGCTGGAATAATCTCCTGTAACCCGCTTACACATCGGGTTATCTTACAGGATACCGGGTGATGCCAGAAGTGACGAATTCTTAATGCTGGCACCTGGTATAGCTACGCCTCATTTCTCCTGTGAATTTTTCCGGGAGAGAAAACGTTCCGCATCCAACGCAGCCATGCATCCGCTCCGCGCTGAAATAACCGCCAGCGGGCGACCATAAAACGGCGTCGTGACCGTATCCAGCGCCAGTACGCCAATGGTACTGGGGGTTGCGCGGGCGCTGCGGATCTTCCTGGCTGACAGATCGGGCACGTAACTTATAGCGCATTTATAGCCGCCTGTACCCGCACCAGGGTATCCGCTTTAAGGCGTTCGGGGCTGTTTAACGCGCGGGAGACCGTCATTAGCGAGATGTTTGCCAGTTTTGCTACATCTTTTAACGACGCCAACGTTACCTGCTGTGATTAAGTTATCAGGCGGATGTGCTTGCCTGTCAGCTTAACCCACTGATACCAAAGGGTATACTAAAGGTTAATGGCTGGTAAGCGTGTTATCGGCGGTCAATCCGTCATAAATGTTGACCGGGATCATAGTCTAATTATGTTAACGTTAACTTATGTGATTAACATCATATATCCACATAACAACAATCATTTTTTCCTTTGTTAAAGTTAGCATTTTTTATCACGGCTTCAGGTTGAGAATCTGTTGATGAAAAAATACCTCCCCGCAGTTACCCGTTAATAAGTGCGTGACTGTTTTTCTTTATTTGTCAGCTGGTCGACTTCCAGTTCGCTACTGTCAATCTGACTGCATCAGCAGGCTGGATTAAGGGCATAGGATACCGGTATTATTTTTGCCGTAATGTCTGCGGCGGCATTTTGTGCCCAGGTATGTTACGGCTTTATTCAGGACTGGCTGGGTCTGCGTAAACACCTGTTGTGGTATATCACGGCGCTGCTGATCCTCTCCGGCCCGGCTTACTTGCTGTTTGGCTATCTGCTGACGGTTAACCTACTGCTGGGCAGTATTCGGCGGGCTGTTTATTGGCCTGACGTTTAATGGCGGTACCGGGGTGCTGGAATCCTATACTGAGCGCGTGGCGCGTCAGAGCACCTTTGAGCTTGGTAAAGCACGGATGTGGGGTTCGCTCGGCTGGGCCAGGCCACCTTCTTTGCCGGGCTGCTGTTTAATATCAACCCGAACCTCAATTTTCTGGTCGCATCGTGCTTCGGGATTGTCTTCTTCTGCCTGCTGGCTCAGCTGAAGGTGAATATGCCCGCCAGTCTGGAAAAAGTAGAGCTTGGGGCGAAGGGGGTCACCGTTGAGGATGCGTTGCACCTGCTGATGCTGCCGGGTTTCAGGGCGCTGGTATTTTTCGTTATCGGCACCTGTATCTACAACGTGTACGATCAGCAGTTCCCGGTCTACTTTGCCTCACAGTTCCCGACACTGCGCGAAGGCAACGTCATGTTTGGCTATCTGAAATTCATTCCAGGTGTTTCTCAAGGTGGCAGGAATGTTTTGCGCCTCGTGGCTGGTAAATCGTATTGGCGCTCAAAAAGGTCTTATCACCGCCGGGATAGTGATGGCGTTACGTATGATCGTCTCGGAAATAGTGGAAGGGCCGCTGCTTATCTTAATTACCAAACTGCTGCATGCAGTGGAGCTGCCGATCCTGCTGGTGTCTTTGTTTAAAGATAACAGCCTGAATTTTGATAAACGTCTTTAATCTACTCTTTATCTGGTGGGCTTTGCCTGCACCAGTTCGGTGATTGCCAGTATTCTGTTGCCGCTGGCAGGCTTAAGCTATAAAAATGGCTTTGCCCGTTCCTGGCTGGTGATGGGACTGATGGTGTTTATCACCACCTTTATTTCAATTTTTCTGCTGAGCGGTAATAATTCGTCTTCAGAAATACTGTCGCCGCAACCTTCAGTCGTTTAACAGTAAGAGAGAAGATAATAATGAGTTTTTCAATCGCTGAAGCTGAACAGGCACTGACGACTAAACAGCTACAGCTGAATCTGCGCTGGTATCCGCAATTCCACCTTGCCGCGCGCGCCGGGTGGATTAACGACCCCAATGGGCTGGTGTGGTTTGATGGCTGGTATCACGCATTTTATCAACATAATCCCTATTCAACCCAATGGGGACCAATGCACTGGGGCCATGCGCGCAGCCGCGATCTGGTGCACTGGGAGCATCTGCCGTTGGCGCTGGCACCGGAAGGTCCGGAAGATAAGGATGGCTGCTTCTCTGGCTCAGCGGTAGTCAGCGGCGATGAACTGGCGCTGATCTATACCGGGCATAAGTTTCACGGTGATGTCGCTAGCGATGATAACCTCTATCAGGTGCAGTGCCTGGCGACCAGCAAAGACGGGGTGCATTTTACCCGTCAGGGGCTGGTGCTGGATACGCCGCCAGATGTCCATCATTTCCGCGATCCAAAAGTGTGGCTTGAGGGGGACAGCTGGTACATGGTGGTCGGTGCCCGGGTAGCAGAAACCGGTGAAGTGCTGCTCTATCGCTCAGACGACTTGCGCCAGTGGCAGGATGCCGGCGTGCTGGCGCAGGCGGGCGAAGGGATGGGATTTATGTGGGAATGCCCGGACTTCTTCCGCCTGAACGATAGCGTTGTTCTGATGTTCTCACCGCAGGGGATGACAGCCACCGGGTATGCTAATCGCAATCTCTACCAAAGTGGCTATATTGTCGGTCAGTGGCAACCGGGGCAGCCCTTCAGTCAGCAGACTGCTTTTCAGGAACTGGATCACGGTCATGATTTTTATGCGCCGCAAAGTTTTCTGACGCCGGACGGCCGACGGATTGTCATTGGCTGGATGGATATGTGGGAATCCCCGATGCCGGAGCAGCAGGATGGCTGGGCGGGTATGCTTTCTTTGCCAAGAGAGCTGACGCTGACAGCGGATAACCGGTTGCAAATGCATCCGGCGCTGGAAGTGGACAGTCTGCGGCAGGAATGGCATGCGTGGCCAGTTAACATGCTTAAAAATCAGCAGGATTGTGTTATGGAAGACTGCACTGCCGCTGAAATCATCCTCAACTGGGATTTGGCCAACAGTGATGCAGAGATCTATGGCGTGACGCTTGGCGAGGGAATGCGGCTGTATGTGGATAATCAATCGCAACGGTTGGTGCTTGAGCGTAATTATCCGCAATTTGGGTTATGTGGTCAGCGCAGCGTTCCTTTACCGGCAACAGCAGAGTTAAATTTACGGGTGTTTTTTGATAAATCATCGGTCGAGGTATTTGTTAATCAGGGAGAAGCCTGTCTCAGTAGTCGTATTTACCCTGAAGATCGCCGGTTACAGGTTTTTGCCTGGTCAGGTAGCGCCAGATTAAATGAGAGTGGCGTCTGGAATTTATCGTAATTAATAAATATAAAGATTGTTCGCCCGTTAATAACGGGCGACTACTGATGGCGATTAATACCTCTGGAAAATAAGCATCTTTTCTGATAATCTGGTGTTTTCAAAATTTTTATTCAGGCATGAGAACAGGATATTAACATGGACCCTGCGGGTTTTCTGTTTTCAAACTCACTACAATAATGATGCCTGACAGGACATTCTATATGATAGGGATACCACAATGAATAAACATACCTGTCTGGTACTTTGTGCCAGTCTTTTCTCTGGAACAGTGGTTGCACAAACGTCTTCATCCTCGCTGGAAAAACGACTTGCCAAACTGGAGCAGCGCTTACAGGCTGCAGAGGAGCGAGCGGATAAAGCGGAAGCGGAAATCGTTAAAATTAGAACGCCCCCAGTGGCAGAAAAGAAACCGACGTTTATTCCGGTGCCAGAAGAACCGCCAGTCAGTCAGGCCGCCTCTTCTCCACTGATGCTGACAAATAATAATGCGCAGCTTAAATTTTATGGTGATGTCGAATTTAACTTTGATGGTGCCAGTCGGACTGGCAGCTTAACCTCGGTAAAAACCAGTGAAGAGAGAAACTGGGCACCGGGTAACAGGGAGCGCTGGGACATCAATGGCCGAATTCTGCTGGGCTTTGACGGTATACAACATGCGGCTAACGGAAAATATGCCGGCATTACCGTACAACCCCTGGCGAATATTAATGGAAAAATGAATCTGGATGATGCTGCCTTTTATTTTGGTCAGGAAAACAACTGGCGTATTAAAGCAGGCCGTTTTGAAGCGTATGATATGTTTCCTCTCAATCAGGATACCTTTATTGAGTATTCCGGTAATACCGCGAACGATCTCTACAGTGATGGTTACGGTTATATTTACATGATGAAAGAGGCGCGCGGGCGTAGCGACAGCGGTGGTAATCTGCTGTTCAGTAAAATGCTGGATAACTGGTATTTTGAACTGAACACCCTGGTGGAAGATGGCAGTTCACTGTACGTGGATAAGCGTTATCATGGCAACACGCTGGAGAATCAGAAAAATGTGGCTTATCTCCGTCCGGTGGTTGCCTGGTCTTCCGGGGCATATTCAGTTGCTGCGGCGATGGAAACCAATCTGGTCAACAATGCCTATGGTGATAAAGATGAAAAAGGCCACTGGCACGATCGCTCCGATCGTACCGGATACGGCATCACCCTGTCATGGAACACACTGAAGAACGATCCTGAAGATGGCATGGTGGTTAACCTGAACAGCGCAATGCTTGATGCCTCTGAAGAGAAGGATTTCAGTGCCGGTATCAATGCCCTGTGGCACCGCGTTGAGCTGGGCTATATTTATGCTCATAACAAAATTTCCGTGTTTAATCTTACCGGTCTCGATAATGAATGTGGCAGCGCCTGTGCGATCCTGGCACCCGGTAACTACGATATTCACACCCTGCATGCCTCCTGGCAGCTGCCGGATATTCTCAATATGCCGAACTTTAATATCTATCTTGGAACCTATGCTTCCTGGTTAGAGACCACCGTTGAGCAAAGCAGCCACTATCAGCCGCGCTATGGTGCGCGTCTGCGGTTTAAGTATCTCTTCTGATAAACGGTGACGGTATGCGACAGGGTGCGCGTACCGTCCCGCCCGTGTGAAAAATGTGAGACGTATTGCAGCAGTGAATATCGTTTGCTGTAACAACGTCATAAAAGTGCAGACAGCCCGACATTGTGTAAAAGAGTCCCTTTATCATCGAAATTTCTCTCCGTTACTATCCCGGCAGCCGATGGTGATAAGAATAACGAAGATTGCGATGTCTGAAGGGAAAACTACACGCCGCCGGGCGACTGGGCCACACGATCTGTTATTTAAACAGTTTCTGACGCATCCCAACAGTGCCCGGGATTTTAGGCAGCTGCATTTGCCTGCGGATCTGCTGGCAATTTGCGATCTCAGTACCCTGAAGCTGGGATCGGGCAGTTTTATTGCAGAATCGTTGCACCCTTACTTTTGTGATGTGCTCTACAGCCTGAAAACCTCGCAGGGCGATGCTTATATTCTGATTGAGCATCAGTCCACGCCTGACAGGTATATCGGCTTTCGGTTGCTGCGCTATGCGGTGGCGACCATGCAGCGTTACCTGGATGACGGGAGTAAAACTCTGCTGCTGGTGGTCCCGCTGCTGTTTTATACCGGGAAACGCAGACCTTACCCCTGGTCGACGCACGGGCTGCACGCGGTTAACCATCGGAGCCAGGCAGAACGCCTGTATAACAGCGACTTCCCTTTGATAGACGTCACGGCGATTGCCGACAACGATATTATGCGTCATCGTCGGATGGCGGCGCTGACGCTGCTGCATAAGCATATTTATCAGGACGATCTGGCTGAGGTGCTGGATAAACTGGCACAGCTGCTGCTCGGCGGAACCCGGAACAGAAAACATTTTATTAACCAACTGGCACAACGCCTGCCACATCATAAGGATAAACTGATGACCATTGCACAGGATCTGGAAAGAATAGGCGAATTACGCTGACTCAGGAAAGGAAAACAGCTTGGCATAACCAAAGGCAGGTCTGAAGGTGAACGTAACGCCACGTTGAAAATTGCCCATACCATGCTGAATAATCATATTGATCGGCAGCTGGTGATGGATATTATCGGATTGTCAGCGCAGGAACTGATGTCTGACGGCGGTGCAACGTCATCCCGGCGGGGCGCTATTCTGAAACCGCGGGTCAGCGGGGTAGAACAGTAAGGCCAGGCTTGCAAGCACCAGGCGGGGTGTTAAAGTGAAAGAAATCAATCAGGAGGCAGTGATGTTAAATAAAGACACCAGACTCTGCATTTCACTTTCCGCACGACCCAGCAATATCGGCACCCGCTTTCATAATTATCTCTATCAGAAGTTAGACCTTGATTATATCTACAAAGCCTTCTCAACCACCGATATTGAACATGCGGTAAAAGGAGTGCGGGCGCTGGGTATTCGCGGCTGTTCGGTATCGATGCCGTTTAAAGAGAGCTGTATTCCATTTATCGACACTCTGTCTGATTCGGTTAAAGCGATTGATTCAGTGAATACCATTGTTAACGATAATGGTCATCTGACGGCTTATAACACCGATTATATTGCGGTTAAAAACCTGATTGATAAGCACCTGCATGATAAAGCGCTGAATGTACTGATTCAGGGTAGCGGGGGAATGGCAAAAGCCGTGGTCGCCGCTTTTCGTGACGCCGGGTTTCAGCGGGTGACGGTGCTGGCGCGCAATCAGCAGCATGGGCAGGCGCTGGCAGAAAAGTATGGCTACGACTGGTGCGCCCAGCCGCCGACAGAGGCCGATATCCTGGTTAACGTGACGCCGATTGGCATGACGGGGAGCGCCGAACAGGATCAGTTAGCGTTTAGCGATGGGCTGGTACAGCAGGCCGCGGCGGTGTTTGATGCTGTGGCGTTTCCGGCGCAAACGCCGCTTATCCGGCTGGCACAGCAGTACCAAAAGCCGGTGATCACTGGCGCTGAGGTGATCGCTTTACAGGCACTGGAGCAGTTTGCCCTGTATACCGGGGTTCGCCCGGATGAAGCACTGATGCTGGAAGCATCGGAATTTTCCCGCCGCTAAGTGCATAAGCGGCTGTTGCGTCAGGCGCTAAATTGCTGGACGCCCGCAGGGTGCCTGGCTACTCTGCTTAACACTATTCAAATTTTCTGACAGAGAAACCTCTATGGGCAAAGATCGTGCGCTCACTCTGGAAGCGCTGCGCGTGATGGACGCTATCGATCGGCGCGGCAGCTTTGCAGCGGCGGCGGAAGAGCTGGGTAGGGTTCCTTCCGCCCTCAGTTACACCATGCAGAAATTGGAAGAAGAACTGGATGTGGTGCTGTTTGATCGCTCCGGTCATCGCACGAAGTTTACTAACGTGGGGCGTATGTTACTGGAGCGTGGGCGGGTACTGCTGGAAGCCGCCGACAAGTTGACCACCGATGCCGAAGCGCTGGCGCGCGGCTGGGAAACCCAGTTAACTATCGTGGTTGAGGCGCTGGTTGCCACCGAAACCCTTTTCCCGCTGGTAGAAAAGCTGGCGGCCAAAGCCAATACCCGGCTGTCGCTGATAACCGAAGTGCTGTCGGGTGCCTGGGAACGTCTGGAACAGGGGCGTGCTGATATTGTGATTGCACCCAATATGCATTTTCGCACCTCGTCAGAAATCAATACCCGCCTGCTGTGTAAGCAGAAGAATGTCTATGTGGCGCACCCGGATCACCCTATTCACCGTGAAGCGGATCCTTGTTCCGAAAGCGTCCGGGTAAAATATCGCGGCGTTGCGGTGGCGGATACCGCCCGCGAACGTGCGGTGCTGACGGTAAGCCTGCTGGAAAAGCAGCAGCGCTTAACGGTGAGTTCCATGGATGATAAACGTCGTGCTTTGCTGGCAGGGCTTGGTGTGGGCACCATGCCGTATCACCTGGTTGAACAGGACATCGCCGGGGGCAGACTGAAAATAGTCAGCCGGGAATATACCCGGGAAGCGGATATCATTATGGCCTGGCGGCGCGACAGCATGGGGGAAGCTAAAAACTGGTGCCTGCGCGAAATCCCTAAGCTGTTATGGCCACGTTAAACGATGGTAGCGGGTTTTCAGGCGCTTTATTCTGCTGGCTTTGAATGGTGGTGCAGGTGTCGAAAGTCTGATAATAAAAGTGACCAATATAGCCAATGTAGCACAGGGCGATAACACCAAGGCAAACGGACAGTGTTTTGATCATGATACAACGCCTGAGTATTTTTTTGGTAATCCAGCTGATTGATTAATCCGGTAACTCTATGAAATTGCCAGGGACGGTAAGTTATGTCAGATCAAAAAAGGTGGAAATTTTATGGGGCGCAGGATAGAAACGCCCCAACAGTCAACGATCGTCGTCACCCTCAGGAGAAAAGCCTGTCCCGCTGATGTGGCTGATCCCAGTCCGTAAGTGGTCCGAGGGAAATGATTCCGCTGGGATTGATCTGTTTATGGCTGCGGTAGTAGTGATGCCGGATATGCTCCAGATTCACGGTATCCGCGATGCCGGGCATCTGATAAATATCGCGTAAGAAGCCGCTAAGATGTGGGAAGTCGCTCAGGCGATAGCGATCGCATTTGAAATGGGTAACATACACCGGATCGAAACGTATCAGGGTAGTCCACAGGCGCAAGTCGGCTTCGGTCAGTTGACTGCCGGTCAGCCAGCGCTGCTGCCCTAATATCTGCTCCAGCCGTTCAAGGGCAGCAAACAGCGTAGTCACGGCTTCCGAGTAGGCTGGCTGGCTGGTGGCGAACCCCGCTTTATATACCCCGTTATTTACCTGGTCGTAGATCCAGCCGTTCAGCTGGTCAATTTCAGCGGCCAGCGGCTGCGGATAATAGTCGCCCGGCCGGGCACCGGCCTGATTAAAGGCACTGTTCAGCATGCGCATAATGTCAGCGGATTCGTTGCTAACCAAGGTGTTCTGCTGCTTATCCCACAGCACCGGTACGGTAACGCGCCCGCTGTAGTGCGGATCGGCCTGTAAGTAGATCTGATAAAGAAACTGGTGCTGATACAGACTGTCTCCGGTGCTGTCGGTAAAATCGGTGGCAAAGGTCCAGCCATTTTCCAGCATCAGCGGATCCACCACGGAAACGGAGATGGCGTTTTCCAGTCCTTTCAGCCGGCGCATCAGCAGCGCCCGATGTGCCCAGGGACAGGCCAGTGAAACATACAGATGGTAACGCCCGGCTTCGGCAGGAAACCCTCCACTGCCGCTGGGGCCGGGTGCGCCATCAGGGGTGATCCAGTTGCGAAATTGCGTGGGTGGACGGGCAAATCGTCCGCCGGTGGAGGCGGTATCGTACCAGTTATCGTGCCAGACTCCGTCGATAAGTTGTCCCATATTTCCTCCCTGGGATAGCGGGGCAGGATGAAACTGCCCCGGTGAGTGTGTGTACTGCGGTTACCAGTTTTTACCCAACAGGCGATCAATACTGTAGCGACCCGGGCCGGTCAGCCCCAGCAGCAGAAAGCCACCGGCAATAGTCAGGTTCTTCATAAACATAATCGCATTCGGGCCTTCGGCAAAATGCGTATGAAAGATAAACGCGGTCAGCAGCGCAAAGCCTGCGGTAAACAGCGCGGTGAAGCGGGTGAGAAAGCCAAACAGGATGGCGAGTCCACCGCCCAGTTCCAGCAAAATGGTCAGCGGCAGCAGCGCGCCGGGCACGCCCATCGCGGCCATATACTGCTGGGTTCCGCTATAGTCGGTGATTTTTCCCCATCCGGCGACAATAAACAGGACAGGCATCAGGATGCGTGCTAACAGAAAACCAATATCTTCAAATTTTTTCATTCTTATTCTCCAACAGGAAATTGAGCGTTGCGGCTTCAGTGCAGTTGTTTCACACCAGACAGAGAGCGTAGGGCCCGCAACCGTTGCCTGTGGGAGATAATAAGCGGGTAAGAAATGGATTGTTAGCGAGATAAATTGTCGAAGATATTCAAAAAAATCGCCGGAAAGGGGCGCAGGCCACCGTAATGGCGGCCTGCGCTTAACGGCGTGGCAGGTAATTGCGCAGCATACGCCAGGTACTCCAGGCACCCAGACCACGGCGCGCCCAGCGGCTGGTAAAACGGGTCACTTTGCGCGGATTACGCACTGACCAGAGTGCCAGTGCCCCACCGCCCAGTACCAGCCAGCGTTTGGCACCCATCAGCTGTTGCCAGCCGCGATCGTAGCCGGAAGTCGCGTCCAGCCACTGCTCACAGCTGACGCTGAGATCCAGCCGCTGCTGCTGGATTTGCCGCAGCAGGTCGGTTTTACGCTTCTGCAAGGTGCGGCGGCTCATTTACTCGTCCTCCAGCATCTTGCGATCGCTGGCCAGCTCTTTGCGTGTGGCACCCAGTAGCGTTGAACGCCGTGATTTCACCAGCACCCAAATACCAAAGATCAGCGCCAGCGCAAAGAGCACGCCGGTGGTAATGGCGATGGCCATCAGCCGGTACTGAGGGTCGATTGCCCAGATAATTAACACCATCAGGCTCAACAGACCAAAGGCGGTGAACAGCATGGTCAGGCCAACCATCAGCAGCATTTGCAGCAGGTTAGCCTTTTCTGCTTCCAGTTCAACAACGGCCAGGCGTACGCGGGTTTCAACCATACCAACCAGCGTGGTGACAATGCGCTGGCCTGCATTAATGACCCCTTTGCCGGGGCCCTGGCTTTGCGGAACCTGCGTCATATCAACGACGGGCCAGCAGAACGCCCAGCACCACGCCGACTGCAGCACCAATACCGACGCTGGCCCACGGGTTATCGCGTACGTAGACATCGGTACGATCGGCGGCCTTACGGGTGTGGTGTGCCAGACGCTCGCGCGACTCGCCCAGGCGGGCGCGGGTATCCTGTAATGCACTTTGGGCTCTATTACGCAGTTTTTCCATTTCGGTTTTCGATTTTTCACTGGAGGTGCTCAGCACCTCTTCCAGCGTATCCGCCAGGTTCTTCAGTTCGTGACGCAGATGATCTGAATGGACATCTTTAGACATGGAAAACTCCTTAACATTGATTATTATCAGTTAACCCGGAAACTTAAGGCTGATGTTGTTGACTTACGGGCAGCATAACGCCTCAGTACGGGGCATTTTGTTGCTCATGCAGTTTGCGTTCTGCTTCAGCCAGTTTTTTCTGCCGTTTGGCAATGCGTTTGGCATCGCTACCTCTGTTCTGTTCTTCAGCCAGTTCCTGCTTACGCTCGGTCACTTTCTGCTTAAGTCGCTGAATTTTTTGCTGATGGGATCGTTTCAGCGCGTCGTCGTTACAGTTAGCCTGGGTTTCGCTCAGCGCGCGGCTTAAACCTGCAACCTGGTGCGCATTGTTATGCTGACGGGCGATATCAAGTTCGCGGCTGATAGCCTGCTCTTTTTGCTGACACAACGTAGCTGCCTGCGCGCCAGTGGCCAGAGTAAGCAGGCCTGCAAACAAAATTATGCGGGTATTCATAGTGATAGTGACTTTCCTTTGCGATGGTAACCGTGGGGGTTAAAGCTAATCCTTATCAGGGTAAAGCATAGACACAAATCGCTTAAAGCTCAAAGCCGGGCGCACGTTTCCACCATGGCAGCGGGATGCGGTCAGTCAGGGCGGTTCAACTGGTGGGTAATCTCGAAGTCACCGGGTAGCAGCCCACGCAGAACCTGCTCAGCGGCGTTACTCTGCTCCCCGGAGTCGAGTTTGATCACCAGCGAGCCCTGCTGCGGAGTAATGCTTTTGATATGGATACCTCTGTTATTCAACGCCCGATAGAGGTAAAAGCCATCGGGCAGATTACTGCCATGATGAGAGGTGCGGATCAACAGCGCATTCTCATGCTGAAAAAAAGTTGGCAGCAGAATAAGTGCGGCGACCAGCAGAAGCGCCAGAGTCAGAAGCAGCTGCAGTTTCGCCGGGATCTTCATCAAGGTAACAATCACTGATGTTTCTCCCGCCGGATGGCCATTTTTTTACGCCACAGCATAATTAACGAGCCGCCGAGGCCAAGTATCAGCAGTATCAGGGGGAGGAGCATAAGCGCCAGCATCAGTTGCTCCTCATATTGCAGAAACAGCGTGGTCTTGCCTATGGCAAAACCCAGCACGGTAAGAATGCCAACCCACAGCAGGGCACTGATCCAGTTAAAAAACTGAAAACGGATGTTACTTAACCCGGACAGGCCGGCAATGGTGGGCAGCAGGGTACGCACAAAGGCGATAAAACGACCAATCAGCAGCGCTGACAGTCCGTGGCGATGAAACAGTTGATGTGCGCGCTGATGATACTGCGCGGGCAGATGCGACAGCCATTTCTGCACCAGACGGGTATTTCCCAGCCAGCGCCCCTGAATATAACCTGTCCAGCATCCGAGGCTGGCTGCGGTGGTTAGAATAAACAGCGTCAGGGGGAAACTCATGGTGCCTTTAGCAATCAACACGCCAACCAGGATTAGTAAACTGTCGCCCGGAAGAAAAGCCGCAGGCAGTAAACCGTTTTCCAGAAACAGGATCATAAACAGGATCAGATAAATCATCCAGACCAGACCGGGATCGGCCAGCATTACATAGTCCTGCTGCCAGAGTGCGTGCAGTAAAGCTTTAAAAGTCTCCATGAACATTCCTGTGCATCGTGATTGGCACGTATCAGGATAATCAACAACACCCGTTTTGCGTGGTTGTTATCTGTGCGTTATTCGCCGGTAACAGAATAATGGCGTTAGGCGGACGTTATATTCAGCCGCGTCAGACCAGGTAAACGCGTAAATAATTTTAACAAAATTAGCGACGTCTGGACAGAATCAAACGACAGCTCAGACAGGTTTTGCGCTAAGAAAGTACTGAAAGGGGGTGCTTTTACACTCGTTGACATAACTTATAGTCAGCAATATAGCGGCAAGGAAATAACGGGAAACAGCGTGGCTGCTTCCCGCCGGGATCAGGACTTACTGTGTTGTGGCTGGGTAACAGCTAGCTGTTCAGCGCGACGCTCTGCGGCCATACAGGCGGCAGCAGTAAACAGAATATCCGCCGAAGAATTGAGGGCGGTTTCGGCAGAATCCTGCAATACGCCAATAATAAAGCCGACCGCCACCACCTGCATGGCGACCTCATTCGGAATACCAAACATATTACAGGCTACCGGGATCAGCAGCAGTGACCCGCCTGCCACGCCGGATGCACCACAGGCACAGATTGAGGCCACCAGACTTAACAGAAGGGCGGTCCCGACATCAACATGAATACCCAGGGTATTTACCGCTGCCAGCGTCAGTACCGTAATGGTAATCGAGGCACCGGCCATACTGATATTGGCACCAACCGGAATAGAAACCGAATAGGTGTCTTCATCCAGATTCAGTTTTTTCGCCAGCGCCATATTCACCGGAATATTGGCCGCCGAGCTGCGGGTAAAGAACGCGGTGACGCCGCTTTCGCGCAGGCAGGTAAAGACCAGTGGATAAGGATTACGGCGGATTTGCCACCAGACCAGCAGTGGATTGAATACCAGCGCCATCAGCAGCATACAGCCAAGCAGCAAACCCAGCAGATGGGCATAATCCCACAGCGCATCAAAACCGGTAGAGGCGAGGATAGATCCCACCAGGCCAAAGATACCGATGGGGGCAAAGCGGATCACAATCCGCACCAGGTGGGTCACCGCCTCAGAGGCAT
This sequence comes from uncultured Erwinia sp., assembly GCA_945290265.1. GTDB lineage: Bacteria > Pseudomonadota > Gammaproteobacteria > Enterobacterales > Enterobacteriaceae > Erwinia. The sequence goes on from CALYQW010000034.1 coordinate 15,503, forward strand.
CATGCAGGAAGGTACGGGTGCTGGCGCTGCTGTGGCGAAACGCGAAGCCCAGACCGATTGCCCACACCAGAATGCCGATGTAGTTGGCTTTCATCAGCGCATCGATCGGGTTACTGACCATACTCATCAGTAAACCGCGCAGAACTTCAAGGATACCTGAAGGCGGAATGATATCTTTGCTGAAACTGGTCAGGGTCAGATTTTGCGGCAGGATATGGCTGGCGACCACCGCGACCACTGCCGCGAAAAACGTGCTGAGCAGATAAAGCATAACAATCGGACGCACCGAGGTTTTGGTGCCCTGCTGATGTCCGGCAATTGACGAAATCACCAGCACCATTACCAGCAGTGGTGCCACGGCTTTCAGGGCGCTGACAAACAGCTCGCCCAGCAGGCCAACGGCAAGCGCATTACTTTTGGAAAACCAGGCGAGCGCAATACCTGCCAGCAGGCCGATCATAATTTGTGTGACCAGGCTGCCCTTCAGCAGGCGCTGTAGCAGCGTGCAGGCGCTGTTAATTTTGGACATAATATAAAATCGCTGTTGTTATAAAATAGTGTGCTTACTGTCTGTGATGCAGCAAGCATCGGTGGTGTTTGCGCAGAGAAGTATAAGGAAATGGGCGGGCAGGGAAAGGAGAAATTAAGGATTTTCTGCGCTTCAGAACGATCGTTTGTCACTAAATTGATTTTTTAGCATGAGTCTTACAGGATATACCGACATAAAGACTGAATATCAGGGAGCAAAATGAGCACAGCCAGTCAGCACGCCTTAAGCTGGAAGCATATTCTGGTGGCGGTCCCGGTGGGAATTGTGGCCTCACTGGTGACGCTGGCGTTTCGTCACGCCATTGCGCTGACTGATACCCTGCTGTTCAGTCAGGGCGAGGATATTACCCAGGGAATGCAGGTTTGGCCCTGGTATTTATGGCCGCTGATTGTCGGTGGGGGCGGGGTGATTGCCGGTTTTTTTCTGCGTTATGCCCTCAGGCTGGAGCAGCAGGAGCCGCGGCGTTCAGATTATCTGGATGTCATTAATGCCCGCCTGGACGCCGTTCCTGGCAGAACCTCGTTGTTTCGCAGCTTATCGTCCCTGGCCAGTATCAGCAGCGGGGCATCGGTGGGACGTGAAGGCCCGATGGTGCAGCTGGCTGCGTTAAGTGGCAGCCTGATGGGGCGCTGGCTGTTTAAATCTGCAACGCTGAAAAACAGCGATGTGGTGGCAATGGCCGCCACTGCCGGGCTGGCATCGGTCTATCATGCGCCGCTGGCGGCGGCGATCTTTGTTGCTGAAATTGGTTTTGGCATTTCCGCGATCCAGCGCCTGATCCCGCTGGTGGTGTCGGCTGCGGTGGCAGTACTGACCATGTGGGCGCTGGGTTACCGTTCCGCGATTTACAGTTTGTCTGAGATCGCCTTTAACCTGACGCCGCAATCCCTGCTGTTGACGATTGTGCTGGGGCTGCTGGCCGGATTCATGGGCTGGGGGATTATCTGGCTGCTGGCGCGCAGTAAACGGCTGTTTTCCACCATCAGCTATTTGCCACTGCGGCTGGGGCTGGGGGGCATACTGGTGGGGGTTCTGGCCTTCGGCAGTACCGGGGTGCTGGGCAACGGCTATGAAATGATAGTCGCCATTCTGTCGCAGGACTGGTTGCTGTCGGCGCTGGTGATGCTGTTGGTGTTAAAACTGCTGGCAACCGCGGTTTCTGTCGGCTCCGGCGCGGTGGGGGGGCTGTTTACTCCCTCCCTGCTGATGGGGGCGCTGACCGGGGCGATCGTGGCGCAGCTGGCCACGGCGGCCGGTTTCCCGGCTGGCAGCACCGCGCTGTTTGCAGCGATTGGTATGGGCGCGATGCTGGCTGCCGTCAGCCAGGCTCCGTTAATGGCGATGCTGATGGTGCTGGAGATGACTCTGAACAGCAGCCTGCTGTTTCCCACCATGATTGCCTGCGTGCTGGCTACCATGACCGTATATCGTCTGCACGCTGCCAGTACCTATCCGTTAATCAATATGTACTTTCGCCGCTCCGATGCGAAATATAATTTCGATAATGGCATTGTTTCGCAGTTTGTTATTCCGGGAGCCACGCTGACGCCGCAGGAATCGGCAGGTAAAGCGTTGGCGCTCAGCTCGCTCAAGCGTGAGCGCTTTGTGTATGTGATTAATGACGTCGGGCGCTTCCTCGGCGTAGTGTCCATCCATGATATCGCGCAGCGGGTGCTGGAAGGGCAGATCACCCTGAACTCGCCGGTTAGCTGCGTGATGGATGAAGATTTTCCGTTTATCTGTGCCGGGCAGACCATCAAAGAGGGTTGGGATGCATTTGCCCGCGTTACCCTGGAGCGCCTGCCGGTGGTGAATAACCCGCAGGAGAAAAAACTGCTGGGTGCGCTGACCAAAACCAGCCTGATCCAGCAGGCGAAAGACTTTCTCTGAACTCAGCCCGCGCGGCCTTCCAGCGCCTGCGCGGTTAGCCACAGCCGGGTATCAAACTCCAGCTGATGATAGTCCGGCTCCATATGGCAGCACAGCTGATAGAACGCTTTGTTATGTTCTTTCTCTTTAATATGCGCCAGTTCGTGCACCACGATCATCCGTAAAAAGGGCTGGGGTGCCTGCTTAAAAATGGTGGCAACGCGGATCTCGGCCTTACTCTTCAGCCGGCCGCCCTGCACCCGGGAAACGGCAGTATGCAGCCCGAGGGCATGCTTCATCACTTTGATTTTCGCATCCCAAATCACCTTATTCAGCGGTGGTGCCTTGCGCAGCGCCTGGTTTTTGATTTCCAGCGCATAGTCATACAGGGCTTTATCGCTGGTGATATCGTGCATCAGCGGGTAGCGTTTTTGGATAACCTCGCCCAGTCGCTGCTGATCGATCAGCTGGCGTACCTGCGATAGCAGTGATTCAGGGTAGCCCTGCAGATAAATCAGTGATGACATCTTCACTCCGCGTAAGAAAAACGTTTACTGTGCGCCCATTTTAGGGGATAAAACGCGGGAATTTTACCACGCCGGAGATCCCATGAGCCAACTTGAATTAAGCAACCGTCTGCTGACGCTGCATCGTTTTCCCCAAATGCGCGCAGAAAGCCCGTTGCAGGCCTGGGATGCTGCCGATGAATATCTGCTGCGTCACTGCGCTGAAACGCCGTCTGTCAGCGGCACCACGCTAATCTTTAACGATGCCTTTGGCGCGCTGGCCTGCGCACTGGCGGCTGACGGTGTTTACAGCATCACCGACTCCTGGCTTAGTCAGCAGGCCACGCGTCACAACCTGGCGCACAATCAGCTGGCGGAAGACGCGGTGCAACTGCTGGACAGCCTGGCAGAGCTGCCTGTCGCGCCGGCACGGGTGCTGATCAAAGTGCCGCGCAGTCTGGCGCTGCTGGAGCAGCAGCTGCGCACCCTGTGCCAGGTACTGACTCCGGAAACTGAAATTGTCGCCGCCGGTAAGGCGAAAGATATTCATACTTCCACCCTGCAACTGTTTGAAAAAATTATAGGGCCGACCACCACCTCGCTGGCGTGGAAAAAAGCGCGCCTGATCCACGCTGCATACCGTGCGCCTGCGCTGGCCGACAGCGATATGGTGAGCGTCTGGCCGCTGGACGGAACGAATTATCAGATTCATAACCATGCCGGGGTGTTCTCCCGCAGCAGCCTGGATATTGGTGCACGCCTGTTTATGCAGCATCTGCCGCAGGGCATTGATGGTGATATTGTCGACCTGGGCTGCGGCAACGGGGTGATTGGCTTACTGGCACTGCAGCATAATCCGCACAGCCGGGTGCATTTTACCGATGAATCCTGGATGGCGGTGGCCTCCAGCCGCCTGAACGTTGCCAGCAACCGTCCGGACGATCTGGCGCGCTGCGAATTTCATGTCAATAACGCGCTTGCAGGCTGGCCGGCGGACAGTCTGCAGGCGGTGCTGTGTAACCCGCCATTCCACCAGCAAAGCACCATCACCACCCATATCGCCTGGCAGATGTTCCGCGATGCCCAGCGCTGTTTGCAGCGCGGTGGTGAACTGCGCATTGTCTGCAATCGCCACCTTGACTACTTCCAGAAACTGAAAAAGCTGTTTGGTAACTGCACCATGCTGGCGACCGATAAGAAATTTGTGGTGCTGCGGTCGGTGAAACTGCGCTGATCGCGGCGCTCAGAGCGTGAGCCCTAAGCGGGTGCCCTGGGCTATTGCCCGCCGGGCATCCAGCTCCTGCGCCAGATCGGCTCCGCCGGCCAGATGAAACGGGATCCCGGCGGCCTGTAAACCGGCAACCAGTGAACGATCCGACTCCTGCCCGGCGCAGATCACGATATTGTCCACCGCCAGGCACTGTGGTTCGCCGTTGCGCATAATATGCAGCCCGTCATCGTCAATGCGCTGATAGTCAATGCCGCCCCACATTTCAACTCCTGCAGCCTGCAGCGTGGCGCGGTGGATCCAGCCGGTGGTTTTCGCCAGCCTGGCACCGGGCTTGCCGGCTTTGCGCTGCAGTAACCAGATCCGGCGTTCACTGGCTGGCGGGGCAGGTGGGATCAGCCCGCCAGGCTGCTGCAGAGTGCGGTCAATCCCCCACTGCTGACAGAAGGCGTCAATACTGTCTCCCTGTGGCCGGTGCTGATGTGCCAGCCAGCTGGCGGTATCAAAGCCAATGCCACCGGCACCAATAATCGCCACCCTTTTTCCCACCGGTCGCTTGTCGCGCAGCACGGCAAGATAATTCAGCACTGAAGGATGATTGATACCGGGGATCGCCGGAATACGTGGCACGATCCCGGTTGCCAGCACCACCTGGGCAAAGCCACGCAGAGCGCCGGCCGTGACCCGCTGATTCAACTGTACGCTGACGCCGCTCCGCAGCAGCTGATGGCGAAAATAGCGCAGGGTTTCGCTGAATTCGGCTTTACCGGGGATCTGGCGTGCCAGATTAAACTGACCGCCAATATCGGCGGCGGCATCAAACAGCGTGACCTGATGACCACGCTGCGCTGCGCTCACCGCACAGGCCATCCCCGCAGGTCCTGCTCCCACCACGGCCAGTTGCAGCGGGCGGGATATCGGTGCTGCCTGCCACAGGGTTTCATGGCAGGCGCGCGGATTGACCAGGCAGGAGGTAATCTTGCCGACAAAGATCCGATCGAGGCAGGCCTGATTACAGCCGATACAGGTATTGATTTCGTTGTCGCGCCCCTGGCTGGCCTTCAGCACAAACTGTGCATCGGCGAGAAACGGGCGCGCCATCGACACCATATCCGCACTGCCATTGTCCAGCAGCGTCCAGGCAACATCCGGGTGATTGATGCGGTTGGTGGCGATCACCGGGATGGTCAGATGCTGACGCAGGGTACGGGTGACCCAGCCAAACGCGGCGCGCGGCACCGAAGTGGCAATGGTCGGAATGCGTGCTTCATGCCAGCCAATACCGCTGTTAATCAGGGTGGCTCCGGCCTGTTCGACTTCCTGCGCCAGGGCGATGGTTTGTGGCAGGGTACTGCCCTGCTCCACCAGATCGAGCATCGACAGGCGAAAAATAATAATAAACTCAGCGCCGACGGCAGCGCGCACCGCGCGCAGGATCTCAAGAGCAAAGCGGCGGCGACCGGCGTCATCGCCCCCCCAGCGATCCTGACGCTGGTTGGTATGGGCCACCAGAAACTGATTAATCAGATACCCTTCCGAGGCCATAATCTCCACGCCATCATATCCGGCCTGCTGCGCCAGGCGGGCACAGCGGGCAAAAGCCGCTATCAACCCGAGGATATCCGCCTCGCTCAGTTCCCGTGGCGTAAAGGGATTGATCGGTGCCTGGATTGCTGAGGGCGCGACCAGATCCGGCTGATAACTGTAGCGTCCGGCATGCAGGATCTGCAGGGCGATTTTGCCCCCGGCCTGATGCACGGCGCTGACAATCTGGCGGTGGTGGGGTAACTGGCTGATATCATTCAGTACTGAGGCACCGGGGCTGACTACGCCATCTTCAGTGGGTGCAATCCCGCCGGTAACGATTAATGCCACGCCGCCACGGGCGCGTTCGGCATAAAAAGCCGCCAGGCGTTCAGCGCCCTGCGGGTGCTCTTCCAGCCCGGTATGCATTGAGCCCATCAGAAAACGGTTTTTCAGTTGGGTAAATCCCAGGTCCAGCGGAGAGAAAGGTGATACAGCCATTTTCAGCATTCTCAAAAGTGGTCGGATGAGTTTAACTGTAGCGTTTTACAGCAACAGTCGACAGTGCAGTTGAGCGCTTTGTGATAAATGCCACTGAATCTTACTTTAGCGGGGGATAATACGATTGGGTTAGCAGCATTATCGATGAAATTAAGCACAGGGGAAAGGTTATGCGAGAACGGCTCGGCGGGCCGGGCAATAATCTGCCATGCACTTATATCCGGTTAACGGTCTGAATGCAGCGGTATAAGGCGCCGCTTTTTTCCTTAAAAGAGGCGCTGCGGGTTGATCATGTCAGGCTTGATCCCTTATCGGGAGTGCCGAAACCCTTTCTTTGGTACGGCAGGGAAAAAATACAGCGCAACGATGGCGAAGAGTGCTGATGCCAGCCTGACGCTACGCCAGCGCGATCCGGCCCGTGCAGCCACAGCCAGGCATGATCAACCTTATATTTTGTTAATTGCAAATTACCGGGTAAAAGCACTTTTATTTCACTTACCGTCTTGATTTCAATGAATATAATTTAATTCAATTGGTTATCTCCTGGCATGGTCAGTAACAGTACAACTGTTAAGAATTGGAAAAGCTACGCCTGACCTCCTCGTTATGCTATTCAGTCCCGGGGGAGGCAGTAGGTCGTATTGTGCCTGATGTCTCTGACATTACCTGATGCAGAGTAAGATATTTTTAGTATCTTGTTTTATGATAAGTTTTATGTTTTTTTCCATTACGCCAGTGAACAACTAAACTCATTTCCCAATCCACCAGTAGAGGGTGTTGATATTAGCTGTCCATGATTTGCCACCGCTCAGTGACAACTGCCCTGTGCGGGCAAAGCGCCATCAGCCAGATTTCGCGGAGTGGAATCGGATAACTGGCGGTATCTGATGACTTCCTGCTTAGCCGGGCCTGTCAGTAAAGCCAGGTTAATTTATAAATCTGTCAATAAATTTGGTTATCACTGACATAATCTGATAATTCAGGAAATTATTATGCTGAGTAACTGATATTTTAATACGTATCAAAAAATACTAATTAAATCTTTCAGTGAAGTTGATGATGTGCCCGTCTGTTTAGTTTGATAACAATTTGACTCTACTGAGTTTGTTTTTTTATCTCTATGATTAAAATCTGTATTTTTTTGAAATTATCTGATAATGGTTCAGAGTAAAGACAAATTTCATGCGTTAAGGAAAGCGAATTTAATAAAAATTACAAACAGGATATTTTATATCACTTGAGATTTTTCCTAGTTAATCTGTATTAAACAAAATGTTAGAAAGTCTTTCTGACTGTCACTCAACATAACGGCATGATAAGACGTTTATTGCCTGATACAGGAGAACGTATTTTGACAACCCTTAAACCCCTGTTAGCGAAAAATCGCAGCTGGGCTTCCCAGTGCCTGCAACGCGATCCTGACTATTTTCGGCAAAACGCCCATCAGCAGAAACCGCACTCATTGTGGATTGGCTGTTCTGACAGCCGGGTGCCGGCGGAGGTGTTAACCGGTTCCCATCCGGGCGAGCTGTTTGTCCATCGCAACATTGCCAATATGGTGGTCAGTGATGACGACAACCTGATGAGCGTGTTGCAGTATGCGGTGGAATACCTTGGCGTGGCGCGCATTGTGCTTTGCGGTCACTACGGTTGCGGTGGAGTACAGGCGGCCTGGGATCTGCCAAAAATGCAGGGGGATAAAAACTCGCCGCTGCTGCGGCGTATCGGGATCCTGCGGGCAGAACTGGCACCCCTGCCGGTCGCGGCTCAGACGGAACAACAGCGCCTGGCGCAACTGAACGCGCTGGTGGAAGCCAACGTGCTGGCGCAATTTAACCAGCTGCGCCAGACGGCACCGGTGATTCAGGCCTGGCAGGCCGGAAACGCCCTGGAGCTTTCTGGCTGTGTCTACGATCTGCACAGCGGACATCTGAAAGAACTTATCCGCCAAAAAGGCCCGGAGAATGCTGATGAACTTTAAATCATTGCGCCAGGATATTCCTGCCGGTCTGGTGGTTTTTCTTGTGGCGCTGCCGCTCTGTCTGGGGATAGCCCAGGCCAGCGGCTTACCCCCCTTTGTCGGTCTGCTGACCGGGGTGATTGGCGGGCTGATAGTGACGACCCTGAGTCCATCGAAATTTGCCGTCAGCGGACCAGCTGCCGGTCTGGTGACCATTGTCAGCGGGGCGATAGAAACCCTGGGCTCATTTTCTGCCCTGCTGCTGGCACTGTTTATGGCCGGTGTGTTGCAGTGCCTGTTTGGTCTGCTGCGTGCCGGTAACATCATCACGCTGGTTCCCGGCAGCGTGATTAAAGGCATGCTGGCGGCGATTGGTATTTTGCTGATTATCCAGCAGATCCCGGTCGCGCTGGGCGGTGCCGGCGAATTCGATTTAAACACAATGGCCTTTTCACTGCCGGCGCTGACAGTTGCCGTCACCGGTCTGCTGATCCTCTGGCTGTGGACGCAGCCGGTGATAAAACGCAATCGCTGGCTGAGCTGGTTGCCGGGGCCACTGCTGGCCGTGCTGGCGGGGTGCCTGGCAACGTTGGTGGTCGCGTGGTTTGTCCCGCATCTGACTGGCAGCCTGCCGCGCATTTCTTTACCGGCGTTTGACAGCCTGCAGGCGTTAACCGCCGAGCTGGAGCGACCGGACTGGCAGGCCTGGCGTCAGCCGGCGGTCTGGCTGGTGGCGCTGACGCTGGCGATTGTTGCCAGTCTGGAAACCCTGCTCAGCCAGCAGGCGCTGAACAAGCTGCGTCCGCAATACCCCGAACCTTCGCCGGATAAAGAGATGCGCGCCCAGGGTATCGGTAACACCCTGTCCGGTTTCCTCGGCGGGTTGCCAATCACCGCAGTCATCGTGCGCAGTTCGGTGAACGTCAGCAGCGGTGCGCGCAGTAAGCTGTCAATCCTGATCCACGGGGTGCTGCTGCTGATTTGCGGACTGTGGTTCAGCGAGCTGTTAAACGCTATTCCCCTTGCCAGCCTGGCGGCGGTGCTGCTGTACACCGGCTATAAGCTGGCCTCGCCAGGGCTGTTTATCGCCCAGTTCCGTCAGGGGACTGCGCAGTGGGTGCCGTTCCTGGCGACCGTGGGCGGTATTTTGCTGTTCGGGATGCTGGTGGGGATCGCTGTTGGCCTGGTGACGCAGATCCTGTTTAGCCTGTGGCACAGTCAGCGCAATGCGCTGCAGCTGACGCGTTACGATGACCATTTTGTGCTGCGCATTCAGCAGAATCTGACCTTTATGCACAACCTGCGGCTGAAGCGCCTGCTGGCCCAGGTGCCGGATAACAGTGTGATGATGGTTGAACGCGATAATGCCGGCTTCTTTGATGCGGATGTACAGACGGTACTGAATGAATTTGCCGAACGGGCACCGCAGCGGGGTATACAGCTGGCGCAATGGCCGCAGGCGCAGGGCTGAGCTTGCCTGAGGAGTACACTGCTTTATAATAAGCGGCTTTGCTTCCCGTGTCAGAGGTGACGATGCCCCAAGTATTCGATGGTCATAACGATGTGCTGCTGCACCTGTGGCTGCATCACCGTGACAATGCGGCTGCCGCCTTTCTGCACCAGCGTTTATCCGGGCATCTGGATCGTGCCCGCATGCGTCGGGGGGGCTTTGCCGGCGGCCTGTTTGCCGTCTTTGTGCCGCCGTCAGACTACGTGGCCGATTTTTATCAGCGTGACCGCCGGCAGGAAGCAGAAAGCTACTGTGCGCTGACCATTGTGCAACAGCAGATGGATATCCTGCTGCAGATCGAACGGCACAGCGCTGGTGAGGCAAAGATATGTCGCAGCGTGCAGGAGATTGAACGCTGCCTGGCACAGGGCATCCTGGCGATGGTGATGCATCTGGAAGGGGCGGAAGCGCTGGATGAGGAGCTGAGCCAGCTGGACAGCTGGCAGGCGTTGGGCTTACGCAGTATCGGGCCGTTCTGGAATACTCCGAACCGCTTTGGCTTCGGGGTCAACGGTCGCTTTCCCGGTTCGCCGGACACCGGGCCAGGGTTAACCCCCACCGGCAAGCGGCTGATCGCCGCCTGTAATCGGCGGCGGCTGATGATTGACCTGTCACATATGAATGAAAAAGCGTTCTGGCAAACTGCGGAACTGAGTCAGGCTCCACTGGTCGCCAGCCATTCAAATGTTCATGCGCTTTGTGCCCAGCCGCGTAATTTGACCGATGCACAGCTGGCGGCGATTGCTGACAGTGATGGTCTGGTAGGGGTAAATTTCGCGACCGCTTTTTTACGCCCGGACGGTCAGCGCGCAGCGAATATGTCACTGGATATAATAATACGCCATCTGGATTATTTACTGGAGAAACTGGGAGAGGACAGGGTGGCCTTTGGCTCGGATTTTGACGGTACTACCCTGCCCGAGACGATAGGTGACGTTACCGGACTGCCACTATTACTTAATAAATTATCAGAGGCAGGTTATAATAACCGTCTGTTACTCAAACTCAGCCGGGAAAACTGGCTGCGGGTATTAAAAAAGACCTGGGGATCATAAAGTTCTGCTGATTTTGCACTGGCAGAATAACGGGCTGAGGCGGAGTAGCAAAATACGATTTATTGGATCAGATGATTCTGAACCGCATAAACCGTGCAGATTCCGGGGTTGATATCAATTTATTATAGGCGCACCATCGGTGCCGCCAAAAAATAATGCTGGCTGAAAATAACAATATCACCTGCTCTATTGGTATCACTCTTTTACGTAAACATCAGAGGATCGCAATATGTGGACCAAACCAACCTTTATCGATATGCGTCTGGGTCTGGAAGTTACCCTGTATATCTCTAACCGCTAATCACCTGCAGCCCGCATGGTTTATACCGGCTCGCCTGGTACAAGCCATCGCGTCAGCGACAACGTGGGTCGTCAGCCCGGATGCAGCACTGCATCCGGGATTTTTTCTGGCGGGTTCACTGCCCGATAAGCCCGTTGCTGACACTGATACTGAATTCTTTATTCCGGTTCTTTCATGAAAATAAATGTTCTGGGCTCAGCGGCGGGTGGCGGTTTTCCGCAATGGAATTGTAACTGCCGTAACTGCCAGGGGGTACGTGACGGTAGCATTGCGGCTACGCCACGCACTCAGTCTTCCATTGCAGTCAGTGACAGCGGCTGCGACTGGGTGTTATGTAACGCTTCGCCGGATATCTGCCATCAGATTGCGGCCACACCATCTTTACGTCGCCACGGCGCGCTGCGCGGCACCGCCATTGGTTCGATTATTCTGACGGACAGTCAGATCGACCACTGTACCGGCCTGCTGAACCTGCGTGAAGGCTGCCCGCACCAGGTGTGGTGTACCAGTGAGGTGCATGACGATCTGACCAGTGGCTTCCCGATCTTTACCATGCTGTCACACTGGAACGGTGGCCTTAACTGGCACCCGATGCAACCTTCGGTGCCTTTCAGCGTGGCAGTCTGTCCGGCGCTGCGCTTTACTGCCATCCCAATCCTCAGCAATGCGCCGCCGTACTCGCCGTGGCGCGGGCGTCCGTTACCGGGTCATAACGTGGCGCTGATGATTGAAAATACCACAACCGGCAGCAAACTGCTGTACGCACCGGGGCTGGGCGAACCGGATGATGCGCTGCTGGCGCTGATGGCGCAGGCAGACTGCCTGCTGATTGACGGCACGCTGTGGCAGGACAATGAGCTGGCCACCACCGGCGTTGGCCGTAATACCGGGCGGGATATGGGCCATCTGGCACTGGGCGAAGAGCGTGGGCTGATGGATATTATCAGCTCGCTGCCGGCCCGCCGGAAGATCCTGATCCATATTAATAACACCAACCCGATCCTCGATGAGTCATCGCCAGAGCACCAGGCGCTAACGTCGCGTGGTATTGAGGTGAGCTACGATGGAATGAGCATTGAACTATGAGTAACCAGACGTTGATGACACCGCAGCAGTTCGAACAGGCGCTGCGGGCGAAGGGAGCCTTTTACCATATTCACCACCCTTACCATAAAGCGATGCACAACGGTGAGGCCACGCGTGAGCAGATTCAGGGCTGGGTGGCTAACCGCTTCTATTACCAGAGCCGTATCCCGCTGAAAGATGCGGCGATTATGGCCAACTGCCCGGATCCCGCCACCCGGCGCAAATGGGTGCAGCGCATTCTCGATCACGACGGCCCTGCCGACGGTGAGGGCGGTATTGAGGCCTGGCTGCGTCTGGGCGAAGCGGTCGGGCTGGATGCTGAGGTGCTGCAGTCAGAGCGCATGGTGTTACCCGGCGTGCGCTTTGCGGTGGATGCCTACGTCAACTTTGCCCGCCGGGCGGTGTGGCAGGAAGCGGCCTGCAGCTCGCTGACCGAACTGTTTGCGCCGGAGATCCATCAGTCACGCCTCGACAGTTGGCCGCAGCACTATCCGTGGATAGAGGAAGCCGGCTATGGTTATTTCCGCAGCCGCCTGAGCCAGGCGCGCCGCGACGTGGAGCACGGCCTGGCGCTGGCGCTGAAGTACTGCAATACCGTAGAAAAACAGCAGCGTATGCTGGAGATCCTGCAGTTCAAGCTGGATATTCTCTGGACCATGCTGGATGCGATGACCATGGCGTACAGCCTGCAGCGTCCGCCGTACCATACCGTGACCGATAGCGCGGTCTGGCATCAGGGGAAACTGCTGTGAACTCACTGACTACGATCCCGATGTTTCGTCGCGGCTACCGTCTGCAATGGGAACAGGTGCAGAACTGCCATGTGATCCTGTATCCGGAAGGAATGGCGAAACTGAATGACAGTGCTACGGCGATCCTGGAACTGGTGGATGGCAAACGGTCGCTGGGCGAGATCATCCAACTGCTGAATCAGCGCTTCCCGGAAGCGGGCGGGGTGGATGACGATGTACAGGCGTTCTTCGCTGAAACCCGTGAACAGAAGTGGATAATTTTGCGTGAAGCCGACTGAGAACAAGGTTAACCCGCCGCTGTGGCTGCTGGCCGAACTGACCTATCGCTGCCCGTTGCAGTGCCCTTACTGCTCCAATCCGCTGGACTTTGCCAGCCAGGATAAAGAGCTGACCACCGCGCAGTGGATCGAGGTATTTAAGCAGGCGCGGGCGATGGGGGCGGTGCAGATCGGCTTTTCCGGCGGCGAGCCGCTGGTGCGCAAAGATCTGCCGGAGCTGATCAAGGCCGCGCGCGATCTGGGATTTTATACCAATCTGATCACCTCCGGCATTGGTCTGACGCAGAAAAAGATCGATGCCTTTGCCGATGCCGGGCTGGATCATATTCAGATCAGCTTTCAGGCCAGCGATGAAACCCTGAATGCCGCGCTGGCAGGATCGGAAAAAGCGTTTCGTCAGAAGCTGGAGATGGCGCGGGCAGTAAAAGCGCACGGCTATCCGATGGTGCTGAACTTTGTGCTGCACCGTCATAATATCGATCAAATCGATCGCATTATTGAGCTGTGCATTGAGCTGGAAGCCGATGACGTTGAGCTGGCGACCTGTCAGTTTTATGGCTGGGCGCAGCTGAACCGCGAAGGGCTACTGCCTACCCGTGAGCAGATCGCGCGTGCGGAAGCGGTGGTACAGCAGTACCGCGAAAAAATGACTGCCAGTGATAATCTCACCAACCTGCTGTTTGTCACGCCGGATTACTACGAGGAGCGACCCAAAGGCTGTATGGGGGGATGGGGAGCGATCTTCCTCAGCGTGACACCGGAAGGCACCGCGCTGCCCTGTCACAGCGCCCGCCAGCTGCCGGTGGAATTTCCCTCGGTGCTGGAGCGGGAACTGGCCGATATCTGGTACAACTCGTTTGGTTTTAACCGCTATCGTGGCTTTGACTGGATGCCGGAGCCGTGCCGTTCCTGTGATGAGAAAGAGAAAGATTTTGGCGGCTGCCGCTGCCAGGCCTTTCTGCTAACCGGTGATGCAGATAATGCCGATCCGGTGTGTAGCAAATCGCCACATCATCATAAGATCCTCGCCGCGCGTGAACAGGCCAACTGCAGCAATATTCAAATCGGTCAGCTGCAGTTCCGCAACAGCACCAACTCGCAGCGGGTGAATGCGCAGCTGATTTTCAAGGAATAACCATGTCCGGCCAGCAGCAGATCCAGCTCGCCAATGGCCTGACCGTGTGGTTAATAGAAAAACCGCACGGTCAGCGCGCAGCGGCGCTGTTACAGGTGGCGGTAGGCAGCCAGCATGAACCGGACTGTCAGCCGGGTCTGGCACACCTGCTGGAACATCTGCTGTTTGCCGGCAGCGACAGTTTCCAGGAGGAGGAGCGGCTGATGGCCTGGCTGCCTCCCCGGGGTGGTCGTCTGAATGCCAGCACTATGGAAACCGCCACCGCCTTCTTTTTCGAAAGTGACCCTGACGATCTGGCCGCCGGGCTGGCACGACTGTGCGATATACTGGTGGCACCCTCACTGACCACCCGCGCCATTCGCCAGGAAGTCGCCACCATTGATGCCGAATACCGGCTGCTGGCCGAACACCCGGATACCCTGTGTGATGCTGCGCTCAGCGCCGCGTTTTGCGGCCCGCATCCCTGGCAGCGCTTCAGAGTGGGGAATGCTGCGCACTTTGGTCAGGACGATGCCGCGTTACAACGCGCGCTGCGCCACTTTCACCAGCGCTACTACCATGCGGGTAACTGCACCCTGTGGCTGCAGGGACCGCAGTCTCTGGCTGTGCTGCAGCAACTGGCGCAGCGTTACGGCGGACGTTTTGCTCCGCCCGGCGCGCCGCCGCCCGCGCTGCCGCCACTGCAGTTCACTGCCGGGCGCAGCCTGATGCTGCATCAGGCGGGATGTGAGCGGCTGCGCATCACCTTTTTGCTGGCCGGAGACCCCCGTGCCGAACTCTCGCTGCTGCGTCAGCAACTGCTGGATGAAGCCAGCGGCAGCCTGATGGCGCTGCTGCGCGCACGCGGGCTGGTGGACGGCGTGCGGCTGCTGGCGCTGCGGCAAAGTGACCGTCAGACGGTGATGGTGATTGAATTTATGTCGGGGGCCGGGCAGGCACCTGCGCCGGTGATGGCGGCGCTGTGGGCCTGGCTGCGCCAGCTGAATGAACTGACGCCGGTTCAGTTGCAGCACGCCGTGCAGCTGATGCAGCGTCAGTTTGAGTTACAGCCGCCGCTGGAGCAGCTGCGTCAGCGGGCGTTTGGTTTTTCCCCGCAGACGGCAACGCTGAACGGCTGGCAGCAGCTGCTGGCCCAACTGCAACCACAGCACAGCAGCCGTTTATGGGTGACCTTACAGCCAGGCGGACAGCGGCGTCAGGTTCAGGGCTTTTCCCTGGCGCTGACGGCAGCTGACATTGCTGGCGGTGATACGCCTGCGGGGACTGAACGCTTTGCCTTTTTCCCCCGTGCGCAGGCGGTAGCGGAGGCGGCATTGCCCACAGCATCGGTGCCTCTGGCACATTATCCCACTACACATCAGGAGAATGCGGTGCTGCTGCTGGCACCGCTGACCCCGCTGTCGCCCCTCTGGCAGCAAATCCTCCTGACCAGTGCGCGCACCCTGGTGGCGGACAGTGCGCATCAGGGCGCTACGCTGGAAATGAGCGATTGCCAGGGATTATGGCTGGTGCAGCTGCAGGGGCCGCCAGCGGTGATGATCAATACGCTGGCGCAGCTGAGCGCGTGCTGGCAGGCACCGGATGCGGCTGTTATTGCCCGTGGCGAAGCGGCGTACCGTCAGCAGCAGCAGCATCAGCATCAGCAGCAGGATATTCTTATCCGCGGGCTGATGGCGGCGCTGCCGGAAGCACTGTATCCGGCTACTCAGGCGGCGCTGGCAGAACAGCAATGGACCGGCTGTCTGTATGGGGGGGATAAAATATTGCATCAGCATCTGGCGCGACAGCTTACGCGCTTTCCGGCGCAGATATTGCCCGCCCCGATGCATTATCCGCAGCCGGCCAGGGCGCAGTCGGCGAGGATAATGAGCCGCCACCGTGATGACAGCGCGCTGCTGCTGTTTTGTCCGCTGGCAGAAAACAGTCCGCACTGTCTGCTGGCCTGGCAGCTACTGGCAGCACTGTATCAGCCGCATTTTTTCCAGCAGCTGCGGGTCGAGCATAATATCGGCTACGCGGTAAGCAGCCGATTTTATCAGGTGGCGGGGATATCGGGGGTACTGTTTGCCCTGCAGTCGCCGCATCTGGCAATCTGCCAGCTGCAGCAGCGTGTTGGTCAGTTTTTAGCCGGTATGACGACGGCGATTGCCGGTTTGTCTG
>CALYQW010000035.1 GCA_945290265.1 uncultured Erwinia sp.
AGCTTTGAGCCAGGAAGATCGCGTACAGCCTATATTCAGCGAGGCATGAAGTGAAGATATATTTATCAATCATATTGATTATCATAGCAAAAATAGCTCCTGCCTTTGCATCAGATAATGATAATGTTAAAGAAAAATTCAATAAGAGAATTAAACCGTGCATGAATATAAAATATTCACCTTATGTCACCGACTGTATGATGAACGAAGTAGAAAAAGTAAAAAAAGAATATAACGGAGAGTTCAGTAACTATTTAAAATCACCGAAAACCCAGGATAAAATAACCCATAATAAAAAAACACTTATCCAGCTGGCAAATAAAGCCAAAGAGGGATGGGATCTTTATATGGAGAATGAATGTCTGGCAGAAGCCTCTGTTTATGAAAAGCATAATGATAGTTATAACGCCACCTATAACATATGCCTTATTGAGAAATATAACCAAAGAATAGAATATTACAAAAACAATACATTCTAAGAGCCTGCCCCATCAGGTGTCATTGTTGAAGTTAGTTTGAACACGGACAGCGTGCAGGAACCGCAGCGTACACCAAGTACGTGAGGATTCTGAGCACAGGCCTGGGTTCAAAATAACGAATAAAATAGCCTAATGGGATTGTCTCTAACAATATCAGGGCAAACGCCCTGATATCGTAGATATTCAGCGGGAAATTAGAGCGCTTTTTTTCTCGACATACTGTCCAGATAGCCCATCACAAAGGCGGACAGTACAAAGGTCAGATGGATAATCACATACCACATCAGCTTGTTATCCGGGATATTGCGCGCATCCATAAACACCCGCAGCAGGTGAATCGAGGAAATCGCCACAATCGAGGCAGCCACTTTATTTTTCAGCGAGCCGGAGTCCATTTTTCCCAGCCAGCTGAGCTTTTCCTGGTGTTCGCCAATATCCAGTTTAGAAACAAAGTTCTCATAACCGGAAAGCATCACCATCACCAGCAGCCCGCCCACCAGCGTCAGGTCGATCATCGACAGCAGCACCAGCACCATATCGTTTTCGGCAATGGTGAAAATATTAGGCAGCAGATGAAAAACTTCCTGGAAGAATTTTATCGCCAGCGCCAGCAGTCCCAGCGACAGCCCAAGATAAATCGGGGCCAGCAGCCAGCGCGAAGAGTAAATCAGGTTTTCAATGAAACGTTCCATAACATTCCGTTCAGAATTCAACAGGGCGCACAGTATAGCCGATGCTCCGCCAGAACCTTTACTCTTTGCCCCGCCGAATGGCCGAAATTTAAGCGATTTTACGTTCGCCCACTCGATCAGGCGGCCTTGCGCCGTCCGCCACGGCTCCAGTAAGCCATAAAGCTGATGCAGTCCTGCGACAGACCGCGTTCACCAATCAGATAACGGCGCAGATGCTTAACGGTGCTGGACTCGGCGGCGACCCAGCCGTGGAAACGGGTGCAGGCGCTGGCCGACCCATCCCAGAGAATAGTGTCGTCGTCTTCTTCACTCAGCGTCTCACCTACCAGCACATTGTCCGGCAGCATCACCCGCTCACGCACCGCCTCCAGCAGCGCTTCTCCATGAGCGCGGCTTTCGCGTGCCAGCCAGTGAACCTCGGCAAACGGGTAGTGACTGAAATCAACGAAATCATCAGCATGGGGCATTTCAATAAACAGCTGCATCTGTGGCGGATTACGCCAGCCGGCCAGCTGTTCCAGGATGCCTTTCGCTGCCGGCAGCGCGGTTTCATCGGCGATCACCATAGCGTAAGGCACATCAGGATGCGGCTTCCACTCATAACCACCGCTGTCGGCAATATGATCGCGGTTAGGCGCAACAATTTGCAGCGTATCGCCCGGCTGCGCGCTCAGCGCCCAGGCCGACGCCGGGCCATCGGTGCCGTGCATCACAAATTCAACCGTCAGTTCAGCGGCGTCGGTATCGACCTGACGCAGGGTATAGGTGCGCAGCAAAGGGCGCTGCTCCGCAGGCATCGCGCAGACTTTTTCCCACCAGTTGCCTTCATCAGCCAGCGCCGATGGCGCGCCGTTTAACGCCGGAAACAGCAGCTTAATCCGCTGATCCGGGGCGTCCATTTTCATCTGACGCACCTCTTCACCACGGAATACGCAGCTCAGCATAGAGGGAGAGAGTACCTGCTTACGCGCCAGTACCACGTTAAAGATACGATAACCCCGATCACCAGCCATATACCCTTCCTGTCTGCCATCAAACAACCGTCAAACCTAAACCTGCTGCGCAGGTATCAGCCGCTAAGAATAGCAAAGACGAATGATAATGAGAATGAGTATTAAACCCATGTAATTACCGGGGGGGTTAATGCGGTGGCCTGACGGGGGCACTGCCCCGTCAGGCAGAGGGATTACTCTTCGCCGACAAAGCCCCCGGTTTGATGCTGCCATAAACGTGCATACAAACCGCCTTTTGCCAGCAGTTCACTGTGGTTGCCAATTTCCACAATCTGCCCCTGCTCCATCACCACCAGCCGATCCATACGTGCAATGGTGGACAGGCGGTGGGCAATCGCAATCACCGTCTTATCGCCCATCAGATTTTCCAGACTGTCCTGAATCGCCGCTTCAACTTCAGAGTCCAGCGCCGAGGTGGCTTCATCCATAATCAGGATTGGCGCGTCTTTTAACAGCACGCGGGCAATGGCAATACGCTGGCGCTGACCGCCGGACAGCTTGACGCCGCGTTCACCGACGTGCGCATCCAGCCCGCTGCGCCCCTGAGCATCAGACAGTAGCGGAATAAACTCACTGGCTTTGGCACGCTGCATTGCCTGCTCCAGTTCCGCTTCACTGGCCCCCGGACGGCCATACAGCAGGTTATCGCGGATAGAACGGTGCAGCAGCGACGTATCCTGAGTGATCATGCCAATCTGCGCGCGCAGGCTTTCCTGACTGACGGCGGCAATATCCTGACCATCAATCAGGATGCGTCCACCGTTCAGGTCATACAGCCGCAGCAGCAGATTTACCAGCGTCGATTTACCGGCACCGGACGGGCCAATCAGACCAATTTTTTCCCCCGGGCGAATGGTCAGCTGCAGGTCGTTAATCACCTGACGCTCCGCGCCGTAGTTGAAACGGATGCCGTCAAAGTGGATTTCGCCGCGCGTCACCTGCAGCGCTGGCGCATCGTCTTTATCCGGCACCGTCAGCGGCTGGGCAATGGTTTTCAGTCCGTCCTGCACCATCCCGATATTTTCAAAAATGCCGTTCACCACCCACATAATCCAGCCGGACATATTCACGATGCGGATCACCAGCCCGGTGGCCAGCGCAATCGCCCCGACGCTGATAAAGCTGTGACTCCACAGCCACAGCGACAGCCCGGTGGTGCCGACAATCAGCAGCCCGTTCAGGGTGGTAATAGTGACATCCATCCCGGTGACCATCCGTCCCTGCTGGCGGGTTTTTTCAGTCTGATCGTCGATCGCCTCACGGGCATACTGGCGTTCCAGGTTGCCGTGGGCGAACAGTTTCAGGGTGGCGATATTGGTATAGCCGTCAACGATAAAGCCCATCAGCCGTGAGCGTGAATCCGAAGACGCCACCGAGCGCATTTTGACCCGAGGTACAAACCAGATAAGGCACAGAATAAAGCAGGCGATCCAGATCAGCAGCGGCAGCGTCAGCCGCCAGTCCGCTTCGGCAAACAGTACCAGAGTGGTGACGGCATAGATCAGCACATGCCACAGCGCATCCACCGTCTGCACCGCAGAATCGCGCAGCGCACTGCCGGTTTGCATGATGCGCTGCGCCAACCGTCCGGCAAAGTCGTTCTGGAAAAAGCTCAGGCTCTGACGCAGCAGGTAGTTATGGTTCTGCCAGCGGATCATGCTGGTCATACCGGGGTTGATCGTCTGATGAACCAACAGATCGTGCAGTCCGATAAATAATGGCCGCAGCAGCAGCGCCACCACCGCCATCCACAGCAGCTCGCCCGCATGTTCGTGGAAGAACAGGGCAGCAGACGAAGCGTTAACCATATCAATAATCCGGCTGAGGTAACGAAACAGCGCCACCTCAATCAGCGAAGCAATCAGCCCCACCACCAGCAGCAGCGCAAAGCTCGGCCACACCTGGCGCAGATAAAACAGGTAAAATCGCCAGACGCCATCAGGCGGCGCGTCCGCAGGTGCCTCGCGGAAAATATCAATCATCTTTTCAAAACGGTGCCAGGGCATAGCAAACCTCATTTTCGGTGCGATATCAGACCCGCGCTACCACAGCAGAGGTGCTGCTGTCCGGGCAGTTCAGCACCTAATGTGACGGGTAATCGGCCATTTGTGGCGGCGGAGTCAGCGGCAGAATGATGATAAAACGCGCACCGCCTTCGGGACGATTTTCCCCGTGGATATGACCACCGTGCAGGCTGACAATCGCCTGGCAGATGGCCAGCCCCAGCCCCACTCCGGGGACAGAGGCGGCTTTACTGCCGCGCGAAAACTTCTCAAAAATCAGCTGTTCCTGCCCGCTGGCGATCCCCGGCCCGTTATCCCACACTTCCAGTTGCATGGTCTGCGGCTGCGGCTGAGTTACGCGAATACCAATTTCTGCGTCTGACCCTGCATATTTTAGTGCATTCTCCAGCAGGTTACTTAGTACCCGCTCCATCAGGGGGCCATCCACGTCGATGATCAGCAGTTCTGACGGCAAATCCAGCCGGATTTCACGCCCGTTCAGCGTCGCTGCCATCATGCGCAGCGTACTGCCAATCAGTTCATCCAGCGCCATCCATTCACGTCGCAGCTCGAAGCCGCCGGACTGTAGGCGCGCCATATCCAGCAGATTATTCACCAGCCGGATAGTATTCAGCGTCTGCTCACGCAGCGCGCTGGCCTGGGGAGCATGTGCCGAACCTTCACTGGCCAGGTCAAGAGTCAGGATCTCCGCCTGACCAAACAGCACCGTCAGCGGGGTACGCAAATCATGGGACAACGCCGCCAACAGTGCGTTACGCAGCTGCTCGCGTTCGGCGGCCAGCCGCGCCACCGCTTCGCGCTGGCTGAGCGCCATACGCTCCAGCGCATTGGCAATCAGTACGGTAAAGGTCTCCACCAGCCGCTGCTGCTCCGGGATCATCAGCTGGCGCAGGTTCAGCGGCTCCAGGATCAGCAGTCCCAGGGTTTCACTGCCACTTTTCAACGGCAGCATCTGCCAGGGCACGCCGGGTAAGGTATCGGTACCGGCTCCGGCCGGCTGCCCCTTATCGAAGCTCCAGCGGGCAATCGCCCGATCCGGCAGCGCACTGAGGTGGGCTTCTCCGGTCACCACCAGCTCACCGCCGTCATCCGGCAGATAGAGATCGCCCCGCGCCTGCAGGGTACTTTCCACGCTGCGCTGAACGGTGGCAGCAATATCGCGCTGGCTGAGCGCACGGCTGAGGGAGCGGGCCATTTCGTACAGATGATGCGCGCGCTGTTCGCGATAACGCGCCACCCGCGCCTGATAGCGCACCCCGGCGGTCAGATTACCGACGATAATCCCCACCGACAGCATCACGCCAAAGGTCATCAGGTACTGCACATCTGACACCGCCATGGTGCCGGTGGGCGCAATAAACACCAGGTCAAAGGCAACAATATTCAGCAGGGTTGCCACCACCGACGGCCAGCGCCCGTAGCGCAACGCGACAATCACCACCGCCAGCAGATAAATCATCACCAGATTGGCCGAGTCCACCCCTGGCAGCAGCCAGTGCCCGGCCAGCGTCACCAGCGCACAGAGTCCGAACGCCGCCGCGCAGCCGCGCAGCTGCGCTCGCCATTTGCCATCCTGATTATTCAGCCGCTGCGCCAACGAGCTGCCGATATCCGGTGGCGGTTCGTCCAGCGCGATAATCAGAATATCCAGATCCGGTGCCAGCCGCCCCAGGCGATCGGCAAAGCCGGGATGCCACCAGCGGCGGCCTGGGCGGCGACCGGTGATCAGCTTGCCGAGATTGTGAGCGCGCGCGTAGCGCAACAGCGCGGTTTCTTCGCTCGGATCGGACAGCGTGGCGGTTTCCGCCCCCAGTTCCTGCGCCAGCTGCAGAGTACGCAGCACGCCGCGCCGCCGGGTTTCCGACAGCCGGTACAAACGCGGGGTTTCCACATACACCGCATGCCAGACGCAGTCGAGCCGGGCGGCCAGCCGCGCCGCGCACCAGCTTTTCACTGCCGCTGTTATCGCCAATGCACAGCAGAATAGCGTCACGGGTATGCCAGACCTTTTCCCGCCCCTGAGTATCACGCCAGGCGCGCATCTGCTCATCGACCCGATCGGCGGTGCGCCGCAGCGCCAGCTCACGCAGGGCGATCAGGTTGCCTTTGCGGAAGAAGTTTTCGATTGCCCGTTCGGCATTTTCACCGATATAGACTTTGCCTTCTTTCAGTCGCTGGCGCAGATCGTCCGGCGGCAGATCCACCAGCACCACTTCATCAGCGCCGTCGAAGAAAGGATCGGGCACGGTTTCGCGCACCCGGATACCGGTTACGCCGCCCACCACATCATTCAGGCTTTCCAGATGCTGCACGTTAACCGTGGTCATCACGTCGATCCCGGCGTCCAGCAGTTCTTCAATATCCTGCCAGCGCTTGGGATGACGGGCTCCGCGCACGTTGCTGTGCGCCAGTTCATCAATCAGGATAACCGCCGGATGGCGCGCCAGCGCGGCGTCCAGATCAAATTCCTGCTGCCGTCCGAAGCTGCATTTCGGTAACAGCGTCAGACCGTCCAGCAGCGCCGCGGTGTCCGCGCGCTGATGGGTTTCCACCACCCCCACCAGCACTTCCAGCCCCTGAGCGCGCAGGCGGCGCGCTTCCTGCAACATCGACCAGGTTTTTCCCACCCCGGCACAGGCACCAAAATAGATTTTCAGCTTGCCGCGCTGGCTTTCCTGCGCCTGACGCAGCAGGGCGTCAGGATCGGGTCGTTGCAGTTCATCATTCATAAGCGTTCCGCTGTTGGGGGTTAATGCGTAATCAGTTTATCCAGCGCCATATTTAGCTGCAGCACGTTCACCACCGGTTCCCCGATAAAACCGGGCCATGGCGTGGTGGTATTCGCAGCGATTAATCCGGTGACCTCCGACAGCGGCAGCTGGCGCGCCTGCGCCACCCGCGCCGCCTGCCACAGAGCCGCCTGCGGTGAAATCTGCGGATCAAGCCCGCTGGCTGACGCAGTGACCAGCTCCACCGGCACAACAGCTGAAGCCTGCGAGTTGGCGGCGCGCAGCGCCGTTACGCGCTGGCTCACCGCCTGGTCGAGCGCCGGATTGCTGCCCGCCAGATTGCTGCCGGATGATGCCAGCGCATTATAAGGATGGTCAGCCGTTGCCGACGGACGTCCCTGGAAATAGTCGGCGCGGGTAAAGTTCTGGCCGATCAGCGCCGAGCCGCGCGGCTGCCCCTGCTGCCACGACAGTGAACCGTTAGCCTGCTGCGGAAACCACCACTGTGCCAGCAGGGTTGTCAGTAAAGGATAGAGTAACCCGGTGACCAGCGTCAGCAGCAACAGTAACCGTAATGCAGGACGTAATTGACTCATCATCATCATTCCCCTTACGCCAGACCGCATACGGTCAGCAGCATATCAATCAGTTTAATCCCTACGAAGGGCACCACCAGCCCCCCGACACCGTACAGCCACAGGTTACGCCGCAGCAGCGCCGCCGCCCCCAACGCCCGGTAGCTGACCCCCTTCAGCGCCAGCGGGATCAGCAGCACAATCACCAACGCATTAAAGATCACCGCCGACAGGATCGCCGAATCCGGCGAGTGCAGTCCCATCACGTTCAGCCGGTTAAGCGCCGGGTAGCTGGCGGCAAAGGCCGCCGGGATAATGGCAAAATATTTGGCAACGTCGTTGGCAATACTGAAGGTGGTCAGCGATCCCCGGGTCATCAGCATTTGCTTACCGATATGCACCACTTCCAGCAGCTTGGTGGGGTTGGAGTCGAGATCGACCATATTGCCCGCCTCTTTCGCCGCCTGGGTACCGGAGTTCATTGCCACTGCCACATCCGCCTGCGCCAGGGCCGGAGCATCGTTGGTACCGTCTCCTGTCATCGCCACCAGCCGCCCCTCTTCCTGATACTGGCGGATCAGCGCCAGCTTAGCTTCCGGCGTGGCTTCCGGCAGAAAATCATCGACCCCCGCTTCGGCGGCAATCGCCGCTGCCGTCAGCCGGTTATCGCCGGTGATCATCACGGTTTTAATTCCCAGCTTACGCAGCTCGGCAAAGCGCTCTTTGATCCCGCCTTTGACAATATCTTTCAGCGCGACGACCCCCAGCACCCGGGCACCGTCACACACCACCAGCGGCGTACCGCCGGCACGCGCCACCTGCTCGACCAGGCCGTTAACTTCCGCAGGAAACTGGCCACCGTTACTTTCCACATGACGCCGCACCGCATCCGCCGCGCCTTTGCGGATCGCCCGCTGCTGCACGTTAACGCCGCTCATCCGGGTTTGTGCCGAGAACGGAATAAAGGTGGCGCCGGTGGCGTTTAAATCGCGCTCACGCAGATTAAATTTCTGCTTCGCCAGCACCACAATGCTGCGCCCTTCCGGGGTTTCATCGGCCAGCGAGGCCAGCTGAGCCGCATTGGCCAGCTGCTCTTCGCTGACCCCCGCCGCAGATAGAAACTGGCTGGCCTGGCGGTTACCCAGGGTGATGGTGCCGGTTTTATCCAGCAGCAGCACATCCACATCCCCGGCGGCTTCCACCGCCCGCCCGCTGGTGGCAATCACGTTGGCGGCCAGCATCCGGCTCATCCCCGCCACGCCAATAGCAGACAGCAGTCCGCCAATGGTAGTGGGGATCAGGCACACCAGCAGCGCCACCAGGATGGTGATGCTGACCGCACTGCCACCCCAGGCAGAGAATGGATACAGCGTGGCTGTGGCCAGCAGAAAGACAATGGTCAGCGAGAGCAGCAGGATGGTCAGCGCGATTTCATTGGGGGTTTTACGGCGCTGCGCACCTTCCACCATGGCGATCATCCGGTCGAGGAAAGTTTCGCCGGGATCCACGCTGCACTGCACCACCAGCCAGTCGGACAGAATGCGGGTACCGCCGGTAACCGACGAGAAATCGCCACCGGATTCGCGGATCACCGGTGCGGATTCACCGGTGATCGCACTTTCATCCACCGATGCTCCGCCTGCCAGTACCTCGCCATCGCAGGGGATAATATCCCCGGCTTCCACCAGCACCCAGTCTCCTTTACGCAGGCTGTCGGCCACCACCGGCTGATGGCTGGCACCGTAGCGCGCTTCCGTCAGCTTTTTCGCCATGCTGGTTTTGGCAATGCCTTTCAGGCTGCCGGCCTGGGCTTTGCTGCGCCCTTCCGCCAGCGCTTCGGCCATATTGGCAAACAGCACGGTAAACCACAGCCAGACCGCAATAGCGGCGGTAAAGCCCGCCGAGCCGGCCGTCTGACCAGCGGCCATCGCCAGCGCCAGCAGCGTCAACAGCACGCTGCCCAGCCAGACTACAAACATCACCGGATTACGCCACTGGATACGCGGGTCGAGCTTTTTCAGCGCGTCGATCAGCACACCACGAATGGAGACGCCCTCAAACAGCGTCTGTTGATGACGACTCATAACGTATTCCCCTCTGTGAACATGTGCAGGTGCTCAACCACCGGCCCCAGTGCCAGTGCCGGAATAAAGGTCAATGCCCCCACCAGCAGCACAATACCCATCAGCAGCACAACAAACAGCGCGCCCGAGGTTGGCAGGGTGCCATTGCCCGCCGGCTGTATTTTTTTCTTCACCAGTGAACCGGCGATGGCCAGCACCGGCACCATAATGCTAAAGCGCCCTGCCAGCATGCAGAAGCCCAGCAGCAGGTTCCAGAATGGCGTACTGCCGTTCAGGCCGCCAAAGGCACTGCCGTTGTTGTTAGCCGCCGATGACAGCGCATACAGCACTTCCGAAAACCCGTGTGGTCCGGGGTTGAGCATGGCGCTGCGTCCGGCGGGGAGCATCATCACCAGCGCGGTGCCCAGTAAGACCAGGGTTGGCGTCACCAGGATCGCCAGTGCGGTCATTTTGATTTCCCACACCTCGATTTTTTTCCCCAGATATTCTGGCGAGCGCCCGATCATCAGCCCGGCAATAAACACCGCCAGCAGGACAAACAGCAGCATGCCATACAGCCCGGAGCCGACGCCGCCAAACACCACTTCCCCGATCTGCATCAGCCACATGGGCACCATACCGCCCAGTGCAGTAAACGAGTCATGCATAGCGTTTACCGCACCGCAGGAGGCGGCGGTGGTGATCACCGCAAACAGGCTGGAGTTAAGCACCCCAAAGCGGGTTTCTTTGCCTTCCATATTGGCCGCGTTGTCTGCCCCCAGGCTGAGAAAATGCGGGTTCCCGCGCCATTCCGCCCACATTACCGCCGCTACCGCCGCGATAAAGATCAGGCTCATGGTCCACAACAGCGCATGGCCCTGACGACGGTCGCGTACCACGTCACCAAAGGTGAAACACAGGGCTGCCGGGATCAAAAAGATCGCCAGCATTTGCAGATAATTGGTTAATGCAGTGGGGTTTTCAAATGGATGGGCCGAGTTGGCATTAAAGAAGCCACCACCGTTGGTGCCGAGCATTTTTATCGCTTCCTGCGATGCCACCGGCCCCATCGGCAGGGTCTGTTTTAGCCCCTCCAGGGTGGTGACATCCTGATAAGCACTCAGATTTTGCAGCGTACCCTGGCTGACCATCAGCAGCGCCAGCAGCAGCGAGAGCGGCAGCAGCAGCCAGAGTGTAATGCGGGTGAGATCGCGCCAGGCATTACCTAAATCCTGCTGCTCGCGTCGGGCAAAGCCGCGCATCAGCGCAAACGCCACGGCAATACCGCTGGCGGCAGATAAAAAGTTTTGCACCGTCAGCCCCAGCATCTGACTGAAGTAGCTCAGGGTGGTTTCCCCGGCATACGCCTGCCAGTCGGTGTTGGTGACAAAGCTGATGGCGGTATTCAACGCCAGATCCCAGCTCAGGCCGGGCAGCCCCTGCGGATTGAGCGGCAGATGCCCCTGATTCATCAGGATCAACAGCAGCAACAGCAGTCCGGCGGTATTAAACAGCAGGATCGCCAGCAAATACTGCGGCCAGCGCATACCCGTGCTGCTTATTCCTCCCAGCCGCCACAGACCCGCTTCAATCGTGGCCATCCCCCTGAACGGCCGATCCGCGACCATCCCTGCCAGCCCTTTACCCAGTGGCCGCGCCAGCAGCAGCAATATCAACAGATAGCTGGCTGTCAGTAACAGTGCCGAAGACGCCATTACAGTACCTCCGCATTTAGCAGGGCATACACCAGATAAACTAACAATAAAAATACCAGCACAATGCCGGCAATTATCCCGATGCTCACAGCACACCTCCACAGGCGTTTGATCATTGGGCTATTATTGTGAGCCGGGTGCAAAGTTGATGTAAAAATCCAGCAATCCGATATAAAAAAAGTATAAAAATGCGTGTCAGTTTGCTGATTTATTATTCAGGTTGTGAAGCAAAATAGTGATTAAACCCGGCCAATAGGCCAGACTGTAAACCGGTAGATTTCATTCTTAAAACGTGGCTGACTCGGCAGAGTCTGGCCTGAAATGGAGGTTGTATGCTGTCCTCACACACTCTGAGTGTTGCTATCCCGCGTAACTGGGTCGATCTGTACGAAACTATCTGGCAACCGGCGTATTTTCCTAAATGGCTGTCAGCTCTGAATCAGGGTGAGCTCCAGCCTGATGGCGATCGCTGGCAGGGCAACGGCGCTGGCGGCCCGGTCAAAGTGCGCTTCAGTGAGCATAATCCGTGGTGCATTATGGATTTTTATATTAACGGCGGTTACAGCAAAGAAATCTTTGTGCCGATGCGCATTGTGGCCAACGAAAGCGGTTCACAGCTGCTGCTGACGCTGTTCCGTCAGCCGCTGCAGTCCGACGATAAGTTTGCCGCCGAACTGGACGTTGCACGGGGTGATTTAGAGAAGTTGCGCGCTTTGCTGACCTCCTGAACAGAGGTCAGCGCACAGTCAGAAACGGTACTGCAGTCCGGCAGAGACGGTGTAATACCCGTTAGCACTCCCTGCAGTATTGCCACCTGAATAATCAGTGACACCTTCGGCGTGGTCGATAACCTCCATGCCACCCTTCCCTTCACTATATCGACTGTAATTCAGCCGGGTGTACACTTTGGCGTTTGCCGACAGGTAATACCCGGCATCCAGCGTGGCGGAGTAATAACGTGAATGCGATGTAGAATCACGAAACGTCAGATCACGGGCATAATGTTCGTCATTATTGCTCCCCATGCCCCAGGGGCTGAATTTAATAAGCCCGCTCAACTCAAAATTACCCTGGCGGTACAGCCCGGCTATGCCCATATAAGGGGTACTGAATTTCTGACGATAAGCAATACCAGGTGCATCGCGAGGAAATTCCCCCGTGACTTCACCATTATAGTAGGAAAAGCTACCTCCATCCGCCCGCCAGCTGAACCGGGTTTGCTGATATCCCACCACGGCCCCAAGGGCATATTGCCCGCTATTTAGCAGCCAGCCGGTCGCGCTCAGATCAAATTCATTGCCATAGTTCAGGCGCGTGTTGGGATGTGTTGACCAGTGACTCCAGCCCGACTGTCCGGGGGTTAACCAGTCATAGTCATCCATATAACCACCGCTGTGGCTAAGCGTTGTCCAGCCTCGGGCACCTAACGTTAGCCAGCTCAATGCATCCCAGGAAATATCACCCTGAATGATCGGCGCATTATTTACCTTCCACTGTAATTCACTTATTTTTTTATCACTGTCTGGATCGTAAACATACTCCCCGGACTTAGCGCCCAGCCAGCCGGTTGTCAGACCCGTTTTTACTCGCCGGGTTTCAGAACCCAAAGCATCGTCAGCCAGTACAGGCAATGTAAATATTATTCCCATCAATACAACGCTAATTTTTCCCATAACAAATACCAATCCCTTTATCAGTTATATTATTAACTATCCCTGCGTTAATTAATTCGCCGACTGACCGTTGTAACGGATCTGCTTATTTCCGCAGCGCATTCCAGCGTAATCATAATCAATTCGCTAAATGCCGATACCTCTTTTTTTAAACCTTAAAGCATTAAAAATTGATTCATTTTCGCGGTGAAAAAACGGTTATCATGAAGGAAAAAACATAAAAAGATCATAGTGTAGCGGGCAAAAACCAGAGAGAGCGTTGCAGATTAAGAGCCTGTCCCATTAGGTGCCATTGTTGAAGTTAGTTTGAACACGGACAGCGCGCAGGAACCGCAGCGTACACGAAGTACGTGAGGATTCTGAGCATGACCCTGGTTCAAAATAACGAATAAAATAGCCTAATGGGCCAGGCTCTAAGGAATGTTGCGTGGCTGGCAGTCATACCAGCCGAAAGGAAAAAATCAGCTCAGCAGCCCGAGGTGTTCAATCAGAATACTGCTGCCAATCCCAATCAGCACCACGCCGCCAAAGATTTCGGCCCATTTGCCCATCACCGGTCCGAGGAAACGCCCGAGCAGCACACCGAGTGTGGTCATAATCAGGGTGGATGCACCAATGGCCAGCGCGGTAGTGACAATATTGACCTGCAGGAAGGCCAGTCCGACCCCGACAGCCAGCGCATCCAGACTGGTGGCAACGGCAGTGCAGGCCAGCAACCAGAAACCATGACGCTGAATGATTTCCGGCTGTTGGTCTTTTTTACGCAGCCCTTCGAGGATCATGCGCCCGCCGAGGAAGGCCAGCAGGACAAAGGCCAGCCAGTGATCCCAGGCCATCACATATTTCGTGGCTGCCTGACCGATCGCCCAACCAATCAGCGGGGTCAACGCCTCAATCGCACCGAAAATCAGGCCGGTACGCAGTGCTTCTTTCAGGCCTGGGCGGTGCATACTGGTGCCTTTGCCAATCGCAGCGGCAAATGCATCCATCGACATACCAAAAGCCAGAATCAGGGTTGCATAAAGGTTCATAGGATTTATCCCGCGCAGCGCGCGAGGTTATCAGTAAAGGGTTAAAACACAGGTTCAGGCGATCTTACCATCCCTGAATCCGTTAAGTTGTGAGGCATCCTATCACGCTAATATGATAAAAAAAAGACAATAAAATCATGGATTTAAATATAGCACAAGCTATACTTTTTAACGAAAGCTATCTCAGTGGCGCGTTTTCCGTCAGAAAGGGTGAAAGAATCAAGGATGATGCTGAATTAATCTAACAGAAAAAGACAGGTGCCGGGCCCTACTCAATATTCAAAGTGATGCGATCCGTCATTATGGGGACCGTTATTTATATTATATATCTGCTTACCAGAGAGAAAACTGATGAAGATATGAGTAGATAGTGGTTCCATCGTCTTTTTTAATTATTTCCTCGCCTCCAATAAATTTCTTCCGGGCGTAATTAATTGAAGGTGTATTGCCCTCGTCAATTGTTGCACCAATGATAACCTCTCTGGCTCCGGCGCTCTTAACCCCATTTTTGAACTCGCTGAAGGCTCTTTCTACTGTCTTTTTACCTATTCCTTTACCTCTTTAGTCATTCCGAACAAACCACCCAACATCATTGGTTCCTTTTTCCAGGGAAAAAAAAACACACACATGGCTATAATTTCTTCACTTTCATTCAAAGTTACATAAGTGAAGCGACGATGTTTTTTTCAGGAAAAATGAATATGAAAAAGCAAATCACGATATAGTTGAGAATGCCTGAAGTGGACTGCACCACTCGCATAGGCGTCACAGAACGCATTGAAGCCAGTTTCAGTTATTTCAATATTGCTCTTTTTATCTCAACCAGTTAGATATTTTTTATGCTAACACATAACTATTGAACCATAGCATATTATAATATGCCATATTGACGCAAATCTAATGCCTTCTCTCCTTATTTCTGAGTTTGCAATTCATTTAGACCCCGTATGAAATAATGCGACAACCTGTGCCATTTTTTATTTATCTGCCGAGTCAGACTAACACTGGTATAATAAAAAATTCAGGAAGAAAGGAACCGGTATCCTGGTACGGCAGAGTTCAGCGCAGATAATCTCTTGCTATCAGGTACGCATTGTTCTTAAGTTTGAACAGTGGAATGGCAAGCCCTACTTTGTCCTGACCGCATTTCCAAAGGTTTAGTAATGCAAAGATTAAATCTCAATGAGCTGGGCTGTTTTATCACCATCTATTTCGGTCAGGATTACGACCTTATTGATGACAGCGATGAAATAGAACCCAAAATAAATGCATTTCTTCACGATGCGCATAGCATCGGTAAATATGGTCTGATTGCTGATATTGATCGGTTGACTGAAGAAAGCGCCGATCTGGAACTGGCCTCCAGGGATCTTTTCGGTGATGAGTTTGCGCCGGAACTGTGGGGAACCACGGCTACCGATTTTCTTCGTCTGGTTCGACAGAAAACTGTAGCCTCTCTGGAAGAAGGCAACTGAAGACCAGATGTACGAAATGGTACCTTAGAAGGTTCTTGAATAGATTTTTAACAGTCAATTACCTTCTTATGGTACCTTTCCGTACTGATGGGCTTTAAACCTCTTATTGCACCTGCCTGATGAATAACGGAAAATATCGCTATCCGACACCTGACCCTGGTCGCCAGCGAAACTGATATGAAAAACTCTTACGAATTCTTTCTGATGCCGATGGGCAGCCTGCTGCTAGCCTTCCTTTCCGCGCTGCTGCTGCCTGCGCCCTGGTTTGGCCTGGCACTGACCCAAAAGCTGATCGCCACCTTCCATCTGGAAGATACCAACCAGCTGTATACCCTGGTGTTCTGCCTGTGGTTTCTGCTGTTAGGCGTGCTGGAATATTACCTGCTGCGTTTTATTTATCGCCGCTATATTCACCCGTAACGGCGCAGTCGCAGCGCGTCCTGTGCTGCGACCGCGACGATTATTCACTGAAGATCATCAACAGCCCGCAGGAAAAAATCACCAGTCCAATAAAATAGAACAGGATCGCGGTGGTTTCCTTATTTGATTTCATAACCTCTCCTCAGAACCACTGACCAAAACGACGGATATACAGACGCTTCACGCCCTGGGTCAGCAGGCAGTAGCCCAGCAGGGTTGCCAGCAGCCACGGGAAATAACTCCAGGGCAGCGGCACCAGTCCAATCGCTTCACCCAGCGAAGAGAACGGAATTAGCACCCCCAAGACCATCACCAGCAGGGTGGTCAGCATCACCGGTAATGCTGCCCTGCTCTGAATAAACGGGATTTTGCGGGTGCGCAGCATATGCACTACCAGCGTCTGCGACAGTAGCCCCTCAACAAACCAGCCTGACTGGAACAGGGCCTGATGATCGACACTGTTAGCAGAAAATACCGTCCACATCAGCCAGAAAGTGGTCATATCAAAGATGGATGAGGTCGGGCCGATCCACAGCATAAAACGGCCAATATTCTTTGCATCCCAGCGCCGGGGTTTACGCAGAAACGACTGATCCATTTTGTCCCACGGCAGCGCCAGCTGTGACAGATCGTACAACAGGTTCTGCAACAGCAGATGGATGGCCATCATCGGTAAAAAAGGGATAAACGCGCTGGCAACCAACACTGAAAACACGTTACCGAAGTTGGAGCTGGCAGTCATATTCAGGTACTTGATGATATTGCCAAAGGTTTCCCGTCCGGTGATCACCCCCTTCTCCAACACCAGCAGGCTTTTTTCCAGCAGAATAATATCTGCCGACTCTTTGGCAATATCCGCCGCACTGTCCACCGAAATGCCGATATCGGCCGCCCGCAGCGCCGGCGCATCATTAATGCCGTCACCGAGAAAGCCCACCGTATGCCCGTTCCCCTGCAGCGCCTGCACCACCCGGGTTTTCTGCTGCGGCGTCAGACGGCAAAACAGGGTTCTCTGCTCCACCAGCAACGCCAGCTGCTGGTCATCCAGCTGGCTGATTTCGCTGCCGCACAGTGGTTCCCCGGTTTCCATCCCCACATCACGGCAGATTTTACTGGTGACAATCGCGTTATCACCGGTCAGCACCTTTACCGCCACGCCATTTTCATGCAGCGCGGCAATCGCCAGACGCGCATCTTCTTTCGGCGGATCGAGAAAGGTGAGCAGCCCGGCAATAGTCAGATCCGCCTCATCCGCCGCGCTCAGCGGCAGATCTGCCGCGCGACCATCAAAGCGTCTTAATGCTACCAGCAGCACCCGGTATCCCTGCTGATTATACTGCTCTGCCTGCTGACGCAGGCGCGCCCGGGTAGCGTCATCCAGCGGACAGTGCCGATCGCCATCCAGCCAGAATGCGGAGACTGCCAGCATCTCTTCCACCGCCCCTTTGCAGATCAGCAGTGGCTGCTGTTGAGGATCGACCAGCAGAACCGATAAGCGGCGGCGTTCAAAATCAAACGGCAGTTCATCGCATTTGTGGTACTCCCCTAAACCCGTTATTGCCGGATTGTCCTGGCCAAACCAGAGAACAGCCTTATCGATCAGGTTTTTAACTCCGCTCTGATGGCGGCTGTTCAGCCAGGCCAGCTGCAGAACCCGCTCATCGTAGTTGTTACGCAGGTTGCAGTGGCGTGCCAGAATAATGCGATCCTGGGTCAGGGTGCCGGTTTTATCACTACAGAGCACGTTCATCGCGCCGAAGTTCTGGATGGCATTCAGCCTTTTTACCACCACTTTACGCCGCGCCAGGGTTATCGCGCCTTTTGCCAGATTGGAGCTGACAATCATTGGCAGCATTTCCGGCGTCAGACCGACAGCTATCGCCAGCGCAAACAGCAGCGCATCACTCCAGTCACCTTTGCTGTAGCCATTCACCAGCAGAACTACCGGTACCATCACCATCATAAAGCGGATTAGCAGCCAACTGACGCTGTTAACGCCACGGTCAAACGCCGTCTGCGGATGTTTACCCAGCAGTGAGGTCGCCAGCGAACCAAACCAGGTGCTGTCACCCGTTGCCACCACTACCGCCGTAGCGCTGCCGCTGGCGACGCTGGTGCCCATCAGACAGATCCCCGGCTGGCTGAGTAAATTTTCATCATCAGCCGGCGGCTGCCGGCTTTGATGATGGCTGGCATATTTTTCGACCGGCAGCGCCTCGCCGCTAAGCGCGCTCTGACTGACCAGCAGGTTCTGCGAGCTGACCAGCCGCACGTCAGCCGGGATCAAATCGCCTGCTGACAGCTGCACAATATCGCCCGGCACCAGCTCGCTCAGCAGGATCTCCTGCGGCTCTGCAGCCACGCCGTCACGGTGACGCAGCACGGTGGCACGGGTACGCACCAGCGAAATCAGCGCTTCTGCCGCTTTATTGGTGCGGTACTCCTGCCAGAAACGCAGCAGCCCGCTAAGCGCCACCATCACCAGCATAATGCTGACGCCGGTAAGATCGGTTTCTTCGCCCTTATTTAACGGCAGCAGATAGTCGGTGAAAAAACTGACCGCAGCCAGCACCATCAGTACCCAGATAAAGGGGTTGTTAAACGCCATCACCAGCTGGATCGGCGCTGCAGGGGCGCGTTCACTGGCGATCTGATTGGCACCATGCAGCTGCAGACGTTGCTCTGCCTCTTCGTGGGTCAGACCAGTCAGTCGGGTATTCAGTTGGATCAGCGCGCTGTCCGGAGACAGGCTGGCCGCGCTGGCAATTGCCAGAGCACGGGCTTTTTTCAGGTTGGCATGATGCATTTTCATGTGCCAGCTCCTTGAATCAACGGTGTTCATACGCAGGAAAATATTCCTGCTATCAAAAAACGGTCAGATTGACGGATTCAACAGGGAGGGAGCGCCGGCAGCAGTAAGCAGGAAAGTTCTGCCGGGCGGGGGGAAGTGATACCCGCGGCACCGGTTTCAGTTCTGCACTTCTGACTGCCACCACCACCTCACCCGTGACGGAGGTTCTTTCATCACAGATTCCTTATGGTTATGCGTGGTATATTCCCGTTCGGCCATCAGCCAGCAGCAGGGAGATATCAATACGGGATGGGTCAGTCCAGATATGAAGAAGAGACGCCGCCCGCCGTTTTGCGGCAGGCAACACAACAAAGGGAGTGAGCCAGCCTTAACAGATTAAGAATAAAAAATAACTGTCCAATGACATCAGACTCCATTTAAGAAAGTGACGGGATTCTAATTCGCCCGAAAAATATTGTAAATGACTGCTGCAATGTTCATTTTTTTTAAAAAAAATCACTTATTCCTCTGATTCTAATCAATTTAAACAGAATATTTCACAAACCTGTAGCCGTTCACTTAATAAACAGTTCTACAACAGGTGCGCGATTATCTGTCCTGACTACGGCCAGGCACGGTCCGGATTGCTCCTGTCAGGTTATTGCACCGTGTTCAGGCTGATACTTTTATTTCGCCGTTTACCAGTGAATATCACTATAGATAATCCGCTCACCGCATGCATTGCGCTGCCAAAACCCGCTGTGACAACTGATCCTTTTTTCCACCGAACGCAGATGCCGCGATGGGTTGTTTCGCCATTGAATGCACCGGGGGCTGTGCGTAAGATTTCAGACACATTCAATTAAAATAAGAAAAACATATGCACGCTTCCATCGCCTCCCCCCCTGACAGCGTTCCCGTTAATTCACGCGGTAAAGTGGTTATTGCCTCGCTGGTCGGTACGGCTATCGAATTCTTCGACTTTTACATTTATGCCACCGCCGCGGTGATTGTATTTCCCCATATTTTCTTTCCGCAGGGGGATGCTACCGTTGCCACACTTCAGTCTCTGGCGACTTTTGCCATCGCCTTTGTCGCCCGCCCTATCGGTTCTGCCCTGTTTGGTCACTTTGGCGATCGTGCTGGCCGCAAAGTGACGCTGGTTGCCTCGCTGCTGACCATGGGGATTTCCACCGTGGTGATTGGTTTGCTGCCCGGTTATGAAACCATTGGCGTGCTGGCGCCGCTGCTGCTGGCGCTGGCCCGTTTTGGTCAGGGACTGGGGCTGGGCGGTGAATGGGGCGGTGCGGCACTGCTGGCAACCGAGAATGCCCCCGCCAGAAAGCGCGCGCTGTATGGTTCTTTCCCACAGCTGGGTGCGCCTATCGGCTTCTTTTTTGCCAACGGCACCTTCCTGCTGCTCTCCTGGCTGCAGACCGATGAACAGTTTATGAGCTGGGGCTGGCGTCTGCCGTTTATTCTGTCGGCGGTGCTGGTGCTGATCGGGCTGTATGTGCGCGTTTCGCTGCAGGAATCCCCGGCTTTTGCCAAAGTTCAGCAGGAAAATAAACAGGTTAAAATCCCCATCGGCACGCTGTTACGCGACCACCTGGGCACCACGATAATCGGCACCTTTATTATGCTGGCCACCTATACCCTGTTTTATATTATGACCGTGTACTCCATGACCTATGGCACCACGCCCGCCCCTGGCGGTCTGGGTATTCCACGCAACAGCTTTCTGTGGATGCTGATGATGGCAGTGATTGGTTTTGGCGTGATGGTGCCACTGGCTGGCATGCTGGCAGATCGCTTTGGCCGGCGCAAAACCATGATTGTGATCACCCTGGGAATTATCGCCTTTGCCCTGATTTTTCCGTCACTGCTCGGCTCAGGTAAGCAGACGATGATTATGCTGTTTCTGCTGGTAGGCCTGAGTATTATGGGGCTGACCTTCGGCCCGATGGGCGCGCTGTTACCTGAGCTGTTTCCTACTGCTGTACGTTATACCGGGGCTTCGTTTTCCTACAATCTGGCATCGATTCTCGGGGCGTCAGTCGCCCCCTATATTGCCACCTGGTTAGCACACACTTACGGCCTGTTCTGGGTCGGTGTTTACCTGGCCGCAATGGCCAGCCTGACGCTGATTGCACTGCTGCTGTACAAAGAAACCCGCGACCGGTCGCTGTTGAGTTGAGTTCAAGACTGAGGCTCGGTTCCCACAGCCAGCTACTCGGTTGACGGAGGCAAAGCCTCCGTCACTTACTATCCTTAACCCACGCTTACTTACCCTTCAACTGCTGCAGCACCTTAGTACACTGATTAGTCTCATTATCGCTGGGGGAGACCAGCGCCAGCAGCGCAGCGGCAGGTCCCACTACGGTTCCCAGTGCCACGGCAGCCACGCCGCGGGCAATTAACGGCCCCGCTTTTACCCCTGCATCTGGGTTCTTAAAGGAGCCCTGCACATACAGCGGCGAACGCAGCGTAAAGACACGCATCCCTTTACTTTCCGGATTGATCAGTAGATCCAGCTGCTCCCGCGCCAGATTCACGTTACCACTGATATTGATCAGCGCATTTGCGGTATCAAAGACAAACAGTTTTGATTCTGCCAGTCCGTGCGTTACCTGCAGACTGGCCGCCGCACAGTTAATTTTTACCTCATCGTCGCCGAACAGTTTGCCGACCACATAATTCCCCACGTTCAGACCAACAATTTCCATCAGGCTGCGGCTGATCACCCCGTCATTCACCAGCAGCTTCAGAGAACCATTGCTGGTTGCCAGCAAATCAGCCACCGAGTTACCGCGTCCACTCAGGCTGGCATCGCCATTCAGCTGGCCTAACGCGCCCTGCATCGCCTGCACAGCCGGGAACAGCTGGCGCAGTTTCAGCCCGCGTACATGCATATCCACCTGCCCCTGTAGCGGCGTTTTATCGCCCTGCAAATGCACCGTGGCATTCAGATTGCCACCGGCGATACCAAAGCGCAGCGGATCGAGACGCAGATCGCCATTTTTCAGCCGCAGATGGGTGGACATATCGCTTAACGGCAGCGCACTGCTGTGCTCGATGCGTTTACCGCTAAAGCGAATGTCGGCATCCATCGTGCGCCAGCTTTTGCTGTCGAATTTATCGTGCGGCAACACCTTGCCGGCAGGCTGTACTGTGGCATCGCCGCGTCGGGCCTTCTCACGGGCAGTTTTTGCACTGCCTTTCCCCGACTCTACGCCAATCAGCGGACCCAGATCGGCCATGCGCAGCTGACGTGACTCCAGTGCGCCGGTTAACAGCGGCCGCGGCTGTTGCTGATGGTAGGTCAGAGAACCGTGGATATCGCTGGCACCGATACGGCCATTAAAATCTTCATAACTGAAAACCGTATTCTTTTGGCGCAGATCCACAGCCAGATGTCCGTCGGTTTCATAAGGCGGAGTATCCGGCAGCAGCACCCCGGTCAGGCCATGCAGACTGGCCAAAGTATCGCCGGAGAAGCGCAGACGCAGATCCAGTCCCTGCAGATTGAGGGGATCGGCAATCGCGCCATCCAGCTGCACCCGGGTGGTGCCGTTACGGATATCTGCCTGAACCGGAAAAGGCACGGTATGGCTGCGCAGCGACAGCATGCCGCCAAGTTTGCCGCTGCCGGTGAGTGATTCATTATTCCAGTGCCCTTTGGCATGCCAGCCGAAAATAAAGTCAGCTGCGCCCCGCTGCTTATCATTTCCGCCCGCCAGTTGCGCATAAGGCACCGGTTTCCCCAGAGGATCGACAGTCACTGCCACATCTGCTTTATGCTGCGCATCGCGGTAGTTAATCTGCCCCTGATCGAAAGCAATACTGTCGAGGCGAAAACCCCAGTTCGATCCTGACTGCACCTCTGGCTTATCGCTGTTCGCCAGGGTGAAGGTCCAGTTATTTCTGCCATCCGCCTGTTGCACCAGCCGGACAACCGGGTGCTGCAGCTTAATCCACGGCAGATAAATCTGTCTGGTCAGCAGCGCCAGAGGCGACAGCGTGGCATCCACCCGCGCCAGCTCTACCATGGTCTCTTCCGTTACCTCCTGCGGCGATCCCAGCAAAATATCCTGCGCATGCAGATGCGGCCACGGCACCCAGCGCCGCCAGCCGGGTTGCTCAGGATTACGCTGCCAGTTCACCCCCAGATCGCCACGTATTGCAAAAGGACGATTAATTTCCGCGGATACTTTCTGATTAATCGTGGGTTTCAGGCGATTCCAGTCAAAGGTAGCTACCACCACAATCAATATCACCGCCAGCAGTACTATCCCCCCGGCAATCCAACTGAGTATTTTGGCTGTACGCGACATTATCCTTATCTCCTGCTGACTGAGTTAACGTATTCACTAATCATAGCCAGGGCTGGCAAGGTTACTACGGGGAAAATGCCGCTGCCGCGCAAAGGCGCGGCAGGGAACTAAGCAGAAGGGTTCAAAGACATTACTGCAGCTGAGGATCGGTTACCGTCGTTTGGGCGTCAGCGGTTGTCGCCGCAGCTGCAGCCGGCGCGGTCACATTCGGCTCGGGATTCATAATTTTATCCCAGCTTTCCTGTAGCGGTCGGACGCTGGTTTCCGCTTCACCCGGCGGCTGGCTCAACGCCATAGTCACATGCTGCGAAAGCTGCTGGCGCAGTTCCTGATTCAGGATATCGCGCGTTAAACCGGAGAGGAACGCCTGGCGTAACTTCTGGTACTGCTCCGGGGCAATATCCACCACACCATTCTGCTGCGAGCGCAGACGCTGATTCATCAGCACCAGCGTTTCTGTACGGGCATAAGTGGCAAACAGTTTTGTCAGTTCCAGTTTCTTTTGCGCCATCAGCGCATCGAACTCCTGCTGACTCAGGCCATTATCACGCACACTCGCCATATCTTTTGCAATCAGGGTCAGATATTTGTTCAGCGCTTCGTTGTCGCTATCCATATTGATGGCACACTGTGCGCGTTGATACAGCACCCGGCAGTCAAAGCCAACCTGTACCCCCTGGATTTTTTTCTCACTGAGTACCTGCTGAACATGCCAGAACAGCGCCTCACGGGCTAAGTCACTCAGCCAGAAACGTTGTAATTTTTCTGAGCTCAGAATCGGCGTCCAGGCAGTATCCCACACCAGTGACAGGCGATCGCGCGTCAGTTGAGAATTAATCAGGTTGACCGGTTGCCCCTTTAACGATGACAGCGTGGGCACTGCAGCAGGCTGTTGGCGTTTACCCGTCAGGGGGGTGAAGGTTTTATTGATTTGCTCGATCAGGTTACGGCTGTCAACGTTACCCACCACAAACAGCGTCATCGCATCCGGCGTATACCACTGTTTATAAAAAGCGTTCAGTTGCGCCAGGTCGACGGGATCCGTTGCTTCCTGAGCCGGGTCGTGTCCGGGCAAATTCGACCTCTGAAGCCGATAACGCCACCATGCATCCTGAGTGTTGACAGGCCAGGTGGCAATGCGCAAATTCGCGTGTTGCGCAGCATTGACCGTCCTGGCATTAATGGTCAGGCTGCCCGCCGTAGTCGCCAGCCAGGCCAGCGCTTCTTTAATCTGTTCCGGGTGACTGTTCGGCACGCTGAGGTTATACATCGTATAGTTGTAGGATGTCAGCACCTCAGGGACGGTTTTTCCGGATGGCTGGATACTGCCCTGCTGCCACAGGGACTGTGGCTGAACCGCTGCCGGCGTGGCACCGTGCACCAGCGCCAGACGTGGCAGCAGCTGGCTGTAACCGCTCTGCTGACCATTTTCCACCAGCGATCCACTATTCACCACCAGGCGCAGCTCAATACGATCGCTGGGGCGCTGCGGCGTAGTAAGCAGCTGCCAGTTGAAACCATTCTCAAGCTTTCCCTGCTGCCAGGCGGGATCGGCCTGCAGTGTTTCTGCCTGGCCGACGCAGCTAATGGTCGCCAGAATAATCCCACCAGCTAAAAGACGAATTCTGCTGCCCTGCATATGAACCCCTACTCAATAACAACAACGAAAAATTACTGCCGATTTATAGCCCGCTATCAGCAATGGTCAGCACGGTTACAGATAAGCTTAGAAAGCCGCTTTGAACAGCACAATATTGTCAGACCACAGATCGACGGGAATGTCACACAGCAGAGAAAAGATACGAAATTAATCAAGGTTATTATGCAGATGCCGACACTAAGGGCAAGTCGCTGCCGGCATTTGCTGTACTTTTTAGTTAAATATCGGATTAACGCACGACATCAGTCAAATTTTCGACCTGTTACTCAGCATTTTTCTTTGCGCAGAGCGTTGAACGTAGCTGCTTTTCATCCAGCTGTCCGACCCACTTCGCCACGACAACCGTTGCCACGCCATTTCCCACCAGGTTGGTCAGCGCACGGGCTTCAGACATAAAGCGGTCAATCCCGAGGATCAGCGCCAGCCCGGCAACCGGCAGATGCCCCACCGCAGAAAGGGTGGCAGCCAGCACAATAAACCCACTGCCGGTCACGCCCGCCGCCCCTTTGGAAGAAAGCAGCAGCACCACCAGCAGGGTGACCTGATGCACGATATCCATGTGGCTGTTGGTCGCCTGCGCGATAAATACCGCCGCCATTGTCAGATAAATGGAGGTGCCATCCAGGTTAAAGGAATAACCGGTCGGGATAACCAGCCCCACCACCGACTTTTTACAGCCCAGCCTTTCCATTTTGTCCAGCATCCGCGGTAAGGCGGACTCAGATGAAGAGGTGCCAAGCACAATCAGCAGCTCCTCTTTAATAAAGGCGATAAATTTGAAAATGTTAAAGCCGGTCACTCTGGCAATCAGCCCGAGAACCACCACCACAAACAAAATACAGGTGATGTAGAAGCAAATAATCAGTTGCCCCAGCTGAACCAGCGAGCCCACGCCATATCTACCAATGGTGAAGGCCATGGCACCAAAGGCACCTATCGGCGCAAGGCGCATTACCATATTGATAATGCCAAAAATCACCCTGGAGAAACTGTCGATAAAATTGAATACCAGCGTACCTTTGTCACCCAGACGATGCAGGGCAAAGCCAAACAGGATGGCAAACAGCAGCACCTGCAGAATGTTACCGCTGGCGAAAGCACCAATAACGCTGCCGGGAATAATATCCAGCAGAAAGGCAATCACGCCCTGCTGTTCGGCCTGATGGGCATACACCGCCACCGCTTTAGCATCCAGCGTGGCCGGATCAACATTCATCCCCGCGCCAGGCTGTAAAATATTAACCACCAGCAGGCCAATAATCAGTGCAATGGAACTGACCACTTCAAAATAGAGCAACGCCACCGCTCCGGTACGTCCCACGGCTTTCATGCTTTCCATCCCGGCGATCCCAGTCACCACGGTACAGAAAATCACCGGCGCTATGATCATCTTGATCAGCTTAACGAAGGCATCCCCCAACGGTTTCATCTGTGCACCGAGTTCAGGATAGAAATGACCGAGCAAAACACCGATGGCAATCGCCATCAGCACCTGGAAATAAAGGCTTCTAAACAGGGAAGTTTTCATAGCGTTATCCATAGCAGGCGTGGAGGATGCTGATGGCCTGTTACACCAGCCAGAGCAAGCTCTGGTCAGACAGTCACCGGAAAATAACACTCGTATAACAGGATTGATATATCCCCCTGGGGGGCTCAGGGGGAAAGCGTTCAATTATATGAACTGAATCGTTTCAACGAAATCAGAGGTAACAGAAATTCGTGCGCAATCAATCAGCACCGCAGCTAAAAGAAATAACGCTCTCTGAATCGGGACAGCGGCAACGCGACAGACCAGTACTTACCCTGCGCCAGATAAACGCCCTGTGACAGCAGCCAGTCGCGCTGAGCGCGGGTTTCTACCCCGGCCGCCACCACTTTCAGCCGGGTAACGCCCGCCAGGCCGGTAATCATCCGCGCCACGGCGCTATCATCCGGCAGCAGGGCGACCACCTGAGGGGCAATGGTCAGCTGGCTGAGAGAGATACTGCCGGATTGCCCAAGCCAGACGAGGTTTATCGCGGCCGTCCCTATATTATCCAGCGCCAGCGTGACGCCACTCTGTTGCAGAGGCTGCAGTAGGGCATTCAGGTCGTCCACCTGTCCGGGATCGGTGACGCTGACGATCAGCCTGGCGGGGTTAAACGGCCTGTTTAGCTGCTGTTGTAACCGACCGATCAAATCAGGATTGTTAAGCTGTGGCGCGGAAAGGCTGATACTCAGCGGCCAGGTGATCTCCCGCGCCTGCCATTCGGTCAGCAAAGCACCGGCCTGCTCCAACAGCCAGCTGATGGCCTCAACCGGCGTCTCCCCCGATTCAGGAGGCGGCAGCTCGTGGCTCCCCTGCCGCACGCCCACCAGCATTTGCGCGCCGACCAGCTGGCCGCTGCGCATATCAACCTGTGGCTGCAACCACAACGAAAAATCATGCGCTAAC
This sequence comes from uncultured Erwinia sp., assembly GCA_945290265.1. Taxonomy (GTDB): domain Bacteria; phylum Pseudomonadota; class Gammaproteobacteria; order Enterobacterales; family Enterobacteriaceae; genus Erwinia. The sequence continues at coordinate 27,109 of CALYQW010000035.1, forward strand.
CGCGCCGCCGGTTCAGGGGACTGACGACATTCGGCATGCGGACCCTGGTGATACCATTCACTCAGGCGTTGCTGATTGCGGTTATAATTGCGCACCAACAGGCCAATCTCGTCATTACGGTGACCGCGTGGCAGCGTTAAGCGGTGACAACAGAGTTCAGACGGTGACTGCTGCTGCAACTCCTGAGCAATCTTACGTAACGGCCTGACCACCAGGCGGTTAACGCTCCAGCTGATTGACACTGACAGGATTAGCGCCAGTAGCAGATATGCCGTCACCATGGTGGAGACGGCACTGAGGATAAACTGATACACCCGCCATGAATCTGCCTGCAGTACCAGTAGTGCCAGCGGCTTAGGATTAGCCGGTTCAGTGGAATAAAGCGGGACGGTAATTTTGACCGGCAATTCAAACAAGCGGACGATAAATTCCGGTACCGGACGATCGTTTTCAAAATCCGTACGCAGAGCCTGCAACCCACCGGGTAACAGCACTTCGGCCCGCGCCAGGATCCCCGCCGGACGCAATGAATTCAGAATAAATTCCGCCTGGGGAATATCGCCTTTCAGCACCGCCCTGGACAGTGGCTGACGCACGGTATGCGCCACATTTTCCATCTGTTGGGCGTAATCAATCCTGCGCTGCTGCACAAAATGAAAAAGCTGTGTCACGATAAAAATACAGATAGTCACAACGGCGATCCCTGACACTGTTGCCATCTGTTTAATCGTTAGTGAACGACTGACGCGCAATACTCTTCCCCCAGCCCTGAACAGATTATTCCGGGCAGTTAAGGCAAAAACGACACAGATTATACAGGTTGGTAATACCTTGTTAAGGTATCATGCTTTGCCTGCACGGATTTAAGGATTATCTGAATCACCGGCGATATTACAGGCAGTATGACAGGGATTATTGCGGATAACCACGATAGCGACAGACACTTTAATCCTGAAACAAAAACTCTGAGCGGCTTTTATACCATCAGCGCCGTTACTATCGCTCTCTTTTAGCGGACGCTGATTAAAAACGCCCCCGGAGTCTCGATCAGCGGGGGCGCTTATTTTACTGCGTCACTGCGGCGTTGGGATCGGCACACCAGTTATTTTTAGGGTTAATCCCTCCATCCGGCGAAGTGTAGCCCAGACATCCCATAATGGTGTCAAACAGCTCAACATGGCGATGGGTTTTTCCGGCCTTCTGCTGCGCCTGCAAACGGGAAAATGCCTGTTTATTCGCCGGATCGGCCAGATATTTATCTGACGCCCAGACAATCATCGGGACGCGAAACTGCTCCGGCGGTGCCATATTACGTGGCGTACCGTGCAGGTGCATATTGTCGCTGATGGATTCACCATGATCTGAGGCATAAAACACAATCGCCTTCTTATCACGCAGCTGGTCATAAACTCTGGTCAGCACCGTATCGGTATAGAGTACGGAATTATCGAAGGCATTGATCAGCATCGCCTTGCTGCAGGTGTCATCAACACCAATACATTCAGGCTGATAGCGGGCAAACTCACGCGGATAGCGCTGAGAATACAGATAATGCGATCCTTTAGTATGCAGCACCACCAGATGCTTACCCTGAGGATGACGTTCTATTGATCCTTTCAGCTCCGGGATCAGCAGCATATCATCAACGGTTTTCCCCTGATTTTGTTTCTCAGAGCCAATCTGCTCGCGGAACACATAGTTATCCGCATCGGTGTTGTTGTAGAACCAGACTTCACTCTGCATGGCATACAGTTCAGAGCTGAATCCCAGTGATTTCAGCACCGCAAACACGTTCTGCTCTTTCAACGTGCGTCCCGGGTTATTCATGGTGCCGCCTTCACGTACAAACATGCAGCGCAGGGAGAGTTTAGTGGCGGTATCACAGGACTCACCGCGAAAAGCGACCAAATTTTTTTCCTGTGAAAGCTTCGGCGTGGTGTCACGCTGATAACCCAAAATTCCCATATGATCCCAGCGGGTGGTTTCCCCAATCACAAAGACGACATAGGTATCGTCCAGACCGGCGGGTGCCTGCCAGGTGAATTTTTTCGCCGGATCCAGCAGGTTTTTTCCATCCATGTTTTCATCGAAGTTGGTATAGGTAAACAGCCCCAGCGCCGACAGCCAGTTAGAGGGCAGATAAGAGTGTGCGACAATCCCACCATAGCTGGGCAAATCAATATTCGCCGTCTTCTCATGGGCACTCTGCGCTATGTCGATGCTGCGGATCGGCAGCCACACCAGCAGCCCTGCCAGCAGCAGCAGCAGCAGCGGTTTTATCCGCTGTCCCGGGGTTTTCAGTTGCTCCAGCAGTGTTTTGCGCGCGCCACTCAGCCAGATAACCAGTAAAGGCAGCACGCTGATCAGTATCATCCACAGCACAAAGTGGTAACCCACCACCTCTTTCGACAAATCAATATCGGTGGTCATCACCGAGGCCACAATGCCGTAACCAATTACCACATTGAAAAACGCCATATAATAGCTGGCCGCAGCGGAAATCAGCACCACCAGGCTGGCAGCAATGCGGAAAAACCATTTCCCACCCAGCGAGAACAGGCGCAGCAAAAAGAAGGTCAGCAGCAAAGCAGCGGCCATTTCTGCCAACGCAGACAACCAGTCCAGTGGTGTTGAGTGAGATAACAGCGGGGAAAAGCGGCGAAAAAAGACAGGTAAATTAAGTAAAATACCAATATAAACAGCAAGTATCAGCGACAGCTTTTGCTGAGTTAATGACTTAATAAAATTCATGCAACCTTAATCCTGGGTAATCCAAACGGTACTGAAAACTGAGCGGAACGGCGATATGACCTTCATGCTGCTGCAGAGTTCGGTTGACTACTGCTTAACCTCAGAGCCATCAACGCTGGCACGATCCTTAGGGATTATCTGAAATCTTTAAGCGGACGCCAGTAAACCATATCAGGTCACTGATGTCTGTTATTTGCGGTCATAATTAAAATAAAATATTTTTTCCTGCCTGGCCATCAGCGCCCTGTCAATCCCGGATGCTTATTCTGCTATTCAGTTAATCTCTCCCTGAAAACATGGCGGGCAAAACAGACAGGAAATTTGGATAAGACAGCAAATTCAATCAACTTTGCGACAATACAAGAGATTAATAAAGCGCAGGTAAATTCAACATCAGATAAGTCGGTAATTGATGTATTTTGATCACTATCAGGTCTTTTATGGATAAAAACAGCCGCTGTTAAGGTTTCGAAAAATTCCTATTATTTTTACGCAAAATCCCGCCTGATGAGTTGCCGGACAGCAAATTCGTGATGAGAATGATCATTCTCAATTCACTATCGGAATGTTTTCCTGCGCTCCCGCCTGTCTATGCTTATCTTTTGCTGCCTGTTAGGGAGCTGCGATAACGCCAGCCAGCAGCAGGTTAAGCAATCCCCTGTTCGGGTTGGCATCTCCACTTTACATTTTCAGCCGCTGACGTTAAGCATCAGTTTGCCGGGGCGTACCTCCGCATTACGTTCAGCGGAAGTGCACCCGCAGGTGAGCGGCGTCATTCTTAAACGCCTGTTCCGGGAAGGTTCAGAGGTTAAGGCCGGTCAACAGCTTTACCAAATCGATCCCACGACTTACCAGGCCTCATATGAAAAAGCGCGCGTTACGATGGTTAACGCAGAAAATGTGGTTAACCGCTATAAGGCGCTGATCCGCGAAAACGCCGTCAGTAAGCAAACCTGGGACGCAGCAGTCGCAGACTATGCTCAGGCCAAAGCCGGGGGACCACCGCTCAGGCTGACCTGGATTACACCAAAGTTCATGCCCCTGTCAGCGGGCGTATCGGGCGTTCAGGC
>CALYQW010000036.1 GCA_945290265.1 uncultured Erwinia sp.
GTGAAATCCGCTGCTCCTCAGGAATGTCCAGCAGCTCCGTCACGAGGTGCGGTCTGCCAGCTGTCCGGCAACGCGGCCAGTTTTTTCCACAGCCGCTGATTTGCCCGTTTGCGTATTTCACTGACGAGACGTACAAGTGTGGTTGCTCCGGGCAGCAGGACCTTATTCTGAAGCAGCCACGCGGTGGCAAAATCAAACATCAGACCGGGTCGCTCATTACTGAGCCATGCCCGGGTGTACAGCAGGCGCTTCAGGCGGAAAGACCATGGAAAATCGCCAAATTCATGGTAACCGTAATATTCCTTAATCAGCGCAGTGTGCTCTCTTAGGGTGGTATCCCGCTCTGCGTAGCGCGAGAGGACTTCCGGACGGCGGATATTAAGCTGCACCGCGACAAATTGCTGAACACCCGGCAGAACCCGGGTTAAATCTGTCAGAGAGGTGCCCAGAAAACGGGCGCCAGTAAGCTGAAGCGCTATTCCCAGCCGGTTATATCCTTCCCCGCTGCTGGTTAATGAAAGTAAGATCCCGTTCATCAAGATGAAAATAGTGCGCCAGCTGCACGTCATTAGGTTCTGCAACATAGCGACCATAATTCAGTTCCTGCTCAGTGGTCAGAAAATCGACGGGCATATCGGACTCCCTGCCTGACTGTTATATGTTAACAATTCCGCAACCGTCCGAAATATTAAATTGTCGGACACGTAAAAATAGATTCATTTATCTGTCCGTTAAATCGTTATTTTGTTATAACAGACACAGCATGTCCGATATTTGATTTAGGATACATTTTTATGCGACTTTTTGGTTATGCTCGGGTATCAACCAGTCAGCAGTCCCTTGATATTCAGATCAGGGCGCTCAAAGATGCAGGCGTGAAAGCGAACCGTATTTTTACCGATAAGGCATCCGGTAGTTCAGTCGAGCGGCCCGGGCTTGATCTGCTGCGCATGAAGGTAGAGGAAGGTGATGCCATTCTGGTGAAGAAACTGGACCGTCTTGGCCGGGATACCGCCGATATGATCCAGCTGATAAAGGAATTCGATGCCCAGGGCGTGGCCGTCCGGTTTATCGATGACGGGATCAGCACTGACGGCGACATGGGAAAAATGGTGGTCACCATCCTGTCAGCTGTAGCCCAGGCTGAGCGCCGCAGAATACTGGAACGTACGAATGAAGGGCGGCAGGAAGCGAAACTGAAAGGCATCCGGTTTGGCCGCAGGCGTACCATCGACAGAAACAGCGTGCTGGCGCTTCACAGTAAGGGCGCGGGGGCAACGGTAATAGCCCGGGAGCTCGGTATCGCCCGTTCTACGGTCTATAAAATTATCGAAGAAGCCAGAACCTTGGTTAAGAATAGCGTCTGACACAGGCCTTGCCCAAATAACGCACGTGACGTTATTATTGGCGAAACATAAGATCAAAATAATAGGGAAATCAATGGATAAAATAGAGGAACTAAACGGAATTTACTTCTATGCGGGAAAATAAAATCTAACCGCAGCTGAACTTCTATTTATGATTTTTTGTGAGAATACAGCAAGTCAATTCGGTATCGGCGTAGCTGATTTTGGTGCTGTTGTCGCCATTGTCTCAGGGAGAAACAACTTTGGCACAAGAGGTAAGTTAGCCAATGCTACCAAAGGTACGTCTTACGCTTCCAAAGGAGCAAGAGCTGTATTCGGGAAAACAAAATTCCCCCTTGGTATCTCATTACCTACCTGGCTTGGCGGTTACACACCGTGGACGGCTCGTCGTGTCATGGTTCACAATATTGCGCCATTTGTTGGCCGCTCGATTCCCTTGATTGGCGTGATTATCCTTGCCTCTGATGTAACACAAATTACCTACCGCATCCTACGCGACTACAACACCATAGCACGAGGCAACGATAAATTATGGTAGATAGTATCGAGCAGAGAGTTTATGAGCTTGTGCGGCCTTATGCTGGCACATATCTGTTTAACTTAAAAAAGGTGGAGTTAACGCCTGAAACTGACCTGGATACTGATCTGAGCATTGATGAGCTTGAAGTTGAAGATCTGATGAATGACTTTTTCGAAAAATTCAATGTTGGACGGGGTAATTTCAAGATTGAAACTTACTATCCTGCCGAACCTTTCTCATGGAATTCATTCAAAAAATCCCCGCTTATACCTGTACCTGATTTCACTATAAGTATGCTGATCGAATCAGCAAAAGCCGGGCGCTGGTTATATGACTAAACATAAGCAAGGAGCTTTTAAATAGCTATACCTGTTCACTTATTTTTGACCGATGACGGCGGCGCAGTCATTCGTGGTTCTTCCGACGTCCAGGACCGTGAAGGGAGCGTGGAGCTTAGAGGATTGAACACAGCTTAACGATCCCCACAGACCCTATGACAGGGAAGGTTACGGGAATTCGTCAGCATTCGCCTTTCCAGTTCACCAAAGAACTTGATAGTTCATCTCCGTATCTCTTTAAAGCAGCGGCAACAGGCCAGACGCTAAAATCTGCTGAATTTCGCTTCTATCACATTAATCATGCCGGACAGGAAGTTGAGTATTACCGGATCACGCTGGAAAATGTGAAAGTGATTTCAGTCAGTCCGGTAATGCAGGACACGCGGGGTTGTCCGGGCACAGGGCACATGGAAGAAGTTGCCCTGAATTACGAGAAAATCACTCACCTGTATAAAGACGGCAATTTGCTCGCGCATGACGCATGAAATGAGCGCCCCACGGCGTAGAGAAATGCATTTCGGGATTATTTACCCCCAACATCTCATACATTTTCTAGAAATAACCATACGCAAAAGGATCTTGTATAGATCCTTTTTCATTGGGATGTATTACTTAAAATGCAAGTTAAAACAGTAAATTACCTTCTTAACGTACGTTTTCGTTCCATTGGACTTCAAACCCCTTAAGCAGCAATCACAGCGCCTGGGCACAAGCCCAGGCCGAGCTCCACGCCCACTGGAAGTTATAGCCCCCCAGCCACCCGGTGACATCCACCACTTCGCCAATAAAGTACAGACCGGGTACAGCGCGGGCTTCCATGGTTTTTGATGACAGCTGGCTGGTATCAACGCCGCCTAAGGTTACTTCCGCAGTGCGATAGCCTTCGGTGCCGTTAGGCTGAATTTGCCACTGATGCAGCGCCGTCACCAGCTGCGTCTGCTGGCGCGCGTTAAGCTGTTTCAGGCTGCACTCCGGTACGCTGCCCAGCAGCTGCAGGCACTCAACCAATCGCTTCGGCAGTAGTTTGCCCAGCGCGTTTTTCAGGCTCAGATTGGGGTGTTGGCTACGTTGCTGATCGAGAAACGCAGCCAGATCCTGCTGTGGTGACAAATCAACGGTGATCAGTTCTCCCGGCTGCCAGTAGCTGGATAGTTGCAGTACCGCCGGGCCAGAGAGACCGCGGTGCGTAAACAGCAGCGCTTCCTTAAATACCGTGCCGTCTGCCGCCGTCAGCGATGACGGTATTGAGACGCCGGAGAGCGTCTGTAGCTGCTCCAGCAGCGGTTTATGCAGGGTAAATGGCACCAGACCGGCGCGCGTAGGCAGCACGCTAAGGCCAAACTGTTGCGCAACTTTATAACCAAACGGCGATGCGCCTAAACCTGGCATCGACAACCCACCGCTGGCAATTACCAGGCTGCGCGCTTGTACCTCTGCACTATTCAGCTGCAGGGTATATCCCTGCTGATCGCGGGTCACACTCAGCACTTCGCTGCGCAGGCGTAGCGTGACCTGGCCCAGTTCGCACTCTTTCAGCAGCATCTCTACGATCTGCTGCGCCGAGTCATCACAAAACAGCTGGCCCAGGGTTTTCTCATGCCAGGGGATCGCGTATCGGTTGACCAGATCAATAAAATCCCATTGGCTATAACGCGCCAGTGCTGACTTACAAAAATGGGGATTGCCGGACAGATAGGCCGCCGGTTCAGTATACAGATTGGTGAAATTGCAGCGCCCGCCGCCGGACATCAAAATTTTCCGGCCCGCTTTTTTACCGTTATCTACCAGCAGTACCCGCTGTCCCCGCTGGCCTGCCAGAGCCGCACAGAACATGCCTGCCGCCCCGGCACCGACCACGATAACGTCAAATTTTTCCACTGCCCACTCCAGTCCTGCCCGTCAAAAGCGGTGATTGTAGTAAGTTGCCGACAGGGATACCAGCAGGACGATGATTACTGCACGGAAACATTTTGTAACCACATGATTTAACGTATTTTTCGGTGAAATACGTAGTTGCTACCAGGTGTTTTTGTCAAAAAAAGTCTATATTTCACTTTCCCCCGGTGCAGTTTGTCGCTGATAATGCGCCGCGTTCATGTCCTCCAAAATGGCGTAACGCTTATGCTACATCTGTTTGCTGGTCTTGATTTACATACCGGCCTGTTACTGGTACTTGCTCTGTTTTTTGTGTTGTTTTACGAAGCAATCAACGGCTTCCACGACACGGCTAACGCGGTAGCGACCGTGATCTATACCCGTGCCATGCGCGCGCAGTTAGCCGTGGTAATGGCTGGCGTCTTTAACTTCCTTGGCGTACTGCTGGGCGGCTTAAGCGTTGCTTACGCTATCGTCCATTTGTTGCCGACCGACCTGCTGCTCAACGTGGGCTCCACCCACGGACTGGCGATGGTCTTTTCCATGCTGCTGGCGGCCATTATCTGGAATCTGGGTACCTGGTACTTTGGTTTACCGGCTTCCAGCTCCCATACGCTGATTGGTGCCATTATTGGTATCGGCCTGACCAACGCTCTGCTGACCGGAACCTCGGTGGTGGACGCGCTGAACGTGCCGAAAATGATTGGCATCTTTATGTCGCTGATTATCTCGCCAATTGTCGGTCTGATTGTCGCTGGCGGTCTGGTGTTTCTTCTGCGCCGTTACTGGAGTGGCAGCAAAAAACGTCGTCGCATTCATATGACCCCGGCTGAACGCGAAAAGATCGACGGTAAGAAAAAACCCCCGTTCTGGACCCGTATCGCCCTGATTGTTTCCGCGATTGGCGTTAGCTATTCTCATGGCGCTAACGACGGGCAGAAAGGCATTGGCCTGATTATGCTGGTACTGATTGGCGTTGCGCCGGCCGGCTTTGTGGTGAATATGAATGCCACCGGCTACGATATCACCCGTACCCGTGATGCAGTGAACCACCTCGAGCAGTATTACCAGCAGCACAATGACTCCCTGACGCATATCCTGCAAATGTCACCGGCTACGCTGCAGGCTCCACAGGATGCATCAAAAGAGTTTCATTGCGATACCTCTCGTGCTCTGCCGGCACTGCAGCGGGCACAGGGTCTGCTGAACGATCTGCCCAGCTACGATGCGTTGAGCGTTGAGCAGCGCGGCCAGCTGCGTCGCCTGTTGATGTGCATTTCGGATACCGCCGATAAGGTTGCCAAACTGCCGGAAACGCAGTCTGACGATCAGCGCTTCCTGAAAAAACTACAGGGCGATCTGCTGAATACGGTGGAATATGCGCCGGTGTGGATTATCTTTGCCGTTGCCCTGGCGCTGGCGCTGGGCACCATGGTTGGCTGGCGCCGCGTTGCCACCACGATTGGTGAGAAGATTGGTAAGAAAGGGATGACTTATGCTCAGGGGATGTCCGCGCAGATGACCGCAGCGGTGTCCATTGGCATTGCCAGTTATACCGGTATGCCGGTGTCTACTACCCACGTTCTTTCTTCATCGGTAGCCGGTACGATGGTTGTTGATGGCGGGGGCGTACAGGGCCGCACCATTAAAAACATCCTGCTGGCCTGGGTGTTTACCCTGCCGGTGTCGATTGCACTTTCCGGTGGACTGTACTGGATTGCTTTGCAGCTTATCTGACGCTGATCGCGCGCGTTGAAAAGCGGACTTCGGTCCGCTTTTTTTATACCTGGTGCCGGGCTTTGCTGGTTGCTTTTTTTAAAGCCAGGGCCAGGGCATAAAGCCTAATGCCAGATAACCAGCCCAACCAGACCAATAACCACCAAACCACAGAGCGCACTGGTCAGCATAAACTGGCCGCGTACCCGTTGGCAGCGGCGAATAAACTCATCGTCATGATGATCCAGATAACCCTGACGCCAGATGTAACGCACCAGACGGATCTGCTTAACCGGCTGACCGTGGGAGGTAAAAAATCCTGCGCCATCAACATACTGATACAGCAGTGGATCGCAGCCACGCAGCACCACCAGCAGCGCCCGCAGCGAAGAGAAGTAGCGTGCCATATTCACCAGACACACCGCGCAAAGAGCCCAGAACAGCGCAACAGTACTTATCATCATCCCCTCCCTGCTCCGCATCGCGGCAGTGCCGCAAATCAGGCAGCCCGCTAAGGATAGTTGCCGACTGCCCGTTACGCTGACGGTGTACAAAATACCGTCATTATCAGTATAGAAGTTTCACCTGATTTTTTCCTGAACTGCCCTCTGGTTTCCCCCCTAAGTACAGGGGAATGCGTTTTGACGTCGGATAAAAAAATCATATTGATCGTGCTCATAATTGAGACCCGATATCCCCCCACGACGAGCCATTTTCGCTATACTGCAATTACCCTGGTCAGAACCCGATCCGCCTTAAGGGTCGGATCCTTAATTGATGCGAAACGGAGTAATCACCATGGCTTACAAACATATTCTGGTTGCCGTCGATTTATCACCTGAAAGTCAGTTACTGGTTGATAAAGCCGTCTCTCTGGCAAAACCTTACGACGCCAAAGTTTCGCTGATCCACGTTGACGTTAATTATTCCGACCTGTACACCGGACTGATTGACGTGAATCTTGGCGATATGCAGAAGCGTATTTCCAGCGAAACCCACACGGCACTGAAGGAAATTTCTGAGAATGCCGGTTATGCAATTAGTGAAACCCTGAGTGGCAGCGGCGATTTAACCCAGGTACTGGTGGATGCCATCCGGCAATATAATGTGGACTTAGTGGTCTGCGGCCATCATCAGGACTTCTGGAGCAAGCTGATGTCTTCTGCACGCCAGCTGATCAATACCGTCCATATTGATATGCTGATAGTGCCGCTGAAAGATGAAGATGACGCTTAGCCGTTGGTGGCTGAGCAACTGACGGGCGGAGAATTCTCCGCCCGTTTTATTTTTCCGTCGCTCAGTCGGTCAGCGGCGCATAAATATCAAAACGATGGCTTTTGGTCACCACCGCATTAGGGGTGTCCACGCCGGCCAGCGGTGGTGCATAATCCGGGCGTTTTACCACCACGCGTTTGGTCGCCAGCACGCGGGCTGGCATCAGCAGCGCGTCTGCATCCTCGTCCGCCCCCACCAGTGACTGGAATACCCGCATCTCTTTTTTCACCAGTGCACTTTTCTGCTTATGGGGAAACATGGGATCGAGATACACCACCTGCGGTGCCGGTGAAATTGCCGTCAGCGCCTGCTGACTGGCAGCGTGCAGCAGCGTCAGCCGCTGCTGCAGCCAGCCACCGATTTCTGCATCGGCGTAGCCCCGGCGCAGACCGTCATCCAGCAGGGCTGCCACCACCGGATTGCGCTCCAGCATCCGCACCCGACAACCGAGCGCAGCGAGAACAAATGCATCACGCCCCAGGCCGGCGGTGGCATCCACTACATCCGGCAGATAGTCGCCTTTAATCCCGATGGCTTTGGCAACCGCCTCACCGCGCCCACCACCATGCTTACGCCGGTGTGCCAGTGCGCCGGAGACAAAATCAACAAAGATCCCACCCAGCTTAGGCTCATCCCGCTTACGCAGTTCCAGACGCGCGCGGGTTAATACCAGCGCCATCAGCGCCTCCGGGTCATGCTCCAGCTGCCAGCGCGCCGCCATAACCGATAAGGCACCGCCTCCGGTGCCCGTTTCATCCACTAAACAGATTTTCACTGTCAGCCTTTAATGCCGTACTGTTCCAGCATCGCGTCCAGCTGCGGCTCTCGGCCACGGAAGCGTTTGAACAGCGTCATTGGCTCCTCTGAGCCGCCGCGCGACAGGATGTTATCGAGGAAGGACTGGCCGGTTTCACGGTTAAAGATCCCCTCTTCTTCAAAACGCGACCAGGCATCGGCGGCCAGCACATCGGCCCACAGATAGCTGTAGTAACCTGCGGCGTACCCCCCGGCAAAAATATGGCTGAAGGCGTGCGGGAAGCGTCCCCATGATGGTCCCGGCACCACGGCAACCAGCTGCTTAACGGCCTTCAGGGTATCGAGAATTTTGGCACCCTGCGCCGGATCAAATTCGGCATGCAGACGGAAGTCGAACAGGCCAAACTCCAGCTGACGCAGAATAAACAGCGCAGCCTGGTAGTTTTTCGCCGCCAGCATTTTATTCAGCAGTTCTTCAGGCAGCGGCTCGCCGGTTTCATAGTGGCCGGAAATAAACGCCAGCGCCTCCGGCTGCCAACACCAGTTTTCCATAAACTGACTTGGCAGTTCGACCGCATCCCACGGCACCCCGCTGATACCGGAAACCCCCGGAGTTTCAATGCGCGTCAGCATATGGTGCAGACCGTGACCAAACTCATGGAATAGCGTAGTGACTTCATCGTGGGTAAACAGCGCCGGTTTGCCACCCAGCGGACGGTTAAAGTTACAGGTCAGGTAAGCTACCGGCTTTTGCAGGCTGCCGTCAGCTCTGCGCATCTGCCCGACGCAGTCATCCATCCATGCACCGCCACGCTTGTGCTCACGGGCATATAAATCCAGATAGAAGCTGCCGCGCAGTTCGCCGTTTTCATCGAACAGATCGAAGAAACGCACGTCAGGGTGATAAACATCCACATCGTGACGCTCTTTCGCCGTAATGCCGTAAATCCGTTTTACCACTTCAAACAGACCGTTAACTGCGCGCTGCTCGGGGAAGTAAGGGCGCAGTTGCTCATCGCTGATGGCATACAAATGCTGCTTCTGCTTTTCACCGTAGTAAGTGAGATCCCACGGCTGCAGTTCGTCAACGCCAAACTCTTTACGGGCAAACTCACGCAGTTGCGCCAGCTCTTTTTCCCCCTGCGGACGCGCACGTTTCGCCAGATCGGTCAGGAAGTCGAGCACCTGCGCCGGGCTTTCCGCCATTTTGGTGGCCAGAGATTCCTCAGCATAAGAGGCAAAGCCCAGCAGCTCGGCCATTTCATGGCGCAGCGCCAGCGCTTCGGTCATCACCTCGCTGTTATCCCACTTCCCGGCGTTCGGCCCCTGATCGGAGGCGCGCGTGGAGTAGGCACGATACATTTCTTCGCGCAGCGCCTGGTTATCACAGTAGGTCATGACCGGCAGATAGCTGGGGATATCCAGCGTCAACAGCCAGCCCTGCTGCTCTTTGGCTTCGGCCTGCGCTTTGGCCGCCGCCAGCGCGCTTTCCGGCAGACCGGATAGCTGCGCTTCGTCAGTAATCAATTTGCTCCAGCCCATGGTGGCATCCAGCACGTTATTGCTGTAAGTAGAGCCCAGTTCTGACAGGCGGGCGGCGATCTCGCCATAACGCTGTTGCTTCTCTTTTGACAGGCCAATCCCGGACAGCTCAAAATCACGCAGGGAATTATCAACCGCTTTTTTCTGCGCCACGTCCAGCGCCCCATAGCTGGCACCCTGCTTCAGATCGCGGTACGCCTGATACAGGCCTTCATGCTGCCCCACCCAGGTGCTGTATTCGGACAGCAGTGGCAGCGTCTGCTCATAGGCTTCACGCAGCTCGGGGCTGTTTTTTACCGAGTTAAGATGACTGACCGGTGAGAACAGACGACTTAAACGATCGTCCACTTCGGCCAGCGGCTGTACCAGATTATCCCAGTTATACGGCGCGCCCTGTGCCACCACTTTCTCTACCGCCGCACGGCAGTCAGCCAGCGCCTGCGTCACCGCCGGCACCACATGTTCAGGCTTAATGGCAGAAAAAGGGGGGAGCGTAAAAGAGGAGAGTAACGGGTTAGTCATAGCGCAATCCTTGAATCGTTGTAGAGGCGTGGTAAACGCACGATAACAGCTAACATGAGGCTAATGCAGACGAAAATCAATGGTTACCCCCGTCGCGAGCCTTTCACACTGTGGTAAAGTTTGCCACCGTGACTTTACCTGGCTCTGGCTTCATCAGGACATGACGCGCCACAGGCACCTGATGACCAGACTGTTAATCAGACTATTCTACAGGATGTGTAACCATGTGGTATCTGCTGGCTCTTTCTCTGCTGTTTTTACCTTTTCAGCTGCGTGCCGCGCTGGCGCTGCTGCTGGTGACGCTCGGTCTCGCGGTACTTAACCATACCCTGACGCTGCCTGCGATTGTCGTGCTGCTGCTGGCGGGCGGGGTTGCCTTATGGTGCCGCACGCATCCACAGCGCACGCCGCTGACGCTGGCGGCAGAAGCGCTGCTGGTGATCTGTGCGGGCGCGCTGCTGCTGCATAAGATCCCCGGCTTTACTAATCAGATGGTGGTTTCCGGCGTCCAGGTCGGGCCGCTCAGCACGCCCTTTACCTTTTGGTTTAACTTTGACAAAGCGCTGATCCCGTTTGTCCTGCTGGGCTGTCTGCCCACCCTGCTGAAATGTCCGGCACAGCCACCGAAAAATCCGCTGTGGTGGCTGGTGCTGCTGCTGATGATGCCCCTGCTGCTGCTGATTGCCACCTTTGCCGGTGGCCTGCGGGTAGAGCTGCACCTGCCTGAATGGCTGGGGTCCTTTATGCTGGCCAATCTGTTCTTTGTCTCGCTGGCGGAAGAAGCGCTTTTTCGCGGCTGGCTGCAGCAGCGGCTGGGTCAGTGGCTGGGTAGCATCCCGGCACTGCTGATTGCTTCACTGCTGTTTGGACTGGTGCATATCTCAGGCGGCTGGCTGCTGGTGATTTTCGCCACCTTAAGCGGCGTTATTTACGGCCTGGCCTGGCTGTGGAGCGGGCGGCTGTGGGTAGCGGCGCTGGTGCATTTTGCCTTCAATATGCTGCATCTGCTGTGCTTTACCTACCCGATGTGGAACCGGCTGGCCGCCTGATCGACGTTACGCATCATTGTTATGCGAAATGCCGCAGGATGGGCTTTCAACGCTGGACGCGGCGGGATTACCCGCTTACCCTTCCTGAGCGTTACGGTTAATTTTTCAACAACCATAAAGGGAGAACGCCTGTGTTTACACCTGTTGATTATGGTTTTACTGCCGGACACTCACTCAGTGATTATGGTATGGAACCCGGCACTGACTTTCCTCTGGCAAACATCACCTTTGAGGGTAATATCCTGAAACTGCAAGCCCGCCCGGAGGTGGCCGGTGAGCTGATTATTCACACCAACGCCACCTCTGCTGACCGTTTGCAGATTAAAGTGAAAAATGCTAAAGGACGAGCCACTAACGGGAGTAACGAACTGGTAAGCGACCAGTTTGTCGATACCCAAACCTTCTTTAAGGGGGCGGTGGTTATCCTCGTTAATCCGGGGGAAAGCTTTGAATTTACCGGTTACAGCCTTATTGCCGCGGAATAAGAAAGGTCAACGGCAGGAGCGCTCATGCCGTTTTTCTTTATTTTTTCTTATCTGCCTACCAGGCCAGTAATTGTAAGCAGGAAGAATAACAGTCATCGTTCGGTGCCGGAACCGGCCTGACTGCATCCGTCTCCCCCAGTGTGAAAGCACGCACCGCCAATAACCCAGCTCCCATGTTGTAGCTGGATGTTTTACCGATGAGGACATCCCCCAGGCAGGCGTTGCGCTGCGCTGAAATTTTTGCCACCAGCGGACGAACGGCGTCATCTGCGCGCAGTAAACCGGCGGACTGACCTTTATCGCCACTCTGCTGCGTCAGCGGGGGAACCACCGCCAGCGCGGAAGCATAGTTGCCGCCAGCGGCGACATCTTTGGCCTGCGCCAGCCGGGCATAAAACGCCGAGTCCTCTGCCTGCGTGCTCCACTGAGCGCCGGACGGGCCGCCCTGCTGCGCCGCACGGGTTAGATACTCCGCGGCGGAGGCAAAATCACCTTTGCGCTGGGCGATATACCCCAGTCCCGCCAGGGCATCACCGTCATTCGGATTACCGGCCAGTACGCTGTCAAATTTAGCCTGTGCGCTGTTCACGTCACCGCTGTTCAGCGGTGCTAAAACCCTCGCCTTTGGCATCGCCACCAACATTTTTCCTGAAATACTCCATCACCCCGGTGTCAGTTGGATGACGCGCCTGATAATCCTGGTACAGGCTGCTGTCCCCTTCCTGCGCAGCCATCCACAGCAACGCCTGACGCCACAAACGGTCAGCGTCAGGGTTTGCATCCGCCATAGCACTGAGGATCGTTATACCATCGCGGCGGGTAGCTTCCTGATGAGTGAGCACTTTCCCCAGCGCCAGACGCGTCTGTGCGTCTTCCGGCTGCAAATTTGTACGCTGCTCTAATGCCTGAGCAGCCTGTGGCAGCAGAGACCGATCGCCCGCGATTATCAGGTAATATTCATTCGCCAGGCTGTCCGGTGGCTGACAGCCGTTGAACAGGGAACGGTACACCGCCAAAGCTCCACTGGTATCGCCCTGACCGGCCAGCTGACGGGCATCCAGCAGTGCCGGAGAAATGGTCTGCAGGACGTTATTACTGTTTAGCGACGCCAGACGAGGCTCATCCGGAGCTATCTCCACCAGCTTTTCGCGCCACTAGCTGGCCGCGGCATTATCCCCATCCTGCATGGCATACAGTGACAGCAGATACAAGGCCTGGTGGTTGTCGGGTTCCACCAGCAACACTTTTTTTTAAGGCATCTCTGGTAAATCGTTATGGGCTCGTTCATGCCAGTATGCCGCCTGATCGAACAGGGCACTCAGCGCGGGATTGGTGGTCTCTGCAGCCAGTGCCCAGGCACTGATGATCCCGCTCAGCCTGGCCAGATAAACAGCCCTGAAACCGCCAGAAACAGTTTGTTTTTTTCATTCTTCCGCTCCGGTGAGTATCAGTGACTCTGCCAGAATCCAGACTGATGTCATTGTGTTTCCTGTAAAGCTCACGCTGTTCATTTGATGTCCAGACGCTTAGCCGCATGACGGCGCAACATGCCGAACAGATTCAGACCGGCAACAACAGAAATAAAATGGAAAAAGAACCGACAAATCTTCGCTATTCACCACAACGGTGTTGATTACTTCCCCGACTATGACCTACAAAGATGCCAACTTCCGGCCACTGAAAGCGATGGCTCAGGTAATTGAGGTATTTGATGGCATAAAGACAGTTGGGGTCTGGCTTTCTGGTTTCTGTCGGTCAACAGCTTTTTGGGCGGGAAGCGGCCGCAGGACATGCTTGCCACAGAACCTGAACAGGTGATCGCAGCAGCCAGGGATGAAGTTCAGGGGGTAACGCATGGCTAAACGTCCTGCCGACCAACCGGTACAAAACACACCGCTACCTCATCCTGGCCCTCTGAATACCACAATTGTTTTGTGGGAAGCGGGAACCGTGTTACACCGCGTCCATCATGCACAATACGCCGCCGATCAGTTCAACCCGGCGTCGGAAACGCACGCTTTAGCCCCATCCGTAATGCGGAAGGTGATGTCATTCCTACCCTGTACGACGGAGCAACCAAAGACCGCGCCCTGATAGAGACGATCTTTCACGATGTATCCTTTGCGCCAGGACTCAAAACGTACGATAAAAGTAAGATCGGTGCGCAGGTGCTTTCAGCACTTGAGATCACTGCAGATCTGGAGTTGTTGGATCTTGCCAGCGTGCCGCTGCGTAAACTGGGGATCTCGCGCAGAGCACTGATCGACACGGAGAAAGATCAGTATCCCCGCACCCGGAAATGGGCCGAAGTATTGTATCAGCAATGTCCAAAAGCGCAGGGGTTATTATGGGTTTCCCGCCAGGAAGATACCGCGCGCGCAGTGATGCTCTTTGGTGATCGGGTTACACCAAAAACGCTTCGCCCTTCAGGTGAACCACTCAGTCTGGTTAACGACTCTGCCACCTGGGATGAGGTACTCGATCTTGCCGAACGGCTGGATGTGCTGATCGTGCCGGGCAGAGAATGAACCACCTGGTAACTTGAACGATACCAAACCGGCCTGAATCCGCGTTTTTTCATCGTTTACGTTACAAAACTGGCGTGCAGATGTGACTGTTTTCTGTCACAGCGATTTCCCCTGACCGGTTAAATCCTGCGCTAAGAAAAATCTCTTTAGCATTCAGTAATAAGAAATAAAACCCGCGTCAAAGACTACACAAGCGCCTCTTAAGGTGATTATACTGTACATATACACAGTAATAATGAGCCCGCTATGCAACCTGTAATTTTCATCACTACACCGGATCTCAGTCAGCTCAGCCTGCCGCTGTATGGCGAGCGCTGCGCTGCCGGCTTTCCCTCTCCGGCCCAGGATTACGTGGAGCGAACACTCGATCTTAATGAGTTTCTGATCCACCATCCCAATGCCACCTATTTTGTGCGCGCCAGCGGTGAATCGATGATCGACAGCGGGATCGGTGACGGCGACCTGCTAATTGTTGACCGCTCAGTGACCCCGCTGCATGGCAGTATCGTGATTGCCGCTGTTGGCGGGGAATTTACCGTCAAGAAACTGGCGCTGAAACCGCGTCTGGCCCTGGTGCCGATGAATCCGGCTTACCAGACGCTGTATCCCGATCCTGACGATCTGGATATTTTTGGCGTGGTACGCCACGTTATTCATACCCTGGCGGAGTAAGCCATGTTTGCCCTGGCCGATGTCAACAGCTTCTACGCCTCCTGCGAAATGCTGTTTCGTCCTGATTTAAAGGACAGACCGGTAGTGGTGCTGTCCAATAATGACGGCTGTATTATTGCCAGGAACGCTGCCGCCAAACAACTTGGTCTGGCAATGGGTATGCCCTTTTTCAAAGTCAGCAGGCAGCTGGCGCAGCAAAATGTCGCCGTCTTCAGCTCCAATTACGCGCTGTACGCCGATCTCAGCGCCCGGGTGATGAGCACCCTCGAAGCCCTGGCACCGCGCATTGAAATCTACAGCATCGATGAAGCCTGGCTTGATGTCTCCGGTATTGATGCCAGCATGCCTTTCGAGCGCTTCGGTCAGCAGGTACGCCAGCAGGTGCGCGCCGTCACCGGGCTGACGGTTGGCGTTGGCATCGCCCGTACCAAAACCCTGGCAAAGTTATGCAACTACGCCGCCAAACACTACCCGGCAACCGGCGGCGTGGTCGCGCTGACCAGCCCTGCCCGCCTGCAGAAACTGATGTCGCTGACGCCGGTGGAAGAGGTGTGGGGCGTTGGCCGCCGCATCGCCAAAGCCCTGAACAGCGCCGGCATTGTTACCGCGCTCGATCTGGCCAACGCCCCCACGCCGTTTATCCGTAAACAGTTCAGCGTGGTGCTGGAGAGAACCGTGCGCGAACTGCGCGGCGAGCCGTGCCTGACGCTGGAAGAACATCCGCCGGTTAAGCAACAGATTGTCTGCAGCCGCTCCTTTGGCAACCGCATTATTGGGCGTCAGGCGATGGAGCAGGCGATATGCCGCTATGCCGAACGGGCGGCAGAAAAACTGCGGGCAGAGAAATGCTATTGCCGCCAGGTGGCGGTGTTTATCCGCTCTTCACCCCACGCTGAGGGTGAAATATATTATGCCAATAGCGCCAGTAAATCACTGCTCACCGCCACCCAGGATACCCGCGATATTATTGCCGCCGCTATGCAAAGTCTGGAGCGCATCTGGAAAGACGGCCCGCGTTATATGAAAGCCGGGGTAATGCTGAATGACTTTTCCCCCAGCGGTCAGGCACAGCTGCAGCTGTTTGATGACACGCCACCACGCGCCCACAGTGCAGAATTAATGGCCACGCTGGATCGGCTTAATCAGTCGGGGATGGGAAAGATCTGGTTTGCCGGCCAGGGCATTGACCCCGCCTGGCAGATGCGCCGCGAGATGCTCTCCCCGGCGTATACTACTCGCTGGCATGAATTACCGGTAGCGCGTGCCGTGTAGCCCGCCAGGCAGGGCTGGCATCTATTCCTTTCATCCCATCCGCCCCGCATCCCTGATATACTGCTGCGCCTTATACGATTCTCATGCTTTTTCCTGCGTCGTTGCTGTGTGCCGTGCTGTAGGGTAATCCGTGGGGTAATATTGGTATTTTTTAAATACCAGATAAATCAACAGGATAAATAAATGCTCAGCTATCGTCACAGTTTCCACGCCGGTAACCATGCCGACGTTCTTAAGCACACCGTGCAGAGCCTGATTATCAGCGCCCTGAATGAGAAAGATAAACCTTATCTCTATCTGGATACCCATGCCGGTGCCGGACGCTATTTGCTGAGTGGTGAACACGCAGAACGTACCGGTGAGTACCTGGAAGGGATTGCCCGTATCTGGCAGCAGGAAGACTTGCCGCAGGAGCTGCAGCCCTATATCAGCGTGGTTAAAAATCTTAACCCCGGCGGTAAGCTGCGCTATTACCCCGGCTCCCCGCTGATTGCCCGCCATCTGCTGCGTGAACAGGATAAGTTACAGCTGACAGAGCTGCATCCCAGCGACTTCCCGCTGTTACGCAATGAATTTCAAAAAGACAGCCGCGCCCGCACCGATCGTGCTGATGGCTATCAGCAGCTGAAGGCCAAACTGCCGCCACCCTCGCGCCGTGGCCTGGTATTAATTGACCCGCCCTACGAAATGAAAAGCGATTATCAGGCGGTGGTGCAGGCACTCCGCGAAGGGCACAAGCGCTTTGCGACCGGCATTTTCGCTCTGTGGTATCCGGTGGTGCTGCGACAGCAGATTAAACGTCTGTGCCATGAGCTGGAAGAGAGCGGGATCCGCCGCATCCTGCAGATTGAACTGGCGGCGCGCCCTGACAGCGATCAGCGTGGGATGACCGCATCCGGGATGATTGTGATTAACCCGCCGTGGAAACTGGAACAGCAGATGAACAACGTGCTGCCGTGGCTGCATAAAGTGCTGGTACCTGCCGGCACCGGTCATACCAAAATCAGCTGGATTGTGCCGGAATAAGCCGGGTTAGAGGCGAAAAATATCCAGATCGTGCGCCATCTCGGTTGCCGGGAATATCGCCCGGCACTCTGCCAGCAGACGTTGTACATCATGCTTCAGGTAACGCGAACTCAGATGAGTGATAATCAGACGCTGTGCGCCGCACTGCTGAGCCAGGCGGGCTGCCTGCACCGTGGATGAATGCCCCCGGGCATTGGCTTTCTCCTCCAGCGCCGCCTCCAGCGTGGCTTCATGCACCATCAGGTTAACGCCGGCAGCCAGTTCTCCCGCCGCCGGGGTTGGCGCAGTATCACCAAAAATTGCCAGGCTGCGTCCGGCGGTTGCACTGCCGGTATAATCCAGGCCGTTAATCACCCGCCCATCGACCAGCGTCACGCTACGCCCCTGCTTCAGATCGTAGTACCAGGGGCCGGTCGGCACGCCATCCTGCTGTAGTTTTGCCACATCCAGCGCGCCAGGCTTATCATGCTCATCAATCCGGTAGCCGTAGCACTCCACCGGATGCGTCAGCGGAAATGCCGTCACGCGATAATGGCTGTCGTGGTGAACCTCACCCGCGGCGATTTCAATTATTTCACAGGGAAACGTCAGCCATGACCCGCTCAGGCGCAGCGAAGTATCAATAAATTCTCTGATCCCGGGCGGCCCGTAAACCACCAGTGGCTGGCTGATACCCTGCATTGAACGGCTGGCCAGCAGTCCGGGCAGGCCAAAAATATGATCGCCATGCAGATGGGTAATGAAAATCCGGTCGATGCGGCTCAGTTTTACCGCTGTGCGCAGCAACTGATGCTGGGTGCCTTCTCCACAGTCAAACAGCCAGCTGTGATGCGTGCTGTCGTGCAGATCCAGCACGATGCTGGTGACATTACGTTCCCGGCTCGGCATACCGGCACCCGTGCCGGCAAACAGCAGTTCCATAACGGTTTCTCCTGATAACACAGTGCGTTTACTGCTGACGATCATAGCACTATCTCCCTCTGCTCTCCCGCAGCACGCCATTGTTCTGCCATAATTACCGGGACAGACTTTGCGGCGCTAACCTGAGTAGCGTTACACTTGATCGTTAAAACTTAACTTTGTTAGCGAAACGGAATACATGATGACCAGACACTATGACTATCTTGCCATTGGCGGCGGCAGCGGCGGCACTGCCTCTATTAATCGTGCGGCGTCTTACGGAAAAAAATGCGCGCTGATCGAAGCTAAAGCCCTGGGCGGCACCTGCGTCAACGTTGGCTGCGTACCAAAAAAGGTAATGTGGCACGCGGCGCAGATCGCCGAAGCGATCAATCAGTACGGCCCGGATTACGGTTTTGATACCACCCTCAATCAGTTTAACTGGGATGTGCTGGTGAAAAATCGCAGCGCCTACATCGACCGCATTCACACTTCATACGAGAACGTACTGGGGAAAAATAAGGTTGAGGTAATTAAAGGCATGGCGCGCTTTGTGGATGCCCATACCGTGGAAGTGAATGGCGAAAAAATTACCGCTGACCATATTCTGATCGCTACCGGTGGTCGTCCGGTACAGCCGGCGATCCCTGGCGCAGAATACGGTATTAACTCCGATGGCTTTTTTGAACTGACCGCCTTACCCAAACGCACCGCCGTAGTCGGTGCCGGCTATATTGCGGTTGAGATTGCCGGCGTGCTGAATGCGCTGGGCTCAGAGACCCACCTGTTTGTGCGTAAACAGGCTGCACTGCGCAGCTTCGATCCGCTGATTGTCGACACTCTGACAGAAGTGATGCAGAGCGAAGGGCCGGTGCTGCATACCCAGGCTACACCGAAAGCCGTAGTGAAAAATGCCGATGGCAGCCTGACGCTGCAGCTGGAAGATGGCAAAGAGCAGACGGTTGACTGTCTGGTGTGGGCGATTGGCCGCGAGCCGAGGACGGATAACCTGAATATTGCCGCAACCGGAGTAAAGCTCACTGAAAAAGGCTATATCAGCGTTGATAAATATCAGAATACCAGCGTGCCGGGGATCTATGCGGTCGGCGATAACACCGGTGCGGTTGAATTAACCCCGGTCGCCGTGGCCGCCGGTCGCCGCCTGTCAGAGCGCCTGTTTAACCATAAGCCCGACGAGCACCTGGACTACAGCAATATTGCCACCGTGGTGTTCAGCCATCCGCCAATTGGCACCGTCGGCCTGACTGAGCCGGAAGCGCGCGAGAAGTTTGGCGATGAACAGGTGAAAGTATACCAGTCTTCCTTTACCGCGATGTATACCGCGGTGACCAGCCACCGCCAGCCGTGCCGGATGAAGCTGGTGTGCATCGGGCCGGAAGAGAAAATTGTCGGTATCCACGGCATTGGCTACGGAATGGATGAGATGCTACAGGGCTTTGCCGTAGCCCTGAAGATGGGGGCAACCAAGCAGGACTTTGATAACACCGTGGCTATCCACCCTACGGGAGCAGAAGAGTTTGTCACCATGCGATAAGCCAGTGAATTTTACTGGCTGTCTGAAACAAAAAAACTGGCCCGGATTGGCCATTTTTTTTGTACATCATAGAGAGATATTTTTTCTGCCATAAATTAATATGTCAAAAAAATCACCTGAACACCAAAACAGGCAAAATATCGCTAAAACGGTCACTGTGCTGCAATCGAAAAAAAACGTCTAACGCGTTAATATTTCTTACATATTAACGATAATTAACCATTAAAATACCCAGCTTATGCGTATGATTAAGCCATTTAACTGTGGCCTGCGTGCGATTCTCGTTGAATGAGATTAAGCGGGTGCTGGCAAAATTGAGTGTTCTGCTCTGCCCCCCTCCGCAGTCAACTCTGGCATCACCCTTGTCAAAATTGGTAGCGCAGGGTTCGTTTATAATGCTGCCGATAAAAGTGATTCGTCCCTGAGTGGCAAACACGTTGCTATGAAAACCTGCCATTACCCCGGCAGCCGGCAACATTATGGCCATCAATAGTCCTTTAGATTTGCACTTCATTTTTTTACTGAACATAAATGCCCCTTAAGAAAACACGCTAGTCCAAAGAAGAAAGAACCGATAAATGATAAATAAAAATTGCCATTTTACCGATTAAAGAAGAGAAATGAAATCTCTGTCACAGAACTAATCTCTTCCTCCGACCATAATACACCAGGGATCATTATGTATTAAACCCGTTGAACGGGTATTTCTTCGTGTTTAAATCTATTAGTATTTTCCAATTAATTGCTAACCAACCGGGTATGGGATTTAAAAATAGAAATTTAAGATAAGGTAAGATTTACCGCTAAAAACCTTTTCTTATCTGGAATAAAGAAAAAATATGACAGAGACTAAAACTGCCATTTCCAGCAATCTGCTAAAAATTTATAACTCACTTTAAGTCAAATATCCTCTATTTAATCTGATAAAAATGGTTCAACATCTCTTTTAACCTCAAAACATTATTTAGGATATTTTTAGTATTGGTTAAAAGGCAGGCTGAAAAGATACATTAACGTTATTTGATTAGTCACATCAGGTTACATGATTGTTAATTTCATAAACATCAGCAAACTCCCGGACAACCGTCGCAGAAGTCGGGATATAACGCACGCGGGAAAAAAGACGTAAACAAAATCGGTGAGGTTCCTGCCCCTGGCGGATTCAGGAGAAATACACCAGCCCGATGTGTCAGGCTGGATTATTACAGACTGATATCTTTTACTTCTGTATTGCCACCGTAGTCGTTGATATAACTGAAGGCCAGCTGGCGGTATGACGAGGCTGCGGCAGGCAGAGCAACGATGGCGCGGTCACAGGCTCTGATCATATCAACCTCCAGGCTGATTTCATGACCCGCGCTATTTTTTACCTTAAGCGCACTGAGCGTAATATTGAACGGACCATGATTTTCAATCACCAGTTGGTTCCCCTGATGATGCCATTTCAGCCCGGCAACCTGCTCAGGCAAGGTGGTATTCAGGCCCGACGGACGATAAAACAGTTTTACCCGGGTACGAACAGCAATCTGCACCGCCTCTTTATCCTGAGGCATGGGGGGAATTTCCTGCACGTTAATCCAGAACAACGACTCCCTGTCCTGAGGTAGCCCCTGACCTGAATAAATAAAATGCAAAACTCCCTCTTTCATTCCCCCCAACTTTAGCAGGGCGGGCGTGACCCGCAGAGGGAAATTTTCAGGAACCGCGCTGGAATCACCTTTGTCCAGCCAGGTCTGAACCAGATAGGGTGCAGGCCGATCGTTATGGATACGCAGTGACGCTGCCGGCGCAGCACCATCATAAATGACGCGGGTCGCCCCGAGCTGAATTCCCGCCCCGGCGCTCAATGTCACGGCATACAGCGCAACGGCAACATACTGCTTAATGGTTATCTTCATACGGAATATACCGGCTGTTGCTGATAGAGACTTTAGGGTTTATTGATTTGGCGATTAATCGTTAAATACTATCGATACTGGATATTTATTACGGAATTTTAGGAATAACAATATCAGGTAACAGAGCGGGGCATCAGACGGACACCCCGGGTAACAGCGGCAGTCAGCAGTCAGGACGCCATTTTCATCAGGATCAGCCCGGCGACAATCAGCACCGCCGCCAGCACGCGAATCAGGCTTGCCGGCTCAGCCAGAAAGACAATGCCAACCACAAAGGCACCGACAGCTCCAATGCCTGTCCAGATAGTATACGCCGTGCCCAGTGGCAGCGAACGCATGGCCCAGGCCAGGCAGCCAAAGCTGACCAGCATAGCAACAATGGTGAGGGCCGTAGCGCCAGGTTTGGTGAAGCCCTGAGACTGCTTCATGGCAAAAGACCAGACGATTTCAAAAATACCCGCAACGGTAAGCATTAACCAGGGCATCATTCACTCCAGAAAAAGTGGGTCGTCCCAAAAATAAGTCCTTAAGAATTGAGGTCGTCCTCAATCAGGGAGTGGGATCGGAAGGGCATAACGCCCTGCCGATTAGTTTAGCAACAAACTGACCGGCTGGCATACCTTTCTAACCACGA
This sequence comes from uncultured Erwinia sp., assembly GCA_945290265.1. Taxonomy (GTDB): domain Bacteria; phylum Pseudomonadota; class Gammaproteobacteria; order Enterobacterales; family Enterobacteriaceae; genus Erwinia. The sequence goes on from CALYQW010000036.1 coordinate 21,931, forward strand.
CAGCCGGTTACTTCTTTATATCAGCGAGGCACGGGGCAACAAACAGATTGCCTTTCCAGGCACCGCGCGCGGTTTTCGCCGCCACCAGACACCACATCATTGCCAGCACTACGGTCAGTACGCCGCCCATCACCGCAAAAAAGTTCAGTTCGGTCAGGGAGAACAGCTTCAGCGTTGCCACGGTATACACGCCCAGCGGGAAGGTGAAACCCCACCAGCCGAGGTTAAACGGAATACCTTCACGCAGATAGCGTAGGGTAATCATCACTGCCATCAGCATCCACCACAAGCCCAGTCCCCAGAACAGCAATCCGGTCACCAGGCCAATCCCCTGGGCGATTTCACCCAGTGATGCCAGCGGAGTATCGGCAAAGATAAATGGCGCATCCCCCCCCACCATCATCATTCCCAGTGACGCGGTGCCGACAGGCCCCAGTGCCAGCCAGCTCGATGCCGCCATACTGGCATGAGGCAGTTTATGCAGCGCCATACGCAGCAGCAGGATCACCAGAATACTCAGCGCTACCGGCACCGAATACGCCCACAGCACGTAGCTGGTAATAATGGTAATAAACTGACTGTGCGCATCCGTCAGATGCGGTGCCAGCATACCGCCACTGACCGCTGCAACCTCGGCAGCCACCACCGGCAGCAGCCAGACTCCGGTCATCTGGTCAATACTGTGCTGCTGACGGGTAAACATCATATAAGGGATCACCACCCCGCAGATCAAAGCCATAGCCACATCCAGCCACCAGATCACCTGAGCAATCTCCGCTATCCCGGCTCCCCAGCGCGGGATGCCAAACACCAGTAGGCCATTGATAATGGTTGCCAGGCCCATGGGGATAGTGCCAAAGAACATCGACACGGTGGAATGCCCAAAGATGCGTTTGGCTTCGTTGAAGTAACATACCCAGCGGGTAAGATACAGCAGTGAAAACAGGCTGAATAACAGGATGTTAAACATCCACAGCCCTTCAGCTACCAGATGCAAACCGGCAAATGGCCAGGGAAACTGTGCCAGCGCCAGCGCCAGGATCCCGGTACCCATAGTGGCGGCAAACCAGTTTGGCGTGAAATTGCGAATAAAGTATCTCGCACCCTGATTACGCAGGCCATTCAGCGGCTTTTGTCCTGCGTGGATCGCCGCACTATTTTGCGTTTTCATTTTTAACCCTCAGTTAACATTACGCCATCTTACGGGATAAATCCGGAAATCAAAACGCATTCGACTGACACCACCTACCACTTAAAGTGATAGAAAATTATTTTTGTAACTAAATTAACGCTTCATTTTATTTTCAGCTGCGAATAGAAAACACTCAAATTTTAGCCGTAAAAGCCGCATATGGCGTTACAAATCGATTACCAGCTGTGCCGTACAGCTGCGTGAGCAGCACAACGCAATATGCTGTTCGGACCCCGCCTTTTCTGCTGCCGACTGTACCGTATCACGGTGATCGGGCTGCCCGGCCAGCACCGGCGTCAGACAGGCACCGCAAATTCCCATTTCACAAGACAAGGGCACCGCCACCTGATTGTCCAGCAGGACGCTGGCGATGGTTTGTTGCGGTGGAATAAAGAACGACTGCCCGCTGCGTTGTAAGGTCAGGGTAAAGCCCTCCCCCGCGTCGGCCAGTTCAGCCCGTGCCGGGGCCGGGGCCGGTGCCGGTGCGACAAAATTTTCCTGGTGGATCTGATAACTCAGCCAGCCCTGTTGCAGTGCACTGGCGCTGACATGGTCCATAAAGCCGGTCGGACCACACAGGTACAGCTGCCGGCCATCCGCCTGCTGTAACGCCGGGGGCAAATGGTTGCGCGGGCTGTGCCCTTCACAACCCGACCACAGGGTACAGCGACCATGCTGAAATCCCTGCTGCCAGCGCTCAGCAAAGGCCACCTCATCACGCTGCTTCACATAGTAATGCAGCTCAAACGACTGACCGCTGGCATCCAGCTGTTCTGCCATCGCCAGCAACGGCGTAATCCCAATACCGGCGGCAATCAGCAGAGTATGTGCTGCCGGTTGCAGGGAAAACAGCGTGCGCGGCAGGGAGACCAACAGCCGCTGTCCGGGGCGCAGCTGCTGATGGACATACCGTGATCCGCCGCGCGAGGCGGCTTCCAGCTTAACACACAGCAGATAGCGGCTGCGATCCTGCGGATTACCCGCCAGAGAATACTGACGCACCAGCCCGGCAGTCAGATGCAGATCGATATGCGCCCCCGCCTGCCAGGCCGGCAGCAAACCGCCATCGACGGGCATTAGCGTCAGCGCCAGGTTATGTTTCCCCTGACGCGCCAGGGCATCAACCACCACCTCGATCGTTTGCATTCACGCCTCCTCAAACCAGGAAAAAATCGCCAAAGCCCTGTTTCTTCAGACCACGGCGATAAGCCACTGAGCTGCGGTCGGCGGGAATATGCGCCTCCAGCGTCAGATCGAGCGGCAGCCGCTCCGGCATCTGGGTTTCAACCATCAGTCGGTCTTCTTCAAATACCCGGTGGTTAAAGGCATGAACATCTTCCACCGGGATATGCAGATCAACGTTGCGCGCAATCGGCGCAAACAGCCGGGTTTTACGCGCAGATACCGGCGAGGCGGCATTCATAATCACCAGTTTTTCCTGCTGCGGAAAATGGATGGTCAGGGTGGCGGTAAACGGCAGATGCATTTCAAAGTGGCGCAGCCACTGAAATCCTTCCGGCGCCTGGCGCTCCGAGGTCAGCGAGAAGTTGCTGACCGAGCTCCAGTAGTCAACGCTGAAACCCCAGGGGGTTTCCACCGGCTGATAAGGCGGCACCTGCTGATTGTCCGGGTCAGCAAAGGTATCGCTATGCACCCAGGCAAAATGGGCGACATCCAGAAAGCCCTCGACCTGACGTCCGGCAAAGGCGGCGATATCAAAGTGTGGACAGACTATTTGCTGAAAGCCGGCATCGTCCCAGTGCGGCATCACTGGCAGCTCAGGCTCTGCACCTTCCTCTGCTGCCAGACAGGTCCAGACCAGGCCATAGCGTTCCACTATCGGCCAGGTGTGCAGATGCAGTTTGGCCGGTATCGCCTGATCCGGGCTGGAGGGCACGCGGTTACAGCGTCCGTCCTTGCCAAAACGTAACCCATGATAAGGGCAGATAATCCCGGCCTGATCGTGAAACCCCAGGGTCAGCGGCACGCCCCGATGCGGACAGACGTCACGCGCCACCACCACCTGCTGATTTACCCGGTAGATCACCAGCTGTTCATCCAGCAGCACCGCTTTTTGCGGTGCCGCACCGATTGAAGAGGAGAGCGCCACCGGATACCAGTAGCGCGCCAGGCGCAGCCAGTCATCGGCATCGAAGGTGCAGTGCGGCGGCGGAGCAAGTTTCGCGTTCATCGGGATCACCTGTGTTAACGGGTTATTGTTAAGCCGGCTTTCATTGTGGATACTCAGCGGTGTTGCAGTCCATCAGAGAAAAATCATTCACCCGTTGCAAAAATTGGTACAGGGGCAGGTTATGGATCCGTTTTCACGCTTTTCGCACTATTTTGCGGCGGTTGCCGCCAGCGGCAGCCTGCGCAAGGCCGCAGAAAAGCTGCACGTTTCAGCCTCGGCAATTAACCGGCAGATTTTGCTGGCCGAAGAGATGATGGGTACCCTGCTGTTTGAGCGTCTGCCCGCCGGACTGCGCCTGACCACCGCCGGAGAGCTGTTGTACGATGATATTCGCCGCTGGAACCGCGAGCTGGAGCGCACCCGCCAGCGCGTTGATGAGTTGCAGGGCTTAAAGCGCGGTCATGTCAGCGTGGCGCTGATTGCTGCCGTGAATCACGGTGCGGTGGCCGCAGAGCTGGCGGCGGCGGCGCAGGAATATCCGTGGCTGACCTTTGATCTGGCGGTCTGTGACAGTCAGACGGTAGCGGCGCGGGTGGCGGATGCCAGCGTCGATTTTGGCCTGCTGCTCGATCCGCTGGAGCACAGCGGTCTGGAAGTACGCGCCTTCTGTGAAATGCCGCTCGGCGTAGTGATGCCCGCCGACCATCTGCTGGCATCCCGGCCAGCGCTGTCCATTGGGCAGTTCAGCGAATACCGCCATATTATCCCCACCGCCCCGCTGATGGTGCATGAGCGCAGCGCCATGCTGTATCAGCGCCATGACCTGACCCCCGCCGCCACCATCAGCTGTAACGATACGCGTATGATTAAATCGCTGGTGGCTGCCGGTGCCGGCGTTTCTCTGCTCAGCCTGCTGGATGTTAGTGACGAAGTCACCCGCGGTGAACTGGCCTTTGTGCCGCTGCATGGCCGCGCCGTGCGCCCGCTCACCCTGGCGCTGTGTATTGCGCCCAAACGCCAGCTGTCGCGCGCCGCGCAGATGATGCTGCAGCGCTTTACGCTGCTGCTGGAGACGATGGCGGGGCAACAGTGAACAGGGTTCTGAGCTTTAAAGCAGGCTCAGGGAATGGTCCAGGCAACGGGCTATTACATTGCGGATAAAAATCGCGCACACTGCAAACACGTGCAACCTACACGTGTAAATGACAAGGTTACATTATGACTGCCTCAGCCATGCACCCTAAAAAAACCATCATGGTGACACTGGAGCCAGAACGTTTGCAGCAGGCCGGCGCAGCTGGCATTAATTTATCTGCTGCTCTCGCCATCGCTCTCAGAGAGGAAATACGCAAGTCTGAGGCAGAGCAATGGAAACACGCCAACCGTGAGGCGATTCAGGAGCTTAACCGCATTACCGATGAATACGGCTTACTCTCTGACGATGACAGGACGTTCTGATTAGTTAAGCTTACCCACCTGCCCGCAGAGCCATAATCTGAGCCACCATCAGAGCAGCTCAAAAAATATCGCAATGAAAAATTTTTTTTGTTATAACGAGAAAGGAATTATTTATATTAAAGGAGAGTATAAAAATGGAATCCAGAGAAGGAATTCTTACCTTTATGGCAGAAGGTAACAATATACCCGGTAGTAGAAACTATTCCAGAAAGATACACTGGCCAGGAATATCATCCAAATGTCAAAGCTATGGTTCAGGAGTAACCATAGGGCGCGGATATGATATGAAGCACAGGTTACCAGGCGAAATAATAAAAGATCTCACTCTCGCTGGGATTCCAATTGAGAAAGCAAAAAAAATTGCCGAAGGTTCAAAGAAACATTCCCGCTATGCAAGTGATTTTGTAAAAGAGAATAAAAATAAAATCAGTGAAATTACTGAACAGCAACAATTAAGGTTATTTGAACTAACTTATGCAAATTATGTACGAGACTCAATCAGAGTCTACAATAAATATAAAAAAACAGATTCAGTCCCCTGGGAAAAATTACACCCCATACTAAAAGATGTTTTTGTTGATATGAAATATCAAGGCGCATTAACACATCAGATGGTCGCAATATTCGGGAAAATAAAAAAAATGATATCATTGACCTAATAAAAGGAAATAATGTACTCCTCAGCTTTGAGCCAGGAAGATCGCGTACAGCCTATATTCAGCGAGGCATGAAGTGAA
>CALYQW010000037.1 GCA_945290265.1 uncultured Erwinia sp.
CTGTTATAAATTTCCTCACAGTCCCATCCTGGCATTCCCGGCACCCAGAACCACAAATGTTTTATCTTTACCGGAACGGATCACATTCCCTGATGAAAAGTTATCGTACGGTCTGACTGTTTTCATAAACGGCGGTAACTCACCTCTGCGCGGCTTTGCATGAGGAAATTTTTCCGGATCAGGGAATAATAGCGGTTGGAACGTCTCATTTTTCCAGTTACCTATTTTTCCGTAGTGATCCCATCGTTTCAGCGCCTTGGCTTTAGTGACAGGTTTCAACAATGGAAATGGATTTGGAGTGGAAATAACGCGGTAAAAACCTAGCAGGTCTGACACCAGATCCTCTCCACTAAATCCGCTATCTGTCACTAGATTGTTAGGAAATGCTCCCTGGAACGCCTCAAACTTGCTCGCCATCGCCATCGCCATCGCCATCGTCATCATCATCGCCAGCACTATGCTTTTCTGTTCTGTATAGGATCGTCCGTGCCGAATACGCCAGGTCATGACTTTCCCTGACCGCACCTGCCCCCAAACCCCGGTCATCCCTTGGGAATACCGCACTTCGTAAAATTCTTTTCCTGATGCTTCGCCCTGCTGGATACTTCTTAGTAATTCACGAATGTCCGTACCACGTGCATGACCTAGATCTATCCATCCCAAAACTTACGTATATATCAATCCATCCCTGGATGTTGCCGCAGACGCTCCATCAATGATGTCCGATCGTTTACTCATCCTGAATATCCTTTCCGTGTGTTCGTTATTTCAGTTCCAAATTTACCATAACATCAGTTCGACGCACCGCCTCAGACGCCATCAGCGCGATTTTGCGGCCTGAGCGGTAAAAACCCACCTCACGAGGTTTGAAGCCCAACCGTACGATCTCGTACGCTGAGTGCATTTTTTGAACAGTGTAGGCGGATAAAGAAAACGAAGGTTTTGTTTACTCTTCCCGTAGACGCCAGTGGCTATACGGTTACGTTTTTAACGTACCTTTCCGTTTCATTGGGCTTCAACCCCCTTAAAAGCACAGGCCGCAAAGCCAAATCAAAAAAAGGCCCCGCGCCCAGCGGGATCCCCCACAGGGATCCGCCTGTCCTCAGGCTAACTGCACCGGCACCGCCTTCGCCAGGCGCTTCATCTGATTATCCCCTTCAAAATAGGCTACCTTCGGCTGCCAGCTTGCCGCCTCGGCATCCGGCATCTGCACATAAGAACAGATAATCAGCAGGTCACCGGTGCAGGCACAGCGCGCCGCCGCGCCGTTCACCGAAATAATCTTTGAACCGCGCTCCGCCGCAATCGCATAAGTGGAAAAGCGCTGGCCGTTGGTGACGTTATAAATATCAATCGCTTCGTACTGCAGAATGCCGGAAGCATCAAGGAAATCCTGGTCGATGGCACAGGACCCCTCGTAATTCAGTTCGGCGTGGGTCACTGTAACCCGGTGAAGTTTGCCCTGGAGCATAGTGCGTATCATCACAATTACCTGCTTACTTGCCTGTTCTGTCTGACCACCAGCGTCATCAGACAAAACGATGGTTGATAAGAGCCTGCTCCCTCAGACTCCGGGTAATAACAATTTACTGGGTTAAATCCACCTGCTGATTATCAATCAGCCGCGCCTGGCCCAGCCAGGCCGCCATCAGTACCACCGCACGCTGGCTGTCGGTGGTCAGTGGTAACAGGGTATCGGCATCCACCACCGCCAGGCCATCCGCCTGCAGCCCCTGTTCAGCCAGCTCTGCGCTGGCGCTGTCCAGCAGTTCATCAATATGGCGTTCGCCGTTGCTTAGCTTCTCCGCCAGGCGATTCATCACTTTACTAAGCTGGGGCGCGATTTTACGTTCCTGGGCGCTGAGATAACCGTTACGCGAACTCAGCGCCAGTCCGTCTTTGGCGCGCACGGTGGGAACACCAATAATCTCAATGTCGTAGGCCATATCCGCCGTCATTTTGCGGATCAGCGCCAGCTGCTGATAATCCTTCTCACCAAAGCAGGCAACATCCGGTTGTACCAGATTAAACAGCTTGCTGACTACCGTAGAAACGCCACGGAAATGTCCCGGACGGCTGGCACCTTCCAGCAGTTCAGAAAGGCCAGGCACCTCAACAAAGGTGTGTGCGGCTAATCCTTCGGGGTAGACCGCCTGGGCAGAAGGGGCAAACGCCAGATCAACCCCGCGCCGGTTAAGTTTCTCACAGTCTTCCTGCAGCGTGCGCGGATAGCGCGCCAGATCGTCGGCATTATTGAACTGTAGCGGATTAACAAAAATCGACGCCACCACGATATCCGCCGCGGCACGCGCTTCATCGATCAGCGTCATATGGCCATCGTGCAGATTGCCCATGGTCGGCACCAGCGCAATACGTTTGCCGTCCTGACGCCAGCGACGAATTTCGCGGCGCAGCAGGGGCAGGGTTTCAATAATCAACATCGGTTTCTCTCCGCCTATTGAAAACTATGCTGTTCAGCCGGATAACTGCCGGCTTCCACTTCGCTGACGTACAGGCGAACCGCGGCGCGGATCTCACCGGTTTCTGCCAGAAAGTTTTTGGCGAACTTAGGAATATGACCGCCGGTAATGCCAAAGGCATCGTGCATCACCAGGATCTGACCGTCAGTCCGGTTACCGGCACCAATGCCGATCACCGGAATGCTCAGCGCCTGAGTGACTCGCTCAGCCAGCGCCACCGGCACACACTCCAGCACCATCAGCTGAGCACCGGCGGCTTCCAGCGCCAGCGCATCTGCCAGCAGCTGCTCTGCGGCATCTGCATCGCGTCCCTGCACTTTATAGCCGCCAAAAATGTTCACCGACTGCGGGGTCAGCCCCAGGTGCCCGCAAACCGGCACGGCGCGTTCGGTTAACTGGCGCACGGTATCCGCCAGCCATTTCCCGCCCTCCAGCTTAACCATATTGGCCCCGGCGCGCATCAGCTGTGCGGCGCTGTCAAAAGTTTGCTGTGGCGTGCTGTAACTCATAAACGGCAGATCGGCAAGCAGCAGCGCCGCAGGTGCACCCCGGCGCACGGCCGCGGTGTGATAGACAATATCCTCCACCGTGACCGGCAGGGTAGAGTCATGACCCTGTACCACCATGCCCAGTGAATCGCCCACCAGCATCACCTGGATGCCTTCGTCGGCAAACAGACGGGCAAAGCTGAAATCATAGGCAGTAATGGAAGCAAATTTGCGCCCCTGTTGTTTCCACTGGCGTAAGGTCGAGACGGTGGTCGGTTTCATCGTATCCTCGATAAGTTTTGGGGGTAGTAAACACAACCTGACGGACGGCTGTCGCTAAACAGACCCGTAATCCTACCAGCGGCTGATGGCGCTGGTATCAAGATGCGCCAGAAGATCGCGCAGAGGAGTGCCGTCCGGCAGGGTGGCATCAGGCGCGATCTCCAGCAGAGGTAACAGCATAAAGGCGCGGTTGTGCAGATCGTAATGGGGGACAGTTAGGCGCGGTGTGGCCAGGGTCAGATTATCGAACAGCATAATATCCAGATCCAGAGTACGCGCTCCCCAGCGCAGGCCGTTACGCACCCGATCCTGCTCCAGCTCAATGCGCTGGGTATGATCCAGCAGCTGCTCCGGCAGCAGTTCGGTTTCCAGCGCCACGGCCGCATTCAGGTAATCGGGCTGATCCTGCGGACCGTAGGGGGGAGTGCGATAAAACGCCGAACAGCTCAGCAGCCGGGTTGCCGGCAGCGCAGCCAGCGCAGCCAGCGCGTTGCGTACCTGCTGCAACGGATCGGCCTGATTGCTGCCCAGTGCCAGCCAGACGCGACTCATGCGTTATTGCCGCCGCTGCGTTTGCTGTCCTGATTTGGCGTGCGCTTGCGCGGACGGCGGGTACGCCGCCGGGGTGACGGATCGTCGCCCAGGGTATTCAGCATGGTTTTTTGCTGCGGCGGTGCCGAGACCTGGAACTCACTCCACCAGCTGCTCAGGCGTTGTAGTTCCGGATTTTCCTCAACCTGGGCGCGCAGTGCCAGCAGATCGTAAGCGGCGCGGAACTTCGGATGCTCCATCAGTTTCCAGGCGCGTTTACCATGACGGCGCGACAGGCGCAGCTGGAGCATCCAGATATCACGGATCAGCGTGGTAATGCGTTTTGGGATCGCCAGTGAGCGACAGGCTTCATCCAGCACGTCATTCATTGCCAGTGCGAAGGCTTCATACCAGGCCAGGCCACTTTCCTGAGCAATTTTCTGTGACGCTTCCAGTTGTGGATACCAGAACATCGCGGCAAACAGAAACGCCGGATTAACCCGCATCTGGTTCTGCAGGCGGTGATCGGTATTCTTCAGCACCTGAACAATCATCCGCTCCATATTGCTGTCACCCTGCTCGGTAAAGTAGCGGGTAATCAGCGGGAACAGCGGCTGGAAAAGCTGGAATTCACACAGCTTCAGGTAAGTGGCGTGACCAAAGCCTGCCTGCAACAGCTTCAGTGCTTCTTCAAACAGACGCGCGGCCGGCACATCGCGCAGCAGCGTAGCCAGACGAGGGATAGGCTCGGCGGTTTCCGCAGCCACGCCCATATCCAGTTTGGCGGCAAAACGCACCACGCGCAGCATGCGCACCGGATCTTCGCGGTAGCGGGTTTCCGGATCGCCGATCATGCGGATGATCCCCTGCTGCAAATCGCTCAGCCCGCCGATATAGTCGCGTACCGTAAAGTCCGCCACGCTGTAATACAGGCTGTTAATTGTCAGATCGCGGCGCTGGGCATCATCTTCAATGCTGCCGAACACATTATCGCGCAGCAGCATACCATTCTGCCCGCGCTGGGAATCGTTACGATCGGTGGGTTCACCGCTGGCAGTCTCATGATGACTGCGGAAGGTCGCCACTTCGATAACTTCCGGGCCAAACATGACGTGAGCGAGGCGGAAGCGGCGTCCTACCAGCCGGCAGTTGCGGAACAGTTTACGCATCTGCTCCGGGGTGGCGTTGGTACTGATATCAAAATCTTTCGGCTTTTTACCCAGCAGCAGATCGCGCACGCCGCCGCCGACCAGATAGGCTTCATACCCGGCTTTATTCAGGCGATACAGTACTTTGAGGGCATTTTCGCTGATATCTTTACGCGAAATAGTATGACGATCGCGGGGGATAACGGTCATTTGACGAACTTCTCCGCTTTCGGCTGGTGCCGCGTTATCGCGGTTCAGGACTTTTCGGCAAAAATTAGCAACTCGGGTAAAAATGGTACACCTCGATAGTGGCAAAAAAATCTGTGCGGTAAAAACAGCCGCTAATCATAGCTCAGAGTGAGCCATTTGAGAATGCTGATGTGCTGCTATCCTCGGCCAGGCTGTTGGTCAACGGGACGCTGGCGCAATTCCAGTCAGCGATTGCCTGTCGTAACAGCGCAGACAGCGTCATATCCTGCCAGACGCTGCTCAGTGGCTGGCCGAGAAATTTCAGCGCCGCGGCCAGCACCGGACGCGGATCGCCGTCAGGCAGAGCAGGCGCATGATTTTGCTTGGAAAGCTTGGAACCGCTGTCGCTCATTACCAGCGGCAGATGCAGGTAGTCGGGCACCGGCCAGCCAAAACGTTGGTAAAGAGTGATCTGGCGCAGCGTGGGTTCAATCAGGTCGGCACCACGCACCACTTCGGTGATGCCCATAAAATGATCGTCCACTACCACCGCCAGATTATAGGCGAACAGTCCGTCACGGCGATGAATAATAAAATCTTCACCCGCCAGCCGGGCGTCAGCGAACAGCGTACCGCGCAGCCGATCGCAGAACCGGTCCGGGGCATGATCTACCTTCAGGCGGGTAGCCGCCTGCTGCGGACCATGCCCCAGCGCACGGCAGTGACCGTCATAAAACCCGCCCACCTGCTGAATACGGCTGCGGGTGCAGGTACAGTAATAGCTGTGCTGCTGCTGATGCAGCCAGTCGAGCGCTGCGCGGTAGGCTTCATGGCGCTGAGACTGCCAGACCACCTCGCCATCCCACTCCAGGCCGTAATGCTCCAGTTGCTGCAGAATACGCGAGGCTGAACCGGGGGTTTCCCGGGGAGGATCAATATCTTCAATGCGTACCCGCCAGATCCCCTGTCGGGAACGGGCCTGCAGAAAACTGCCAACGGCAGCGATCAGCGAACCAAAATGCAGATCGCCGGAAGGTGAGGGGGCAAAACGACCAGTGTAGGTAGAGGATGTCATTATGGAGGCACAGGCCGTAAAACCGGTATCAGTCACCTGATGGTTTTACGGCGCTGTAACGGGGGGATTAACCCGCCATCTGTTTTTCGCGGATTTCTGCCAGCGTTTTACAGTCGATACAGAGATCGGCGGTAGGACGCGCTTCAAGCCGGCGAATACCAATTTCCACACCGCAGGATTCACAGTAGCCGAAATCGTCATCCTGCACTTTTTTCAGGGTTTTCTCAATTTTCTTAATCAGCTTACGCTCGCGATCGCGGTTACGCAGTTCAAGGCTGAATTCTTCTTCCTGGGTTGCACGGTCAGCCGGATCGGGGAAGTTAGCCGCTTCATCCTGCATATGAGAAACGGTACGATCCACTTCATCGCGCAACTGGTTACGCCAGGCTTCAAGGATCTTCCTGAAGTGTTCAAGCTGGGCCTGATTCATGTACTCTTCGCCCGCTTTCTCCTGATAAGGCTCCACCCCAGCGATGGAGAGAATACTCAGGGACGATGTTTTACGGTTTTGCCCTTCTTGCATGTTGTTTCTCCTGGATAACACGCATTTTATACCCTGCATCATTTTCGCTGCAGACCTGTTGGCTTCCGAAAAATGGCTGATACTGACGAATGAATATTCAACAGTGAGCTTCGGTGCCGCCTTCCTGCCACCCGAAAGTTTCAGGTATATCGATTCCCACAGGGGGAAAAAAACAGGCCGCTATAAATACCAGAAGCGATTAAAGTTGGCAATTATTCCTGAACACGCCTTGACAAAGCGTTAAGGAAAAGCGTAATGCAGCTGCCGCCTGTCGGTTAACATAAATCCCAGTGGCATCAGGCAACCGCTGCGCTGATGCGGCCTCAGCGGTTATGTCCATCGTAATAATGCGACGAGCATCACCACAAAATATGCGTTGTTTTATCCTTCAATTTTCAGTCGAACTCCAGGTTCAATCCCCCCAGGAGATAAGCGGGCATTATAGCAAAGCACTTCAACACCACTTTGCCGGGCCCGTTCCAGCAGCTGCGCATACTGTGCATCAATATGGGCAGCCGCAGAGACGGTTTCAATCCCCGAATGCAATACCGCAAAAAACAGCACCGCACGTTCACCTGCCTGCGCAATCTGCGTCAGCTCACGTAAATGCTTCTGTCCGCGCAGCGTAGCGGCATCAGGGAAATAGCCTTTTCCCTGCTGCAGCAGTGTGACCGACTTCACTTCAATATAGCAGTTGACCCGATCCTTCGCCTGTAACAAAAAGTCGATTCGACTGTTTTCAAGGCCATATTTCACTTCGGCCTGCAGGCTGGTGTAGCCGGCAAGTTCCGCAATCCGTTGCTGCGTCAGCGCCTCACGCACCAGCGCATTGGCGCGCAGGGTATTGACGCAAATCCAGTGCCCCTGCTGTGTTTCGGTCAGTTCCCAGCTGTGCGGGTACTTGCGTGTCGGGCTGCCGGAGGTCGAGTACCACACCGTATCGCCGGGCGTGGCGCAGCCGGTCATGGCACCGGTATTGGCGCAGTGCAGCGTAAGCGCCTCGCCCGTGGGGGTGATCACATCCGCCAGAAAGCGTTTATAGCGCTTGATCAGCGTGGCGGGCTGTAGTGTCGGGATAAAATCCATCCTGGTTCCTCAAAGAGTGATGCTAACCTAATTCCCACTGCGCCAGCGCATGGTAACGGACGCTGCCACGCGCGTACTCTGACTGATACAGCACAAAGCGGCTGACCGGGAGCTGCCAGTGGAAATTGCGCGGTGGCAGCGCCACCGGCCGGGTGACCTGGCGCAATAGCGTCAGATGCGGATGATAAGGTTGCGCCGGCTGCGGGCAGCCACAGCGTGCCGCCTGCGAGCGTAACAGCGCTGCCAGCTGAAGCAGTCCGCGTGGTGCGCGTGCCGGACCCAGCCAGACCACGCCGGAACGCGGCCAGTAGCCGGCATCATCCAGCGTCAGATCGAAGGCGTGCTGGCTGATCCTCCCGGCCTGCTCCATCAGCGTGCGGGTTTTCTGCGCACTGACTTCTCCCAGAAACGCCAGCGTCAGATGCAGATTTGCTGCGGCCACCGGCTTACCGGCGTCTGCCATAAAGGTGGCTGCGCGCCAGCGTATAATCTGCTGGCGGCACTCATCGGGCAGATCAAGGCCAAAAAACAGCTTTTGGGTGTCGCGCATTGCTCTCCTCCGGTAAATCAGCAGCGGGAATGCTACAATGTCCGCCAGATTAAGACCATGTTGTTATGGAGCCATACGTGAGTTCATTTCCGGTCAGCGCGGTGCTTCCTCAGCTGTTAGCCGCGCTGCACGCTTCCCCCCAGGTGCTGCTGGCAGCGCCCACCGGAGCAGGTAAGTCTACCTGGCTACCGCTGCAGTTATTACAGCAGGCCGGTTTCAGCGGGCGAATCCTGTTACTGGAACCGCGTCGTCTGGCGGCGCGTAACGTTGCCCAGCGTCTGGCGGAACAGCTTGGTCAGCAGCCGGGGGAGACGGTGGGTTATCGCCTGCGTGGCGAAAGTCGGGTGGGGCCGGAAACCCGGCTGGAAGTGGTCACCGAGGGGATCCTAACGCGTCAGCTACAGCAGGATCCGATGCTGGAAGGCGTCTCGCTGGTGATCCTCGATGAATTCCATGAGCGCAGCCTGCAGGCCGACCTGGCGCTGGCGCTGCTACTGGATGTGCAGCAGGGGCTGCGTGACGATCTGCGGGTGCTGATTATGTCGGCCACGCTGGACAACGAGCGGCTCTGCCACTTTCTGCCGCAGGCGGTGTCTGTGGTGTCTGCCGGACGTGCTTTCCCGGTAGCGCGGCGTTATCAGCCGCTGGATGCTACGCTGCCGTTTGAGCAGGCGGTGGCGCGTCAGGTCAGCCAGCAGCTGCGCGACGAGCCCGGTTCACTGCTGCTGTTTCTGCCTGGTGTGGCGGAGATCCAGCGGGTGCAGACTCAGCTAACGGAACGCATCGCGGCGGATGTCGATCTCTGTCCGCTGTACGGCGCGCTGCCGCTGAGTGAGCAGCGTCGGGCGATCCTGCCTGCGGCTCCCGGACGGCGTAAAGTGGTGCTGGCGACCAATATTGCCGAAACCAGTCTGACCATCGAAGGTATCCGTCTGGTGGTGGACAGTGCGCTGGAGCGTAGCGCGCAGTTTGATGCGCGCAGCGGGCTGACCCGCCTGCAGACGCAGCGTATCAGCCAGGCATCGATGACCCAGCGTGCCGGACGTGCCGGACGTCTGGAGCCGGGGATTTGCCTGCATCTGATCGCTCAGGAGCAGGCCGAACGCGCAGTCAGCCATGCGGAGCCGGAAATCTTACACAGCTGTCTGGACTCACTGTGGCTGGATCTGCTGCAGTGGGGATGCCAGGACGTCAGTCAGCTGCGCTGGCTGGATACCCCGCCGCAAAGCGCCATTGAGGCCGCCAGTCGGCTGCTGACTCAGCTGGCTGCCTGCGATAGCCAGGGCCGGCTGACGGTACGCGGACAACGTATGGCGCAGCTGGGCACCGAACCGCGTTTTGCCGCACTGCTGCTGGCGGCAGAGGATAACCCGGATGCCGCCGCCACGGCGGCCGCCCTGGTGGCACAGCTGGAAGAACCGGCACGTGCTAACAGTGACCTGCGGGACAGTTTCGCCCGCAGTCTGGCTCCCCTGCGCCAGCGGGCGCGACAGTTGCAGCAGCGGCTCGGCTGTCGCGGCGGCGAACCGGACGACAGCCTGCTGGCTCCGCTGCTGGCCGCGGGGTTCCCCGATCGTATCGCGCGTCGACGCGGCAGCGGCGGCCGTTACCAGCTGGCAAATGGCAGCGGGGCGATGCTGGATAATGATGATGCGCTGACCCGACACGAATGGCTGATCGTCCCGGCTTTATTGCAAACAGCCAGCCAGACGGAAGCGCGTATTCTGCAGGCGCTGGCGGTGGATATCACTGCCCTGATTAGCCGAATGCCAACGCTGGTGCGGCAGCAAACGGAGGTGGAATGGGATGATGAAAAAGGTACGCTGCGCGCGTGGCAACGTGAGCAGATCGGCCAGCTGGTACTGAAATCACAGCCGCAGCCGCTGCCGGATGAAGATGAAATGCACGGTGCGCTGCTGCGCTGGGTCCGCCAGCGCGGGCTGGGCGTACTGAACTGGACGCCGCAGGTGGAACAGCTGTGTGTGCGTCTGCACTGTGCGGCGCTCTGGCTGCCGCAGGAGAGCTGGCCGCAGGCCGATGAACCGGCACTGCTCGCCTCACTGGAACAGTGGCTGTTACCAGTGATGCGCGGCGTGCGTGATGCCAAAGGGCTGAAACGTATCGACTGCCTGCAGGCGTTGTTGCAAATAATGACATGGAAACAGCGTCAGTTGCTGGATAGTGAGCTGCCAACTTATTACACTGTGCCGACGGGCAGCCAGCTACCGGTCAACTACTATCAGGACAAGCCGCCGGTGCTGGCGGTGCGTTTGCAGGAGATGTACGGCGAAGCGCAGAATCCGGCGATCGCCGCCGGGCGGGTGCCGCTGGTACTGGAGCTGCTGTCGCCGGCGCAGCGTCCGCTGCAAATTACCCGCGATCTGGCCGCCTTCTGGGCCGGTGCATATCGGGAAGTACAAAAAGAGATGAAAGGGCGTTATCCCAAACATCTGTGGCCAGACGATCCCGCCAATACGTTGCCAACGCGACGGGTGAAAAAATTCTCTGCCCCCGGTTGAGCCGGGGCATGATTAACTGCTGTCGGGCAGCGCTTTCGGAAGGTTCTCCTTCCCTGCCTGTCGCAGTGAGATAAGAGTATCTGGCCTGGCCGATGCCAGCCCCTGGAGAAACAAAAAGCATGACTGACGATCGCGAACCTATAGGGCGTAAAGGGAAACAGTCCGTCCCGGCACGCAATGCTGCGGGCAAAGGCCGCCGCAGGGAACCCCGGTACGATGACTATGATGACCCGGACGATGAGGAGATAACGCCAGTGCGACGTAACGCTAAAAGAAAACCGCGCCAGCCGGGTAGAAAACGCCGCTGGATCGGCTTGTTTATCAAAATTATTCTGGTACTGGCGGTGATCGTCGCGATCTACGGTTTCTACCTGGACTCGAAAATCCGCAGCCGTATTGACGGCAAAGTCTGGCAGCTGCCGGCGACCGTGTATGGTCGCATGGTCAGTCTGGAGCCGGGCATGTCCTATAACAAAAAGGAGATGATTGCGCTGCTGGAGGGAACCCAGTATCGCCTGGTAACGCGTATGACGCGCCCCGGTGAGTTCACCGTCCAGGCGAACAGCATTGAGCTGATCCGCCGCCCGTTTGATTTCCCGGATGGCAAAGAGGGACAAATCCGCGCCCGGATGATCTTTAACGGCGCACGACTGAGTCAGATCAAAAACCTTGACAGCGGACGTGACTTCGGTTTCGTCCGCCTCGATCCGCGCCTGATCACCATGTTGCAGTCACCTAACGGTGAACAGCGCCTGTTTGTACCGCGTGCCGGTTTCCCCGGCCTGCTGGTGGATACCCTGGTGGCGACGGAAGACCGCCATTTCTATCAGCATGACGGTATCAGCCTGTACTCTATTGGCCGTGCTTTCCTGGCCAATATCACCGCCGGTCGGGCGGTGCAGGGGGGCAGTACCCTGACCCAGCAGCTGGTGAAAAACCTGTTCCTGACCAATGAACGTTCGCTGTGGCGGAAAGCTAATGAAGCTTATATGGCGCTGATTATGGACGCCCGTTACAGTAAAGATCGCATTCTGGAGTTGTATCTGAATGAGGTCTACCTGGGGCAGTCCGGAGACGATCAGATCCGTGGCTTCCCGTTGGCCAGCCTGTACTACTTTGGTCGTCCGGTGGACGAGCTTAGCCTCGATCAGCAGGCGATGCTGGTGGGGATGGTCAAAGGTGCCTCGCTGTATAACCCGTGGCGTAAGCCGCAGCTGACGCTGCAACGGCGTAATCTGGTGCTGCGCCTGCTGCAACAGCAGAATGTGATCGACCAGGAGCTGTACGATATGCTCAGCGCACGGCCGCTGGGGGTACAGCCAAAAGGCGGCGTGATCTCCCCGCAGCCAGCCTTTATGCAGATGGTACGTAATCAGCTGCAGGCGCAGCTGGGGGATAAGGTGCAGGATCTTTCCGGGGTGAAAATTTTCACCACGCTGGATTCGGTTTCCCAGGATGCAGCGGAAAAAGCGGTGGAGGATGGCGTTCCGGCTTTGCGTAAACAGCGTGGCCTGAAAGATCTGGAAACCGCGATGGTGATTGTTGACCGCTTCAGCGGTGAAGTTCGGGCAATGGTAGGGGGGGCCAATCCCCAGTTTGCCGGTTATAACCGTGCGCTGCAGGCGCGTCGCTCTATTGGCTCACTGGCAAAACCCGCTACCTACCTGACGGCGCTCAGCCAGCCGGACAGCTATCGTCTGAGCAGCTGGATTGCCGATAACCCGCTGTCGCTGAAACAGCCTAACGGTCAGATCTGGTCACCGCAAAACGATGATCATCGTTTCAGTGGCAAAGTGATGCTTGTGGATGCGCTGACTAACTCAATGAACGTGCCAACGGTAAATCTGGGTATGACCCTTGGGCTGGCGCAGGTGGTGGATACCTGGACCAAACTGGGCGTGCCGCAGAATCAGTTAAATCCGGTGCCGTCGATGCTGTTGGGAGCGCTGAACCTGACGCCGGTCGAAGTGGCTCAGGCATTCCAGACCATTGCCAGCGGCGGCAGCCGGGCACCGCTGTCGGCGCTGCGTTCGGTGATTGCCGAAGATGGCACCGTGCTGTATCAGAGCTTCCCACAGGCAGAACGTGCGGTACCGGCGCAGGCGTCTTACCTGACGATGTACACTCTGCAACAGGTGGCGGATCACGGTACGGCGCGCGCGCTGGGGGCGAAGTTCTCACAGGCGCATCTGGCCGGGAAAACCGGTACCACCAATAACAATGTTGACAGCTGGTTTGCCGGCATCGACGGCAAAGAAGTGGCGATAACCTGGGTGGGACGTGACAATAACCAGCCAAGTAAGCTGTATGGTTCCAGCGGGGCAATGCAACTCTACCGTCGCTATCTGGAGAATCAGGCACCGATGCCGCTGGTGCTGACGCCACCGGAAGATATTGCACCGATGGTGGTCGATTCGGCGGGTAACTTTGTTTGTGATGGCAGCAGTAACGGGCGCACCCTGCCGGTGTGGACCACGGATGCCAGCGCGCTGTGTCAGCAGCAGGCGCAGCAGCCGCAGGATCAGCAGCATATGTTGCCGCAGAATAACGATCAGCAGAAGGACAGTAATGGGGTAGCTGGCTGGATTAAGGATATGTTTGGTCAGTAAATTGTGTTGCTGTTAGCGTAGTTGTTGTGAAAGCCCGCATCCTGGATGCGGGTTTTTTTTGGGGGTCGGGATGACTCCGCTGGTTGTGTTTTTTAAAGTCGAGGTCAGTGGTGGCATAAGCGGGGATAATGAGAGCTACTTTTGGATTAAAATTTCCAATAGATTCCTATAAATTGATCGGTGTCGCGGTTTTTATTGTCGGGTTTAGCGAGGATAAGCGGGCTTTCACTCTAAAAGGAATTTTTATGAAATGCTCACTGGTATTCTCCTGCCTGCTTTCAGGTTTCACGCTGTTTTCTCCCTTGCTGTCTGCCACCTCGATTGATGAATATCTCGGTCGCCCGGAGGGCAAGCCGCTGCATGAAGAAAGTTATACCGTTAACAGTCAGGTCTACCTGCCGCCGCCGCCTCAGGAGGGAGATGCGGCTTATGAAAATGATAAAGCGCTGTATCAGCAAAGCCTGACGCTGCGTGACAGCCCGCGCTGGCTGCAGGCGGCGGAGGATGCCGATATGCGGGTAGTGACCATGGCAAAGATTTTCTCGCCGCTACTGGAGGTGAAGATCGATAAAGCCAGCACCCCGGCCACCTGGTATCTGCTTGGCGATCTGCTGATGGCCGGTGCCGCTTACTCCGGCAACAGTGCCAAAAAATATTACAGCCGTACCCGACCCTTTGTGATGTTTAACAACCGCAGCTGTCAGCCGGAAGAAGATGAAGCCTCAATGCGTAAAAATGGTGCCTATCCTTCCGGGCATACCGCCTACGCCACTCTGGTGGCGCTGGTGCTGTCACAAATCAAACCGGAACACGCTGAGCAGGTGATGAAGCGCGGCTACGAAATGGGTGACAGCCGCAGGATCTGCGGGGCGCACTGGCAAAGTGATGTTGATGCCGGTCGCTATGTCGGGGCGGTAGAATATGCTCGCTTACAAACGCTGCCCGCGTTTATTACCGCTGTTGAGCAGGCGAAAAAGGAGTTAAACAGGTAAAAATGTTGCGGCTCTTCAGGTTGGTATAATCGAAGAGCCGTAATCCTGTTGAGTTTAGCTATGATGATTAAAACCATAATAATATGACAGCCAGCAATAATAGTGCACCAAAAAATCTATCCTGGTGAGTATTAAAAAAGTTACTCTTATTCTTTAATATGAGTTGACTGGTAGAGCTCCATAATAAATGGGATAAAAGATTACATAGGGTGATTATTACCGCCAGCGTTATACCATAGATATGGTTTTCTGCCTGTGTAGCAAAGAGGGAGTAGATGGTGATTATTATGGTTATGTTCTTAGGATTCAACGCCTGAGCAATGACACCATCAATGAATCCACTTTTAATTTCCTTCTTTTTTCTATCGAGCTATCTGATTTAAGCATAAAAATAGCCAGGTAGAGCATATAGATGCTACCCAGCACTTTGGCTATCATAGATATATTATTAAATTTACCTAATTTTTCCTCTGCACCAATAGCAATAATTAATGAATATATAAAAGGTAAGACCTGAAGTCCTGCGATAAATTTCAATGTTTTCCTGAACCCCTGATTAGAGGCCAGGCTAAGGCAAAGGATATTTGTTGGCCCAGGTGATAAAGCTAAAGGTAAGTTAACTAAAAGAGCGCTCAGTATAAATTGAATATCCATTAAATATCCTTAAATGATGACCAGCCACCATCGACGAACATCGTTGTTCCCGTTATGAATGATGCTTTTTTAGATAGTAAAAATGAGACGACATCAGATACTTCACTGGCATCTCCTGTTCTGTTTAAAATATGGTTTTTGTTTATCTTTGAAAGTAGAACTGGGTTAGAGTAATAATCTTCAGTTAACGGTGTCCTTATTACGCCGGGGGCTACGCTATTTACCCTGATTTTTTTTCAGCGAAATCTATAGCAAGACATTTTGTCAGTCCGATAGCAGCGTGTTTACTTGCCACATAAGCATTTCTGTTAAAACACCAGAAACCGATGACAGGGTTACAACACTTCCACCACGCTTAATGTTTTTCTTTAATGCTTTAGTCACCTTAAATAATGAGTCTACATTAATATTGAAGACTTTTCGCCATTCCTGAAATGATAACTCATCGAAAGAACATATTTCTCTGATTCCTGCAGAGTAAACTAATCCATCGTAGCGGTTACCGAATACTTTTTTTTACTGTAATAAAGCATTCCTCTGGATGCTCCAAATTAACATGACAATAATCAAGGTCACTGTTTTCTGGTCTTTGTTTATCGAAAACAAAAACATTGTGACCTTCTTTTAGTAAGGTAGTGACAATGCTGGAACCGATACCACTACTGCCGCCGAAAACAATATATTTTTTCATCATTCCGGAACTCTGCTTTCTACGGTAACTAATAATATGTCACGGAATGATTCTTTATGATCATCTTTGCACCCAAAAGGTGTCACTGCATGTAAAAAGTCCCTTGTGAGCACGATTGTATCCATAAAAGAGTCAAGACTTTTTACTGCATCAATAGATTTTCCATGCTTAGATATAATGGAGTCACCACCAACTGCATTTTCCGATTTTGACAAAAATGTAAGAAGACCAGATCTTCATCATCTTTGTGTAACCAGAGAGGGGAGCTGTAGGATGGGGTATTTTTTTGCAAGATACCGTATTAGATGAACACCAATAGTAAATTCTGTCCTGGCGGTTTTATCCTTTATTAACTCAATATCCTTTAATAATATTTTTTTGAATAAATTGTTGTTATTAATTTCATCTGGTATTTCAATAAAAAGTCTGTTTGTGCCACTATCTACGTTGTTAGAATCATAGGTTTGGAAATACCCGGTTTTATTACTTTTCGTTAATCCGTGTTGTTGATCATAGTCATATCGACTATATGCACGTTTTCCTATGTTTTTATCTGTGTAAGGATCTTTCTCTAAAGCACCATACATTTTTTTAAATTTTGATATGTGAATTTCTATCTCTTCTGAAGGTAAATAATTACTACCTTTGATGAATATACTATCTAACATATATCGTGTCCCTCTGTCTTTATTATGTTATCGAGATATTGATGCTATATTTTCTCGATTAAACATCAGTTCTGTTTAAATTGCAATCCGTTAAAAGATAAAATTTGGTGGTGAATGTATTCTAAATTGGAAAGAATCTTTGCTAACGGGATAGGCTTCTTGTTAAAATAATTAATTATTCTAAGAAGTATCATTTTAAATGATTACTTGTCGACGCTATCACAACATTGCAATGATTGCCGAAGTTATCGTCGCGAGTAATATATCAATTCTACGGCCTGGATTTTTTTCACGTTTAGTAGGGTGTGAACCCATGTAGTCTTATCTTTCGCATTTGGCTACGAGTGTTAGCCTCCCTCCCTGAAGTCGTCATCTTCATTAACCAGGCAGGAGCCAGGTATTAATTTATGGTCAGAACAGTATCCGGAGCTGGCTAACATGCATACGCTGTATGAAAGTAGATGAAAGCACCTTTAGCCCATCAGTAACGCCCTGTGACCGCGGGTTTGCCTTGCAGAACGCGCACTGTTTCGCATATTATTCGCTCATAAGAATCATTCTCGTTTCGTTTTACATCCAATCCGCTGTCTCATCGTTAACCGAATGCGCGCCAACGCACCCGATAATCAGAAGATCGCTATGCAACCTCAATGTGCCACAGACACCACCTTTACCCTGGATAACGCCAGTTTCTCCGTTGCCGAACGCACACTGCTGCAACCGCTGTCGTTGACCTTTCCCCCAGGTAAAGTCTGCGCACTGATTGGTCACAATGGTTCCGGTAAATCCACCCTGTTAAAAATGCTCGGGCGCCACCACGCCGCCAGCCGCGGCCAGGTACTGCTGAATGATGCCCCGCTGGCCAGCTGGAGCAGTAAAGCCTTTGCCCGACAGGTGGCCTATCTGCCGCAGCAGTTACCGGCCGCAGAGGGAATGACGGTACGCGAACTGGTGGCGATTGGCCGCTATCCCTGGCACGGTGCGCTGGGGCGTTACGGCGCGGAAGACCGCGGGCGGGTTGAAGAAGCAATTCAGCTGGTCGGGTTAACCGCGTTTGCCGAACGGCTGGTAGACAGCCTGTCCGGTGGCGAACGCCAGCGCGCGTGGATCGCGATGCTGGTGGCACAAAACAGCCGCTGCCTGCTGCTGGATGAACCGACCTCGGCGCTGGATATTGCCCATCAGGTGGAGGTGCTGGCGCTGATCCAGGATCTCAGCCGTCAGCGGGGTCTGACGGTGATTGCGGTGCTGCACGACATTAATATGGCCGCGCGCTACTGCGACTATCTGGTGGCGCTGCGTGCCGGTGAGATGATCGCCCAGGGCGATCCGCAGGTGCTGATGCGCGCTGAGGTACTGGAACAAATTTATGGTATTCCGATGGGAATACTGCCGCATCCGCAGGGCGGTGCGCCGGTAAGCTTTGTTTATTAACGGATGGATCGACTGATGCCGGATATTTCCCGTCGCCTCCTGCTGCAGGCGCTGGCCTGTGCGCCGCTGCTGACACATCTTCCCCTTTACGCCAGCGGGCAGCCTGCTGCACGGGTTATCGCGCTGGAATGGCTGTCGCTGGAACTGCTGCTGGCATTGGGCGTGATGCCGCTGGGTGCGGCGGAACTGCATAACTATCATCTGTGGGTTGGCGATCCTGCACTGCCTCCTGCGGTGATTGATGTCGGTCTGCGCAGCGAGCCTAACCTCGAGCTGATTACTCAGCTTACACCCTCGCTGATCCTGCATTCCTCCGACTTTGGCTCCGATGTGCAGCGTCTTGGCCGCATTGCGCCGGTGATGGGATTTACCTTTAACGACCAGCAGGGCAAACCCCTGACGCTGGCGCGCCATTCACTGCTGCAACTGGCTGAGCGTCTTGACCGAATACCCCAGGCGCAGGCCCACCTGGCGCAACTGGATAACTTTATGCAGCAAATGCGACTGAAGCTGGCCGGACGCGCCCGGCGTCCGCTGCTGCTGATGTCGATTCTGGATGCGCGTCACGCCATCGTATTTGGTCGCAACAGCCTGTTTCTGGAGGTTATGGAAAACCTGGGCATCGAAAACGCCTGGCAGGGCGAAAGCACTTTCTGGGGCAGTGCGGTGATTGGCATTGAACGTCTGGCCGCACTGGAGAATGTTGATGCAGTCTGCTTTGAACACGGAGATAACGCGGTGATGGAGCAGGTTACCTCCACGGCGCTGTGGCAGGCACTGCCTTTTGTGCGTGAAAAGCGCTTTAAGCAGGCGCCGCGCGTCTGGTTCTATGGCGCAACGCTGTCGGCGATGCGTTTCTGTCAGATCCTTGATCAGACGCTGGAGGCCAGATAATGCGTAGCTGTCGTCTTCCGGTGCTGCTGCTGTCGCTGCTGTTTATTCTGGCGTTCGGTCTGACGCTGATTAACCTCAGCCATCAGTTACCGCCATCACAGTGGCTGAACGCGCTGCGCGCGCCGGATAGCCATCAGATTGATCAGATGGTCTTTCACTACAGCCTGCTGTCGCGCCTGGTGCTGTCGCTGCTGGTAGGGGCAGGACTGGGGCTGGTGGGGCTGCTGTTCCAGCAGGTGCTTCGTAATCCGCTGGCAGAACCGGCCACCCTTGGGGTTGCCAGCGGTGCACAACTGGGGATCACCGTGGTGACGCTGTGGAGCCTGCCGGGGGGACTGTTAACGCAGCAGTTTGCCGCGCTGACCGGGGCGGTACTGGTCGGTCTGGTGGTGTTTGGCGTTGCCTGGAGCCGACGGATGTCACCGGTCACGCTGATCCTGGCTGGCTTAATTCTGTCGCTCTACTGTGGGGCGGTGAACCAGATCTTTGCCATTTTTAACCACGATCAGCTGCAGAACATGTTTCTCTGGAGCACCGGTTCGCTGAATCAGATGGACTGGAGTAACGTGCAGTTTATCTGGCCGCGTCTGCTGGGCGGAGTGATTATCACTCTGCTGCTGCTGCGCCCGATGGTGCTGATGGGGCTGGACGATGGGGTGGCGAAAAATCTCGGGCTGGCACTGTCGCTGGCGCGTTTTGTGGTGCTGATGCTGGCGATCCTGATTAGCGCTTCGCTGGTAAATGCTGCCGGTATTATCAGCTTTATCGGTCTGTTTGCGCCACTGCTGGCACGTATGCTGGGCGTGCGGCGGCTGATCCTGCGGCTGCTGGTTGCGCCGTTAATTGGGGCATTACTGCTGTGGCTGGCCGATCAGAGCGTACTCTGGCTGGCCTCCCATATGGGGGAAATCTCGGCCGGAACGGTCACTGCGGTGATTGGTGCACCGCTGTTGCTGTGGTTGCTGCCACGACTGCGTACCGGGGTGGTGCCACCGGCAATGGATCAGGGCGACAGCGTACCCGGTGAGCGTCAGGGGGTGGTACTGTGGTCGCTGCTGGCGGGCGGCATCCTGTTACTGCTACTGACGGTGGCGCTCAGTTTTGGTCGTGATGCCCACGGTTGGGTCTGGGCACAGGGTGAGTTATGGCATCAGCTGCTGCCGTGGCGCGCGCCGCGCCTGTTCGCGGCGCTGGCAACCGGGATGATGCTGGGCGTGGCGGGCTGTATTGTCCAGCGCCTGACCGGGAATCCCATGGCCAGCCCGGAAGTGCTGGGGATCAGCTCCGGTGCCGCATTTGGCGTGGTGGTGATGCTGTTTGTGGTGCCGGGCAATGCCTTTAACTGGCTGCTGCCTGCCGGCAGTCTGGGCGCTGCTGTTACGCTGCTGGTGATTACCCTGGCCTCGGGGCGCGGCGGCTTCTCGCCACAGCGTATGCTGCTGGCAGGAATTGGCCTCAGTACCGCTTTTACTACCTTATCGATGCTGCTGCTGGCCAGCGGCGATCCGCGCATGGCGGGGCTGCTGAGCTGGATGTCCGGCTCCACCTATAATGTCGATGCGGCGCAGGCGCTGCGCGCCCTGATTATTGCGGCCATCCTGCTGGCGCTGGTGCCGCTGTGCCGTCGCTGGCTGACGATCCTGCCGCTGGGAGGCGCAACGGCCCGGGCGGTAGGGCTAGCGTTAACCCCCAGCCGGATGGCGCTGTTACTGCTGGCGGCGGCGCTGACCGCCTCGGCCACGTTGACGATTGGACCGCTCAGCTTTGTCGGGCTGATGGCACCGCATATTGCGCGTATGCTGGGCTTCCGTCGCGCGTTGCCGCAAATGGTACTGGCCGCGCTGCTGGGGGGCGGACTGATGATGGCTGCCGACTGGTGCGGCAGAATGCTGGCCTTCCCCAACCAGATCCCGGCGGGGCTGCTGGCGACCTTTATTGGCGCGCCATACTTTGTTTATCTGCTGCGGCGGGGTAAGGGAAGATAATCAAAAGACTGCGGGTTATCCCGTAGTCCTGGTTAAAAAAACTCACTACCTGTTATTTGAACGATTAAGAGGGAGCTGAATAAAAATTGGAATTGGAGAGTCCAATTCTCCATATATTAGTAATATTTTATTGATTCTTTAATGATAAACGCCGCTGATTTTACTTTATAAGGTAATGCTTTGGTTTTTATTTTTTGATTTTATTTATGATTGAATTAGTTAAAGGTAAAATAATATAGTGATTCATATCACTATATTGTGCTTACTTTTGATCTGTATGATTTTTTTCATCACTTAATTATAAATACTTATCAGCTTAGTGAGTTTTAATAGTAACAGGGTAGCTATTTCTTTACGTCAGCGATCTGCCTGTATGCACTAAATTGGACATATTTACCGAACAATATTGTTTTGCTATGATGATGAAGCTGATTTACCAGTAGTATAAGTTAATCGCGTTACTCAATAATGGAATATCCCTTTCAATACAGGGCCTGGCTTGCCGTGGCTAATTCCGGCAGGAGGGTGATTTATTGTTAGATAATAATCAGGCAATTTTTCTCAACCCTATAACCATATCATGGAGTTATTATGTTACTACGTGCAGCCCCACTACTGTCCGTTATTTTTATAACGGCCTGTTCATCAGGTTTGACAAAAAACAGTAAAATTTCAAATTCAGATACACCGCTCATAAAATACTCCCAGGGGAAAAGCAAGATAGTCCCGGTAAACCCCGTTGTATCCAGTAATGACGCCTGCGTTGATCACTTTAATTTTCTGCGTCAGGCTGTAGATGATAAATATCAAAAATACTCCCGCAGGTATGTTGATATTGGTGCAGGATTTACTTTCCTCAACACGAATAAAAACATCATGAATGATGATGCGAAGAAGGTCTATACCAACACGTTGGAAATGAAGCTCATGACGCTGTGTTCAGAGGTGAGCTACGCGGGTTTTTTGGTGATCCAAAAAAAAATTGATGCGTTAGGCGTTATTTGATCGTGCAACACCAGCATACATAGAGGGAAGGGAGGCATTATCTTTTTCGCCTCCTGGTATTACATCTGATATTCAATGGAATGAGTGACGCTATGGCTTCTGAATTATCTTTACGGAAAGGTATTACTTATTTGCTTATCTGGTTTCAATTACTGACGCCCTGGATTTCAACGATTCCTGTCAGGGCTTATGCCAGTGGTGGTAGCGCAGATATACAACGTACCATTCAGGGGCTAAACTCACTCGTTCTGGGTGACAGCGCACCAGTGACAGGTAGCTCAGTGAACGTCACGTCGGCTCCGGACGCAGGCAGCGTAGCTGAGGCGCCACCTGCGCCGACAGGCGCAGGCACTCACCTCCTACAGCAGACCCCTGCACCCTCACTGCCAGTTTCTGGCATGTTGCCTTCACTGTCCTCTGCGGACAGTGCTTCTGCAGAACAGGTATCCTCTTCTTCTGCAGATATAGAAACGAATCCGTTTGAAAACCGGGTAGCATCCATAGCCATGCAGGCTGGCGGACTGCTGTCTGCGGACAGAACGACGGAAACCGCTATCAATTACGCCCGGGGAGTGGGGGAAGGTTTGCTTAATCAAAAGGTGAATGACTGGCTAAGCCAATATGGAAATGCCAGCGTTTCTCTTGCAAGCCGCAAAAACGTCTCCGCTGACCTGCTTATTCCGATTGTCGAAACCGATCAAAGTTTGCTGTTCACTCAGGCAGGTGTTCACACCAATTCGGAGCGTAACACCGTCAATCTTGGGCTCGGCTATCGGCGATATACGAACAGCCTGATGCTGGGGGGTAATGCCTTTTATGATTATGATTATACTGGAATAAATAAGCGATTCGGCATAGGTGCTGAGGTCAGGAGAGACTACCTGAAGCTGGCTGCTAACGGTTATATCCGCCAGAGTAACTGGCATCAGTCCGTACTGCATGAAATGCGTGATTATGATGAACGTCCGGCTAATGGTTTTGATCTTCGTGCGGAGGGATATTTGCCGGTTTATCCCCAGTTGGGTGCGTTTGCCTCCTATGAACAATACTTCGGCAACGGCATTGGCATGGCTGGCAGCTCCTCAGCCAGTGAACTGAAAAATAATCCGTCTGTTTCCACTGTGGGTTTGACGTATACCCCGTTTCCATTGATGACGGTAAAAGGTCAGAAATCCCGCGGCCATTCAAACGACAGTCGGATAGGTATTGAGTTTGCCTACCGTTTTGGCGTGCCGTTATACCGGCAGCTGGCAACGGATACGGTTAATCTGATGCGTAGCCTGGCGGGCAGTCGCTACGACTTTGTCGACCGAAATTACAATATCGTGATGCAGTACCGTAAGCAGGAACTTTTGCGGATTGCATTGCCACAGATACTGAATGGTGAAGCAGCCCAGACACTGCCGGTGACGGTGAGCCTACTGAAAGCCAAATATGGTCTGAAATCACTGCGCTGGTCAGCGCCGGAATTGCTGAAATACGGTGGTGAAATCAAGCAGACTGGCCTGACCACGGCAGACATTACTCTGCCGGCATATATCTTTAATGCGCGCAGCAGTGGGCCGCAGAAATATCGTGTCACCGCGGTTGGGGAGGATAACGAGGGTAACCTGTCCAATACCACAGAAATGTGGATCAACGTCACGCCGTCTGTTGAGACCATTACTCGTCTGACGGTGGCACCCAATCAGGCATTAATTGCAAATAACAGCGACCAGTTCACGGTTGTTGCGCTGTTACAGAATGACAGAGGGGAAGTGCAGCCGGATAAAGCGGTCACCTTCAGTATTTCCGGATTGAAAAACCCGCAGGGGGTAACCTTTCGGGATGCTGACGGCAACCAGGGGCAGACACTGAACGTAATATCCGCTTCGGATGGCACGGCAACGGTAAATGTTATCAGTAAATCAGCCGGTACAGGTCAGCTGATCGCCAGGATGCGTAATGGTAACAGTCGTACCGAATCGATCACCTATCGTGCTGATATCCGCACAGCAAAAATTAAAACGCTTGAGTTAACGCATGACAAAGCTATGGCCAACGGCGAGGAAAATAATGTCGCCATTGCCACCGTCACAGACCAGTTCGATAACCTGGTGGAAAACTTCCCGGTAACAGCGAGGGCAGATAACGGTGCAACAGTGGTTCAACCGAACCAACAGACTGATCGTCACGGACAAGTCACCTTCCGCTTCAACAATGAAACCGCTGGAGAGACAAAACTGTTGGTGGAAGCGCGGGGGGAATCAAAGTATGTGACCGCGCAGTTCGTTGCGGATATAAGTACTGCGAAAATCCAACGTATCGAGGTATTACAGGATAACGCCAGCGCGAATGGAAAAGCGAAAAATAGTCTGCTGCTGACCATCACTGACCGCCGCAATAACCCATTAACCGGGGTTCCGGTGAATATTAACGTCCCGGCTACGGCACATTATTTGACTCAGCCGGTAAATGGTCTGACTGACAGAAATGGTCAGCTGCGAGTGGACATCACCAATACCCATGCAGGGCAGGATAACTACAGCTTCAGCGTCAATGAGAGTCGTGAAGCTGAGGTGCTGACTATTATACCGGATGTTTTAACCGCCACGATTACGTCAGTTGTCAGCGATAAAAAATCGATTATGGCTGATGGTCAATCACTGGCGACACTGACGGTGATGGTGAAAGATGCTTTTAACAATGCGGTTGCGGGTAACAGCGTAAACCTGACAACCACACTCGGTCAGCTTAGCGATCAACATGTTGTCACCGGGAGCGACGGACAGGCAAGCTTTACACTGACCGGAACCCGGATGGGTGATGCCACTATCCTTGCGGTAAATGCCTCAGACAGTAGCGGCAAAACGGCCACTGTTCGTATTACCCCAGACATAAGCTCTGTCGCTGTGCGCAGCGTACTGTTAAATGGTGATGAGATCGCCAAAATTGCTAACGGCACAGAAAACTTTACCTATACGGCACTGGTGCAGGATGACTACGGCAACCCGGTCCCGAATGTTGCCGTAACGGCATCAGCCAACAATCCGGCTGCAGTGGTACTGAGCCCGGGAGTGACGAATGCAGAAGGTAAAATCTCGCTTACGCTGGCCGGTACCCGGAAGGCGATGGACGATGTGCTCGTCAGCGCAGCGCTGGATGGTGGCGTGGGGGTTGATGCGGATAAGAGCGTTAATTTTATCTATAACATTAATACCGCAATGGTCGGCAACGTTACCCTGAATGACGATACGACACAGAAAGTTGCGGACGGTATCAGCCGCTTTACTTATACCGCACAGCTGTTGGACGATAGCGGTAATCCGGTGCGCAAGGCAAATCTGGATGTGAAATGGACGCAGGACAGGGGTGCCGATGTGGTGCTGTCAGCGGCCAGCAGTAAAACCAATGGGGAAGGTCAGGCGACCATTACCCTGATCTCGACCACCCGGATGACAGATAATATTCGGGTCAGTGCGCAGTACCTGGCAGGCACAGCAGTACCGGCGGATAAAACCGTCGATTTCATCTATAACATTGCTTCAGCCAAAGTGGCGACCGTTGTGCTGAACGACAAGGTAGTGGAAAAAGTGGCCGATGGCGTGAGCTACTTTACCTATACCGCTCAGGTGGTTGACGCCAACAATAACCCGGTGCGTCAGGCAGACCTGGTGGTGAACTGGGCGCAGGACAAAGGTGCGGATGTAGCGCTGTCGGCGGCCAGCAGTAAAACGGATGCCGGCGGTCTGGCGACCGTCACGCTGACCTCGACCACAAAGTCGGTGGATGATGTGCGCGTCAGCGGGCAGTACGCCAGCACCGCCAGCGTAAGCGCCGACAGGGCGGTCAGCTTTATCTTTGAACTGACGAGCGCCCGGATTGGGACGGTGACGCTTGACGGCACGGTGACAGCAAAAGTGGCCGATGGCGTGAGCTACTTTACCTATACCGCTCAGGTGGTTGACGCC
>CALYQW010000038.1 GCA_945290265.1 uncultured Erwinia sp.
CCAGCAGATTACCCAATGCAGAACCGGAAGTGGCACCCAGTCCGCCCGCCAGACCGCCGCCCATCATGCTCATCATCATCATGCCGGTCAGCAGACCCGCCAGCGCATTTACCGTCTCATTCTGGCTGCCACCACCCAATGCGGACTGCGCATTCAGTGCGCCATGATGCAGCCCGCTTCCTGCTAATCCGTTGCTGCCAGCGGCACCGCCAGGGATGATTTGCAGCGTTGTTGCCCCCAGTGGGCTTGTATTCAGACTCATATCCGGTTCCTCTGTGAATTAATTAAATCTGCTGCGCCTGCCCGGCGTAAAGCCAATGCCGGGTCAGTGCCTCTGTTAAGTGCGGCTAACAGAAGGCTGGTTCCGCTGCTGGCGGAAAAAATTCCCCGTCCAGGGCTCAGTCATTCACCGTGACGCGGGTAAAGTCTGCCGCGCTATTGCGTAAATCGGGCTGCCACCAGATCACCAGCTGATGCGGCGCGGACTGTGGCCGACAGCTGACCTGGGTACATTGCAGGGCACTGTTCTGCTGCGCGGCACAGCCGCTCAGCAGCAGCGCCAGCAATAAATAATGGTGATGTCGCATTACTTCTCTCTCCTCAGCGGGCAATTAACGATTCGCGCGTCGCCTGGGCTACCCGGCCAGGTTCCAGCGCCAGATACACTTCCGCCGACGCTCCAGGGGCCAGCGCGCTCTGCGGCCAGATTGCTACCGCCAGGGTTTGTCTGCCGGCGCAGGCCGCCTCATCAAAGCGCTGCGGGGTACTGCTGGTATTGCGCACCACGCCCACGCTCAGCTGCACGCTGCCATTGCTGCCGCTGTACCACTGACCACGGCTGCCGTCGAACAGCAGTCCCGGCCGCTGGCGGCACAGTTCGCTTAACCGCGCGCCCGAGGCCTGCGCCTGGAATCCGGCGGGCTGCTGCCGCTCCGCCAGATCGCGCATGGCGTTTTCCACCACATCGTGCTGGTTTACGTTGCTGTGGCGGCGCTCCACGCGCTGCATGGCGTCACTCAGCTGCTGGCGGTTATCGGCGGTGACGTAACGGGTGGGGTCGGTTTGATCGCCAATCAGGCGCGGCGTCAAAATAAACAGCCGCTGGCGCTGGGAAATTTCATGGCGGGTAGAGGTAAACAGCCTGCCGAGCCACGGAATATCCCCAAGTAACGGCACCCGGCGATCGCGATCGCCGCTCTCCTCCACGTGGAATCCGCCCAGTACCAGCGCCCGGTTTTCCCCAATCAGCGCCTGGGTACTGACCGTGCCGCGCCTGACGCCGGTGGCCTGGCCATCAGCGTTGGTTTCCACATGACCATCTTCAATATCAATCATTAACTGAATGCTGGCATGGCCCTGATAGCCCACCGCGCGCGGCGTAACCTGCAGGCTGGTACCCGCCGTCACCGGCTGAATATCGGCCACCCGCTCACCGGTAGCCGTAATGTAAGCGGTCTGACTGAAGTCAATCACCGCCGGCTGATTTTCCAGGGTCAGCACTGAAGGATTGGCGACAATCGAGACGGTACCATCACCTTCCAGCGCCTGGATATCAGCAAAAAAGCGCTTAAAGTCACTGACAAACAGCGTGCCGCTACCCGACATCAGCGAACTGCCGCCGGTTACGCCACCCAGCGTGGCCTGCCAGTTGGCTTCCAGCCGGTTAAGCGCGGTGCGATCGATATCGAGGATCACCGCATCGATTTCCACCAGATTCTGCGCCACATCGATTTTGGCAATCAGCTGGCTGTACTCATCTTGCCGCTGGTCGTCGTCGCGGATCAGCAGCGCGTTATTACGCACATCGGCGGAGATGCGCCCGCTGAGATCGTCAGTATCGCGCTCCCTGCCCCCCGATCGCGCGGCACTGCCGCTGTTACCGGCCAGGCGGGTCAGCAATGACTGGGTATTCTGCATCATGGCGTTGGTATCGGGCGCACCTGCGCTGTTCTCGCTGCCAGCGGCACTGGCGGGTGGCGGGCGTTTACCGCTCATCAGCTCATTCAGCATGGTGGCAACCCCGGGGATCACCAGGGTCTGGTCGCGGTAGTGAATGGTGCGATCCGCCACCGAGGCGTAGCGCAGCGGGAAGGTCATCACCTTACGCCGATCCTCTTTTTTCTCGCGCTGCTCGCTGAACTGTTTCACCAGCTCAAGGTATGACGGCGGGCCGGTGACCAGCACCACGCCATCTTCCGGCATTTCGCCCCAGCCAAAGCGCGGGTCGAGCAGACCAATGCCGGTCAGCGCCTGCTTCAGATCCGGTGCGGCATCCGGTGAGATCTCCAGCCGCTCTGAGCTCTGCTCATCCTGCGGGCTGATATACAGGGTGTTGTTATACACAAACCACTGAAAGCGGTGCTCCAGCGCCAGGCGGTCGAGAAACGCGCTGGCATTGTCGGCACGAATTTTGGCGGTTACCTCGCTGTCTTCCACATTCCCCAGCTGCAGATCCACCCCATGCCCGTCAGCAAAATCCTGCAGCACGGTGGAGAGCGGGGTGTGGTCGGCAGAATAGGCGTAGGTCTGCGCCTTCCAGTCAGCAGGCGGCTGCGCCCGCGCTGGCAGTGCTGCGCACAGTATCAGTCCGCAGCCGAGTAAACAGGCGCGCAGTTTACGTTGTTCAACCATGGTTTCCCCCAGGTAGAATCGCAAGACGGTGCAGGGGCTCTGCGCCGCGGGACGGCACTGTGATGCGCGGCGACAACACCTTAGTTGATCTCATTAATGATGGCTTTCGCCAGACCATGTTTTACCGTCAGCTCCTGGCTGGTCGCCCAGCTGGCGTTGGACAGGCCCATGCTGGCTTCAAAAAAGGCGACACTGTCGGCCTGACTGTAACCCTCACTGGCAGCCAGCGTGGCCTGGTCAAGCTGGTTCTGCGCCCGGGTAAACTGACTGTCCAGACGGCGTTGTAGCGCACTGAGTGATGACATAATTATCCGCTCTTATTGAATGAGTGTCTGATTGAGTGGCACGGGATGCGGGGGAGTTCCACGCTGAAAGCGCGTTTTTTGTATGACTCAGCTTTCCGCTTCTGGCGGCAGCAGCTGTTGCACCGCCTGCTGCCAGTCCAGCTGTAACTCACCCTGCGCCGTCACCAGCTTCAGGCTGTTAATCGCCAGGCCGTCATCCGGCTGCAGTCGCCACCGCAGATGCGGGTGCTGTGCCAGCCAGTCGGCCAGCTGCGCCTGTTGTGACAGCGCACAGTACAGGGTGCCGGTTTCGCGCGCGGCATTGTCCTGCAGCAGCTGACGTAACAGCGCGTTCAGCCGCTGTGCCTGCGGCACTTCCGCCAGCAGCTGCGTCAGCGCCTGTGCCAGCACGCTGTCCATCACCGCCAGCACGGCTTGTTCCGTCTGCTGATAATGCTGCTGCCAGTCGGCCAGCAGCGCACTGGCCTGCTGCCAGAAAGCCTGTTCAGCCTGCTGGCGGGCGCGCTGGCGGCAGGCGTCAGCGTCCTGCTGTGCCGCCGCCAGCATCAAGGCCGCCTGCTGTTCGGCTCGGATCAGAATATCCTGCCCCTGCTGCTGCTCACGCAGCTGCGCGCGGGTGATTAATGGTGCCAGATCGGCTTCGGCCGTCAGTAGGGTAATTTTTTTGCGGGTTAACATTGCAGCTCCTGTTGCGCATACCAGATCACTGCCGGCCAGAGCGGCAGCAAACGCGGGGGAAACGCGCCGGGCTGCGTCAAGCGCTCCACCTCCTGCACCTGTTCCGGGGGCAGCTGCAGGCGCAACCGCGGCCAGCACAGCGGCCCGGCGCGCAGCCGCAGTAACCCCAGCCCGTTAATATCGCCATCGCCTGCGGATAACTCCCCGCTGTCTGTCAGCCACAGCCCGGGGCGCAGCCGCAGTAACCCCAGCCCGTTAATATCGCCATCGCCTGCGGATAACTCCCCGCTGTCTGTCAGCCACAGCCCGGGGCGCAGCCCCTGAGCCAGACGACGGCACCAAAGCTGCTGTTGCGCTGGCAACCCGGTACAACCGCGCCAGCACACTTCCGCCGCCAGCCGCAGTGCCAGCCAGCGCCGGGACGGCGTCAGATCCAGCCATGCCAGCAGGTCGGCGTCCGGCGGGCTGACGGCGGTGGTTAGCTGTAGTTGTTGACAGACAGCCGGATGAGAAGTCTGCGCCAGCGCCGCCAGCCGGGCGTCATTCAGCTGATAAAATTCCGCCTGACGCCAGCCGGGTGCGGCGGCTAACCAGCAGTCAATGCACCACCAGCGCAACCAGCGTAACGCCGCCCGCCCGGCCTGCGCTGGCTCAGTCATTTTTTTCAGCCGCTGGCTGCTGCCGGCGCTGACGCCAGTATAATCCGCCGGTGACGGCGGCCAGCAGCAGGATCAGCCCCCCGGCGATCCCGCTCAGCCAGCTTAACTGCGCATAGCGCTGTGGGCTCACGGTAAACGGGCCAAAGGTCATTTCAGGGGGCGTATCCTGGTAGCCTTCTGCCGGAACGAAGACAATCGCCAGATCTTTATCCGGCTTTCCGGCCAGGCCCGGCAGGCTGCTGGCCACCATCAGCCGGATACGTGGTGCAATAACATCGGGATCGAGATCGGCGCGGTACTTGATAAACACCGCCGCACTGGCTGGCTGCACCGGTTCTCCCGGCGCAATGCGCTCCGGCAGCACCACGTGCACCCGGGCCACAATTACGCCGTCAATCTGACTCAGGGTAGATTCCACCTCCTGTGACAGGGCATAAATGTAGCGCGCCCGCTCTTCCAGCGGCGTGGAGATCACCCCGTTTTTCTGGAACACTTCCCCGAGGCTGGTGCGCGCAGGACGTGGCAGGCCGGCGGCATCCAGAATATGTACCGCGCGGTTTAACTGCGCGCTGTCCACCAGCACGGTGATCCCGTCTTTGCCGGTGCGCTTTTCTGCCGGGATATGGTATCGGCCCAGCTCGGCAGCCACCTCATTGGCATCGTTTTCTGACAGGCCATGATTCAGTTCCACCTGGTCATTACAGGCAGACAGCAGTAAAACCGGCAGTAACCACAGCAGTGGCAGAGAGAATTTAGGCATAGCGGATTATTGCAGGTTGGTCAGTTTTTCCAGGCTCTGTACGCCTTTGCCAACCAGTTTGGCATTCATCAGGCTTTCCAGATACCAGGAAGACAGAGTGCGGTTGGCTTCCATCACGCTTTGCGGATCGACACTGCGCGACGCTTTTGCCAGCGCCCGATCGGCCTGGCTGGCCTGGGTGCCGGCATTTGCCGACAGGCTGGTAATTTTATTTATCCATCCCTGATTACCGCCAGCGTCACTGGCGCCGGCCGGTGCCTGCAGAGCGGCGCTGAACCAGGCCGCATCGCTGCTGCTGGCTGCAGCACCGGCTGCCGGCAGTTCGGCGCTGGAGACTAAAGAGGGGGTATTGGCGGCGTGGATTTTCATAGCTTCACCTTAAGCGGCTGCAAAAAAAATAACCGGGCGATGGCATCAGCCCGCCGCCCGGTTACCGGTCAGAACTGGATAGCTTTTGCGGCGTTATGGCCGGAGTTAATCGCTTTAGTCGCCGAGTCCATTTTGCCATCAAGGATGGAGTTCTGGGTATCCAGCTTCATTTTCGCTGCCTGGGCATTTGCTGACTGGGTCAGAGAATCACCCATTGCTGATTCCAGAGTTTTAGAGGCTGACTGGCTGGCGCCTGCCAGGCCACCGCCCACCAGGCTGGTAAGAAGACCGCTCATCTTTATCTCTCCAATTATTCAGGTTAAGCCATCAGAACATCACGTAATGTTCGTCAGTTAAGTGGCAGGCAGCGGCGGTCAGTTCCCAATCGTTCTGAAATTTTTTTTGTTTTAATTGCTGAGAGGCAGGCATTGATTTATGACTGTTTTTTAACCAATGTATTGGCGATGGATTGAACGTAACCTTGAAAGGAGCAACGATGACAACTCTGAAAACGCTGATGGCTAAACAAAGCCCTGAAAGCCAGGAACGTATTGCAAAAAAAGTTGAAGTAATGCGCCAGACGATAGCCCTGAATACCTTAAAAAAAAGCACTTAACCAGCCTCCCCGCCGCTGACCTTGACCTGGCTTTTGCAGTTGACCTGGCTTTTGACCTTTGGGTGGCATCAGGAACTTCGCTGAGGAGACGCGGATTTCCAGGACGAGTTGCCAGGGAAGGCAACGAGATGGCGTGCTTCGCCTGGACGGCGAATCACGCCGGTCCGCCAGAAAACGGCGTGGCCGAGGGAACCCGCGACAGCGGGCGAAGTGACGCCGCAGGCACGGGGTCAAGGGGCAGTTGCGACTGACTGCCCCTTGTCGCCATCCGGCAAAGCGGGATGGCGAAACGTCGTTGACCTGGCCCTGGCTTTTAAAAACACAGGCTAAAAGCTACCCCACCACCGACCTGCTCCCCATATTTAACAACTTAATCCGATGATACAGCGTGCGTAACGGCACCCCCAGCTCACGGGCAGCATGATCAATACTGTGCCCGTGACGCTCCAGGCAATCATGGATCAGGCTTTTCTCAATGCGTCGCATCATCTCCTTCAGCTGCGGTCGAGCCTGCCCGCAATGACAGCTCAGCTCCAGCGGCGGTAACCCCAGCACAAAGCGTTCCGCCGCCGCCTTCAGCTCACGAATATTACCCGGCCAGCGGTAGCTCAGCAGACATTCGTAATGCTCGCGGGTAATTTCCCCTGGAGCGCATTGCAGCGCCAGCGCCGCCCTGGCAATAAAGTGGCGAAACAGCGGAATAATCATCTCAACGCGGGCGCGCAGCGGCGGTAACTGAATATTCACGGTATTAAGACGAAAGTAGAGATCGCGCCGGAACGCGCCGCGCTCCACCAGTGTCTGTAATGGCGTCTGCGTGGCGACAATCACCCGCATATTCACCGGCGTAAAACGAGTGCCGCCCAGGCGCTCCACACCGCGATTTTCCAGCACGCGCAGCATTTTGGCCTGTAATGACAGCGGCATACTGTCGATTTCATCCAGAAACAGAATGCCGTTATGAGCCTCTTCAATGTAGCCGGCGCGCGCCTGCCCGGCCCCGGTGTATGCGCCATGATTGATGCCAAACAGCTCACTTTCTGCCAGGGTTTCCGGGATCGCAGCACAGTTCACCGCCACCAGCTTTCCCGCACAGCCGGAAAGCTGGTGAATTTTGCGCGCCAGGGTGTCCTTACCGGTACCGGTTTCACCCTCCAACACCAGATCTATGTTTAATGGCGCAACGGTTTTGAGCATCTCAGCCAGTGGCTCATGGATATCGATGGGCGGCTGTTCAGCCATTGAAGCATATTCAACGTGCCCCGGCCATGAACGCAACGCGTGATCACTATTCCTGATGTTCATTAAAAGTCACCCCACACAATCTATTATTTTATTTAACCTAATTTACCTGCACAGCAATGTTACCGTCATATTAAAAGAAACATATAATTACAATTTAAGCGTTAATCTTTACCGACGGCTTACACTGTGGCTAAGGAATACCTGTGATAACGTCAATAAACCATCATCATATGCTGAACATCAGGTAAGGGGTTTTCGGGGTTCAAGGTAAGGATTGCCCTACAGGAGGTCAGTAAAATGGAAACGATTACACTAAAACACCATTTTAATGCACTGTTCTGAAAAGCGATTTTTATTACACAGCGAAAATAACACTCAGCGTACTGAGCGCACAACGTGGCAAAAATATAAGAGCAATCTTAGGAAATCAGCCGGTGGCTGATGGCATATTTGACGATATCGGCATTGGTGGTAAACATCATTTTATCCATTAAGCGTGACTTATGAGTGCTGACCGTCTTGTTGCTGATCGCCAGCGCCTCAGCAATATTGTTTACCCCTTCACCCTGCGCCAGCATCAGCATAATCTGGCGCTCACGCGCCGTCAGGCGCTCATGCAGCACTTCCCCTGCCGGCGCATATTCCTCAAACACGATCTGCTCTGCCAGTACGTGATCAATAAAGCGCTGCCCGCGCGCCACCCGGTGAATGGCCGCCAGCAGCGTCTCCGGATCGTTATCTTTGGTGATATAGCCCAGCGCACCACATTTCAGTACCCGGCGCGCAATCTGCGGCTCGCTGTACATCGTCAGGATCAGCACCGGCAGGTTGGGATACTGACGGTGAATACGGGTGATCAGATCTTCCCCGCACAATCCCGGCATACTCATATCCAGCAGCAATAAATCAACCCGGGCGCTGCGCAAACCTTCCATCACCTGGGTGCCATTACCCGCTTCCGCCACCACCACCAGCCGCTCATCCAGAGAAAAGATCTGTTTCAGCCCTTCACGCATGATGACATGATCATCCACCACCATCAGCCGAATCGTATTATTCATTATATGCTTCCAGGTCCTCATTATTATTCGTTATTTGCTGCAGTGGGATGGTCAGCTTGACCCGGGTTCCCACCGCAGGATCGCTGTCTATTTCCACTTTTCCACCTAACATTCGCCCGCGTTCTTTCATGCTCATCAGCCCAAAAGCATTGTCTTTGGGCTGTTGACAGTCAAAACCCCGGCCATTATCACAGACGGTCAGCACTACCGCCCCGGCGTGCCGTACGATAAGGATAGTCACTTCCGTGGCTTCAGCATGCCGCGAGATATTGGTCAGCGATTCCTGCGCCACGCGAAACGCCGCGGTTGCCTGTTCATCGCTCAGTCTGACTTCCTTCTCCGGAGCGATTAAGCGGCAGCTGCAACCCATATGACGGCTGATAAACTCATCGCGCAGCCATTCCAGCGCCGGAGTCAGCCCCATATCCAGCACGTTAGGCCGTAGTCGGGTCGCCACATTACGCACCACCTGAATAGTTTTGTCCGCCAACCCCTTTAAGTGCATTACCCGTTCGTGCAACTGCGGATTATCCTGAGTAAACTGGATGCGCAGCATTGAAATCCCCATTCTTAGAGTGGTTAAATGCTGTCCCAGCTCATCATGGATCTCACGTGCAATGCGCTTACGCTCTTCTTCGCGTGAAACCTCACGCTGCCGCGCCAGTAAGCGCAGGCGCATTGGTGAATCTTCCAGCTTTTTCTCGGCGTAGTGGATTGCCGTGATATCGCGCCCCACCACCATTACCGAAGTCAGATTGCCATGACAGTCAAACTCCGGCACGCAGCGGGTATGGTTGATCACCGTTCCCTGCGACAGCGGACTGTCCGACTCCACCAGCTCACCGTCGGCTTCGATCTGACTGACGATCACTTGCTGCACCAGACGTTCGATATGCCTGACACAGGACAGATCGCCCAGCATCTCGCGCAGGCTGTGTCCGCGCAGCGCTTCCGCCGTCAGATGCAGATGACGTAAAGCGGCAGGATTGGCATACTGACATTTCAGTCTGGGATCAAAGCGCACCACCATATCCGGTGAGTTCTCCACCAGTACCCGGAACTCCTGTTCGCGCATATGGGCCATCTGCTCAAGATGCCTGCGCTCTCTGAGATCCTTTACCACACACATACTGTAGCTACCCTCTTCACAGACAAACAGATTCGAGCTCACCTCAACCGGTATCATCACGCCCTGCTTACTCTGATGGCAGGTTTCAAAAGTAAAGGTATTGCCGTCAGCCTGCTCAAGCACCCGCTGGCGCATGGCCGTGACTTTTTCCCGGCTCCAGCCCGGATCGATATCGGAGACGGTCATGGTCAGCAGCTCCTGACTGCTGTAGCCCAGCAAACGACAGGACTCTTCATTGACGTAGAAAAAGCGCGTCTGGTTATCCACCAGAAAAACGGCATCTCTTACCTTGTTCAGCGCAAACTCAACCAGCCGCAGCGGCTCATCAGTAATGGTTAAGGGGGGATCGGAAAATTGCATGTCGTCTCCTTTCTGTAGACCTCAGCACCCGGGCCAGCCCGGCAGAACAGAACCAGCTGTCAGCCACTTTACGGTTGAGGCCGTTTTCCGTCCATCCAACTTTCAGTAAAACACCGATTGCTTTAGGGACGTTCTTAACCTTGAAAGACGTGAGCGCACGGTGCCAATCGGGATATTCAGTCCGGTGGCGATCGCCTGATAGCTGCCCTCTTTCTCGACCAGCATACTCAGCAGCTGGCGCGTCTCTTCCGGCAGTCCGGCAATCGAGGTGAGCGTACAGTGTAAAAGGCGCTGATTTTCGGTGATCTGGCTGGGATCGTCGGAGCAGGTAACCACGATATCATCCTCCAGCTCATCGTAACGCGGGCGTCCGGCCTGCAGACGAAAATGGTTGCGGATCAGATTGAGCGCGATCCCAAATACCCAGGTTTCCGGGCGTGAGGCACCGGCAAACTTGTCGCGGTTGCGAAACACTTCCAGCCAGGTCATCTGCACCAGGTCTTCTGCATCTTCACGGTGGGAAACACGTTTGCGAATAAAGTGATGCACACGCCGGCCGTGCTGACGAAAGATCCCCTCCCAGTCGATACTGGCCGGAAGCGTGGCGTTAACCGGTAACTGCTCTGTGCCCTGCAGGTGAATTTCTGACATAACAAGCTCCATAACTTTACCCAGTGATGCCCAGGTGGCAACACGGCTATAGCAAGGCTTATGCCAGCACCAAATCATAAACTAACCATTTGATTAATAACTTTTATTATTTCATACCCCGTGCTGAAACTGGCAACTTCTTGCCAGCTCCGGACGGCGAAATTTGCAATCCGTTGCAAACGTCACTGCCGTTTATCAGTAACAACATCATCAGCAGGGAACCGCTGCGCGTTGTACGCCACTCACCAGCCATTACGCGCATAATTAAGGTTCTGCCTGGATGAAAATTGCTTCTGTTACCCCCGGTATCCAGCCGGTACACAACGCGGCGCTCAGTCTCACGGAAGATGCTGCGCCACCGCTGAGCGTTGCGCCGCCAGCCGCTACCAGCGCCGCTGCGCGTCAGCCTGCCTCACCGCTGGAAGACTCCATGGAAGAGGTTTCAATGACCTTCGCCGAACAGGTTGAGCGCAAAAGTAAGGCTCTTAATCAGCGGCGGGTGGTGGCGCAGCCCGCCAGTCGGGCAATGCAACATATTGAACGAATTGAAAAACTGAATGAGCTGCTGCGCCTGCTCGACCATCCGCAACATGCGCGGCTGGAAGCGCTGAATCAGAAGATGCAAACCCTGCTGCTGCTGCACCTATCGCCGGATCTGGGCACCCTGCTGCAGGCGGCGGGCGATGATGCGGCACGCTGTGACGTGCTGCTGCGCCATACGCTGCTGCAGGCGCAACATACCCGCAACAGCGAGCTGGCCACCCGCGCTACGCAATGGCTGCAGCAGCTGCATCAGGAAAAAGGGGCGGAAGTCAGCGCCGGTATCAACACCGCCAGCGCCATTGCCAGCTTCACGACCAACCCGGCACAGAAGCAGGCGATGCGCCAGCTTTATTACCAGACCATCGTTCACCTGCAGTCCGGTCATGCGATGCTGGACGCGCTGCTGAACCACGTTGACAGCGTGCATTTCACTCAGGGGTTACGCACCCTGCAGCGGGCGCTGGCCGACGATATCGCCGCCCGCCATTCTTCCATTGCGCCACGGGCGCTACAAAAGATCCTCAGCAGCCTGCAGGATGCCGGTAATCTCAGCCAGACGCTGAGCGCCAGTAAAATATTGCTGCAGCGGCTGGCCGCCAGGCTGCCTGACGTCCACTTCAGCCCGCT
Source organism: uncultured Erwinia sp. (assembly GCA_945290265.1). Lineage (GTDB taxonomy): Bacteria > Pseudomonadota > Gammaproteobacteria > Enterobacterales > Enterobacteriaceae > Erwinia. The sequence continues at coordinate 11,635 of CALYQW010000038.1, forward strand.
GGAACTGACGCGCCGCCTGCTTAACCTGAGCAGTAACGGCGTTTATCTGCGCGACCTGCAAAATCTTTCCCGTGATGTCGCCGGCCAGCACCCGCCACACCAGCTGCTGTTCCTCAGCGGATTGCTGCCGCTGGTTGCGCAGCTGCCGCTGTCACTGTGGCGGGATGATAAAAGTAAAAATCGCCAGATGGCGTTGAATCTGCTGCGCACGGCGATCGGTGAATACGCCGCCACAGAGCCACGCGCCACCCTGTCACCAGCGGGAGCGACATTAAAATGAGTGCCCTGTTTGTCTGGCTGAATCGTCTGGCTATCAGCGCCATGCAGCGTTCGGAAGTGGTGGCGGCCACGATTGTGATGTCCATCGTGTTTATGATGATCATCCCGCTGCCCACCACGTTGATTGACGTGCTGATCGCACTGAATATCTGTATTTCCTCGCTGCTGATTGTGCTGGCGATGTATCTGCCAAAACCGCTGGCGTTTTCCACCTTCCCCTCAGTGCTGCTGTTAACCACCATGTTCCGGCTGGCGCTGTCGATCTCCACCACCCGCCAGATCCTGCTGCAGCAGGATGCCGGGCATATCGTTGAAGCCTTCGGTAATTTTGTCGTCGGCGGCAACCTGGCGGTCGGCCTGGTGATCTTTCTGATCCTGACGGTGGTCAATTTTCTGGTGATCACCAAAGGCTCGGAGCGCGTGGCGGAGGTCGCGGCGCGCTTTACCCTCGACGCCATGCCGGGCAAACAGATGTCGATTGACAGCGATCTGCGCGCCGGACTGATTGAAGCGCATCAGGCGCGTCAGCGCCGTGAGAATCTGGCAAAAGAGAGCCAGCTGTTTGGCGCGATGGACGGTGCCATGAAGTTTGTCAAAGGCGATGCCATTGCCGGACTGGTGATTGTGTTTATTAATATGATCGGCGGATTTGCCATCGGCGTGCTGCAGAATGGGATGGAGCCGGGTGCCGCCATGCATATCTATTCAGTGCTGACCATCGGCGACGGTCTGATCGCGCAGATCCCTGCGCTGCTGATCTCACTGACTGCCGGGATGATCATTACCCGCGTTTCCGCCGACGGTCAGCAGGTGGATGCCAATATTGGCCGCGAGATCGCCGAACAGCTGACCAGCCAGCCGAAAGCGTGGATTATGTCTGCCGCCGGGATGCAGGGGTTTGCGCTGCTGCCCGGTATGCCCGGCGCGGTGTTTATCACTATCAGCCTGGTGGCGCTCGGCAGTGGTCTGTTCCAGCTGTGGCGCGCCAGACAGCAGGCCAGCCAGCAGCATGCCGAGCAGTTGCAGCAGGCGCAGCTGGCTCCCGCCGAGAATGGCTACCAGGATTTGCGCCGCTTTAATCCTACCCGCGCGTATCTGCTGCAGTTCAGTCACAGCCAGCTTAACAGTGAGGCGGCCGCCGGGCTGATAAGCCGCATCCGCCAGCTGCGTAACCGGCTGGTGTATCACTTTGGCTTTACCCTGCCCGGCTTTGATATCGAATTTTCACCGCAGTTAGCTGATGATGAGTTTCGTTTCTGCGTCTGGGAGATCCCGCAGGTGACGGCCACCTTCGGCGTTGACCGGCTGGCGGTGCGAAAAAACCGGATGGAAGAGGCGGCCAGCGCTGACCACGGGCTGCATCCCGGCGCGCCGGAACGCGATGAATCCCACTGGTACTGGCTGCCGCCTGAGCATCCCTGGCTACAGCAGGACGATCATTCGGCGTTAGCGGCCGATGAGCTGATTATGGTGCGCATGGAACAGGCCATCCACCAGAGCGGCGCGCAGTTTATCGGCCTGCAGGAAAGCAAATCGATCCTCAACTGGCTGGAGAGCGAACAGCCGGAGCTGGCGCAGGAGCTGCAGCGCATTATGCCGCTCTCCCGCTTTGCCGCCGTGTTACAGCGGCTGGCTGCCGAACGCATTCCGCTGCGCTCGGTGCGCACCATTACCGAAACCCTGATTGAGCACGGTCAGCATGAACGTGACAGCGCGGCGCTGACCGATTTGGTGCGTATCGCGCTGAAAGCGCATATCTGCCACCAGCATCTGCAGCCGCACGGGCTGGATGTCTGGCTGCTGACCCCGGAAACCGAAGAGCTGCTGCGTGACTCGCTGCGCCAGGCGCAGAATGAAACCTTCTTCGCCCTGTCCCGGGATCACGGCATCAGCCTGCTGCATCAGATGCAGCAGGCCTTTCCCCCTTATGACCGCCATCAGGCGCTGCTGCTGGTTGCCCAGGATTTACGCAGCCCGCTGCGCGCGCTGCTGAAAGATGAGTTCCACAGCGTGCCGATCCTCTCTTTTGCCGAATTAACCAGCAATGCGGCCATCAATGTGCTGGGACGCCTTGATTTACAGCAGGCACTGCCAGAGCCGCAGGAAGATGACCTATGCATGAATTACGCGTACTGACCGGGCTGCATCGCGGTGCCGCGCTGCCCCTGACCGGCAGCCAGTGGTGGATTGGTGCCGCGCAGGATGCCGATCTGGCGCTTTACGATCCGGGAATTAAGGATCGCCACTGCCAGCTGAACCGCAGCGAACAGGGCTGGGAACTTAGCGCCCTGCAAGGGCTGTTGCAGGATAATGAAGGTCAGCGTTGCCAGCAGCTGAGCGGATTGCAGCCGGGTACGCCGTTTGCCATTGGCCATATCTGGCTGAGCATTGTTGATGCCGCGACCCCCTGGCCAGAAGAATGCGATAAGCCAGCGCCAGACGCAGAAAGCGTTTCCCTCGCGCAGACGCCAGCCAGTCCGGCAGAAGACGCGCCGCTGACAGCAGAAAAGCGCCGCCTGCCGCTGTGGGCCAAAGCGCTGTATCTGCTGCTCAGCCTGCTGTTGCTGCTGATGCTGGGGAGCTGGCAGTTACATGACAGCCTGGCATCACCTTCCGCGCCACCGCTGCCGACCAAACCGTCACTCGCCAGCGTGGAAAGCACCCGCCAGATCCTGGCCCGGATGCTGAGCGATCGCGCGCTGGATAAGCAGGTATCAGTTGCCGGCGACGGCAATAGCCTGATCCTGAGTGGCAATCTGAGCAGTGAGGACAGCCAGCGTCTGCAACGGATGCTGCATACCCTGTATCGCCATTACGACGTCAGGCTGGTGATCCACAACCGCATCTCCACCCTCAGCCCGCATCTGCCCTTCCGCATTGTGCAGATCAGCAGCGGACCGCACGCCAATATCGTCACCGACGGCGGTCAGCGCCTGTTTATTGGTGATGAAGTTGACCGCCTGCGACTGGTGGCGATTAACAGCGACAGTATCGAATTCGCCGGGCGCGCCAGCATCAGGGTGAAATGGTAATGAGTACACTGCAACCTGCACTGGCACAGTGGACAGAGCGGCAACAGCAGCATCTGACGCACTTTGCGCCGGTCAGGCGCTACGGCAGAGTGACCGGCATTCGCGGGATCCTGATCGAGTGCAGCCTGCCGGGGGCGCGTATCGGCGATCTGTGCCGTATTCTGCGCAGCGACGATAGCAGCATTCTGGCGGAGATCGTCGGCTTCAGCCCGCAGAATATTCTGCTGTCGGCCCTCGGCGCGCCGGACGGGATTGCTCAGGGGGCAGCGATCGTCCCGCTTTATCAGCCGCACAGCATCTGCATCCGCGAGGGGCTGCTGGGCAGCGTGCTGGACGGCTTTGGCTATGCGCTGGAGCCGGGCGGCGTGGACGCCTTTGCCGAACCCGGCAGCGGCCTGGACGCTGTGGCAGTGTTGAATGATGCGCCACCGCCCACCGAGCGCCCGCGCATCTCGCAGCCACTGCCCACCGGGCTGCGCGCCATTGACGGCCTGCTGACCCTGGGGAACGGGCAGCGGGTGGGCATTTTTGCCGGTGCCGGCTGCGGAAAAACCACCCTGCTGGCGGAGCTGGCGCGAAACACCCCCTGCGATGCGATTGTTTTTGCGCTGGTGGGGGAACGTGGCCGTGAACTGCGCGAGTTTCTCGATCACGAACTGGATGAAGAATTACGCTGCCGCACCGTGTTGCTGTGCGCCACCTCTGACCGCAGCAGTATGGAACGCGCCCGGGCCGCCTTTACCGCCACGGCAATTGCCGAAGGTTTGCGTGCCAGAGGCAAAAATGTGCTGCTGATTGTCGATTCACTCACCCGTTTTGCCCGTGCCCAGCGCGAGATCGGTCTCGCCCTCGGGGAGCCCGCCGGCCGTGGCGGACTGCCCCCGTCGGTATATACCCTGCTGCCACGGCTGGTTGAGCGCGCCGGACAAACCCGCCAGGGAGCCATCACCGCGCTGTATTCAGTGCTGATTGAACAGGATTCGATGAACGATCCGGTGGCCGACGAAGTGCGCTCGCTGATCGACGGCCATATCGTGCTCAGCCGCCGTCTGGCAGAACGCAATCACTACCCGGCGATTGATATTCTCGCCAGTCTCAGCCGCACCATGAGCCAGGTGATCGCCAGCGAACAGGTAAAGCAGGCCGGACAGCTGCGCAGCCTGATGGCCGCCTGGCAGCAGGTGGAGATGCTGATCCGCCTCGGCGAATACCAGCCGGGCAACGACAGCCTGACCGATGCCGCCGTCCAGGCGAATGATGCGATTAACCGCTTTTTGCGCCAGCCAATGCGCAGCCCCACGCCTTTGGAACATACCCTGAATCAACTTGCCGAGGTTAGCGCCCATGCCCCTGAATGATGACGAATTCTCCCCTCACGAGGACAGCCTGCAGCAGGCGCTGCGGATCCTGATCCCCATTCGCCGCCAGCGCCTGACGCGCGCGCAGCGCCACCAGCGTCAACTGCAGGCGCAGTTGCAGCTGGCCGAAGAGCGGCAACAGATCCACCAGCAGCAGTTGGCGCAGCAGCGGCAGCACTATCAGCAACAGCGCGACGGCTTTCGCCAGGGTTATACCTCACCGGAAACCCTGACCCGGCAGCTAAACGCTGAACTGCACGCGCTGCAGGCCACAGAGCGCCAGCAGCAGCAGTATCAGCACGCGCAACAGCAGTGTGAACAGGCGGGGCACGCAGTGGCTAAGGCGGCACAGCAGCTGCACGCGCAGCAGAAAGCGCTGGAGAAGCTGGAATATTTATCTGAACAACGGGAGGACACATGATGAATACCGGCCGCATTGCCGAACGGCTGCACTGCCCTGAGCCTCAGCCTGCCCGGCGTGGCACGCAGCAGGAGATCCCGTCGGCAGTGGCCTCAGCCGACTGGCTGTTTTTACCGGCTATCGCTGACCACCTGACGCCATGCGACCCGCTGACGGAAGAGGCACCTCCGGCACCTGACTGGCAGCCCCTGCAACAGGCGCTGCACGACCGTATCACCGCCAGTGCTGGTGCGGACTGTGCCTTTACCCTGCTGCTCCCGCAGGCCGGCACCGTTGATGTCACCCTGGCTGCACGTCAGCCGACAGGCTGGGATATTGCACTGCGTTTTCCACCGCAGGTCTGGCAACAGTGGCAGCGCCGCGCGGGCCTGTGTCGTCAGCACTTAAGTCAGTCTCTGGCCGCTCCGGTTGAGCTGAAAATTGAGCAGGGGCTGGCATGATAAGCCCGGTCAGCCCTCTGGCGCTGCCGCGCCTCAGCCGCGCCGGGGCGCACTCTCAGAACCTGCTGGCCGCTGCGCACCGCTTCGCGTTTACCCTCGGTGACCAGTACGGCGAACTGCGTCTGCTGCCGGGTGACGGCAGCGCCCCGGCCGCACTCAGCCACTGGCGCTGTGCGGCCGGTCAGTTTTCGCTCGGCAACGGCAGCGCGGTGCTGAATATGCTGTCGCAGTGTCCCTTCACCACCCAGGATGAAGCCTGGCAACTGGCGTTATTTAATCTGTATCTCAGCCCTCAGCTGGCGGCTTTTGTGGGTGAACTCCAGCCCGGAGAAGCGCCATCCGCGCCGCAGGTGTGCGCCAGGCTGCAGGTTAGGCTGGACGATCGTCATGCGCAATGTCAGCTGCTCCTCAGCCACGCCACCCTGGCTCACTGGCTGGATCAGCCCGGCTGGCAGGCCAGCTACCAAACGCTGTCTGGCGGGCTGATCTTCAGCCAGCCGCTGCGGCTGGGGCGTATCACGCTGGAACCCTGTCAGCTGCAGGCGCTGAGCGCAGGCGATGTGCTGATCCCGCCCGTCAGCTGGTTTACCCCGCAGGGTCAGGGCAGCCTGCTCCTCGGCGGGCAGCGGTTATGCGGTGAACTGCAGTTACCCGACCATTTTTTGCTTAACCATCTGGAGACTCCCCCTTTGCACAGCCACGATGCCGATCCATTTGAGTCTGTTCCTTCCCCTGACCCCCAGCCGGCGGCGCTGGCCGCACTGCCACTGACGCTGGAGGTACGCTGTGGCCGCACCCTGCTGACGCTGGGTGAACTGCAGCAGCTTCAGCCCGGCAGCGTGCTGACCCTGGCCAACGTCACGCCAGGGGAAGCCGGCCTGTACCACGGTGACACGTTACTTGCCCGCGGGGAACTGGTGGATGTCGAGGGCCATCTGGGATTACAGCTTACCCGGGTGATGCTGAGCGCGCCGCAGGAGGCCGGATGAACGGCGGCCAGTTTGATCCGATGACCTTTGCGCTGTTTCTTGGCGCGCTGTCACTGATCCCGATCCTGATGATTGTTTGCACCTGCTTTTTAAAAATCTCCATGGTGCTGTTGATTACCCGCAATGCCATCGGGGTGCAGCAGGTGCCCCCCAATATGGCGCTGTACGGGATTGCGCTGGCCGCCACGCTGTTTGTGATGGCCCCGGTGTTTGACCAGATGCAGCAGCAGTTCAGCCAGGCACCCGCCGATTTATCCAGCCTGGATACTCTAAAAACCAGCGTTAGCCACGGCGTGGCACCGCTGCAAAAATTTATGACGCATAACACCGATCCCGACATTCTGATCCATCTGCAGGAAAACAGCGTGCGCATGTGGCCGGCAGCGATGTCACAAAGCGTCAGCAAAAACAATCTGCTGCTGGTGATCCCGGCCTTTGTGCTGTCCGAACTGCAGGCCGGTTTCAAAATCGGATTCTTAATTTATATCCCGTTTATCGTCATTGATTTGATTGTCTCCAACGTGCTGCTGGCGCTGGGGATGCAGATGGTGGCACCGATGACGCTGTCACTGCCGCTGAAAATGCTGCTGTTTGTGCTGATCAATGGCTGGACACGCCTGCTCGACGGCTTATTTTACAGTTATCTCTGAGGCAACCATGGAAATACTGACCCTGTTCAGACAGGCGATGCTGCTGGTGGTACTGCTTTCAGCGCCGCCTCTTCTGGTAGCGGTTATCGTCGGCGTGCTGGTGTCGCTGTTGCAGGCCGTGATGCAGTTGCAGGATCAGACCCTGCCCTTTGCTATCAAACTGGTGGCGGTGGGGATCGCGCTGGCACTGAGCGGGCGCTGGATCGGCATCGAGCTGCTCGACCTGGCACAGCAGGCTTTTACCCTGATTGCGCAAACCGGTGCCTGATATGTCACAGGGATCCATTCATACGCTCTACCAGTATCTGTTTGCGCTGGCGCTGGCTGCGGCGCGGATTTACCCCTGCCTGCTGCTGGTGCCGGTATTTTCATTCAATATCCTCAAAGGCATGCTGCGTAACGGCGTGGTGCTGGCGCTGGCGTTGATCCCCAGCGCCGGCCTGCAGGCGCAGCTGGGTGCGCAGATGCCGGACTGGCCGCTGCTGACCGGGCTGCTGCTGAAAGAGGTGGTTGCCGGTATCCTGCTGGGGCTGGTGCTGGGTATGCCCTTCTGGCTGTTTCAGTCGGTGGGGGCGCTGTTTGATAACCAGCGCGGAGCCCTGATCGGCGGCCAGCTGAATCCGGCGCTGGGCAGTGACGTGACGCCGCTGGGGCTGCTGCTGCAACAGACGCTGATCCTGCTGATGATCCTCGGCCCCGGTTTACGTGCCATCACCCAGATTATCTGGGACAGTTACCGCATCTGGCCGGTGATGCAGTGGCTGCCGCTGCCCTATGAGCAGGGATTTCATCAGTATCTGGCGCTGCTGGCTGATACCTTTACCCATATCATTATTTACGCCGGACCGCTGGTGGCGCTGCTGCTGATGCTGGATTTCAGTATTGCCATCCTCAGCCTGTACAGCCCGCAGCTACAGGTATTTGTGCTGTCTGTTCCGGCCAAGTGTCTGGTCGGGCTGCTGTTTTTTGTGCTGTATATCCCCACCCTGAATGATTTTGGCGACAGCCGGCTGCTGCAGCTGCCCGATCTGAGCAAACTGCTGCCGCTGTCAGTGACAGGACACTGAAATGGCAGAAAAAACCGAAAAACCCACGGCGAAAAAGCTGCAGGATGCACGACGTAAAGGCCAGGTGCCGCAAAGCCAGGATGTGCCAAAGCTGCTGATTTGCGCCGGGCTGGTGGAGTGCGTGCTGGCGCTGGACGATATCGGGATGCAGAAACTGCAGGCGCTGATGCTGCTGCCGCTGGCGCGCATCGGCCAGCCTTTTACCCTGGCATTGAATGAAGTGCTCGGCAGTGCGCTGGTGCTGGTTGCCACCTTTTGCGGCCTGACGGTGGCACTGGCCGCGCTGCTGCGCATTATTGGTGGCTGGATCCAGTATGGCCCGCTGTTCGCTCCGGAGGCGCTGAAGCCGGATTTTAACCGGCTTAATCCCATCAACCAGTTTAAACAGATGTTTTCGGTAAGAAAGCTCAGTGAACTGTTAAATAACATCGTCAAAGCCGCCGCTATCTGTACCATTTTTTATCTGGTGCTGACGCCGGATCTGGAATCCCTTGCGCGCCTGGCGTATGGCGATTTGGACAGCTTCTGGCCGGCAGTGGAAGTGCTGTTAACCCGCGTCTCACGCCAGACCCTGTTAACGCTGCTGGTGCTGACGTTGCTGGATTTCGGCCTGCAGAAATATTTTTTCCTGAAACAGCAGCGCATGAGTCATCAGGATATTCGTGATGAACACAAGCAGTCTGAAGGCGATCCGCATTTGAAAGGCCACCGTCATGCGCTGGCCCATGAGCTGCTGAATCAGCCGGCGGCGGCTAAGAAAAGTAAGCCGGTGGAAGATGCTGACCTGCTGCTGGTAAACCCGACCCACTATGCGGTGGCGCTGTTTTACCGCCCGGACGCCACCCCGCTGCCGCGCATTATCTGCAAGGGAGAAGATCAGCAGGCGCAGGCGCTGATTGCCCGGGCGCATCAGGCGAATATCCCGGTGATCCGTTATATCTGGCTGGCGAGGACGCTGTATCGCGCTGAGGAAGGCGCGATGATCCCGCGCCATACCCTGCAAGCGGTAGCGCAGGTTTACCGGGTGCTGCGTGAACTGGAGGACGGGGGAAACCGTGAGATCATTGACGCAGACATCGAATAATGGGAACTTTCTAACAGCGGGTTACCCCCATCAATAAAAATAACAGGTAAGGATCTGACGCATGAATCTGGTAATGACCGCGACCCCACACCCGGATGATGTCGCGCATGTGCGGCAAAAGCTGCAGGAATATAATTCACAATATGTTGATATTGATGAAATTAAAGATTTGGCGGTATTTATTGACGATGGTAACGGCAACAAGATGGCCGGACTGCTGGCCGTGACCTGGGGCAACTGGATGCAGATTGATCATTTATGGGTGGATAAAAGCCTGCGCGCCTCAGGTCAGGGAGCGCGACTGCTGCGAGCCGCCGAACAGGAAGCGATAACGCGCGGCTGCTCGCGGGTCTCTGTCGATACCTTCAGCTTTCAGGCGCGGGAATTCTACGAAAAGCAGGGCTACCGCCTGCAAATGACCCAGGAACAGATACCGCATCATCATCGCCGGCATTATCTGGTGAAGGCATTACAGGAAGGGCAGTGATTGCGGGGGACTTATTGATTAGGCGATGTGATTTGATACTGGCCGCCCGCACGCTGGCGGCCAGTGATGCGACTCAGTCAATTTTACAACTGCGTTTTACCATAGTTTGGCGAGCGAGGGCCGGGGAGCAGGCTACTGAACAGCCGTGCGCCAGTCACTGCGGCAACGTCATGGGCTTTATCGGTTGCCGTATCGGCAATTTGCGAAATTGCTGTTGATACCAGCAGCCCCACCAGTCCGCCACCGCTATTATTTTGCCCTTCATTGCCTGATGCTGTTGCACCACCACTCCATAACTTTTTACCGCTACGGGCATCCACCAGACGCGCGCTTGCGATCACTCGCGTATCACTATTAATAACCTGGTATGAGGTACCATAATCGCTAATCGTGATATACATCACCGCATCGGCACCGAAGGTATCATGTAATTTTTTCAGTGGGATGGTGCTGATATCATCCGGGTTGGTCGCGCCGTGTTGTTTAAATGTCTCAGTCATCAGCGCAACCGGAAAGACATAATAACCTGACTCTGCCAGTGGCTGAGTGACAACACTCAGAAGACTGTTGCTGGCGTTCACATCCGGCGACTGGTTGCGCGGAGGCAGCACCAGAATGCTGCGTGGTTTACTTTCTCTGATAGCAGAATAGTCAACAGGTTTTTTATTGCCAGTGGAGCAGCCGGTTAATAACACAAGCAGCGTCAGGCCAAAGAGGGTAAATAATCCTTTCATTTTTATGGTCCGCTTATTTTTTTGCTGTCAGGAAATTAATATAAGATGCTGATTCCGGATACTGCGCTTTCTCAGCATTAAACTCGGACATGGCCTGGGCTGCGTTCCCGGTGTTGTTGTAGAGCATACCCAGTTGAGCATGTACACCCGGTGGCACCGGTTTAGTACCTGCCCGTGATTTTTCAACCAGTTTCTGCAATGTGGCGATTTGTTCCTGGGGGCTGGTTTGCTGGGTGTAATAATGGTAAACCGCGTCCTGATAGCCGTCCCATGTGTAAATTGTTTTTGGCGCTTTATCTGCACAACCCGCCAACAGTATTACCGTGGCAACAGGCAAAATTTTATTTAAGTATCCCACTTCCCATTCCTTTTAATTTGTATTCGACGGGTTCCAGCTACCGTTTTCAATGCCAGCAACCAGGTTATTGACAGATTCACGGATAGCCAGATCCAATACTTTGCCATTTAATGTTGAGTCATAGCTGGCGGTACCGCCGAAGCCAAGGACTTCACGATTCGACAGCTGGTATTCACCTGCGCCCTGGGCAGTAAATACCACTTCTGAGGTTTTGACATTAACCACGTTAAGAGCCACTTTCGCATAGGCAACCTGCGATTTACCGCGCCCTAAAATGCCAAACAGCGCCCTGTCGCCGGTCTCTTTACGGCCAAATTCGGTCACATCACCGGTAATAACATAGGTCGCGCCTTTCAACTGCTGGCGGGTTCCGCTGATACCCGCCTCTGTTTTGATCTCGTCCATATTGGTGCGATCCAAAACATTAAAGCGGCCGGTTTGTTGCAGATGGGTCACCAAAATGGTTTTTGATTGATTGCCCAGCCGATCAACACCATCAGAAAATATGCCATTCATATAATCTGAGCGGTTATCAAATTTTCCCACCGAGATCAGACTGCGCTGTCCGTGCCAGACGGTTTGGGCGGTTGCCACTTTAGCTACTTCGACGGAGCGAGAAGATTCCGTTGCACACCCTACTAATAGTAACGGCGTTAAACAGAGAGAATTTATTATTAATTTTTTGACCATCTATATTTCCTTTAAGTTAAACAAAAACACCATTTGAGACCAGCTGGCGTCAGCGCGTTATTGCCGCCCGGCACTGACGTTATTACGCCGCAATATAGCCGGTTACCACGCAGCCAGCGGGCAACGCGCTGTATTCTATATAACTTTACAATTTATTTCTCACCTTTAATCAGGTGATCTTGATTATCGGGAAATAGCGAGGCGGCGTTCACAGACTGATTTAACCGTTCAGGTCACAGCTACAGCTCTGGCACGGATAATATCGGGTTAGGGTAAGTAGCCCCATCGGTGAATGGCGTGAAGAATGTTATGAGTTACGCTTGTACTTCGTACTGAATTATTTAACGATGTCTGTATTTTAAGCTAACTGGATAAAATATAATCAGAAAAGAGATATGCCCGGTATCACTAACTCAAATTTATTCATCTCAACAGAGGTGTTGTATATTATTTGATAATAAAACCCGAGCAGCATTATGCTGTGATAACCAGTCGGAATAAATTAGTAGTACATTGATATCATGGGCCTGTAAGCAAGGTATCCAGACTAAGTTCATATAATCCGCAGAAAATGCCTGAATCAAGCGTTACAACAACAGGTGCGCTATAACTGGCCTGGACAGCACCTTTTACATCGCTGATTGAATTACAACACTATGCCACACAGTGGCAATGGTTTTATAATCACGAAAGGCCAAATATGGCATTGAATGGCTACACACCAATGCAGCATAGTCAACGCATGATCTGGTTCTACTTATTATCTCTGTTAAAAATGAGGGGATTACCCAACCACGCGGGCTTATACCGTGTGTTATGTCAGTGATGCAAAGTATCAGCCTCTGACGGCCATTACCCTTAAAGGGCACTGGCTGGCAGAGGTGGGATTCAGCACCGGTACGCCGCTGGCGGTAAAGGTTCTGCCAGGCTGTCTGATTATCACCGTGCACGAACCGGCACCGGAGGCACCCGCCGAACCGGAGATTATGCAGACGCTAAAGCAGATCTGTAAGCTGTCGGCGCGTAAGCAGCGCCAGG
>CALYQW010000039.1 GCA_945290265.1 uncultured Erwinia sp.
ATACCTGCCTGTCACGCAGGGGGTCGCGGGTTCGAGCCCCGTCCGTTCCGCCACTTTTTTAAAGCCTATGCTAATCAGCATAGGCTTTTTTCTTTTCTGTGTTTTCTCCTCTTCCCACTCTCAGCGTGGATGAACACTTATCCATACCGCCTTTTTGTAGCAAATACTTACCTCTGTCGTCTGATAATTACCCAGGATGAATTGAAAGCTCAGGGTAAAAACTCTATAACATTGGGATGGACAGCCGATTTTTTCGTAGATATGCAGGCGATAACGTGCGGAAGAAAACTTACGCTATCAGGTATGTAGCTGGTCAGCCCGCAGAGCGTATTTTTCATGGCAACTCAGTGTTACAGAACGGAGATGCTCTTCCTCCTGGTGCTCCCTTGAGTGCAGGAAAAACTCTGAAAGTGCTGGTATGGAACATCTTTAAGCAACAGCGCGCAGACTGGCTCTCGGTGCTGCAAAACTTCGGTAAAGATGCGCATCTGGTGTTGCTACAGGAAGCGCAAACCACTCCCCGACTGGTTCAGTTTGCCACTTCACACTATCTTGCTGCCGATCAGGTTCCCGCGTTTGTGTTGCCGCAGCATCCCTGTGGGGTGATGACGCTGGCTGCTGCACATCCGGTTTACTGTTGCCCGCTACGTGAACGAGAACCGCTGTTAAGATTATCCAAATCCGCGCTGGTAACGGTATATCCGTTGTCTGATGAAACCATGTTGATGGTAGTTAATATCCATGCGATCAACTTTAGCCTCGGTATTGACGTATACAGTAAGCAGCTGGGGCCAATTGGTGAACAGATTAACCTTCATGAAGGTCCGGTGATCATGGCCGGTGACTTCAATGCCTGGAGCCGTCAGCGTATCAATGCATTGTACCGTTTTGCGCGTGATATGGGCTTAAGAGAAGTTCGGTTTAGCGACGACCACCGGCGAAAAGCGTTTGGCAGACCGCTGGATTTTATTTTTTATCGCGCACTGAGTGTGAAGCATTCGGTGGTGCTGGAAACAGAAGCATCCGATCACAATCCATTAATGGTTGAATTTCAACCCCGTCATCGTTAAGGCATTACTCCTTTTCAGCAGGGAACAATGATATGTCCTCACAGCATCACGATAACGTTGCCAGACAGTTTGGTGAGCAGGCAGAAGCCTATCTGGGTAGTGCGGTTCATGCAGCAGGGGTCGATCTGAAGCACCTGGCTGAATGCCTTGCAGGGTAAAACCAGGCGCGGGTTCTGGATATGGGATGCGGTGGTGGCCATGCCAGCTTCACGGCTACCTGTCATGTTGCCAGCGTAGTTGCCTATGATTTGTCGCAGGATATGCTGGCAGTGGTGGGGAAGGGTAGTGTAGAGCGGGGAATAAGCAATATCACTACCTGTCAGGGTTATGCCGAAAGTCTGCCTTTTGCTGATGCAAAATTCGATCGGGTCATCAGCCGTTATTCCGCACATCACTGGCAGGATCCCGGCAGGGCGCTACGGGAAGTGCGCAGAATAGTACGTCCGGGGGGAAAGTGATATTTATTGATGTCAGCGCACCGGGGAGTGCGGTGCAGGATATCTGGTTACAGACCGTAGAAGCGCTGCGTGATACTTCACATGTGCGTGATTACGCTCCCGGAGAATGGCTGACATTATTTACCGAAGCAGGGCTGGCGGTACGTAACCTGTCACACTATCGCCTGGCGCTGGAGTTTTCCAGCTGGGTTGAGCGGATGCGTACGCCGGAAATCATGGTGCAGGCGATCCGTGCTTATCAGCATTCTGCCCCGATTGAAGTGCTGCAGTACTATGAGTTGCAGGGGGATGGCAGTTTCACCACCGATACGCTGCTGATTGAAGCTGTGCGACTTTAAGGAATAAATACAAAAAGCCCCGGCGACTGGCTATCACCGGGGCTTTTTATTGCGCAGTCAGTTGGAAAACTTAACTCTCCGGCAGGCTGCGGCTGTTATCGGCCAGTCGGGTCACTGAGTTACCCAGACTTAACGTCTGCCCGGGCTTGATATGGGCACCACGCAGATTGTTTTTCCGCTTCAGCTCGTTAACTGAAACATTCAGCCGGCTGGCGATGATGGACAGCGTATCACCTGAGCGCACGGTATAGGTGCGGCGCGAGGTGCTTTTCTTCGCAACGCCAGCCACCTGAGTCGTCAGAATATCGCCTTTCATCAGCGAAGCACGCAGTTTAGCCGCATTGGATTTGGGAACCATAATGTAATGTGGTCCATTCGGTGCCGTTGCGTTGCACTTGTAGCCGGTATTGAAGCTTTTCAGTTTGCTGAGTGACATACCTGCCATTTCAGCCGCCTGAGTTAACTGCATCTGCTGGCCTACTTCAACACGTGCCAGGGCACGCGTTTCATTCGGTGTAGGCAGACGGACCCCGTAACGTTTGCTGTCTTTGAGGATCTGCCCCAGTGCCAGCATTTTAGGTACGTATAACGTGGTTTCACGCGGTAAATCCAGCGCCCAGAAGTTCGTCGGGCGACCTTTCGCCTGATTCGCTTTCATGGCCTTAAGTACCCGACCTTCTCCGCTGTTATACGCAGCGACAGTCAACAGCCAGTCACCTTTAAACATTCGGTTCAGGCGCTGCATCATATCCAGGGCAACTTTAGTTGAGGCAACAATATCGCGCCGACCATCGTACCACTGGTTTTGTTTCAGACCATAATTCTTACCCGTCTGCGGCACAATCTGCCAGATGCCGGCGGCATTAGCGGATGATGTTGCGTGAGGGTCAAAAGCGCTCTCCACTATGGGTAGCAGTACCAGTTCCATCGGCATTTTGCGTAGCTTAATCTGCTCGACTATCCAGTACATGTACGGTTCAGCCCGTAATGTTACATCGTGGAGATAGCTCTTGTTCTTGAGGTATTTCAGTTTTTGTTCACGTATCCGGGTGTTATCCGGAATCTTCATCTTCAGCTCAGTACTGATGGTATTCCACAAATCCTGATCCTGCGTAGTGCTGGTTCCATCATCCTGCCAGTGGGAGGACAGAAAACGATCTGTGGAAATTGGCCTGGCGGAAGACAAACTCTGAGCATGCTGGGCGGGTACACTGGCCTCAGGAGCTGAGGACTGGCACCCCACAAGCAGGACAGAGGCGAGTAATATCGCTTTAGCCTTCATGTGTGTGTCAATAATTATAGTTCGGTTAAAAGACGAGCAATGATACGTGCTCGACTTCAACAACACAACTAAAAATTAAAAAACGTCTTTCTTCTGCCGCAGTTCTGCAAATATTTGCCAGGAATGATGCAAATCACCATCAGGGGATATTACATTTTTAATTTCAGTATCTTGCGTTCGCAGGAAAACATTGATTTTACGCTCGGTTGCCAGTTTTGTTGGGACTGTAATCGTGTTTTTTGCCCGTAACTTCTTAATTTCATGATAATAGTGAGAAATTTTTGAATCTTGCGGGAAAAGGGCTTTAGCAAAGGCTAAATTTGATAAAGTATATTCATGTGCGCAGCAAATCAGGGTTTCTGCCGGCAGGCAGTTAATCTTATGAAAAGATTCATCCATTTGTTTTGGCGTGCCTTCAAACAGCCTGCCACATCCTCCTGAAAACATGGTGTCGCCACAAAACAGATAAGGAAAACTGAAGAATGAGATGTGTCCTAAAGTATGCCCGGGCGTTGCCAGAACGGTAAAGTCAAAACCGGCAATCCGCAGGTTGTCACCCTCTTCAACGAGGATGGTGGCACCTTTACTGGCGGTCTCCTGTGGCCCGTAAACCTGTAGCTGTGGATAACGGGAAACCAGTTCTGCAACTCCACCGACATGGTCATGATGATGATGGGTCAGCAGGATAGCCTCTGGCTGCCACTGCTTCTCCTGCAAAACCTGCAGTACCGGTGCGGCTTCCCCAGGATCAACGATCAGACAGCGCCCTTCATTATTGTTGAGCAGCCAGATGTAATTGTCCTGTAGTGCGGGAATGCTGGTAAGATTCATATTCACCTCGTGGCTTATTTGTGCGATACAGGCAGATGCAAACAGCGCTAACGCCATGTTTTCTTCATCGGGAACAATTCTAACGGAAGATGAGAGAGATGACAGAGCATGAAACCGGCTAAAACTCCTGTGATCCATCGGGTTCCTCTCTCCTGGGCCGATATTCCCTGGGGAGATTGCTATCGCGAGGCGCTGTCGCGCCAGCTGCAACCCTGTCTTGGCAAACTGTATGGCCTGCATTTACTGAAAGTCGGGGAGCTCAGTGCGGAACTTGACACTGCACAGTGCGCGATTTCCCATCAGGTTAATCTTGGGCTGCAGGGGGACAACCTTCAGGTTAAAACCGATCCGCTCAGCCTGCCTTTTGCCGCGAAATCAGTAGATGCCTGCCTGCTGGCGCACTCGCTGGCGTGGAGCAGCGATCCTCATCGACTGCTGCGTGAGGTTGATCGAGTATTGATTGATGATGGCTGGATGATCATCAGCGGCTTTAATCTGTTCAGTTTGCTAAGTGTTGGTAAGCTGCTGCCCGGTTTGCGCGGGAAAATTCCGTTTAACAGCCGGATGTTTACCCCGGGCCGATTGATGGACTGGCTGAGCCTGCTTAACTATGAAGTGGTGCAGTGTCAGGGGGTTCAGGTGCTGCCGTGGAACCGTCAGGCAGAGCGTATGATCGGTACTCACCTGCCTGCGCTGGGGTGCATGCATTTGATTGTGGCGCGCAAACGTACGTTTCCGCTGACGCTAAATCCGACACGGCTGAGGGCGAATAAGCCCTGTTTACAGCCGCTGGGAGTGACTTCGCGTCAGATACACTGTCGGCAGGATCGCGATGGCCATCAGGGCTGATAGCCGGTATCCTCTGCGGTCGGCTGGCTTGCTGCCGCACGCGCCAGTTCGTCACAGCGTTCGTTTTCCGGATGCCCGGCATGGCCTTTAACCCATTGCCAGTTGATCTGGTGCTGACTGAGTGCCGCATCCAGCCTTTGCCACAGGTCGACATTTTTGACCGCTTTTTTATCAGCAGTTTTCCAGCCACGTTTTTTCCAGCTATGGATCCAACTGGTGATCCCCTGGCGCACATACTGGCTGTCGGTGCTTAGTACCACCTGGCAGGGCTGCTTAAGGGCTTCCAGTGCCACAATCGCCGCCATCATTTCCATGCGATTATTGGTGGTCAGACGAAAGCCGGCACTGAACTCTTTTTCGTGTTTACCGAAACGCAGAATGGCCGCGTAGCCGCCGGGCCCAGGATTACCCAGGCAAGAACCATCGGTGAAAATCTCTACCTGCTTAAGCATATCTGGTAAACTCTCTGGCAGAAAAACGCCAAGTCTGACACAAACAGCGGCCGCAATCACAGTAAATCCCTCAATTTTAACTTTTTCCCGTCGCAGTGGTTCGCGGTCCCGTGCATGACACAACACCTGAAGTTTGGAGGTTATTATCAACGAAAACAGCACTGACCGGATTATCGTTCTTGATACGGAAACCACCGGTATGAATATGATCGGGGTTCACTATGAGGGGCACCGGATTATTGAAATTGGTGCGGTTGAAGTCATCAACCGCCGTCTGACCGGCAATAACTTCCACGTTTATCTCAAGCCGGATCGTCTGGTTGATCCTGAAGCCTTTGGCGTTCACGGTATTGCCGATGAGTTTCTGGCGGATCAACCGACCTTCAGTGAGGTCGCCAGTGATTTTCTCGACTACATCAACGGCGCGGAGCTGGTGATCCACAATGCCTCGTTTGATATCGGCTTTATGGATTATGAGTTCGGCATGCTCGGTAGGGAGATCGCTAAGACCGAAACCTTCTGTAAAATCACCGACAGCCTGGCGATGGCGCGTAAGCTCTATCCGGGCAAGCGTAACAGCCTCGATGCACTGTGCTCACGTTATGAAATAGATAACAGTAAGCGTACGTTGCACGGCGCATTGCTGGATGCGGAGATCCTGGCGGAAGTGTTCCTGGCGATGACCGGCGGACAGACATCGCTGGCGTTTGCGACGGACAGCGAAGCCGGGCAGCAAACTAACGGAGAGAGTGCGCAGCGTATTGCCAGGCCTGCGGCGGGATTACGGGTTATCCGTGCCAGTGAAGCGGAGCTGGCGGCGCATGAAGAACGACTCGACCTGGTGCTGAAAAAAGGCGGCAGCTGTCTGTGGCGCGGTGAGCAGGCGCAGTAACTGGCTAAAAACGCATAATAAAACAGCGCAACGTCTGAAAAGAGAGCAGTTAATACCACAGACGTAAAAAACCATTGACGAACCTTACCACCCACCGTAATATCCGCCTCGTTCCCGACGGGGAACAAAAGCGCGGAGCGGTAGTTCAGTTGGTTAGAATACCTGCCTGTCACGCAGGGGGTCGCGGGTTCGAGCCCCGTCCGTTCCGCCAAGTATCAGAAAGGCCGATTCTTATGAATCGGCCTTTCGTCGTTTTAGGCCGACCGCCCGCTTAATTGTCTGCCACTTTTGCCACCCGATAGCCGCGTAAGTTAGCCACAGCACCAATCTCATCACGCGCCAGCCAGCGGTAGCAACCTCCCGCCAGCGCCACGCCAATAAACCAGCTGAAGTTCGCCACGCCATGCAGGGCAGGGATAAAGCTGATAACTAATCCCACCGCCACGGCAGGCAGCAGTGCCGCTATCGCTTTTGGATTAAATCCGCCGCGATACCAGTATTTACCGCCCGGACGGTCATTAAACAGATCGTCCACGGAAATCTGACTGCGTTTAATCAGGTAGAAGTCGGTCAGCAGGATGCCAAACAGCGGCCCGATGCAGGCTCCCAGCACATCCAGCGTATAGTGAATGAGCTCCGGTGACTGGAACAGGTTCCACGGCGTCAGCAGCACCGACCCTACGGCGGCGATCATTCCGCCGGTGCGGAAGCTGATTTTCTGCGGCGCACAGTTAGAGAAATCAAAGGCCGGAGAGACAAAGTTGGCGACGATATTGATGCCGATAGTGGCGGTGATCATGGTCAGTAGCCCTATCGCTACCGCCAGGTCGTTGCCCACCAGACTGACGGTTTCAATCGGATCGGTAATCATGCGGCCAAACAGTGACCGGGTGCCGGATACGGTAACCACGGTGACCAGTGAAAACAGCAGAAAATTAAACGGCAGCCCCCAGCGATTACCCCGACGAATTTCCTGCATATTTTTGCCGTAGCGGGAAAAATCGCCAAAGTTAAGCAGCGGCCCGGAGAAGTAGGACACGACCAGCGCGGTGGCGCTAATCATCTGCCATCCCTGCTCGCCTGGAGACAGGGCTTTACTGGTCAGAGTAAACGAGATCTTATCCAGCCCGGTCTGGTACAGGATCCAGCCCGCCAGCACCAGCATCACCACATACACCGCCGGTCCGGCAATATCAATAAAACGCTTGATGGCATTCATCCCGTGCCAGAATACCAGCGCCTGCAGCAGCCACATCACACCGAAGCAAAGCCAGCCCAGCTGCGACAGACCCAGCCAGGAACTGTGCGTCAGTGAACTTAACTCCGGCCAGAACTTCAGCGAAACCAGCATCAGCGCGTTGGCCGCCAGGTAGGTCTGAATCCCGTACCAGGCAAAGGCGATCAGGCCGCGGATCACCGCCGGAATATTAGCCCCAAACACGCCAAAGGCCTGGCGACAGATCACCGCGTAAGGCACACCGGCCATCTGGCTGGGCTTCGCCACCAGATTGGCACACAGCTGCACAATACAAATCCCGGCCAGCAGGCAAATCAGCACCTGCCAGCTGGCCAGTCCGAGGGTAAAGAAGCTGGCGGCCACCACATAGCCCCCCATGCTGTGCACGTCGGACATCCAGAATGAGAAGATGTTATACCAGCTCCAGTTTTGCGTGCGGGTGGGAGCCAGATCCTGATTAACCAGGCGTGGGCTCCAGGACTGCGCAGCATCAGATGTGATCTGCTGATTAGCATTCTGCTGTTTGGGCATAAACCTGCTCCTCTGATGAGAAAAATTAAACCTGACTGGCAGGGTTATTGCAGGAACCAGGCCAGGAATGAATTTATTGGCAAAAACCGGGGTGTCCAGGCTTGACGGGGATGCCTGCGGTTTAGGGAGGAGCAGTGGTCAATAACAATGAAAGCAAAACCCGCATCCGCAGCGTTGTGGTAGTGCAAATGCGCAACGATGGTGCAGCGAACAACCCGCACGGAGGGCAGCGATGAGCAGTGTGGTACGTATTCAGGTGATTAACCCTAATACCAGCAGAACGATGACTGAAACTATTGGTTCAGCTGCGCGTAACGTTGCAGCTGTGGGGACCGAAATTCTGGCGGTGTGCCCGACGCAGGGCGTTCCATCCATTGAAGGGCACTGTGATGAGGCGATCGCCGCGCTTGGGGTGCTGGAGCAAATTAAAGCCGGACGTGCGCAGGGCGTCAGTGGTCATGTTATCGCCTGCTTTGGCGATCCGGGATTGCTGGCGGCGCGTGAACTGGCGGCAGGACCGGTAGTGGGGATTGCCGAAGCGGCGATGCATCTGGCAACCCTGGTCGCTACCCGGTTCTCAATTGTCACAACCCTTCCGCGTACGCTGATTATTGCGCGTCATTTACTGCATCAGTATGGCTTTGCCGCTCACTGTGCCGGAATGCATGCCATCGACCTGCCGGTGCTGGCGCTTGAGGATGGCAGTGGTCTGGCGCAGGAACAGGTGCGTCAGCGCTGCCTGCAGGCCAAATGTGAAGATGGCAGCGGGGCGATTGTGCTTGGCTGCGGGGGAATGGCCGATCTGGCCGCCGATCTCACCCGTGAGCTGCAGATCCCGGTGATCGATGGCGTCAGCGCCGCCGTCAAACTGGTGGAATCGCTGGTGGCGCTGAGGCTGAACACCAGTAAACATGGCGACCTTGACTACCCGATTAGCAAGACCCTGTCAGGCCCGTTTGCCGACTTGTACTGAACCCTGATTTCCACAGCGGAGTAAAGTAATGTGTGAACAGCCATATCTGCAACCTTCTGACATGATGACCGGCTATCCACGCGATCTGCGCGGCTACGCCGGTAAGCCACCCCATGCGGCCTGGCCGGGTGGGGCAAAAATCGCCGTTCAGTTTGTGCTGAACTACGAAGAAGGCGCGGAAAACCATGTGTTACATGGCGATGCCGGCTCTGAGCAGTTTTTATCCGACATCATCGGGGCTGCCAGCTATCCCGAGCGGCATATGTCGATGGATTCCCTGTATGAATATGGTTCACGCGCCGGTTTCTGGCGCATTCACCATGAGTTTCAGCAGCGCGGGCTGCCGTTAACGGTGTTTGGCGTGGCGATGGCGCTGGCGCGGGTGCCGGAAATTGTTGCCGCCATTAAAGACGCGGATTATGACGTGGTGAGCCACGGCTGGCGCTGGATCCACTATCAGGGCATAGATGAGTCGATCGAGCGTCAGCATATGCAGCAGGCACTGACTACCCTGAAAGCGCTGTTTGGTAAAATGCCGCGCGGCTGGTATACCGGACGTGACAGCCCGAATACCCGGCGGCTGACGGCTGAACACAGCTGCCTGAGCTACGACAGTGACTACTATGGCGATGATTTACCGTTCTGGACACAGGTCCCGCGTCCGGACGGATCGCTGAAAGATCACCTGATTATCCCCTATACCCTGGAAACCAACGATATGCGCTTTGCCACCGCCCAGGGCTACAACACCGCCGAACAGTTTTACACCTATCTGCGGGACAGCTTTGATGTACTGTACGCCGAAGGTGAATACGCGCCAAAGATGCTGTCGATTGGTATGCACTGTCGGCTGCTGGGCCGTCCGGGACGTTTTCGCGCCCTGCAGCGCTTCCTGGATTATATTCAGCAGCAGTCGGATGTCTGGATCTGCACCCGCCAGCAAATTGCTGACCACTGGATTGAACATCACCCACCGCGTTAAAGCAGCGGGGTGGGGCGGCTGCCTCACCCCGCCGGCGGGTTAGCTCATCAGGCTGACCTGGGCGGCAACAATGCGCCAGCCGCAGGGAAACTTCACCCAGCTCTGCTGTTGGCGGCCAATCCGCTGGCTGCCCTCGCGGGTAAATTCGGTGCTGCAAACGGCAAATTCGTCGCCATATGTGGTGATAACCGTATTGCGCAGCTGGCGCATCAGCCCGGCTGCCGGGCGTGCGGCGCGGAAAGCGCGGATTTGTTCCATCCCGTACAGATTCTCCCCGGCACCCAGCCGCACGGTGCGCGTATCGTCCCAGAACAGTTCATCCAGCACCGCAATATCGTTACTGACTAATGCCGCCTCATAACGATGAAAAGCGGCGGTGACTTCTGCCACGACGTCTGGCTTATCAATCTGCTCAGTGGTCATTAAAGGATCCTGTGTTCGCTGGCTGCACGCGGGTAATCCCCAGCTGTTCCAGCTGAGCGGCGGCACGCAGGCAGGCCTGTTCATTGAATGGAGCGGCAATCAGCTGGACGCCAATCGGCAGCCCATTTTCAGTTTGCAGTGGCACGCTGACCACCGGCAGCCCGGCAAAAGAGACCGGCTGAGTCAGCATGCCCATACTGGCTCGAACCGATAAGTCAGTGCCATTAATTCTCATGCTCTGCTGCCCAATCAGCGTGGCGGAGGTCGGGGTTGCCGGTGCAATCAGTACCTCAGCATCGCGGAACAGCGCCTGAAACTGCTGGCTGAAATAGCGGCGAAAACGCTGTGCCTGCACATACCAGGCAGAGGGGATCATCGCACCGGCCAGCAGTCTTTCGCGTGAGTTGGGTTCAAACTCCCCGGGAGCCTGACGCAGCTGCGGCAAATAATGATTACCGCCTTCACTGGCGCTGAGAATAAAGGCGGCGTTGCGTGCCAGTTCCGCCTCAGGCAGTTCCACCGTTGTGCTGGCCTGTAATGCCTTTGCCACCCGGGCCACCGCCTGCTGCGCCTGCGGATCGCACCACTGCAGAAACCAGCCGCCCAGCGTTGCGCAGCGCAACCCGTCCGCCCCCTGCGTCAGCAGCTGACTGACCGGCTGCAGCGGTTGCGGTGCCTGGAAACCATCGTTGACATCGTGCCCCTGCAGCAGATCGTAAACCAGCGTCAGATCGCTGACCCGGCGCGCGAAAGGTCCAATATGATCCAGGCTGGCAACAAACGGCTGACTGCCGCTGCGCGCCAGACGGCCAAAGGTGGGTTTCAGGCCAAAAATACCGCACAGCGAGGCCGGCACGCGGATTGAGCCATTGGTATCACTGCCCAGTGAGAAATGAACCAGTCCGGATGCCACGGCGGCAGCCGATCCGCCTGATGAACCCCCGGCAGTGCGCTGCACATCATGAGGATTATGGGTTGCGCCATAATGGGTATTTTCCGTGGTAAAGCCATAGGCGTAGGCATCCATATTCAGCATCCCCGACAGCATGGCTCCGCTGGCGGTCAGCTGTTGCACAGCCCGGGCATCCTGCTGTGCCGCCGGGCGCTGGCTGAACAGTCGGGCTCCGGCCAGGGTGGTATGTCCGGCAACGTCAAACAGGTTTTTAACCGCATAAGGAATGCCCGCCAGCGGCGGCAGCGGCTGGCCGTCACGCCGTAAGCGGTCAAGGCGATCGGCTTCACGCAGCATGCGGGCTGTGGTGATCTCCGTCCAGGCATTCAGCGCCGGATTGTGCTGCTCAATCTGCGCCAGGGTAATGCGGGCGATTTCCAGTGCGCTGATTTCACCGTTTATCAGGGCCTGACGCAGGCCGCTAATCGACAGGGTTGCCAGATTCATGCTTTGTATACTCCGGCGACTTCGGTGCGCTCATCCAGAGGAAAGTCCATCAGCGGCGCGGCCAGCGCGCTAATCCGGCTGAATTGGATCAGCAGTTCGGCGCGGCGCTCAGCGTCGAGCTGAATATTCAGCAGCGGTTCCATCTGTGCAAGATACGCAGCCAGATCGGGATGTTCAGATTGCATAGGGTTCTCCTGTTAAAAACCGGCGGCACTGCCGTTACTGCGCACATCGAATGCGCCTTCCAGCATCCCGTTGGGATGACGAACAATGGCACCGGCATGGCCGACGGCTTCACTGAAGTCCGGCAGCATTTCGACCTCGTGACCGAGCGCCTGCAGAGCGGCCACCGTGCCGGCATCAATGCGGCCTTCCAGCTTCAGGGCGTCAGAGGACTGGCCCCAGGTGCGCCCCAGCAGCCAGCGCGGTGCATTGATGGCCTGCTGCAGCGGCATCTGCCGCATCACATAGCGGGTAAAAATGGCCGCCTGGGTTTGCGGCTGGCCATCTCCGCCCATCGAGCCATAAATCAGCGTGCGGCCATCATGCAGCCGCGCCGCCGCCGGATTCAGGGTGTGGAAGGGCTGTTTGCCGGGGGCCAGCGCCAGCAAATGGTCGGGATCGAGGCTGAAAGCGGCTCCCCGGTTCTGCCAGATAATGCCGGTGCCGGGAAGCACCACGCCACTGCCAAATTCATGATAAATACTCTGGATAAACGAGACCGACAGTCCGCTGCTGTCCGTCACGCCCATCCAGACGGTATCACCCGGCCCTTTACCTTTGCCCCAGGGAGCGGCCTGAGTCACGTCGATCTGCGCGGCCAGCGGCTGCAGGGCGGTTTCGCTCAGTAGCTGCTGTATATCGGCGCTGATCGCCTGCGGGTCTGTGATATAGCGATCGCGCAGCGAGAAGGCCTGCTTGGTGGCTTCGACAATCCGGTGAATATGCTGCGCGTCATCGCACTGCTCCAGCTGCAGACCATCGGTAATGCCGAGGATCGCCAGCGAAACCAGGCCCTGGGTCGGCGGCGGCAGATTATAGACGTCGCCATAGCGATGACGCAGACGCAGTGGCGTACAGCGTCTGGCGCGGTGCTGATGCAAATCCGCCAGGGTGACGGGCAGCGCCAGATCGCGCATCCCGCTGGCCATTTTTTCTGCCAGTTCGCCACGATAAAAGCTGTCCATCCCCTGGCGTGCCAGGGTTTTCAGCGTCTGTGCCAGATCGGGCTGAACGAAGCGACTGGCGGCAGCGGGTGGCGCACCGTTGACCAGAAAGGTGGCGGCAAAGCCGGGCCGATCGATCAGTTCGGCCAGCTTACTGCGGGTGGCCGCCGCCTGTGATGCGGTGACCGGAATGCCTTCTGCGGCATAATGAATCGCATCCTGTAACAACTGTTCCAGCGGCTGAGGTACTGCGCCCAGTTCGGCAGAGAAGGCCAGTGCTTCCTGCCAGCCGCTAACGGTGCCGGCAACGGTCAGCGCCGCCTGCGGGCCACGATGGGGGATGGTTTGATACTGGCGATAAGCGTCCGGCGTTGCCAGCGATCCGGCGGCACCGCTGGCATCAATAGCAACCGGTTCGCCCTCTGGCGGGACAATCAGCCAGAAGCCGTCACCGCCCAGCCCGTTCATATGCGGATACACCACGGCAATGGTCGCGGCGGCGGCAACCATTGCCTCAATCGCATTGCCCCCGGCACGTAAAATACGCAATGCGCTTTCACTGGCAAGGTGATGGGGGGTAACCGCCATGCCCTGCGGAGCCATATTACTCTGCTGCATACCACTCTCATTTCTTTGACTGTCGTTAATCCATGATAAGCAAGAGCTGTTCCAGTTTTTCAGCTGCCGGGAAAATTAGCGCGAACCGGCTGCGGTTGCGCCTGAAGGCCAGGGTATATATTCTCTGCTGAAACGAAAGTTTCCGGAGTCCCCCTTGAAGCCGCTTGATGAACGCCTGCGCAGTCAGTACACCCTGTTATCCCCCCAGGAGCAGCGCGTGGCTGATTTTATTTTTGATCATTTTGACGATCTGATTGGCTATAACAGCGCTGAGCTGGCGCGTCTGAGCGGCGTATCCAAAGCTACCGTCAGTCGGCTGTTTAAGCGCTTAGGCTATGAAAAATATAAAGATATGCGTGATGAACTGCGCACGCTGCGGCAAAGCGGTATGCCGCTCACCGATAACCGCGATGCGGTGCAGGGCAATACGCTGCTGGCGCGCCACTATAAGCAGGAGATGGCCAATCTCACCCGCTGGGTGAATGAGATTGATACCGCGCAGTTTGATGAGATAGTTGCTGCGCTGGCCACTGCCAGGCGGGTGATAATTATCGGCCTGCGTAACTCCTGGCCGCTGGCGCTGCACCTGCGTCAGCAGCTGCTGCAGGCGCGTGGCCAGGTACAGGTGCTGCCGCAGCCGGGGCAAACTCTGGCGGAAGAGCTGGCGGACTTAAGCGCAGAGGATTTGGTGATTGTGATCGCCTTTCGCCGCCGGCCAAAAATAATCCGTCCGCTGCTGCAACAGCTACAGCAACAGCAGATCCCGTTACTGCTGCTGTGTGAACCGCAGGCGCAGGGGCTGATGGCGCTGACGCGCTGGCAGCTGTGCGCGCCGCTGGACAGCGTATCGGCATTTGACAGCTACGCTACCGCCAACAGCCTGATTAATCTGCTGGCTAATGCTCTGCTGCATACCTTACTGCGCGACGGACGTCAGCGTATTCACCATATTGCCGCGCTGTATCGCCAGCTGGACGAACTGGAGTAACACGCACAACGCACCGTCAGGGTGCGTTGCCTTATTTTGGGGCGCCAATCGCAGGTGCTTTACCTTTTCTCCCCCCTTTATTCCCGCAATTAAGTGGCATCACCGTTACCTCTGTCTGGCACATTAGTTGCAGAAGGTTATATGAAGAATCTTTTGTTTCATATTGAGCTAACCGGGGACGTGAGAATGAAGAAAGGTTTACTGGCACTGATAGCGACAGCCTTGATACTGACACAAAGTCTGGCGGCACGGGCCGACCAGTTGCAGGATATCACCCAACGCGGCGTGATCCGCGTCGCGGTACCCCAGGATTTTCCGCCGTTTGGCTCGGTGGGCACTGACCTGCAGCCGCAGGGGTACGATATTGATATGGCCCGTTACCTGGCAAAACAGATGAACGTTAAGCTACAGCTGGTGCCGGTCACCAGCGCCAATCGCGTACCTTATCTGCAAACCAACAAGGTTGACCTGGTGATTTCCAGCCTCGGGAAAAATCCTGAACGTGAACAGACGATTGACTTCAGTCGCGCCTATGCCCCGTTCTTCCTCGGCGTCTTTGGCGCCAGGGACGCCGTGTTACCGGATATGGCGGCGCTGCAGGGTAAAAGCATTGGCGTCACCCGCGGAGCGGTGGAAGATATGGTGCTGAGCCGTACCGCCCCGGCAGATGTAAAGCTGGAACGCTACGAAGATAACAATACTACTCTGGCGGCTTATCTCTCAGGACAGGTGCAGTTTATTGCCACCGGTAATCTGGTGGTGGCAGCCCTGGCGCGGCAGAACGCAGAAAAAGCCCCGGTGGCAAAATTTATGCTGAAAGATTCACCCTGCTTTATCGGTCTGAAAAAAGGTCAGCCGGCGCTGAAGCAGCAGGTGGATGCCCTGATCGGGCAGGCGTTACGCGATGGCACCCTCAATCGTCTGTCGCAAACCTGGCTGAAAGCGCCATTACCGGCCGATCTGGGCGCGTAAGGAGGTGCCATGAGCGGACAACTGAATTTTTCCGCCCTGTGGCCGTACTGGCCGGAACTGCTGAGCGGAATCTGGGTCACCATCCAGCTCACGGTGATGGCCACCCTGGGCGGCGTGATCATTGGGATTGGCGGTGCGGCGCTGCGCAGCGGTAAGCCCTGCCTGGCCAGCCGCCTGTGGGGAGGCTATGTCGAACTGATCCGCAACACGCCGTTTGTGGTGCAGCTGTTTTTTATCGTCTTTGGTCTGCCGACGCTGGGGCTGAAAATGACGGCGGGCCAGGCGGCGCTGCTGGCGATGCTGATTAATCTTGGCGCATACAGCACGGAAATCATTCGTGCCGGTATTCAGGTGACGCCAAAAGGGCAGTGGGAAGCGGGCAGGGTGCTGGGGCTGACGCGGACCCAGACTTTTCTTCGCGTGGTGCTGCCGGTGGCGCTACAGCGGGTTTACCCGGCGTTGGTCAGCCAGTGCATTATTGTGATGCTCGGTTCTGCGGTGGTATCACAGGTGTCTTACCCGGAGCTGACTTTTGCGGCGAGTTTGATTCAGTCACGTACCTTCCTCAGCTTTGAAGTCTGGCTGGTGACGGCGCTGCTCTATCTGGCGCTGTCGCTGGTGATGCGTCAGCTGTTGCTGGCCGCCGGGCGCAAATGGTCGGGGGTGCAGTCATGATGACCACCTTCAGCGACTGGGATATTGTGCGCAATTTACTGCTGGCAGCGCGCTGGACGCTGCTGCTGGCGCTCACCGCTTTTATCGGCGGCACCCTGCTGGCGCTGCCGCTGGTACTGGTGCGGCTCAGCGGTCGCCGCTGGCCAAACCGCCTGGTGCGCACCTTCAGCGCGCTGTTTCAGGGAACGCCGCTGCTGATGCAATTGTTTCTGGCCTTCTTTGGCGTAGCGCTTTTCGGAATTAATGTTTCTCCGTGGCTGGCGGCAGCGCTGGCGCTGACCTGTTACACCAGCGCGTTTCTGGTGGATATCTGGTACGGCAGCATTCGTGCGCTGCCGCGCGGACAGTGGGAAGCCTGCCGCTGTCTGGGACTGAGCTTTTGCCAGATCCTGTGCCGGGTGGTGCTGCCGCAGGCATTACGTATCGCGATAGCCCCGACGGTTGGCTTTGCGGTGCAGGTGGTCAAAGGTACTGCGCTGGCGTCGGTGATTGGTTTTGTCGAACTGACCCGCGCCGGCACCATTCTGAATAACGTGACTCTGCAGCCATTCAAGGTCTTTGGCCTGGTGGCGCTGGGGTATTTCCTGATGTGTTATCCGCTGTCCCGCTACAGCCAGTACCTGGAGAAGAAATTCAATGCCGCTTATCACCATTAATCAGGTGCAAAAGTACTATGGCGACCACCATGTGCTGAAAGGCGTCGATCTGGATATCGACATGGGGGAAGTGATCTCCATTATTGGTCGCAGCGGCTCGGGAAAAAGTACCCTGCTGCGCTGTATTAACGGCCTCGAAGGCTATCAGGATGGCAGCATTAAGTTGGGCGGGATGACCGTCACCGATCGTGACAGCCAGGCGCGGGAAATCAGCCGCTCCGTGGGGATGGTGTTTCAGAACTTTAATCTGTTTCCCCATCTTACCGCGCTGGAAAATGTGATGCTGGCACCGCGCCGGGTGTTGAAAAAAAGTGCCGTCGAAAGCCGCGAGCTGGCCAGCGCGATGCTGCATAAGGTCGGGCTGGGCGAACGGCTGGATTATTACCCCGCCAGCCTGTCCGGCGGACAACAGCAGCGGGTAGCGATTGCCCGGGCGCTGGCGATGTCACCGAAGGTGCTGCTGTGTGATGAGATCACCTCAGCACTCGATCCGGAGCTGGTGGGCGAGGTGCTGCGGGTACTGGAGCAGCTGGCGCAGGAGGGGATGACGCTGATCCTGGTGACACATGAAATGAACTTTGCCCGCGAGGTGGGCGATCGGGTGGTGTTTATGCACCAGGGGCGGGTGTGGGAACAGGGAGACAGTCAGAGCCTGTTTGCCCGCCCGCAAACGGAAGAGCTGAAACAATTTATTTCATCGGTACGCGGCCTGAACTGAGCGTACTGCATATGACAGGTAAGGATAATCAGATGGACTTATCAACGGTTACTCAAATCAATCCACCGGCTCGCCTGCTGATGGGCCCGGGGCCAGTTAATGCCGATCCGCGCGTGCTGCGCGCCATGTCCTGCCAGCTGCTTGGTCAGTACGATCCGGCGATGACGCAGTATATGAATGAAGTGATGGCGCTGTATCGCGGCGTGTTCCGTACCGAAAACCCCTGGACCCTGCTGGTGGATGGCACCTCGCGTGCCGGTATTGAAGCCATTCTGCTGTCCGCGATCCGTCCGGGGGATCGGGTACTGGTGCCGGTATTTGGCCGCTTCGGCCATCTGCTGTGTGAAATCGCCCACCGCTGTCGCGCCGAGGTTCACACCATTGAAGTGCCCTGGGGCGAAGTCTTTACCCCGGATCGCATTGAAGATGCGATTAAACAGGTTAAACCCCGCCTGCTGCTGACGGTGCAGGGCGACACCTCCACCACCATGCTGCAACCGCTGGCACAGCTGGGAGCCATTTGCCGCCAGTATGGTGTACTGCTGTACACCGATGCCACCGCTTCGCTGGCCGGCAATGCGCTGGAAGTGGATGCCTGGGGAATCGATGCGGTGTCAGCCGGGATGCAGAAATGCCTGTGCGGGCCGTCCGGCACCTCCCCCATCACCCTCAGCCCGCAAATGGTGGAGCTGATTCGCAGGCGTCAGCGGGTGGAAGCCGGGATCCGCACCAGCGCCCATCGGGATGGTGACGAGGAGATGATCTTCTCCAACTATTTTGACCTCGGCATGATCATGGATTACTGGGGGCCGGAACGTCTGAACCACCATACTGAAGCGACTTCGGCGCTGTTTGGTGCGCGGGAAAGCGCGCGCATCATTCTGGAAGAAGGGCTGGATAACGGTATCGCCCGTCACAAGCTGCACGGTGACGCGCTGCTGAAAGGCATTCAGGGGATGGGGCTGGAAACCTTCGGCGATCTGCAGCATAAGATGAACAACGTGCTGGGGGTGGTGATCCCGGCGGGCATCCATGGCGATCAGGTACGTGCGCTGATGCTGCAGGATTTTGGTATTGAAATCGGCACCTCGTTTGGCCCGCTGCACGGCAAGGTCTGGCGCATCGGCACCATGGGCTACAACGCGCGTAAAGACTGCGTGATGTTGACCCTGAGCGCACTGGAAGCGGTGCTGACTCATCTTGGTTTCCGGACGTCTCAGGGCGCGGCGATGCAGGCGGCCTGGGATCATTATAACGGGAGCCCGCAATGAATTATGGCCTGATGGATGCCGGTACGGCTGCCCTGGCGGCAGCACGCGTGATGGCGCGTTGTGATGCGCTGGCAGAGATCAGCGAAAACCCTGGCGCGCTGACCCGGGTTTATCTGTCGCCGGAGCATCTGCGTGCCAACCAGCTGGTGGGTGCCTGGATGACAGCGGCAGGTATGCAGGTCTGGCAGGATGCGGTGGGCAATATCTGCGGACGCTATGAAGCGCAGCAGGCCGGAGCCCCGGCACTGCTGCTGGGTTCACATCTCGACACGGTGCGTAATGCCGGTCGCTATGACGGGATGCTGGGGGTGGTAACGGCGATTGAAACCGTGCAGTACTTACACGATCGCGGCCTGCGTCTGCCGCTGGCAATTGAAATCGTTGGCTTTGGCGATGAAGAAGGCACCCGCTTCGGTATCACCCTGCTGGGGAGTCGCGGTCTGACCGGCAGCTGGCCTGCCAGCTGGCCGGACATTACTGATGCCAGTGGCATCAGCGTGGCGCAGGCGATGCAGGCTGCCGGACTGGATGCACAGGCGATTGCCAGCGCCGCGCGCCCGGTGAGTGATTTTATTGGCTATCTCGAGCTGCATATTGAACAGGGACCCTGCCTGGAGCAGGCCGGGCTGGCGCTGGGCGCGGTCAGCGCCATTAATGGCGCGCAGCGCCTTAACTGCGCCTTCCTGGGCGAGGCCGGCCACGCCGGTACGGTGCCGATGGGGCAGCGTAAAGATGCGCTGGCAGCGGCAGCAGAATGGATAGTGTTTATTGAACAGCACACTGCGCAGCAGAGCGGCTCGCTGGTGGCGACCGTCGGCACTCTGCAGTGTCTGCCGGGGGCGGTTAACGTGATCCCGGGGGACGTTGACCTGTCGCTGGATGTGCGCGGGCCGGATGACGGCGCGCTGGCGGCACTGTTGGAAACTCTGCTGCATCAGGGGAGGGCGATTGCCGAACGTCGCGGTCTGCAGTTCAGCGCGGAAAAGTATTATCACATCGCCGCTACCCACTGCGACAGTGCGCTGCAAAATGTGGTACAGCAGGCGGTTACCCGGGTGCAGGGCAGCAGCCTGACGCTGCCAAGCGGCGCGGGGCATGATGCGATTGCGATTGCCGAACGCTGGCCGGTCGCGATGTTATTTGTGCGCTGTCATCAGGGGATCAGCCACCATCCGGCGGAAGCGGTCGCAGAGGCTGATGTAGCGCAGGCGATCCAGGCTTATGTTGAGGTGGTGCATAACGTTGCCGGACGGGGGGCGCTGTGACGCAGCTCAGCGCATTTAACCAGGCTACGGCGGCGGAAGCCCGGGCGATGCTTACCCACTGTGTGGCGATCCCTGACTGGCAGGCTGAACTGGTTTTACAACGTCCATTTGCTTCGCTGGAACAACTGCTGCAGTCAGCTGAGCAGCTGGCGTTGCGCTGGGGCAGTAGCGAACTGGAACAGGCGCTGAGCGCACATCCGCGCATTGGTGAAAAAGCCTTGGGTAGCGCTAAAGAAGCCACCCTGTCGCGCAGCGAACAGGCGCAGGTTAACCTGGCTGATGCACCGCTCAGTGAGGCATTACGCCAGGGCAACAGTGCCTATGAACAGCGCTTTGGTCAGGTGTTTCTGATCCGCGCTAAAGGGCGCAGCGGCGCTCAGATGCTGGCTGAGCTGCAGCGTCGGTTACAAAATTCGCCGCCGCAGGAACAGCGTGAAGCACTCGAACAGTTACGTGAAATTACGCTGCTACGACTTAAGGAGACTTTTCTGTGAACACCATCAGCACCCATATTCTCGATAGCGCGCTGGGAAAACCGGCATCCGGCGTCAGTCTGCAGCTGGAACAGCAGAGCGCTGCGGGCTGGCAGCTGATTGCCAGCGGCATCACTAATCAGGATGGCCGGGTGGCGGAGTTAACGCCACAGCCTCTGCCCGCCGGACACTACCGGCTGACGGCACAGATTGGCGATTATTTTTCCGCTGCCGGGCGCGATGCGCTCTATCTCAGTGCGCAGATCGATTTTGCACTGCCGGCCAGCGGAGGGCATTACCATCTGCCTTTTCTGATCTCGCCCTGGTCGTGGTCAACCTACCGCGGCAGCTAAGCGCTGCTGTTAACTGCCATTGTCATTGTCAGGCGCTTTATCCTGGATCGGGACGCGCTGAGTCCAGCTGAAAAAAGGGTTTTATGATGAGCATCAGACCAGAAGATACGCGTTTTTCGCCGGGTAAATCTTTTGCCTGGGGACTGCAGCATGTTCTCACCATGTATGGCGGGATTATTGCGCCGCCGCTTATCGTCGGCGCTGCCGCAGGGTTATCCGCCGGTGACCTGGGGGTGCTGGTCACGGCGGCGCTGTTTGTCAGCGGCTGCGCCACGCTGTTGCAGGCGCTGGGCGTTGCCGGTTTTGGTGCCCGTCTGCCGCTGGTGCAGGGCGTCTCATTTGCCGGCGTGGCGACCATGGTCACCATCGCCAGCGGCGGCGGGGGATTACCGTGGGTATTTGGTGCGGTGATCGCTTCCTCATTGATCGGTCTGCTGATCGCCCCATTGTTCTCGCATATTATTCGCTTCTTCCCACCGGTGGTGACCGGTACGGTGATCACCGTTATCGGCCTGTCGCTGATGCCGGTAGCGGTACGTTGGGCGATGGGGGGCAACCCGCATTTGCCTGACTGGGGGGCGCGGGAAAATATCGGCCTGGCGGCAGTCACCCTGGCGGTGGTACTTATGCTGAACTCGTTTGGCAATCACACTATCCGGCGACTGGCGGTATTGCTGGCGATGATCGTTGGCACCGGCGTGGCGATGATCACCGGACAGGCTGATTTCTCCGGCGCGACAGATGGCGCGTGGCTGGCGCTGCCGGGGATATTTACCTTTGGCCTGCCGGTATTTGATGCGGCTTCGATTATTTCCATGACCCTGATTGTGCTGGTTTTACTGACGGAAACCACAGCCGGATTACTCGCCATTGGTGAGATTGTGGATACTGAGGTGGACAGTAAACGTATTGCCCGTGGCCTGCGTGCCGATATGCTGACCAGCGCGCTGGCACCGCTGTTTAATTCCTTTCCGCAAAGTGCTTTTGCCCAGAATATTGGGCTGGTGGCGATCACCGGGATTAAAAGCCGTTATGTGGTTGCCGCAGGGGGCGTGATCCTGCTGCTGCTGGGTTTTTTTCCGTTACTGGGGCGTGTGGTGGCGGCGATTCCGCTACCGGTACTGGGCGGTGCGGGCGTGGTGCTGTTTGGCACGGTGGCAGCCAGTGGGATCCGTACCCTGGCTAAAGTGGATTACCGTGACAATATGAACCTGGTGATTGTGGCGACGTCCGTGGCCTTTGGCATGATCCCCATCGTGATGCCCACCTTTTACGATCATTTTCCTGGCTGGGTGCGCACGGTATTCCATTCCGGTATCAGCGCCACCTGCCTGGTCTCGGTGGTGTTAAACGCCCTGTTTAATCGCCGGCTCCCGGTGCAGGAGAGTCAGCCGGTGAAAAATTAAGC
>CALYQW010000040.1 GCA_945290265.1 uncultured Erwinia sp.
TTTTTTGCGTTTGAGCTTTGGTGAATTTCCCGGCTTTTTAAGGGCAAAAGCCAGGGCCAACTGCAAGGCCAACGACGTTTCCACCCGGCCAGGGGTAACTGCGAGGTTAAAAGTAACTTTTTTGGTAAAAGTATCGTGGTAATCACCTTTCAGGATTTTCTGAATGCTATATTTCAGTTAATTGCATTGAAATTCCTGTCTTCTCACAAAAACATCTTTGCGGGAAAAAACAATTTAGCAACATTTGGCGGTTGATGTATCTTATTATTTTCCTTCTGTTTAAGTCTTTTTTTCAGCTGTTATGACCGTGAGGCTATTTATGACAGGCTCGATTACCGACAGGCAGGCAGTGTCAGAGACCCCCATCACTACCCGGCAACGTATCTGGGCTATAGTAGGTGCTTCATCCGGTAATCTGGTGGAATGGTTTGATTTTTATGTCTACTCCTTCTGTTCGCTCTATTTTGCACATATCTTTTTTCCCAGTGGTAATCCGACAACCCAACTCTTACAGACTGCCGGTATTTTCGCTGCCGGATTTTTAATGCGTCCGATCGGGGGTTGGATCTTCGGTTATATCGCTGACCGTCACGGGCGCAAAAACTCGATGCTGATTTCTGTCTGTATGATGTGCACGGGATCGCTGGTGATTGCCTGTCTGCCAGGTTACGCCACCATTGGCGTTTGGGCGCCGGCATTGCTGCTGCTGGCAAGATTGTTTCAGGGCTTATCGGTTGGTGGAGAATATGGTACCAGCGCCACCTATATGAGTGAGATCGCGGTTGAAGGACGTAAAGGGTTCTATGCCTCTTTTCAGTACGTTACCCTGATTGGCGGACAGCTGCTGGCGTTACTGACGGTCGTTATCCTGCAGCAGCTGCTGTCAGATGAGGATCTGCGTCAGTGGGGATGGCGTATCCCTTTTGCGTTGGGCGCAATGCTGGCGGTGGTGGCGCTGTACCTGCGCCGCTCGCTGAATGAAACCTCGAAGAGTGAAACCCGTCATCATAAGGATGCCGGATCGCTCAGCGGATTGTGGAAGCACCGGCGCGCTTTTCTGATGGTTATCGGCTTTACCGCCGGTGGCTCGCTGAGCTTTTATACCTTCACCACCTATATGCAAAAGTACCTGGTGAACACGGCGGGTATGGAACATAAAACGGTCAGTGGATTAATGACGGTGGCGCTGTTCGTCTTTATGTTGTTACAGCCGGTGATTGGGGCACTTTCCGATAAAATTGGCCGTCGCAGCTCAATGTTAATTTTCAGCGGTCTGGCAACGATTTGTACCGTTCCAATCCTGACCCTGTTGCAGGGCGTCAGTCAGCCTGGCATTGCTTTTGTACTGGTGATGCTGGCGCTGGTGATCACTAGCTTTTACACCGCTATCAGCGGGATACTGAAAGCTGAAATGTTTCCGGCAGAAGTCAGGGCGCTGGGCGTTGGGCTTTCATATGCAGTAGGGAATGCGCTGTTTGGTGGTTCTGCTGAATATGTAGCGCTGTCGCTGAAAGCGGCTGGCAGTGAAATCGCGTTCTTCTGGTATGTCTCACTCATGGGCGCAATCGCGCTGGTCGTTTCCCTGTTCCTCCACCGCAGAGGCAAAGGCGTTACGCTCTAGCCAGTACTCAGCGATAATAATAAAGCCGGTATCATACCGGCTTTATTATCAACAGAATAAGCCGGAAAGAGTTACAGCAGACGGCTGATTAGCCGATCAATGCGGATGCGGCGTAAACGGCGGATCAGCTTGCGCACTTTCACCGGATAATCCGCAATGCTCTGCAGATCGTGGAAATGTTCCACCCTGGTGGTGTGCTGTCGGATCAGCGCCAGTTCATGCTCACGTTGCTCAGCCAGCTGATGCAGCGGATCGTGGATCAGCACCGCATTTTCCAGATCGAGTCGCCATGCACGCGGGTTAAGGTTATTACCGGTGATCAGCATCCACTCATCGTCAACCCACATCCCCTTAAGATGGTAGCTGTTGGCACCATCCTTCCATAAGCGCACCGTCAGCTGACCTGCGGTGACGTAATACTGCAGACGGTTGAGGAAGCGGCGCAGATTGATTTCATACAGATAGGGCAGGGCGCCGATGATTTTAAACGGCTGATCTTCCGGGATATAAAAATCATTCGCCGTCTTATCACCGATAATAATCTCAACCTGTCTGCCGCGGCGCAACAGCCAGATAATATTACGAACCAGAATGGCGGGCAGGTTAAAGTACGGCGTACAGATCGTCAGCTTGTGTTCGGCACAGGGCATTAAATGGTAGATGGTCTGATTCAGCGAGCTGTGTTTACCCAGACCGACCAGAGGAGTAACTGCCAGCTGTTCGTTATTCGCGCTGTCGGTAAACAAATAATCAATACTACGCAGATCGTAGCGGAACTGCCGGGTTTCGTTTTTTATTTCCGGGCTTTTAGGCCGTTCCTGTTGGTCGAGACGGTGTACCGCTTCAGCCTGGATAAGATTGGTATCAATCCAGTCAAACAGGGTATTCGCCAGCTGAGGATTGGTAATCAGCTGATAGCGATCGTAGCGGTATTTATCCTGCTGATGCAGATAGACGTTATTGAAACTGGCACCGGTATAAATCAGCGTGTCATCTATAACTGAGCCTTTCAAATGCAGTACACCCAGCGCTTCGCGCGTATTGACCGGTACGCCATACACCGGAATGGCAATATCCGGATGCTGGCTGGCCATTTCACAATACCAGTCTGCATTGGTTTTGGCTGCGGCATCACCAATGCGGCCGCGCTGCGCCCGATGCCAGTCAACCAGTACCCGCACGTCCAGTTCAGGGCGCTGGCGTTTAGCCTCATATAGCGCGGACAGAACGGCGCAACCGCCTTCATCATTTTCCAGGTAAAGCGCAACGATGCAGATACGCCGCGTAGCGGCTGCAATGCTTTTCAGCAACGTCTGGCGAAAATCTGCCGGTGAATACAGCGTGGTAAAGTCTGCAGCTGACTGCGGCAGTTTGGGGAGTTGAGCAAGATGCTGTTGGTGTTTATTTCGTTTGAATGTCGACAACATCACAGTACGTATCTTCTCTGTTCTTAGGGTGATCTTTTGCCACTAACTTATGCCAATAACCCGGCATGGTATCACTAGTTGATGGTAAAAGGCGTGGGTTTTACTTTTCACTACATCCTGCAGCATTTTGTAAAGCCAGACTCAGGCTGACAATACCGTCTTCCAGCTGGGTTTCCACGGCAAATCCCAGTTTTCTGGCCAGCGCCGTCATCCGCGTATTGCCGGGCATGGTTATCCCATTTAACTGTTGCAATCCCTGCTCACGGGTGTAAGCGATCATTTTTTCCAACAGACGCCGTCCGAGGCCAATACCTTTCAGGTCAGAACGTACCAGTACCGAAAACTCAGCGTCAATATTGTCAGCGTCTGAAATTGCCCGGCTGATACCGATGATTTCAGTTCTGTCATGATACTGGCGTACTGCCACAATTGCCATTTCACGATCGTAATCAATCTGCGTCATATTGGCTAAATCATCGTGCGTGAACTCATTGATCTCACTGAAATAGCGATAGTAGAGATCTTCTTTGGTGACACGGCCAATAAAGCTTTTTAACAGCGGCTCATCTTCGGGCAGTACAGGACGAAACAGGCAGTGCAGATCATTCTTCAGACACACCGGCTCTTCAAGTTCGCGCGGATAAGGGCGGATGGCCAGTCTGGCCGTCGGATTACCGCTAAAGGGAGCCAGATGGATCGTGGCATCATTCAGGGTAAAGCCGTGAGCCGCGCTGCACACAGGTTGCATATCCAGTCGGACAATTTCCGGGCAGTCGACAATCAGATCCGAAATCTGCACCAGCAGGCGGCTCAGTGCGGTGACATCCAGCAGAGGCTGCAGAGTGCGATGGCGGATTTTGCCACTGCCGAGCGTTTTTTTGATCAGATAACGTGCCAGAGTCATATTTAACGGGGGCAGCGCCACCGCCGCCTGATGTTCGTCCTGCCAGCTGACACCGCCTTCGCCCAGCATTATCACGGGGCCAAACTGCGCGTCTTCCTGTACCACAATGCGCAGCTCCTGCAACGGCTGAAGTGCAGGGTTGTCTGGGATAATTTCCATGCCACAGGCCTGTAGCACCGGCAACACCTGCTGATTTTCCAGCGTGGTTTCACCAGCCTGCAGCGCCTGGTTAATAAGCCGGTGGACAATAACATGATCAACGTTAACCGACACCGGTAGCGCCGGGGTTTCACGCAGCTGTTTCTGATTACGACGATATTCCACCATATGCATAAAGGCTTTCACCGCCCCTTCCGGCGTACGGTAGGTAGGAATTTTGGCTGCGCTGAATAGCTGACGCGCCTGCAGCGAGGAATATTCACCACACCAGTTGCTCAGCAGCGTCAGCTGTCTGGCGCGGGGATGTTGCTGCATCTGTTCGATAATCAGGCTGGCGGTGACGGCAGCAGGCGCAACCGCGCTAGGGGCGTAAATAATCAGCAGGGCATCAATATCGTGGCTGTCTGCCAGCAACCTGATCGCCAGGATATAGCGTTCAGGTGTGGCATCATCCTGTAAATTCAGCGGATTACCCGCGCTGATATTTTGTCCCAGGGCGGTAGTCAGCTGTTCCAGCAGCGGTTCACTAAGTTCGGCCAGCCGGCCGTTACGCGCATCCAGCGCATCCAGCGCCAGCGCTGCCGGGGCGGCACCGTTGCTGATAATCATCAGGCGTTCGCCGCGCAGCGGGCGCATATGGCTGAGAGTTTCCACCGCCGAGAACAGCTCATGGGTATCGTGCACCCGCAGCATCCCGGCGCGCTGGATGGCAGCATCCCAGGCGGCATCCATTCCGCCGCGCGATTTCAGCAGCTTCTGCGCCTGCGGACTGCGGCCGCTTTTAATCACCAGAATCGGTTTATTTCTTGCTGCGCTGCGGGCGGCGGAGACAAAGCGCCGGGCATCGCTAAGATTTTCCAGATACAGCAAAATGGCGCTGCTTTTGCTGTCTCTGGCGAGGAAGTCGAGCAGATCGTCGCTATCGATATCGACCCCGTCTCCAAGGGAGATAAACCAGGAGAAGCCCAGCTGACGCTGCTGGGCCCAGTCAAGAATGGTATTGGAGACTGCGGCGGACTGAGAGATAAAGGCCAGCCTGCCGGGGCGGATGGGAACCGGTGAAAAGCTGGCGTTAAGCCCCTGCCAGGGGGCCAGCAGACCCAAACTGTTCGGCCCCAGCAAGCGGATATGCCAGCGGCTGGCACAGGCCTGCAGTGCGGGCAGATCGTCCACGGGCGCGGAGAGAATTATGCAGGCTCTACAACCGCGCTCGCCCAGCGCCGTCAACAGAGTCAGATTGCGCCGGGCATGAGTACAGATAATAGCCAAGTCGGGGGAGAGGGGCAGGCTGGCAATATCCGGGCAGGTCATGACCCCGCACACTGCCTGATATTTCGGCGTAACTGGTAGTACCGCACCGCTGAAGCCGCCCGCCAGCAGATTGCGCATCATCAGATAGCCAGCCCGTTCTGGCCGGGGGGAGGCTCCGATGACCGCAATTGATTTGGGACGTAGCAGAGCTTCTAATCCACGCTGGCTCATAATTTTTTCCGTAGGATGACTTACAATATTCTACCCTGGCCTGGCGGGCTCTGCTGCGACAGACCTCTGTTTACACCATCACAATGTAAGCGGGATCACGGGAATAACTAAGCATCCCGGGCTTTTGGATGGAAACTCTTTGCGGCCAGGTAACGCTGGCGGAATTGGGTAAAGTGCTGATTTAAGGCGTTACCGGCGGCACGATCGCCCGCCTGCAGCAGTAATTCAGCAGCCACTTCGGCAGTACAGTGCTGGCCGTCAGCGTGGGCTTCACGCAGCTGGTAGGCCGAGGGCTGCGTCAGGGTCAGTGACATCAGCGGGAAGCTGTCCAGCCAGGGGCTTTTACGAAACATTTTGCGGGCTTCGGTCCAGGTGCCGTCCAGCATAATAAACAGCGGGGGTTTGCCGCTGCGTGGAGGCGTATTGAGAACCGGACGCTGAGGGCTGGCGTAAGACTGAGGAAACACTACCACTGGCTGATAAGCCGTATCGCGCACGGCCTGGAGCAGTGCCGCATCGGGTTCGGTACGTGACCAGCCCCAGGCCAGGGTATCCGGCAACACGTCAGCTATCAGTCGGCCGGTATTACTGGGTTTCATCGGTTCACTGTCGTACATCACCAGACAGAAACGGCTGCGTGCCTGCTGGGGGGCCAGGGTAGCGCACAGGCAGTGTTTCTCCGGCAGCAGGCAACGCTGACAGCGTTTAATTCGGTTACCCCGGGCCAGAAACGGGCGGGTCGCGCGCGCCAGGCGTTCGGCACGCAGGCGCAGGACAGCATTATTGATCATGGCAACTTATCAGCGAAAAGCGCGATTGTAACTGATTCAGGCCGCAGATACCCGGCCTGGTGGTTACAGATTTTCGTCCAGCCACTGTTCAAATGGTGCTTTTGGCATTGCACCACTTAAGATATCAATCACCTGGTGGTTTTTAATGATCATAATGGTCGGAATACTGCGAATGCCAAAGCGGGCACCCAGCGCCGGTTCGGCTTCGGTATTGATCTTAATAAAGCGCAGGCTCTGGCGGCGTTCAGCAGCAACGGCCTGAAAAACCGGGGCAAAATTAACGCAGGGACCGCACCAGGGCGCCCAGAAATCAATAACTACGGGTAACTCGTCTTTCAGCAGACTGTCGAGGTTGGCGGTGGTGGCATTAGTTACCGCGCCATCAAAAAGGGGATGGCTGCAGCGTCCGCATTTTGCCGTCTGATGATCGGGCTGTGGTTGAGAAATGCGATTGAGGGTCAGACAGGAGGAGCAGACTGTATTCATGATTATTCCCGGTAAAAATTCAACGTCTCGGTTTGAAACTGGCCGGCTATTATCAGGTGGTGGGTAACCGGCGACAATCTGGATTATTCAATAACTATGATAGCTAATGTCTGAAAGTGCGGGATAAGCCAAATTGTGGGTGCGGGTCACCCTGGCAGCAGCAGTACCTTTTTCTTTTATACTAAGTTTATAGCTAACTGTAGCCACATCAGGTAATCTGCGCGCTTCGCGCTCAGCCAGGTGGAGGACAAATGAACGACGAATTTAAAGGTAAAAGCGGCAAGGTCAAAGTGATGTATGTCCGCGGAGAAGACGAGAGTGATAAGCGTGGACATAATCCGCGCACGGGTAAGGGTGGCTCTCGTCAGGATGGCAGTCGTCGTCCTTCACGCAGTGCAGATAATCGCGCCGGGCGTGGGCGTGACGAAGGGCGCTCTGACTCGCCGTGGCGCACGGTTTCGCGCGCGCCCGGCGCACAGCAGGACGATAAGCCCGATCACGGTGGTATCAGCGGTAAAAGCTTTATTGATCCGCAGCAGCTGCGCCGTCAGCGTCTGGAAGAAACCCGGGTGTACGGTGAGAATGCCTGCCAGGCGCTGTTCCAGAGCCGCCCTGAGTGCATTGTGCGCGCCTGGTTTGTCCAGAGCGTGACGCCACGTTTCCGCGATGCGCTGAAGTGGATGGCCGCCAATCGCAAGGCTTACCACACGGTGGATGAAGCCGAGCTGCAAAAAGTGTCCGGTACGGAACATCACGGTGGCGTCTGCTTCCTGATTAAAAAACGTATGGGTATGCCGGTCAGCGATTGGCTGGCAACAGCCGGTGAAAAAGATTGCGTAGTGGCACTGGAAGATATTGGTAACCCGCATAACCTCGGCGGCATTATGCGCAGCTGTGCGCATTTTGGCGCCAGAGGACTGCTGGTGGATGATGCCGCGCTGCTGGAATCCGGTGCCGCAGTACGTACTGCTGAAGGCGGTGCTGAGCATGTGCAGGCAATTAGCGGCGAGAGTTTTGCTGCCGGACTGAATACGTTTCGCCAGGCGGGATACACCATCGTAACCACCTCCAGCCATCAGGGTACGCCACTAACCCAGGCTGAACTGCCAGCCAGAATGGTGCTGGTACTAGGGCAGGAACGCGATGGTCTGTCAGACAGCACTTTTCAGCAGAGTGATCTCAGCGTATCGGTTGCCGGTACCGGCAACGTGGAAAGCCTCAATGTGTCGGTCGCCACCGGCGTGTTGTTAGCTGAGTGGTGGCGTCAGAACAGCTGAGCCTGTCTCATCAGCTATTTTATTTGCCAATTTGCTCCCGGGCAGTGCTCACAATCCTCACTTACTGCAAGTACGCTCCGGTTGTTGCGCGCTGTACGTGTCCAAACTGGCTACAACAATATACGCCTGGTGGGACTGGCTTAAGTCGCAGACGCAGACTAAAAAGGGTGACCGGAAAACCGGCCACTTTTTTTATGGCTGGAGTTTAGTGGGCCCCGCTACTGTCACCACCAGAATTGAAGGGGGGCCGCGCAAACCAGATCAGTACTAACAGCAGAACAAAGACCCCGGCTGATGCCCAGAAGATTTCATTGGCTGACATGATCAGCCCCTGGTTAGTGATCTGTTGTGCCAGATAGCCGGAAGCCTGATCGTGCGTCATGCCCAGCTGCTCCAGCTGATCGTATATCTGCTGGCTGTTAGGATTGAAAGGATTGACCGACTCGGTGAGCTGACTGTGGTGCATCGCCTCGCGGTTAGTCCACATGGTGGTGGTGATCGAGGTACCGATAGAACCCGCCAGTGTACGGGTAAAGTTGGACAGGCTTGATGCCGCCGCCAGCCGATCCGGTGGCAGGCCGGACAGGGTAATGGTGGTCAGTGGCATAAAGAAGCAGGCTACGGCAAAGCCCTGAATAAACTGCGGCCATGCCGAGGCGGCAAAATCCATTCCCGGCTCAAAGGTCCACGCGCGCCAGTAGAAGCACACCGCATACATAATAAAGCTGAAGGTGACCAGGCGGCGCATATCCAGCCGGTGAGCAAAGCGGCCAATAATCGGCGTCAGCAGTACCGGAATAATGCCGACCGGCGCGGAGGCCAGACCCGCCCAGGTCGCAGTGTAGCCATACACCTCCTGCAGCAGCTGTGGCAGCAGCACAATCGAG
The DNA here is from genome assembly GCA_945290265.1 of uncultured Erwinia sp. GTDB lineage: Bacteria > Pseudomonadota > Gammaproteobacteria > Enterobacterales > Enterobacteriaceae > Erwinia. Next base: position 9,035 of record CALYQW010000040.1, read on the forward strand.
CCGAAATAGAGCATATAGGCCAGGCTGATTGACAGACAGCCAATGGTGAAATTTCGTGATTTAAACAGTGAGAGGTCGACGATCGGATGATCATCGGTCAGCTCCCAGATCAGCAGCGTCACTAAAGCAATCACTGCCACCACCGCCAGCACGATAATTTCAGTCGAACTGAACCAGTCCAGCTCCTTACCCTGATCGAGCATAATCTGCAGACTGCCAATGCCGACCACCAGCAGCACCAGGCCAACGGTATCTATCGGCTTAATGGCGATAGCGGTTTCCCGTCCGCGCAGGGTCTGTAAGGTCAGCATCACCACGATCAGACCGATTGGCACGTTAATAAAGAAGATCCAGCCCCAGTGATAGTTATCGCTGATCCAGCCGCCGAGGATTGGCCCGCAAATTGGTGCAACGATCACCGTCATTGCCCACAGCGCCAGCGCAATACTGCGTTTGGCCGGTGGATAATTATTCAGCAGCAGGCTCTGCGACAGTGGGATCAGCGGACCGGCAACCACGCCCTGCACCACGCGAAAGAAGATCAGCATCCCGAGGCTGTTGGAAATGCCGCACAGCCAGGAGGCAATGGCAAACGCGGCAGTAGACCACAGGAATAGCTTAACTTCACCGAAACGCTTCGCCAGCCAGCCGGTAATCGGGATCGAAATCGCGTTAGCTACGCCAAATGAGGTGATAACCCAGGTGCCCTGTGAGTTGGATGCACCAAGATTCCCGGCAATAGTCGGTATCGCCACGTTGGCGATAGTGGAATCCAGCACCTGCATAAAGGTCGCCAGCGACAGCGCAATGGTCATCAGGACCAGCGGGGCACCAACGAGCGGTTTTTGTGCCATAACTCTCTCCCGCCGGCTCAGTCTGCGTTAGCCTGGATAATCTGCGTAATCAGCTGGTTGACCGGTGTCAGATCGCGCGTCAGGGCGTTGCTCTGATAGGCCGGCTGGCTGCGGATCTGCGTTGCCAGCATGGCACCATCCTGCTGATGGAGGTCGATTTTTACCAGCGTGGACAGTCCGATACGCAGCGGGTGGCTGGCGACTTCTTTGGGATCCAGCTCAATACGTACCGGCAGGCGCTGTACTACTTTGATCCAGTTACCGGTGGCATTCTGAGCCGGCAGCAAAGAGAAGGCACTGCCAGTGCCCATATCCAGCCCGACGACTTTGCCGTGATAGACCACGCCATCACCGTAAATATCAGCAATCACCGTGGCCGGCTGGCCGATACGTACATTTTTCAGCTGGGTTTCTTTAAAGTTAGCATCCACCCACAGGTTATCGGCAGGCACAATCGCCATCAGCGGCGTGGCAGAGGTGATCTGTGAGCCAACCTGCACGCTGCGACGCGAGACATAGCCGCGCACCGGACTCAGCACTGAGGTGCGTTGCAGCGCCAGCCAGGCATCACGCAGTTCGGCTGCGCTCTGTTTTACTGCTGGTTGATTCTCCAGCGTGGTATTCAACAGGATGGCCTGATTGGCTTTGTATTGCTGGGTGGCAACATCCAGCTGTGCCTGGGCGCTGGTAACGGCGTCGCGCGCATGTTGCAGATCTTCCCGACCAATCAGATTTTGTGCACCGAGCGGTTCGCGACGTTTTAAATCTGCCTGCGCCTGGGTCAAGGCGATTTTACGCAACGTTATGGTGGCCAGATACTGTTTGCTGTTGATCATCTGCTGGTGGGTCTGACGCACGCTGGTGGCCAGCGCGGTTTGCGCTTTTTCAAAAGACTGTAGCGCATCGGTGTTATCGAGGGTGACCAATACATCGCCTTTATTCACCACATCGGTGTTGTCGAACCACACTTTGGTCACACTGCCGGACACCTGAGCCATAATCTGAGTCTGATTACCGGCAACATAGGCGTCATCGGTTTCTTCATAGTGACGCAGCACCAACAGCCAGTACGCCAGGAAGGCTACGGCGGCGATCACAATCAGTATAAGCAGCAGCCAGAGTGCGCCTTTGCGCTTTTTTTTGGTTCTGGCTGGTTGAGAGGGAGACTGTTGCTCCGTTGCCTGATTCATTGTTTCTCCTGAATGCACTTACCTGTCCGGAAGCTGAGGATCTGTCCATGTCTGTCCGGTATAAAATGCCAACCTGTGGGGGGCTGGCAAGAGTATTCGGAATTATGGCGTGACACGAGTCAGTACGCCGTAAGGCAACAGCGTACCGTATTCTGTCGAGATAAGGAAAATTTCGGGTGAAAGTTGTTAAATTACGTGTTCTTCATCCATTCGATCCAGACGATGAAGCAGTTTGCGGGTAATACCTTCCAGCTGGCTTTTTTCTGCTTCAGTCAGAGAAGACCAGACGTGCTTCAGGCTGCGGTGCTGAGGTGGCAGCACTTCGCGCAGAAAATCATTGCCTTTGTCTGTCAGATGAAGGTGCAGGCAACGACGATCGTTGCTGCTTTCACGGCGTTCAATCCAGCCTCGTTTTTCCAGTTCATCGGCAATACGGGTGGCATTGGTACGCGATGAGCCGAGCGCAGAGCTTAGCTCAGAAGGTTGAATGCTCTGATTTTCCTGGGCATCCAGGGTAATCAGCGCCATAAATAAAGTCTCGTTAATCCCTTGAGATTTTAGCATTTTGTTGCGATTTTCCAGCAGCTTTCCCTGCATATGCATACACAACCGGGTCAGCATGATTTCCTGTAGCGGGAAATCTTTCTGGCGGTTGGCACGAAAATTCAACATCTGTTCAATGGGAGTAAACGAACTGTCCATTATACGGGAGCCTCATTAGTTGCAACGGGTACAGTGGCGATGATTTATCAAAAGTATTACAACTTGTCGGACTGCAAGGGTTATGTCCTCGCATGGTCATCATCAGTAATTTCCGGGTTATCAGATAACCTCGAATGCTTATCAGCAGCGACAGCACAATAATGCGTAAAATACGAAGGTGATGTGCGATAAGCCTAAGCCTGTCCGGGTTGGCATAAAATCGGTCGTACTGCGGCAATAATCAGAGCCTGAGCAGGATCTTACTGTCCGCGATGTGGTTGTCGGATTTAGCCACGGTACAGCGATTGCACTGTCGGTGGATAATACCGGAACCACGCAGTTCAAAAAATGGAACCTTTACTGCCAGTCAGGCAGTTGACTAAAAAATCACAGGCCTGAATAGTTAAGATTAACCTTACCAGAGTGTAATCATCGTTAACAGATGGGGCGCTCTGAAATAAATTTATTTTCACTGTACATAATCTGTACTTAGTCGTTATTTGACGATGAACTGATAGATAAATTTTCTACAGTACATACCAGATAACCACTGTTACACCGGTTAATCTGACAATAAACATCGGATATAAATGCTGAAAAAAACCAGGAATCAGCGAGTTGTACCGGACGTCGAGCCTGGTTTTACTAACATTATCATCGGACATAACCATAGACAGATTTGTATGTAACACCAGTGAAAATATCGATAATTTCAGTCAGGTTACGCTTTATCCATTACCACCAGTGAGTCAGTATTACAAAAATTGTATTATTGTCGCTGAATTGCGCTTTCATTATGTCGTTCAGGCAATAGGAAGAATCCAGTTTCCTAATAGTAACCTAAAAAATAGTTTCTCTCACAGAATATTCACTTTCATCAGGGGGGAGGGGGCGGTCACGACCAGGATCGGGGGGCTGGTCCACTGCGTGGGGTGGGGGGAGGTTGGCTTCGCTGATTGTGGTTTTTTAAAGGCCAGGGTACTTTCGCTGCGCGAAAGTTAAGGTCAACGACGTTTCACCATTCCGCTGCGCGGACTGGCGACAAGGGGAGCACATCGCCTGCTCCCCTTGACCCCGCGCTAGCGGCTGGCACTGCGCCCGCTAAAGCGGGTTCCCTCGGCAATGCCCTTTCCCGACGGCACAGCCTGATTCGCCGTCCTGGCGAAGCAGGCTTCTCGCGGCCGTCCGTGGCGGCTCGTCCTGGGAAATGTCATGACCTCGGCTCCGTTTTTAAGCCGCGCCAACGTCAACTTCCAGGTCAAAAGCCAGGTCAACGTCTAAATATTAAAACCCAAACCCAAACCCAAACCCAAACCCAAAAGAATGTTTTGGTCTTTTTGCCTTTGCCTTTGCCTTTGCCTTTGCCTTTGCCTTTGCCTTTGCCTTTGCCCTGGCTTTTGATGTTGACCTGGGTTTTGATTTTGACCTTTGGGCGGCATCAGGAACGGAGCCGAGGTTACGCTGATTTCAAGGAAGAGCCGCCAGGACGGTGGCGAAAGGCGTGCTGAGCCAGGACGGCGAATCACGCCGGTCCGCCAGAAAGCGGCGTGCCAGAGGGAACCCGCGTGAGCGGGCGATGTGACGCCGCGAGCGCGGGGTCAAGGGGATATCGCGATTGATATCCCCTTGTCGCCAGCCCGTGTAACGGGATGGTGAAACGTAGTTGACCTTAGCTTCCGCTTAGCGAAGTGCCCTGGCTTTTGCCCTGGCTTTTAAAAACACAACCAGCGTAGCCAAAACCAGCGCAGCCCAAACCAAAGTCCAGTTAGTGGGCAGCTGCCAGTGCCTGCCTGATCCAGCCGTCAAACAGCGCCTGGTGCGCATGGATCCATCCATCTACCTGTGCGTTGATATCGGCCTGAGAGGCCTGACCTTCGTGCATACGCAGATTCTGAGCATTGATATCCGCCAGTGGTAACTTCATTTCAGCAAACAGCCTGGCCGCTGCCGGGTTTTTCTCTGCCCATGCTTTGTTGGCCACTATGTACATATTGTTGACCGGGAAACCGTAGTTACGACCATCAGGTAATTTTGTTTCCAGATTTTTCTGTGCTCCCGGCATCGCAGAGAACGGCACCTGTAGCCACACCACATCTTTTCCCGGCTTCAGAACATTGCTGACCCAGTAAGGGGTCCAGGTGTAATACAGCACCGGTTTGCCCTCTTTATAGCGGGTAATAGTGTCGGCAATCATTGCCGAATAGTTGCCCTGGTTATGCTCAACTGTGTTGCTCAGGCCATAGGCCTGGATCTGATGATCGATAACCGTTTCACAACCCCAGCCCGGCGTGCAGCCGGTTAAGTCGGCTTTGCCGTCACCGTTGGTATCAAACAATTTTGCCAGTTTGGGATCTTTCAGCTGATCGATGCGCGTGATGTGGTATTGCTCCGCGGTTTTTTTGTCGATCAAATAACCCTGGGCGGCGCCCTGCACGTAGACACCCTGACGGTAAAATTTATGATCGGCACCGGCGGCGTTGTACATATCATCATGCAGCGGTTGCCAGTTAGCGGCAGTAAAGGTTGCATCCCCGGCTGCCACCGAGGTGTAGGCCACGTTGTAGTCTACCTCGCCAGGGTCAGCAACGGTGTATCCGAGTTTTTCCAGCGCGCGGCCGACGAGTAAAGTCTGGAACGATTCTTCAGCAATGGTGCTTTGTACCGGCTGAACGGTAATGCCTTTTCCCGGAAGGTCGGCAGCGGCAACATAAGAGCTGCCAGTTATGGTTAATACGGCAGCCAGTAGTGGAAATTTATTCACAGGCGTCTCCCCTGGTTGGTAAAAAAAGTGCGAGTAAATGGCGCTGCCTGACGGCAGCGCCAGAGTATGATCTCTATCGGATGAAAGGGCGCAGCAGCAATCCCAACGGGCCACGGTGATACCAGTTACGGCCAGCACGGCTGCGATTATCGCGCCCCAGCGACTGGGTAAGGCGGTCAAGAATGATCGCCAGGATAACAATACCGACGCCGCCCACGGTGGCCAGCCCCATATCCAAACGTCCAATCCCACGCAGCACCATCTGCCCCAGACCACCTACGGCAATCATCGAGGCAATCACCACCATTGACAGTGCCAGCATCAGCGTCTGGTTGACGCCAGCCATAATGGTGGGCATCGCCAGCGGCAGCTGCACCTTAAACAGCATCTGGCGCGGGCTGGCACCGAAGGACTCGGCAGCCTCGGTAAGATCGGCAGGCACCTGCTGAATGCCGAGGATGGTCAGGCGCACAATTGGCGGCAGGGCGAAGATAATGGTGACTACCACGCCGGGCACGTTACCAATGCCAAACAGCATCACAATTGGCACCAGATAGACAAACGCCGGCGTGGTCTGCATCGCGTCCAGTAACGGGCGGATAATTTTTGCTGCCCGCTGGTTGCGCGCCAGCCAGATCCCCAGTGGCAGGCCAATCAGCATGCAGAAAAACAGTGCGGTCAGCACCAGTGCCAGCGTCACCATAGCCTGTGACCAGGCACCAATAGCCTGTGACCAGGCACCAATAGCCCCGATGGCAATCAGTGAAACCAGGGTGGCTATCCCCATTGCCGGGCTGGCGATTTGCCAGGCGAGCAGGGCAAACAGCAGCACCGCCAGCGGTGCCGGCATTCCGGTCAGCAACTGCTGAAAGGCATTCAGAATATAATCCACTGGCAGGCGGATACCCTGAAACAGCGGGCGGAAATGGGAAACCACCCAGTCGATACTGCTGGTAACCCAGCTGTCAAGCGGGATCAGGGTCTTATGAAACGGATCGAGCAGACTGAAATGGTCAGCCTGTGGCGCAGGGGCGCTGTTCAGCCAGTCGCTGCCCACAGGCGCATCATGCCCGCTGCCGGTTGAGGCTGCGGCATCGGTTCCCCAGGCATCGCTGCCGGACGCCACCGGCGCGGGAGTGTTATCAACAGGGGCGCTGCTGTCCCACGGATTGGTGTTTGCTTCACTCATGACGGGCTCCCTTCACGATCTAATGCCTGCAGTAATGTGCCTTTGGAAATAATACCGAGATACTGGTTATGTCCATCGACCACCGGCACCGCACAGGGGGCCTGAGCGACATGGCTCAGCAGATCGCTGAGGGTAGTGTCTTCGACCACGGCGGCAGGGGCGTTCAGCAGGGCGCTGTCCACACCTTCACCGGCCGCCAGTGCGGCTTTCAGTGAATCAACAGATACCACGCCAACAAATTTCTGCTTCTCCAGCACATAGCCATATTCGCGATCCCCATCCTGTAGCAGTTTGATGGCCGAGCGCGGGCCAAAACCGGGGGCTTTACGCAGCAGGGCGCTGGCGCTGCGGCGGGCAATATCTTTGGCGCTGAATACCTGACTGATATCCACGCCGCGAAAAAAAGTGCGCACATAATCATTGGCCGGGTTATTCAGAATTTCATCCGGGGTACCGACCTGAACCACCTCGCCACCCTGCATAATGGCAATGCGGTCACCGATACGCATAGCTTCATCGAGATCGTGTGAAATAAACACAATCGTGCGCTGGTGGCGTGACTGGAGTTTTATCAGTTCATCCTGCATTTCACTGCGAATTAACGGATCGAGGGCGGAGAAGGCTTCATCCATTAATAATATATCGGGATTGATCGCCAGGGCGCGTGCTAATCCCACGCGCTGACGCATCCCACCGGATAATTCATCAGGATAAGCATGAGCATATTTTTCCAGACCCACCTGACTCAGCGCATCCAGCGCTTTTTCCTCGCGTTCTTTCGCCGGAATGCCGGCTAATTCCATACCAAAGGCGGCATTATTTATTACCGTCAGATGGGGCATCAGGGCAAATGACTGGAACACCATGCTGATTTTATTTCGGCGTACCTGACGCAGTTCACTGGCGGATATTTTCGCAATATCCTGACCATCAATAATCACCTGGCCACGGGTGGGTTCTGTCAGACGATTGAGAAGGCGAACCATGGTGGATTTCCCCGAACCGGAGAGCCCCATGATGACGAATATCTCGCCTTCTTCAATGGCCAGACTGGCATCTTTCACGCCAAGTGACAGGCCGGTTTTCTCCAGTAACGTTTCTTTACTGTAGCCCTTATCGATATATGGGAATGCCCGCTCGGGATGATCCCCGAATATTTTATACAGGTTCTTTACTTCAAGCTTAATTGCCATGGAATAAAATTTTCCTGGTTGATTAATATAAACTATGCACTCTTATTGATTTTATGAGAACAGGAGCTTTTTACCGTAACATACTGAGAATATGAGACAACCCTTAAAATTTGAATTATTTACGCACCAGGCAGAGGCAATTCGCCGTTAAGTCAGAGCGGGTAAGGGATAAGAAGCAAATTACCTGAGGGGAAAAAATCCTGATTTTTATGCTGCAGAGAGAAAAATGGCGAAAATACCACGCTGGGATCTGCGTGATATACAGATAGTAAACGCAGTGATTAATTGGATATCAAGTCATAGTTAGTCACGATGCTAATTAAAACAGGAAGAAACTATTCTCCCTGTTTTAAAGGAAAATATTAGAAGTCCCAGTCGTCGTCTTCGGTCTCTACTGCTTTCCCCATCACATAGGAGGAGCCTGAACCGGAGAAGAAGTCGTGGTTTTCATCGGCATTGGGTGATAGCGCGGCGAGGATTGCCGGGCTGACGTCCGTCAGCTCTGCCGGAAACAGTGCCTGATAGCCCAGATTCATCAGCGCCTTATTGGCATTGTAGTGCAGGAATTTTTTGACATCGTCCTGCCAGCCAACCGACTGATACAGCGCGTCGGTGTATTCCACTTCATTTTCATACAGCGCCATTAGCAGCGTGAGGGCAAACTGATGCAGCTCCTGCTGGCGTTGCGGGATCTCGGCCTGCAGGGCTTTCTGGTACTTATAGCCGATATAGTAACCATGCACCGCTTCATCGCGGATAATCAGGCGGATCAGATCGGCAGTATTGGTCAGTTTGCCGCGGCTGGACCAGTACATCGGCAGCCAGAACCCGGAGTAGAACAGGAAAGATTCGAGGAATACGCTGGCGATTTTCTTCTTCAGCGGATCGTTGTCGTGATAATGCTGCAGGATAATCGTTGCCTTGCGCTGCAGTGGCTGATTATCTTCACTCCAGGCAAAGGCGGCATCGACATCGCTGGTATGGCACAGCGTCGAGAAAATCGAGCTGTAGGAGCGGGCATGTACCGCTTCCATAAAGCTGATATTCGACATCACCGCTTCTTCATGGAGCGTCAGGGCATCAGCCATCAGCGCGGGCGCGCCCAGGGTATTCTGAATAGTGTCCAGCAGCGTCAACCCGGTGAATACGCGGATTGTCAGCTGCTGTTCATCGGCGCTCAGCGCATTCCAGGCAGGAATATCGTTGGAAAGCGGGATTTTTTCCGGCAGCCAGAAGTTGCTGGTCAGACGGTTCCACACCTCCAGATCTTTCTCATCTTCAATTTTGTTCCAGTTAATGGCCTGTACCTGATTCAGTTTCATAGCGTTATCTTTTTCAGCGAAAGAGTGCCGGGAGATGTCCCGGCAGCGGGTGAATTACAGTGAGCAGGAAACGCAGCCTTCCACCTCGGTGCCTGCCAGCGCCATCTGCCGCAGGCGGATGTAATACAGCGTCTTAATGCCTCTTTTCCAGGCATAAATCTGCGCGCGGTTAATATCGCGGGTGGTGGCGGTATCGCGGAAAAACAGCGTCAGTGACAGCCCCTGATCCACATGGCGGGTGGCTTCCGCGTAGGTATCAATGATCGCTTCGGGACCGATCTCGTAGGCATCTGCATACAGATGACGGTTGTGATTGGTCAAAAAGGGGGCGGGATAATAAACCCGGCCGGTTTTACCCTCTTTACGGATTTCAATCGGCGCGACAATCGGGTGAATACTGGAGGTAGCGTGATTGATATAGGAGATCGAACCGGTTGGCGGGATCGCCTGCAGATTCTGGTTATACAGGCCGTGCTGCATCACCGCCACTTGCAATGCCTGCCACTGCTCACGTGAAGGCAGTGCAATACCGGCTTCAGCAAACAGGGTACGCACTCTGGCAGTACGCGGCTGCCAATCGCTTTCGGTGTACTGGATAAAGTATTCACCGCTGGCGTAGCGCGATTGGTCAAAGCCATCAAAGCGGGCGTTGCGCTCCTGCGCCAGCTGGCAGGAGGTATGCAGGGCGTGATAGGTGACGCTGTAAAAATAGAAGTTGGTGAAATCCAGCGCCTCTTCTGAGCCGTAAGCGATACCTTCGCGCGCCAGATAGCCATGCAGGTTCATCTGCCCAAGGCCAATGGCGTGTGAGCGGGCATTGCCGTGTTCAATGGAGGGCACCGAGTGAATATGGCTTTGCTCGGACACCGCCGTCAGGCCGCGTATAGCAATCTCTACGGTGCGTGCCAGATCGCCGGAGTCCATAGCATGGGCAATATTCAGTGAGCCGAGGTTACAGGAAATATCCTTACCGATCTGGCGGTAGCTGAGATCGTCATGGTATTCGCTGGGGCTGTTCACCTGCAGAATTTCAGAGCACAGGTTACTCATATTAATTCGGCCGGCGATCGGGTTGGCGCGATTAACTGTGTCTTCAAACATAATGTACGGATAACCCGACTCAAACTGGATCTCCGCCAGCGTCTGGAAGAACTCACGCGGATTAATCAGGGTGCGGCGGATGCGGCTGTCAGCCAGCATCTCAGCATATCTTTCACTGATACTGAGATCGGCAAACGGCACGCCGTAAATCCGTTCCACGTCATAGGGCGAAAACAGCGCCATTGGCTGATTTTCTTTCGCCAGCTGGAAGGTAATATCCGGGATCACCACCCCCAGTGACAGGGTTTTAATGCGGATCTTCTCATCGGCATTTTCCCGTTTGGTGTCGAGGAAGCGCAGAATATCGGGATGGTGGGCGTTGAGGTACACCGCGCCAGCCCCCTGACGCGCACCCAGCTGATTGGCGTAAGAAAAGGCATCCTCCAGCATTTTCATTACCGGGATCACCCCGGAAGACTGATTTTCAATACGTTTGATTGGCGCACCGGATTCACGCAGGTTGGACAGCAGGAAAGCCACGCCACCGCCGCGTTTCGACAGCTGTAAGGCTGAGTTAACCGCCCGGCCAATGGATTCCATATTGTCTTCTATACGCAGCAAAAAACAGGAAACCAGCTCACCGCGCTGCTGCTTGCCACAGTTGAGGAAAGTTGGCGTTGCAGGCTGGAAGCGCCCGCTAAGGATCTCCTCACACAGCGCTTCAGCCAGCGCCTGCTCCCCCTGTGCCAGAGTGAGTGCCACCATACAGGCGCGCTCGGTAAAGCCTTCCAGGTAGCGTTTGCCATCATAGGTTTTCAGCGCATAGCTGGTGTAAAATTTCCAGGCACCGAGAAAGGTGTGAAACCGGAAGCGATGCTGACCAGCCTGCCGGAAAAAGCTGCAGACAAATTCAAACGGATAAGCATTCAGTACCCCGGCTTCATAATAGCCTTCGCTCACCAGAAACTGCAGGCGTTCGGCAACCGAGGCAAACGGCACGCTGTTAGGGATGACATGCTGAACAAAATAGTGCCGGATTGCTTCACGATCTTTTTCAAACTGGATAGCCCCGTCAGCATCATACAAATTCAGCATGGCATTAAGGGCGTGATAATCCACAGCAGCAGAGGCTGTGACTAAAGTTGCATCGTCTGTGTTTGCCAAAATGTCGTTACTCCGTGGTAAACGTTGGCGATATCGTCGGCGGTTCCCATCAGCTCAAAGCGGTAGAGAAAAGGAACCTGACATTTTTGCGCAATAATGTCGCCGGCAAGGCAAAAGGCTGCACCGAAATTACGGTTGCCGGCGGCAATCACGCCGCGAATCAGCTGGCGGTTATGGGCATCATTTAAAAACTGAGTCACCTGACGGGGGACGGCCCCCTGGCGACCGCCGCCGCCATAGGTGGGAACCACCAGAATATAGGGCTGGTCAACCTGCAACTGCTGGTGGAGATCAACAGGAATGCGTTGCGCAGGCAGATTTAGGCGATCGATAAAGCGATGTGTGTTCTCTGACTGGCTGGAAAAATAGACCAGCGTTGTCATCTTCAGGCGCCTGCCGTTGCCAGCAGGCTTAAGGCCTTGATTTTATCGGGGCGGAAGCCGCTCCAGTTATCCTGTTCAGCCATCACCACAGGCACCTGGCGATAGCCGAGGGCGCGCAGCTTTTCCAGATGGGCAGGTTCGCGGTCGAGATTGATTAACTGATAGGCAATCCCGTTTCTGTCCAGGGCATTTTTAGTGGCGTCGCACTGGATACAGTTATCTTTAGTGTAAATAATAATGATCATAATTCGCATTTGCCTTTTGAGGGGGCGGACTTCCGGCGGTCAGCAGGGGATAAAGCGAGTCTCCCTGGTGCGCCAGAACCACCTCCAGTGGTGTGTTTCAGATACAGTAAATACTAGATATGGGGTTAATTAATTTCAACCATACAATATATAGTACTTTACCCATCATCCCGATTAGTGGGAAACATGCCTTATTTCACAACCGCTTAGTCTGAGAGAAAAAAAACAGTCCGGCATCTGCCTGGCGTAAAAAAACGGCAAATTTCGCGAACCGGCACATGAGTGTTAGTAAACGTTTAAAGATAATTCTGAAAGCCAGTACTTTTTCGCTGGTGTAAGGTTGCCGGATTTGAGCAGATTTAAGAGGTAACGGCATGTATTTACGGCCCGATGAGGTAGCGAAGGTACTGGAAAAAGTGGGATTTGAAATGGATACCATCACCGTGAAAACCTACGGGTACTACCGGGGGGAAGACTATGTCTATGTCAACCGTGAGGCACGTTTTGGCCGTACTGCGCTGGTGATCCACCCGCAGCTGAAGGAAAAGAGTCAGGACATCGCGGCGGCCGCGGCGGAAGTGAAAACCTGTAATCATTATGTACGTTTTCCACTTTATCTGGCAGGGGAATCAGACGAGCATTACGGTATTCCTCATGGCTTCAGTTCACGGGTTGCGCTGGAACGTTACCTGCAAAAGCTGTTCGGATAATCAGCATCTGTAACCTAACGAGGTCTTATTAGCCATATTTTATAACGGTAGTCGCGCGGTAAAATGCGTTTCCTGTTTTCAGGCAACTAAGGAGTTAAATCTCATCATCGATCTTA
>CALYQW010000041.1 GCA_945290265.1 uncultured Erwinia sp.
GTTCGAGTCCAGTCAGAGGAGCCATCTTAGAGAAATCAGATGTCTGCGGGCATCTGATTTTTTACTTGTTGTCTGCTTGCCATTCAGCCGTTTATTCTGCAGTGGTCAACAGCCACAAAATCAGCGCTTAATCCTGACGCTTACCTGTTCACCCGCTTTGAAAAAGAGCAGCATCGCAAAACTAAAGGGGTGCACAGTCTCATCTCATCACTGTTTTAAATCCGCGTACACCTGAATAATTTTTATCCAGTCCGGATTTATTTATTGGCGAAATAGTTATCTGAAAAACCCGTAACAGTTCGGCTTTGGCGGCAAAGCGACCAATCCCGCCACCATCACAAGTGAGGGTTAACCCTGGCTCAGAGCCAGAAAACGCACCGAGACCGCATTACACAAACATATACAGCACAATGCCATATCCAACCGGGTGAAAAAAAATTCTGCTGGTTATACCCAACATTTATAACGCTTCAGATTATACAATCTCTTTATATCAGAATATAACTCTGCTAATTCCCTTGCTGCAGCTAAAAACCTTTCAATGTTAAAAAAAAAACAATTTCGCAAAAAAATATTCCGATGCAATCCGCTTTACCTGAGTAAAAAAATCATGTAAAAACTAATATATTCTAACCAGATATACTTTAGTCTATTTTTGATTTCTGCCGAGCAGAGTTGTTATTTTTTTTATAATTCCACCAGAGAAAACATGTCAACATCGACCTGTAAAATTACCGATTTTCTGGAGAAAATTGTTATGTTATTTAATGGATTTAAAACAGTTATTGCTCTGACTATGGCAAGCTCGTTTTATCTTGCCGCCAGCCCGTTAACTAAGCCATCGGCCCCTTTTGCCGAAACGCCTATACAAAAGTCCGCTGATTTCCCCATTTGGTGGAAACAGGCAGTATTTTATCAGATTTATCCCCGCTCATTTAAAGATAGCAATGGTGATGGTATCGGCGATATTCCTGGCATTATTGAGAAACTGGACTATTTAAAAATGCTGGGAGTTGATGCTATCTGGATAAACCCGCACTATGAGTCACCTAACACCGACAATGGTTACGATATTAGTAATTATCGTGAAATAATGAAGGAATACGGCAGCATGGCTGACTTTGACCGTCTGGTTGCCGAAATGAATAAACGTGGTATGCGCCTGATGATTGATATTGTTATTAATCATACCAGCGATCGTCACCGCTGGTTTGTGCAAAGCCGCTCAAGTAAAGATAATCCTTACCGCGACTATTATTTCTGGCGTGATAGTAAACAGGGACAGGCTCCTAATAACTATCCTTCTTTCTTTGGCGGTTCAGCCTGGCAACTGGATAAACAGACTGGCCAGTATTATCTGCACTATTTTGCACCACAGCAGCCGGATCTGAACTGGGATAACCCAAAAGTTCGGGCTGAACTCTACGATATTCTGCGTTTCTGGCTGGATAAAGGCGTATCCGGACTACGTTTTGATACCGTGGCTACTTTCTCCAAAATTCCTGGCTTCCCAGACCTGACAAAAGCGCAGCTGAATAATTTTGCCGAAGCTTATACTGAGGGACCGAATATTCATAAGTATATCCATGAAATGAACCGCCAGGTACTGTCTAAATATAATGTTGCCACCGCTGGTGAAATCTTCGGTGTGCCACTGAGTGCTATGCCGGATTATTTTGACCGGCGGCGTGAAGAACTTAATATTGCTTTCACCTTTGATTTGATCAGGCTCGATCGTTATCCCGATCAGCGCTGGCGTCGTAAACCATGGACATTAAGCCAGTTTCGTCAAGTTATCTCTCAGACTGACCGTGCCGCAGGTGAATATGGCTGGAACGCCTTTTTCCTTGATAACCATGATAACCCGCGCCAGGTCTCACACTTTGGTGACGACAGCCCACAATGGCGCGAACGCTCGGCAAAAGCACTGGCAACGCTGCTGCTGACGCAGCGTGCCACGCCGTTTATCTATCAGGGGGCAGAGTTAGGAATGACTAATTATCCCTTTAAAAATATAGAGGAATTTGACGATATTGAGGTGAAAGGCTTCTGGAACGACTATGTAGCCAGCGGAAAAGTAAACGCTGCTGAATTTTTACAGGAGGTTCGCATGACCAGCCGCGATAACAGCCGAACACCTATGCAGTGGAACGACTCTGTTAATGCCGGATTTACCCTGGGCAAACCCTGGTTTCACCTCAATCCCAACTATAAGCAAATCAATGCCGCCAGTCAGATGAATAATCCCGACTCGGTATTCAGTTATTACCGTCAACTGATCAATCTGCGTCACCAGATCCCGGCACTGACCAGTGGTGAATACCGTGATCTCGATCCGCAGAACAACCAGGTCTATGCCTATACCCGTATTATGGATAATGAAAAATATCTGGTGGTAGTTAATTTTAAACCTGAGCAGCTGAATTACGCTCTGCCAGATAATCTGACTATTGCCAGCAGTTTGCTGGAAAATGTCCACCAACCATCACTGCCAAACAATGCCTCCACGCTGACTCTTGCTCCGTGGCAAGCCGGGATCTATAAGCTGAACTGAGCAACCGGCATTATCAGCCGCGACGGGCACCAGCCGCACGCAGCTTATCAATAAGGGTTCTGAACACTGCATGCAGCCGGAACGGCGCATAAAATCGGCGGCGCAACAGGCGCTGAGGCTGATGACCAACCCGGGAGAGGGATTATCCTCTCCCGGGTTTTATCACCAGAGTTGCTGTAAACTTCAGCAGTTGATTGCCGGGCGTCACTTTTGGCATTGACAGCTATCGACCCGATATTTACTTTGCGCGGTTTTTAACCATTCCTCTGTAATTCAGCCGGTAGAACGGCGGACTGTTAATCCGTATGTCACTGGTTCGAGTCCAGTCAGAGAGCCATATTCAGCTCAGCAGACGTTTCATAACGTCTGCTTTCTGCGCCTGACGACACAGCGTATGCCGCTCTACCGGAGTTACATAGCGTATTCCGCTGTGACGATGCTCTTCATTATGTCTGATGACCTCCTTTCTTATTATTTTCTGTTTTGTACTCTTCAAGTCTGTCAGACAGGTCAAACTCTTCACTGTGTTCGGAATCAGATCGCTCACTGTCTTTTTTTACATTTATCCTGACAAAAGCGTTTTCTAATCCAACCGATACCAGAAAAGCGTAAATTTTCTCTTCCAGATTACTTTCATCCGGCAGGCGAGACTGAATCTTATGTCCAGACTTGTTTTCTACAGGAATAACAAGATATTGAACTTCCGAATCAGATTTTAGTTTCCCTATCGAATGTGCATCAATAACCACAGGCCACGGATGACTCTTCGCAGAGTGCCGCTACTTTTTCTTTTGCTGGTGCTGACATACAACCCTCCTGAATATTTTGATTATGCGTACATTGAGCATATGGCTTATTTTTTGAACAGCTTTTTTGAACAGCAAGACAGGCGCTGGATTTTGGCTGACCTTCCGTCCGTGTAAAAGAGTGCCACCGGCGTAAGCCAGGCGGTTACCCTGCGGCGCACCCGCTTTGCCACGAGATTTCCCTTGCATTCTTACGTTTGAAAAGGATAATTACAAATCTTAATAATAATCATTCTCAATACTGTTTGCAGGGTTTTCTTATGCATCACATTCTTTCCACAACACCCTTTACCCCTTCGTTTCTGGCGCTCCTGATCGGCAGCGCCTGCCTGACCGCACAGGCGGCCACCACCAGCACCGAACAGACGTTGACGGTGAGCGCTACTCCGGACGCTGTAGTTAAAACCGGTGGCGATCGGCTGATCCCCGCCTATCTGGATGGCCAGGTCGCTAACGGTGGACGCCTGGGGATGCTCGGCGAACAAAAGGCGATGGATGTGCCTTTCAATATTATCGGCTTCACCTCAAAGATGATTGAAGATCAGCAGGCGCAGACCATTGCTGACGTGGTGCGTAACGATGCCGGGGTACAGAACGTTAAAGGCTATGGAAACTTTGCGGAAAGTTATCGCATCCGTGGCTTTAATCTTGACGGTGATGATATGACCTGGGGTGGCCTGGCAGGCGTGGTGCCACGCCAGGTGATGGACGCCTCGCTGATTGAGCGCGTGGAAATTTTTAAAGGTGCCAACAGCCTGCTTAATGGCGCTGCCAGCACTGGCGTCGGCGGGATGATTAACCTCGAACCAAAGCACGCGGATGAGTTTGCCAAAACGCACGTTGGCGTGGATTACACCTCAGATTCTCAAACCGGCGTCACCGTCGACAGCGGTCGCCGCTTTGGCGATAACGATCAGTTCGGCGTGCGGGTGAATGCGGTTAATCGCGAAGGTGAAACGCGCCGCGATGGGGAGAAAAAACGCACTACCGCCGCCGCGCTGGGGCTGGATTATCGCGGTGACCGTTTGCGCACCTCGCTGGATCTGGGCTATCAGAAAAAGACCTTTCATGATGCCACCGAGGGCGTCAATATCGCCGGGGTGGATTTTATCCCTGCCGTGCCCTCGAACTCGCAAAACTACAGCCAGAAATGGGTTTACAGCGATCTGGAATCAGAATTTGGGATGGCGAAGGCCGAATACGATCTGACCGACAGCTGGACGGCTTATGGCGGACTGGGGGCGCAGCACAGTCATGAAAAAGGGAACTACGGTACTCCCATTTTGCTCAATGGTGATGGTAACGCCACGATCAGCAGCTTTAAGACCAACCGCACACAAAACAATATCAGCGGAATGCTTGGCGTCAGGGGCACGTTTGATACCGGCTTTATCTCGCATAAGCTGAATGTGGGTTATTCCGCGCTGACCACCAATGCAAAAAATGCCTATGCCATGTCGCTGACCGGTAATGCCACCAATATTTATCATCCTGATAACGTTGCCGAACCGGAAACTAATTACTCTGGCGGTGATTTTTCCAACCCACTTACCACCGTGCGTACCCGCACCCAGGGCTATCTGTTAAGCGATACCCTCGGGATCCTGGATGATACGGTTTTATTAACCCTCGGTGCCCGCCATCAGAAAGTGGTGGTGCGTAACTACGCCTACAATACCGGTGCCGAAGACACCAGTTCGCGCTTCGACGGCAGCCGCTGGATGCCGACCTATGGCCTGGTGTATAAACCCTGGCAGTCGGTCTCACTGTATGCAAACCATACTGAAGCGTTGCAGCCGGGTAAATCAGCCCCTACCACAGGCGTCACCAATCCGGGCGCAGTCACCGGTATCGCCCACTCTAAACAGAATGAAGTGGGGGTAAAAACCGACTTTGGCCGTATTGGTGGCGCGCTGTCGCTGTTTGAGATTAAACAGCCGTCCGGCATGATTAATTCCAGCGGCGCTTATGCGCTGGATGCCGAAGAGCGCCATCGCGGTATTGAAACCAATATCTTTGGCGAGCCGGTGCTGGGGCTGCGTTTAAATGCCAGTACCACCTGGCTGGATCCGGTGATGACCAGCACGGCCGGTGAACAATATAACGGTAAGCAGGCAATTGGCGTACCGCGCCATAACTATGCGCTGGGGGCGGAATACGATATTAAGCCGCTGCCAGGCTTAACCGCTACCGCGCTGGTCACCCACTCCGGTTCCCAGTGGGCTGATGCGGCGAACACCAAAAAAGTGGGCAGCTATACCACCCTCGATCTGGGGCTGCGTTACCGTACTCAGGTTAACCAGAATGATATGGTGTGGCGTCTGTCAGTGGAAAACGTGGCCAATGTGAAATACTGGGCTAACGTCGACAGCACCGGAACATACCTCTCCCAGGGGGATGGCCGCACCCTGAAGCTGGGCATGACTTACGACTTCTGATGCCGGAAATAAAACGGGCCGCTTATGCGGCCCGTTTTGTTACTGCGGATTAGTTTGAAGTATCCAGCTCGTCAAAGTTTTTTACCAGCTGGTCGATAGCTTTCATCTGCACCAGGAATGGCTCCAGCTTATCCAGCGGCAGCGCCGACGGCCCGTCACATTTCGCCGTTGCCGGGTTAGGATGCGCCTCAATAAATAGTCCGGCAATTCCTACCGCCATACCGGCACGCGCCAGTTCAGTCACCTGCGCACGACGGCCACCGGAGGCTGCGCCCATCGGATCGCGGCACTGCAGCGCATGGGTTACGTCGAAAATCACCGGACAGCCGCCGGAAACCTGTTTCATCACGTTAAAGCCCAGCATATCAACCACCAGGTTGTCATAGCCGAAGTTCGCGCCGCGATCGCACAGGATCACCTGCTCATTACCCGCTTCAGCAAACTTATCAACGATATTGCCCATCTGTCCCGGGCTGACAAACTGTGGCTTTTTCACGTTGATGACCGCACCGGTTTTCGCCATCGCTTCCACCAGGTCAGTCTGACGGGCGAGAAACGCCGGAAGCTGGATCACATCCACCACTTCAGATACCGGCTGCGCCTGGCTGGCTTCATGCACGTCAGTAATAATTTTCACGCCAAAGGTCTGTTTCAGTTCCTGGAAGATTTTCATCCCCTCTTCCAGACCCGGACCGCGATAGGAGTGGATAGAAGACCGGTTGGCTTTATCAAAAGAGGCTTTGAACACATACGGAATGTTCAGTTTCTGCGTCACGCTGACGTAGTGCTCACAGATACGCATCGCCAGATCGCGTGATTCCAGCACATTCATCCCGCCAAACAGCACGAAAGGCAGATCGTTTGCGACCTTGATATCGCCAATGTTTACTACTTTTTGTTTCATTTCTTCGCCTTAATTTTTGCAGGGAACGTCTTTGCTAAACGGGTTATTAAAACAGATTAATGCAGCGTAATCTGTTTCTTTTCAATCGAGTAAATTTGCAGCCTGACCATATCGCTCAGCGGATCTTCCGGGCACTGCTCGATAAAGTAGTTGAGATCGGTCAGCGCTACATGTTCACATTCAAGCTGGGCGAAGATCAAACCACGATCGCGTATTTCATACGGATCTTCCGGGTCCATCGCCACCAGCACTTCGCTGGCGCGCAGCGCCATCTCAATCTGCTGCTCATCAATCAGCGCCGACTTCATGGTATCCAGCATTTTACGCAGTACCCGCTGCGGTTCGGCTTCCTGTAGATCTTCGTCATACAGTTCAGCCGTCGAGCCAAGATTGCCTTTCAGCCACACTTCCAGCGTATGCTCATCCAGGGTTTCGCCGTTAAACGGATTGATCAGCCAGATATCTTCATCAACCCATTCGGCACGCAGGATCAGCTGGGTAGGAAAGATAACCGGGTACAGCGGCAGATCCAGTTGAGATGCAATATGATGAAAAATCACTCCCAGTGATACCGCGGTGCCCTGGCGAGTCGCCAGCACTTTATCCAGCCACAGCGTATCGGACAGGCGGTAGACGCCGCTGGCACCACCAAACCCCCAGCGATGCCAGAACAGTTCAATCAGCTGTTCCAGCTGCAGGTCGGGCTCCAGTTCCGCGGATACCGCCGCACGGGCTTCCGCCACCAGCGCGGCCAGACGGGTGGTGACTTCTGCCGCCGGAAAATCGCTGCGCACCTGCTGCGAGGCGGCAATCACCGCATCACAGAGTACAACGTTGCTGTAGTCGAACTCCACTATTGGCATCATACCCACCCCGAAAACGGTATTTTAGTCACGGCAAGGTGGATCACCGCCGCCAGCGCCAGCAGTGCCACAATAAACGCCGCCCAGCGTACTTTCAGCGGCTTTGGCCGCCGTCCCAGCACCACAAAGCCCAGCGCAATATAGATAATTACGCCCACCAGCTTCTGCGTCAGCCTCGCGCCCTGTGGGATGAAGGGATACAAATGAGTAATCATTACCAGCATCACGCCGGACAGCAGCAGCAGCGTATCGTTGGCGTGTGGCAGAATGCGCACCCAGCGCTGCTGCAGCATCGCCGGTCGACGCAGCAGCCACCAGAAGCGTACTACCAGCATCACTGCGGTAATCACTACCGTAAGCAGATGAAAATGTTTCAGTGGAAGATACCAGCCAGCCATATTATTCCTTAGTCATTTTCCCCAGGGTAACCCGGTCGTTACCCCCGTAATCCTGGCAGGTCACTATCTGGCCAAAATTATTTTCAGATAAGATATTACGGACCTGCGCACCCTGCTGCCAGCCATGTTCCAGTAACAGCCAGCCGCCCGGTTGCAAATAATTCTGCGCTTCACGGGTGATAACCCGGATATCTGCCAGTCCGTTTTCAGCGGCTACCAGCGCGCTGGCCGGTTCAAAGCGTACATCACCCTGTAACAAATGACTGTCAATGGGATCAATATACGGGGGATTACTGACAATTAAATCAAAACGCTGGCCGCTTAAGGCAGTGAACCAGTCGCTAAGCAGAAACTGTACCTGAGAAAGCAGGAGTTTTTGCGCATTATGCTGCGCCAGTGCCACCGCGCCAGCGATGCGATCCACCCCGATTACCTGGCAGTCCGGCCGCTCGCTGGCAATGGCCAGCGCAATGGCGCCGGTGCCGGTACCCAGATCGAGCACCCTGGCCGGGGCAGCAGGGAGGTAGAACAGCGCCTGTTCCACCAGCAGCTCGCTGTCCGGACGGGGGATCAGCGTATCGGGAGACACGCTGAGCGGCAGCGACCAGAACTCGCGTTCTCCGGTCAGCCAGGCCACCGGTTCACCGGCAGCGCGCCGCGCCAGCAGCGTATCAAGCTGCTGCAACTGTGCCGCATCCAAAGCACGATCGTCAAAGGCAATCAGCCAGCTGCGGCTTTTACCGGTGACTTTCGCCAGCAGGATTTCGGCATCACGTTTCGGGCTGTCACTGGCGACTAACTGCGCCTGTGCCGCGCGCAGCCAGGTGCGGATTTGCATCGGTCAGCCTCCGGTTATCTGCGCAGCAAGGGTTACCACCATGCTTACTCCTGCCCGGCAAGTGCCGCCAGCTGATCGGCCTGGTATTCCTGCACGATTGGCTCAATCAGCGCATCCAGCTTGCCTTCCATTGCCTCATCCAGGCGGTAGAGGGTCAGGTTAATGCGGTGATCGGTCACCCTGCCCTGCGGGAAGTTATAGGTGCGGTTGCGGTCAGAGCGGTCGCCGCTGCCCAGCAGATTGCGCCGGGTGGACGATTCTTCCTGCTGACGACGGGCGCTTTCCGCCGCGCGAATACGCGCCCCCAGCACCGACAGCGCTTTGGCTTTGTTTTTATGCTGGGAACGTTCGTCCTGACATTCGACCACAATACCGGTTGGCAGGTGGGTGATCCGGATGGCTGAATCGGTGGTGTTAACGTGCTGCCCACCCGCCCCGGAAGAGCGGAAAGTATCAATTTTCAGATCCGCCGGGTTAATCTCAGGCAGCTCAGCCTCCGGCACTTCCGGCATCACCGCCACGGTACAGGCCGAAGTATGAATACGCCCCTGGGATTCGGTTTCCGGCACGCGCTGTACCCGGTGACCGCCAGACTCAAATTTCAGGCGTCCGTAAGCCCCTTCGCCGTTAATTTTGGCAATGATCTCTTTAAAGCCGCCGTGCTCGCCTTCGCTGGCGCTCATCACTTCTACTTTCCATCGTTTGGACTCGGCATAACGGCTGTACATCCGAAACAGATCGCCGGCAAAAATCGCCGCTTCATCACCACCGGTCCCGGCACGCACTTCCAGATAACAGTTACGCTCATCATCGGGATCTTTCGGCAGCAACAACAGCTGCAGCTGCTGTTCCAGTTCTTCACTGGCGGCACGCGCCTCTTTAAGCTCTTCCTGTGCCATTTCGCGCATTTCCGCATCACTTAATAACAGTTCAGCGGTTTCAATATCTTCCTGAGTCTGCTGCCAGCGGCGAAAACACTGGCTGACATCGGTCAGCTGGGCATATTCCCGCGACAGCGCGCGGAACTGCTCCTGATCGGCGATGATTCCGGCATCACCCAGCATCACTTCCACTTCTTCATGGCGTTCCTGTAAGGCTTCCAGTTTAGCAACAATAGAAGGCTTCATCGGTGTCGTTTTACCTTGTGAAAATAATAAGTTGAGACGCTATTCCAGCCCGAGGCTATCGCGTAAAATTTGCAGACGTTCGCCATCACCATCGCGGGCGGCCTGCTGGAGAGATTTGGTTGGGGCATGGATCAGGCGGTTGGTCAGCTTATGCGCCAGGTCGCGCAGGATCGCTTCGGGATCGCCGCCATGTTGCAACGCCGCCAGGGCGCGCTGCTGCAGTTCCTCACGTACCTGGTCAGCCTGAGAACGGTAATCACGGATGCTGTTAACGCCGCTCTGGGCGCGCAGCCAGCACATAAACTCGCCGCTTTCCTGCATCACAATACCTTCCGCCTGCACCGCAGCCGCTTTGCGCTGCGCCAGGTTATTTTCAATGATCGCCTGAAGATCGTCCACGCTGTAGAGATAGGCATCCGGCAGTTTACCCACTTCCGGCTCCACGTCACGCGGTACGGCGATATCCACCAGCAGCATCGGCTGGTTGCGGCGTTTTTTCAGCGCTCGCTCCACCATCCCTTTGCCGATAATCGGCAGCGGGCTGGCGGTGGAACTGATAATAATATCGGCTTCGGCCAGGCGGGAATCGATGTCCGCCAGCCCGATCACTTCAGCGCCGGTTTCTTCTGCGAGCGCGTGCGCGCGCTCGCGGGTGCGGTTAGCAATCATCAGCCGGCTGACCTGATGCTCACGCAGATGGCGCGCCACCAGTTCGATGGTTTCACCGGCACCAATCAGCAGCACGTTTACCGTTGAGAGGGATTCAAAAATCTGACGCGCCAGGGTACAGGCAGCAAAGGCCACCGAGACCGCATTGGCACCGATTTCAGTTTCGGTGCGTACCCGCTTGGCAACAGAAAACGATTTCTGGAACAGGCGTTCGAGTTCACTGGAGAGGCTGTGACCGCGCTGCGAGTCAGCGAAGGCTTTTTTTACCTGGCCGAGAATTTGTGGTTCGCCCAGCACCAGCGAATCCAGTCCGCTGGCAACCCGCATCAGATGGCTGACCGCTTCATCGCCGTAATGCCAGTAAAGGCTCTGACGCACATCTTCGGCACTGAGCTGGTGATAATCACATAACCATTTCACCAGCTGCTCCTGCAGATTTTCCCGCTGCTCTACGCTGAGGTAAAGCTCAGTACGGTTGCAGGTGGACAGCACCACCCCACCCTGCACCAGCGGCTGCGCCAGCAGACTGTGCAGCGCCTGGTCCAGCGTATCAGGCGTGAAGGTAACACGCTCGCGCAGGGCGACGGGGGCGGTTTTGTGGTTGATTCCAAGAGCCAGCAGGGTCATGTGATTCGGGTGGTTTATCCCACTAATAATAAGGTTTTGTGGGGCGCATTCTACAAGATGCGCGGGATCAATAAAAGTCCGCTTCATCTATCCCTTTAACAATCTATGCCTTCCAAACGGCGACAGATGCGGATTGGCAATTGACGTCAGGGCGATAGCTGGGTAGCGTTGAAGATTATGTTTTTAGCACAACGCGCAATAAGCGTGTATTTTTAAATGCTTTATACCCTGTTTTCCCAACATCGGTTTCCTGAAACGGATAGTAAATTATGCCACTGCTAACGCGCCGTTTTTTGCGGCTTATTCCTGTTGCCAGCCTGCTGCTGGCAGCCTGTTCATTAACGCCTCAACAGCAGAATCAGGGGACGCCACTTAATCCCCAGTCGCCACAGTGGCAAAGCCACCAGCAGGCGGTAAAAAAAATCACCCACTATCAGACCCGTGGCTCTTTTGCTTACCTCTCGGATAAGCAAAAAGTCTATGCGCGCTTTAACTGGCAACAAACCGCACCCGATCGCTATCGCCTGCTGCTAACCAATCCGCTGGGCAGCACCGAAATGCAGCTGGATGTGCAGCAGAGTACGGTACAGCTGGTAGACAATAAGGGGAAACGTTACGTCAGCAATGATGCGGAGAAAATGATTTCTGAACTGACGGGGATGGATATCCCACTGAACAATATGCGTCAGTGGATCCTCGGCCTCCCGGGCGATGCGACTGACGCCACACTGAATGACCAGTCTCTGCTGAAGCAGGTAAAGTACAGCCGTGACGGCCAGCAGTGGCAGGTAAACTGGCTGAGCTATGACCAGAAACAGGATCCCGCGGTGCCTGCCAGCCTGGAACTGAAACAGGGCGACCAGCGCATTAAGCTGAAAATGGACAACTGGACGCTGAAATAATGATCATCCAGTGGCCGGCACCGGCAAAACTCAATCTGTTTCTGTATATCACCGGTCGTCGTGATAACGGGTATCACGATTTGCAAACCCTGTTTCAGTTTCTGGATTACGGCGATACCCTCACCGTGAGCACCAATTACAGTGGGCAACTGACGCTGACCACACCGGTGGCCGGGGTTGCGGATAGCGATAACCTGATTATTCGCGCTGCCACCCTGTTGCGCCAGCAGGCACAACTGCGCGGTACGCTGCCGGTCAGCGCCGGTGCGGCGTTTACGGTGGAGAAACGCCTGCCGATGGGCGGCGGGCTGGGGGGCGGTTCCTCTAATGCGGCCACGGTGCTGGTAGCGCTTAACCATCAGTGGCAGACCGGTTTCAGCAGTGACGAACTGGCGGCGCTGGGTCTGCAGCTGGGAGCGGATGTACCGGTGTTTGTCCACGGGTTTGCTGCCTTTGCCGAAGGCGTAGGGGAGCGCCTGACGCCGGTGGATCCGGCAGAAAAATGGTATCTGGTGCTCCACCCCGGGGTCAGTATTGCCACCCCGCTGGTGTTTAACGATCCGCAGCTGACGCGCAATACGCCGCCGCGTAAAATCAATGACCTGCTGCTGAGCGAATTTCATAATGATTGTGAGCCAGTAGTCAGAAAACGTTTCCGCGAGGTTGAAGACCTGCTTTCCTGGCTGCTAGAATACGCCCCGTCGCGCCTGACCGGCACTGGCGCTTGTGTGTTTGCTGAATTTGACACCGAGTCTGCCGCCCGTCATGTGCTTGAGCTGTCTCCGAAGGGCGTAACGGGATTTGTCGCGCGCGGTGTTAACCTTTCGCCGCTACACCGTACCCTTTCAGAACAATTACGGCATACGTGACAGCGTCCCCCGGTTCCTGACGCTGCACCTGTGTTGAATCAAGACACCCGTATGAAACCGTGAGCGGTATTCGCCCAGTGCCGCTAACGTTCTTTCATTCTCTGGACGCAAAGCCTGAGGTTGTTCTCGTGCCCGATATGAAGCTTTTTGCTGGTAACGCCACCCCCGAACTGGCACAACGTATTGCCAATCGCCTGTACACCAGCCTGGGAGACGCCGCCGTTGGCCGTTTCAGTGACGGCGAAGTGAGCGTACAAATCAACGAAAATGTACGCGGCGGTGATATTTTCATCATCCAGTCCACCTGTGCTCCGACCAATGATAACCTGATGGAACTGGTAGTGATGGTCGATGCGCTGCGCCGCGCATCTGCTGGCCGTATTACGGCGGTTATCCCTTACTTTGGTTATGCCCGTCAGGATCGCCGCGTGCGTTCTGCACGGGTGCCAATTACCGCGAAGGTGGTTGCTGATTTCCTTTCCAGCGTTGGCGTTGACCGCGTGCTGACCGTGGATCTGCACGCAGAACAGATCCAGGGCTTCTTTGATGTCCCGGTTGATAACGTTTTCGGTAGCCCGATCCTGCTGGAAGATATGATGCAGATTGGTCTGGAGAATCCGATTGTGGTGTCCCCGGATATCGGCGGTGTGGTACGCGCCCGCGCGATTGCCAAACTGTTAAATGACACCGATATGGCGATTATTGATAAACGTCGTCCGCGCGCCAACGTTTCTCAGGTGATGCATATTATCGGTGACGTTGCCGGTCGTGACTGTGTGCTGGTTGACGATATGATCGATACCGGTGGTACGCTGTGTAAAGCCGCTGAAGCGCTGAAAGAGCGCGGAGCCAAGCGTGTATTTGCTTACGCTACCCACCCTATTTTCTCCGGTAATGCGGCAGAGAACCTGCGCCACTCGGTGATTGATGAAGTGGTCGTATGTGACACTATTCCGCTGGCTGACGAGATCAAAGCGCTGCCAAACGTGCGCACCCTGACCCTGTCCGGAATGCTGGCAGAAGCGATTCGCCGCATCAGCAATGAAGAGTCAATCTCAGCGATGTTTGAACACTAAGTTCCGCCACTGAGTGAACAAAAACAGACGGCCAGCGCTGCTGCCCGTCTGTTTTTATCTGTTCTGCGCATCCATTACTGATGGGAATGTTCGTTATGCTCACTGTGTCCGTTACGGCAACGTTTGTCGCCACAGTGTCTCTGCCAGTAGTAGCGGTCAGTAATTTTTTCCCGACCACCGATTCGCGCACCGGCCAGCCACATTAAGGCACCGACGAAAATCCCCAGTATGGCAATATGGCGAATGAGTTGAGGAAAATTAAATTCAGGCATCTGACCCACCATCGAAACGGCCAGACCAGCAATCACTATCACCAGTCCCAAAACCATCAGGCCATTACCGGCTATATCACTGTGTTTACGCTTCATAACTTTTCCTCCCATTGAGAGTCAGGGTGATTTCCGTCACCAGATAACTCTTAGTTTAGGTATAACCCGGAGCATCGGATGTGTGGCCGATCACAATTAGTCACGTCTGTTTGACAAAACTTTACCCACTTTTTCTAATAAATCACTTAAAGTGATTATTTCTACAGATTACTACCTGCACAGAGTACTGCGTTTCTTTGAGTTCTGCGTTGTGCTTGAGTAAACTGGCGGCTTTTCTTCAGCTGATTCAGGAACCTGACCGTGAGCAACATTAAACTGATTGTGGGCCTTGCCAATCCCGGGGCCGAATATGCT
The DNA here is from genome assembly GCA_945290265.1 of uncultured Erwinia sp. Taxonomy (GTDB): domain Bacteria; phylum Pseudomonadota; class Gammaproteobacteria; order Enterobacterales; family Enterobacteriaceae; genus Erwinia. Next base: position 14,755 of record CALYQW010000041.1, read on the forward strand.
GCAACCCGCCATAATGCCGGGGCCTGGTACGTTGATCTGCTGGCTGAACGCCACAATCAGTCACTCAAGGAAGAGAGTAAATTCTATGGCTACACTGCGCGCATTAACCCGAGCGGCGCCGATGTACGCCTGCTGGTGCCCACCACCTTTATGAATCTGAGCGGTAAAGCGGTGGCGGCGATGGCGACTTTTTATCGCATTGCCCCGGATGAAATCCTGGTGGCACACGATGAACTGGACCTGCCGCCGGGCGTGGCGAAATTTAAGCAGGGCGGCGGCCACGGTGGCCATAACGGGCTGAAAGACATTATCAGCAAGCTGGGTAACAGCACTGACTTCCACCGGCTGCGTATTGGCATCGGGCATCCGGGCGATCGCAATAAGGTGGTGGGTTTTGTGCTGGGTAAACCGCCAGCCAGCGAACAAAAGCTGATTGATGATGCGGTGGACGAAGCGGCACGCTGCACCGAAGTCTGGCTGAAAGAAGATCGCCTGAAGGCGATGAACCGTTTACACAGCTATAAGGCCGGCTGATCCCGGGGGATTGCGCTGGGCTGGTCTCGACCTCACGCATCCCGACTGGCGACATTATAATTAGGATCATCCAGCTCGTGGCTGCAAAAAGGCCCCGCCTGCTGTAACAGGCTTACGCAGTCAGCACTCAGATGACGCAGACGCAGCGTCTTACCCGCTTCCTGATAACGTGAGCTCAGCTTATCAATCGCCTCGACCCCACTGGAATCCATCACCCGGGTGCGGGCAAAATCAATCACCACGTTTTCCGGATCCTGCTGCGGATCAAACAGCGTCTGAAACTCGGTGGCCGAACCAAAAAATAGCGGACCATCCAGCTGATAGGTTTTCTCTCCCGGCTTATCAGCAATGGTACGCGCCGTAATCCGCGCATGCTGCCAGGCAAATACCAGCGCCGAGATAATCACCCCACAAATCACTGCCAGCGCCAGATCGGTAAAAATCGTCACCAGCGTCACGGCAACCATTACCACCGCATCGGCTTTCGGCATCCGCTTAATGCGCCGCAACGAGCTCCATTCAAAGGTATTAATACAGACCACAAACATAATACCGGCCAGCGCCGCCACCGGCAGCAGCGCAATATATTGCGACAGGCTGACGACAAACAGGATCAGCAACAGCGCCCCCACCAGGTTGGAGATACGTCCACGCCCGCCGGAGGTAAAGTTGATAATCGACTGCCCAATCATCGCGCAACCGGCAAAGCTGCCAAAAAAGCCGCACAGGGTATTACCAATCCCCTGTGCCACGCACTCCTTATTACCGGAGCCCTTTTTACTCCCCATCTCATCCAGTACCGACAGCGTCAGCAGCGACTCAATCAGCCCCACCAGCGCAATCACCACCGCATACGGCAGCACAATTTTCAGGGTATCCAGATTTAACGGCACCTGCGGCAGATGGAACAGCGGCAGACTGCCGGAGATATCCGCCAGATCCCCTACCCTCCGGGTATCCAGATGGAAAACAATAGCGATGCCACTGATAATAATCAGTGCCGCCAGCGAGCCAGGAATGACTTTGGTAAATTTGGGGAACAGCCAGACAATCAGCATCGCCAGTGCTACCAGCGCATACATCACCGGCCCCTGATTTTTAATCATCGGGAACTGCGCCAGCATAATCACAATCGCCAGGCCATTGACAAAACCGTAAATCGCCGGCTGCGGCACCAGACGAATAAATTTGCCCAGCTTAAACAGCCCTATTGCCAGCTGGATCAGCCCCGCGAGGATGCTGGCCAGCAACACATATTCATAGCCGTGCTGCACAATCAGGCTAATCAGTACCACAATAATTGAACCGGCCGCACCGGAAATCATCCCCGGCTTTCCGCCCAGCAGCGCAGTGATCACGCCAAGAATAAAGGCCGTATGCAGCCCTGTAATCGGCGACAGCCCGGCCAGCAGGGAAAACGCCGTGGCTTCGGGGATCAGCGCCACGGAGACCACCGCACCGGCCAGCAGGTCATTTTTAATATCACGCGCCCTGACATTGCTCAGGTTGAACATAAATTATCCATTTATTTTAGTAAGTTGCAGCGTTAAGCCTGCTTTCTCACCCCGTCAGGAAGAAGATGGCAGAACCAGTAAGAAAAGAAAAAAGGTCCGGCAGGAGATCTCTCAGGGTGGCGTAAGCAGCAGATTCAGCATCAGCGGGAGGCTCCATTCTGATAAACAGCGCTCAGTATAGAAAAAGTGTTGACGATCTCAAGTTAAAACCTAAGAGCCTGTCCCATCAGGTGTCATTGTTGAAGTTAGTTTGAACACGGACAGTGCGCAGGAACCGCAGCGTACACGCAGTACGTGAGGATTCTGAGCATGACCCTGGTTCAAAATAACGAATAAAATAGCCTGATGGGCCAGGATCTAAGAATGCTGGCAGAATTCCGCGCCTACTGCGCCATAATTAGGTGTATAATGCGCGGCATCTTTGCGGGCTGGCGCAGCCCCGATCAACATTATGTATTAAGGTGATTCAAACATGGGATTCAAATGCGGTATTGTGGGCCTGCCAAACGTCGGAAAATCCACCCTGTTCAATGCGTTAACTAAAGCGGGTATTGAGGCAGCCAACTTCCCGTTCTGTACCATTGAGCCGAATACCGGCGTGGTACCAATGCCTGACTCACGTCTGGATCAGCTGGCAGAGATTGTAAAACCGCAGCGTATTCTGCCAACCACCATGGAATTTGTTGATATTGCCGGTCTGGTAAAAGGCGCCTCTAAAGGTGAAGGCCTGGGTAACCAGTTCCTGACCAATATCCGTGAAACCGAAGCTATCGGCCACGTAGTGCGCTGCTTTGAAAACGACAATATTATTCACGTGAATAATAAGGTCGATCCGGCGGCGGATATCGATACCATTAACACCGAGCTGGCGCTGTCCGACCTTGATACCTGCGAACGTGCGCTGCAGCGCGTGCAGAAGAAAGCCAAAGGCGGCGATAAAGACGCCAAAGCCGAACAGGCGGCGCTGGAAAAATGCCTGCCGCACCTGGAAAACGCCGGTATGCTGCGCGCGCTCGATCTGAGCGATGAAGATAAAGCGGCGATCCGCTATCTGAGCTTCCTGACCCTGAAACCCACCATGTATATCGCCAACGTCAACGAAGACGGCTTCGAGAACAACCCGTACCTCGATCAGGTGCGTGAAATTGCCGCCGCCGAAGGTTCCGTGGTGGTACCGGTCTGTGCCTCAGTGGAATCTGATATTGCCGAACTGGACGATGCCGATCGCGACGAATTTATGGCCGAGCTGGGCATTGAAGAGCCAGGCCTGAACCGCGTTATCCGCGCCGGTTATAGCCTGCTGAACCTGCAAACCTACTTTACCGCTGGCGTCAAAGAAGTGCGCGCCTGGACCATCCCGGTCGGTGCCACCGCGCCACAGGCCGCCGGTAAAATCCACACCGACTTTGAAAAAGGCTTTATCCGCGCCCAGACCATCGCCTTTGATGATTTTATTGCCTGCAAAGGCGAACAGGGTGCCAAAGAAGCCGGCAAAATGCGTTCAGAAGGAAAGGACTATATCGTTAAAGATGGCGATGTGATGAATTTCCTGTTTAATGTGTAAGGTAGTTTCTGGCTGATTGGATTTCTGTGAATTCCAGTCAGGCTCATATATCATTAAATCCACGCTTTGGCGTGGATTTTTTAGATATAATCATTTCACCTTCCTGGCGAAATCTATTAACAGTCATACTCCCATTTTATATTTTGTTACAAACCAACCATTATAACTCAAGGTCTACCTGACATAATTATCCCAAACTCAGTTGCCCTCTACTAAAAAACTCCTCCACTGAAAATAATAAAGGTTTTTTGATAAGCATATATGTTGCATTTACCAATCTGACTATATTTTTATTTGCAATATAGCTATCGCTACCGTTTATTTTTACGTCATTTTTAACAAAAAATTTAACTGAATCAGAACGTAAAATGGAAAACTTATAAAGCTCTTTCAAATTTATTGTACTTACCGCCTGTTCGAACTCCTGTAGCTCGTCCTCAGTAACAACGTGGTCAAGCTCATGTGCAAAACTATTCCTTATGGCAGATAACTTAGCCATAGCATCAGCGAAACAATTAGGCAACCCCAATGATTTAGCAACCTTTATCTTAAAATGGTGCTTTTGCCTCTTATTTAAGAAAATCCCATGAAATTCTTTCGGTGATAATTCTTTTACATAAGAATTTATAAAATTTCCAACGATCAAAGTCAAATTCAAAATTGCAGATTTTTCATTATTTTCTCTAATTATTTTTCATATCTTTTAACATCTATACAATTAGTAAATCATGGTTAAACCTAACCATTCCACCTTCAAAGTTTAAAGTTTTTTCAATTTCTATTTACTCTTTTTGTTGCCGTCGAATATCTGAATTATTCATTAATACCTATCAAAATTCCAGATAATGTATTTATACCATCCAACTGCTCACTAAAAAAAAGATAAACATCGACGACTAACTTGCTCAGATAACCTGACCATAATACCAACGTTCACCTTTGAACCATTCATCTGGATCATCCCCACCACAGTATTCGAGTGCAATACCTTTCTCGCTCACACCTTCTGGCAGAACCAGCCCCCATTCAACTGCAAGACTTCGTTCTCTGATTATTGATGATAAACTGCTTTCAGAACGACCCTCGGATATAAAGCCTTGGTAATAATCCTCGGAGCGAAAAAGACAGACTTCACTGGTAAACATATCCGGGAGACAGACTACAGCAGTGATCCGTGATTGGTAGTCAGAACTTGCTGTTGCAATTATCAAATTTGAGCAAGCATTAATCAGAGCCTGTGCACAGGCTACCCTGGTGCTTATCAAACTGTACTTTCCCTCGACAAGATTTATATCTACAGGAATTTTGTAGTTCCAGTAATGTTGATCTTCGGGAAAAACTGCGTGACTCAAACTCTGAAAGGTATCAGCCCAACGGTTAAGAGCCTTGATACGTCGGGGAACATTCCTTACTTTAGTACTAAAATTTCTGTTAAGACGTCTGCCCATTTTTTGAATCATCATGATAATCAGGTAATGAGAGTTATCATCCCACACTTCCACCTAAATCGAACTATTCAATAGACAATTTTTAAGAGTTTTTCGATACAATCATGAAACATCTGAATATCACAATTTGGTAGTCCTTCTCCCACTCTTACTCTGAAAAAATCGTTAAGTCTTAAGGTAGTTGGCACCCATAGTTACTTTCAGATTAACGACGTATAAGAGAAACTAAAATCACTTCCCCTAAACCATCTAATTCATTACCATCAACATGGATTTTTCTTATACAGGGACAGGTTATGGAAAACGGTTTTAGTATCGCTATGACCCCAGTTCAACTGGCAGCTGTGATGAAAGATGTGACCACAACGGGTGACTCAATCAGTAATCGTATCTGGGGTGGTATAGGATTTCTGGGCAGTACCCTGGAACTGGCAAGTGCTACCGCATTGTGCCTGGTGCCGGAACCCACCGGAATAACCAAAGCTGGCTGTATCCTTGTCGGGGCGCATAGTCTGGATGGTGTTAGTTCATCGGCTTATCAGGTTTGGACAGGTAGACAAACAGCATCAATGACATCCAGGGTAGCATCTGGTATCGCTGAAGAGTTGGGTGCAGATAAATCTACGGCGGACCAAATAGGTATCGCCGTAGATGTTGTTATCCCTTTTTCTGTAGCTGGCGCAACGCGAGTAGCCTCTGTGAGAATGGGGCAAGTTAAGCTTATTAATCATGAAATGGTGAAAGGCTTCGCGGGGGGCGGGCACACACTTAAGAAGCATGTAGGTAAAACTGAACAAGAATTACTGGAAAAAGTACTCCGGGGAAAATAATCAGGTTCTTTCAAACCTGGACACTCTGCCAACTCATTTACTTCTCTGGAAATTGCCGAAAAAGCAGTAAGCAAGGCCATCAAGGCTAACCGCAGTAACATTCGTCAGTGGGCCAAAAGCAATCGTGCGGATACAGATATTTATCTGGTTTTTAGTCATAACACCCAAACCAATATCGGCATTGTCGTAAAATATGATGCTTCCAGTGCAGTTAAGACGACAAAGATCGAGGTAGTTATGAAGAAAAAACAATATAATAACAAGCCTTATTACATCGTCACGACTTATCCGATACTTTGAAAATGAAAGATTTTACTCGTGTCAGTAACTTTTTTGTTGTATTTTTCGGTCAGGACAGTGATGAATATGGCGAAAGTTATTCTGAAATTGTAGATTCTGCATTTAATATCTATATCAAAGACGGGAATGAGCACCTCGATAATCTGATTAATAACATTGATGAGTTTCTCAGTTATTATCCAGACAATGAATCAGCGGCAGTTGCTCTGAACAAGCTAACCAAAGGCTCTGCCGATGATACAAGGTATTATTCACCAACACTTATTGAATTTCTCCAATGGTTATCATTCAGCCTGAAACAAAAGCGAGATAAGTATAACGCAAAATAACCTTAGTGACCCGTATTTACGAGGGTCACTTTTCAGGAATTAATAAAAGCTAAAAATGAAAAATTTTGCTATCAGTCATCAATGAAAGCACTAACAGGTAAATCAAAACGCTTTGCCAGGGCGCGCATATGTTCAAGCGTAAGGGTACGCTGCCCGTTAAGGATGCGGCTAACCAGTGATTTACTGCCAATTTCTCGGGCAAAATCATTTTGCGTCAGCTGATATTGATCTATCAAGGTTCTTAATAAGGCCACATCGCCCGGAATGTTTGCAACACGCTGATTGCAGGCAGCGAACTCAGGGGAGTTATTTTCGTATTGTTCAATTTTCTCTGTCAGTATATCGACCAGAGGGCTGTCTGATTGATGTTCCGGCAGATATTCCGTTAAGGCAAGTGCATCTTTATAATCTTTCTGCGCCGTACTTCCTGCCAGTAAAGG
>CALYQW010000042.1 GCA_945290265.1 uncultured Erwinia sp.
TTTTAATGTTTTGATTTTGAATTGGATTTTGACGTTGGTGCGGCTTTAAAAACGGAGCCGAGGTAATGACATTTCCCAGGACGAGCCGCCACGGACGGCGGCTCGAAGCCTGCTTCGCCTGGACGGCGAATCAGGCTGGTCCGTCGGGAAATGTCATTGCCGAGGGCACCCGCTTTAGCGGGCGCAGTGCCAGCCGCTAGCGCGGGGTCAAGGGGAGCAGGCGATGTGCTCCCCTTGTCGCCAGTCCGCGCAGCGGAATGGTGAAACGTAGTTGACCTGGTAGTTGCCCTGGCCTTTAAAAAACAAAACCAGCGAAGCCCACCTCCCCCTGCCCCACGCAGTGGACCAGACCAGGCCCTGGTCTCGGCCTAATTCACCCCCACCTTAATACAGGCCACCGCATGCCCATCCCCCCCTTTCAGCTGCGGCAACACCTGCGCGCACTGCGCATCCGCCAGCGGGCAGCGGGTGCGGAAAACGCAGCCGGATGGCGGACTAATGGGGGACGGTAATTCCCCTTCCAGCAGCTGAATCACCTTATTCCTTTCCCGAGCGGGATCGGGGATTGGCACCGCTGACATCAGCGCCCGGGTATACGGGTGCAGCGGGGTCTGGTAGACCTGCTCACAGTCCCCCAGCTCAACCGCGTGACCCAGATACATCACCAGCACCCGGTCAGAAATATGCTTCACCACCGCCAGATCGTGGGCGATAAAAATCAGTGACAGCCCCATTTCACGCTGCAGTTGCTGTAACAAATTCACCACCTGCGCCTGGATCGACACGTCCAGCGCCGATACCGGCTCATCGCAGATAATCAGCTTCGGCTCGAGGATCAGCGCGCGCGCAATGCCGATGCGCTGACACTGCCCGCCGGAGAACTCATGGGGATAGCGGTTTATCAAATTCGGCAACAGCCCGACTTTTTCCATCATCTGTTGCACTTTGGTTTTGATCTGCTGGCGCGTTAGCGACAGGTGCCAGGTGCGCAGCGGTTCGGCAATAATTTCGCCAATCGTCATGCGCGGATTCAGTGATGCCAGTGGATCCTGAAATATCATCTGAATATCTTTGCGCGCGTCATGCCACTGCTGCTTATTCTGCCCGAGCAAATCACGCCCCAGCCAGGCAATACGCCCGGCGCTGGCCGGCACCAGACCAATAATCGCCCTCGCCAGAGTAGATTTACCGCAGCCGGATTCCCCCACCACGCCGAGAGTTTCGCCCTGACGAAGCTGCAGACTGATGCCGTCCACCGCTTTCAGGGTTTGTGCCGGTTGCCAGAACCACTGCCGCCCCTGTTTAATATCAAAATGGACCCTGAGATCGCGGATATCCAGCAGTACTTCCGCTTCTGTCAGTGTGTTCACAGTATTTCCTCCAGCGGTTTAAAGCAGGCGCGCAGACGCCGATCGGCAAATGCGCTCAGTGGCGGCGTGGTGCGACAGATTTCCATCGCGTGTGGACAGCGCGGCTGGAACGGACAGCCCGGCGGCAGATGCAGCAGGTTAGGTGGATTGCCCGCAATGGTGGTCAGTGCCGTGCTGGCCGGGCCATCCAGGCGCGGTACCGCCTGCAGCAGCCCCACCGAGTAAGGATGAGAAGGCTGATGGAACAGGCTGCGCGCATCACCATATTCCATCGTGCGGCCGGCATACATCACCAGCACCCGATCGCAAATCCCCGCCACTACGCCAAGGTCATGGGTGATCATAATTATCGCGGTGTTGAACTCCTGCTTCAGCTCATTCAGCAGCGTCATAATCTGCGCCTGCACGGTAACGTCCAGTGCCGTGGTCGGCTCATCGGCAATCAGCAGCTTCGGCTGGCACAGCAGCGCCATTGCAATCATTACGCGCTGGCGCATCCCGCCGGAAAATTCATGGGGATACATCGCCATCCGCTTACGCGCTTCCGGCATTTTCACCGCGTCCAGCATCCGTACCGACTCGGTAAAGGCCTCGCTGCGGCTCATGCCCTTATGCAGCTGCAACACTTCCGTCAGCTGCTGTCCCACCGTCATATACGGATTCAGTGAGGTCATCGGATCCTGGAAAATCATCGCCATCTGCTCTGCGCGCAGCCGGTTTAGCTGTTTCTCCGGCAGATTGAGGATCTCCTGACCGTTAAAGCACGCCGACCCGCCAATCTGTCCGTTGGCAGCCAGCAGCCCCATCAGGGCAAAGGCGGTCTGTGATTTACCCGAGCCGGATTCACCGACGATACCCAGGGTTTCTCCGGCGCGCAGACTGAAGTTAAGGTCGTTAACCGCCGTTACCTCGCCATCCGGAGTGCTGAACGTCACGCGCAGATCGCGCACTTCCAGTAGTGCTGGCGTCGCGCTGTACCGGCGGCCAGCCATTTTCGGCATGGAATCAGTGAGTTTCATCGCCTGGTCTCCTTAACGATCTTTCGGGTCGAGGGCATCGCGCAGGCCATCGCCAATAAAGTTAAAACAGAACAGCGTGACCACCAGAAATCCGGCCGGCCACAGCAGCAGCCAGGGAGAAACTTCCATGGAGTTTGCGCCGTCACTTAATAATGCCCCCCAGCTGCTGAGTGGCTCCTGAGTGCCAAGTCCGAGGAAACTGAGGAAGGATTCAAACAGGATCATCCCCGGCACCAGCAGCGAGGCGTACACCACCACCACCCCCAGCACGTTTGGCACAATGTGACGCAGCACAATGCGCAGTGGGGAAACACCTCCCACCTGAGCGGCCTCGATAAATTCTTTCCCTTTCAGACTCAGCGTCTGGCCACGCACGATACGCGCCATATCCAGCCAGGAAACCATGCCAATGGCGACAAAGATCAGCAAAATATTCTGACCAAAAAAGGTCACCAGCAGAATGACAAAGAACATAAACGGAAAGGAGTTGAGGATTTCCAGCAGGCGCATCAGCACCGCATCGGTTTTACCGCCAAGATAGCCCGCCAGGGTGCCGTACAGCGTACCCACCACCACCGCCACCAGCGCCGCCGCGACGCCAACCATCAGCGATATCCGCCCGCCGATAGCCACCCGCACCAGCAGATCGCGACCAGATGAATCGGTGCCAAAATAGTGACCGCTGGTCATATCGGGCGCTGCCGACATCATATTCCAGTCGGTATCATCGTAGGTAAAGGGTGACAGCAGCGGCGCAATAATCACAAACAGTGCAATCAGCACCAGCACCAGCAGGCTTAACAGCGCCGCACGGTTATGAATAAAACGGCGCCGCGCGTCCTGCCACAGGCTGCGACCTTCGATCTCCAACTGCTCACTGAAGTTTTCAACGGCGGTGGCACGAGTTTTATTGACTGAAATCATAGCCAGCTCCGTAATCAGTAACGAATTTTCGGGTCAATCACCGCGTACAGCACGTCGACGATCGCATTAAACAGGATGGTCAGCGCCCCCACCAGAATGGTCAGGCTGAGTACCAGCGAGTAGTCACGGTTCAGCGCGCCGTTCACAAACAGCTGGCCAATGCCCGGCAGGCCGTAAATAGTCTCGATCACCATTGAGCCGGTAATGATCCCGACAAATGCCGGTCCCAGATAGGACAGCACCGGCAGCAGCGCAGGCTTCAGCGCATGACGCAGCACAATACGCCGCATCGGCAAGCCTTTAGCGCGCGCAGTACGGATAAAGTTGGTGTGCAGCACTTCAATCATCGAGCCGCGGGTAATACGCGCAATGCTGGCAATGTAGGCCAGTGACAGTGCCACCATCGGCAGGATCATATATTTCATCGCCCCGCCGTTCCAGCCGCCACCCGGCAGCCATTTCAGGGTAATCGAGAACAACAGCACCAGCAGCGGTGCCACTACAAAGCTGGGGATCACAATGCCGGTCATCGCCACCCCCATCACCGCATAATCCCATTTACTGTTCTGTTTCAGCGCGGCAATCACCCCGGCGCTGACGCCAATAATCAGAGCAAACAGAAAAGCCGCCGCCCCCAGTTTGGCCGATACCGGAAAGGCGGTGGCCACCAGGTCATTCACCGAATAATCTTTGTATTTGAATGACGGGCCAAAGTCGCCGTGCGCCAGCTGCGCAAGGTAGCTCAGGTACTGTTTCCACAGCGGATCGTTAAGGTGATATTTGGCCTCAATATTGGCCATCACTTCCGGAGTCAGAGCGCGCTCGCCGGTAAACGGGCTACCGGGTGCCAGGCGCATCATAAAGAAGGAAATGGTGATCAGAATCAACAGCGTAGGAATCGCTTCCAGCAACCGTCGCAGTATGAATTTTAACATTGCTTTACCTGCTTACAGTTGTCCGGTGATGCAGCCTCACCGGACGAATAAGGCTCAAAAGAGACAGCAATACAGCTGTCCAATAACATTAATGCTTAACGATCCACAAATCTTTGTCGTAAACGTAGTCCAGCGGATCGCTGTCACTGTAGCCGCCAACGTAAGGCTTAACCAGACGCAGGTTTTTATAGTAATAGGCCGGCGCAATAGCCGAATCCTTATCCAGCACTTTTTCCGCCTGATCGTAAGCCGCTGTGCGCTGAGCGTCATCAGGGGCGGCCATTGCCCGGGCAATCAGGCTGTCATATTCAGCGCTCTTATAAAACGCGGTGTTATTACTGCTGTTGGATAACATATAGTTAAGGAAGGTGCTCGGTTCGTTATAGTCGGCACACCAGCCTGCTCGCGCAACGTTATAATTGCCCTGATGACGGGTATCGAGATAGGTTTTCCACTCCTGATTACGCATTTCTACATTCGCACCGAGGTTCTTTTTCCAGATTGCCGCGGCGGCAATCGCCAGTTTTTTATGCAGATCCGAGGTATTATACAGCAGGCTGAAGGTCAGCGGCTTGTCCGGCCCGTAGCCAGCTTCCGCCAGTAGCTTTTTGGCTTCTGCATTGCGCTGCGCCTGGGTCCAGCTGGCCCACTCAGGCTTAGTCAGCGACAGCCCGTCGATATAAGGTGGGGTAAAGCTCCAGGCGGGATCTTCCCCCTGACCTTTCACTTTGCTGGCCATAATATCGCGATCCAGCCCCAGCTTAAGCGCGGTGCGCACCCGCGCATCATTAAACGGCGGCTTCTGATTGTTAATTTCATAGAAGTAGGTGCAGAGATACGGGTCCGCATGGACTTCTTTAGGGATCTCTTTAATCAGCTTCTGGTACAGCTCAATTGGCAGGTAGTTAAAGGTCATATCGCTGCTGCCACTGCGATAGCGGTTAACATCGGTCACCTCAGAAGGAATTGGCAGGAAGGTGACCTGATTAATCACGGTATGGGCGTTATCCCAGTATTGTGGGTTGCGCTCTACCACCACGCGCTCATTCACCACCCAGTCCTTCAGCTTATACGCCCCGTTACCCACCAGGTTTCCTGGCTGGGTCCACTTTTCGCCATACTTTTCGATTGCCGGTGCATACAGCGGCGACATGGAGGGATGGATCAGCAGTTTGGCAAAATAAGGTACCGCGGTGCTCAGGGTGACTGCCAGCGTATGATCATCCAGCGCTTTTACCCCAAGGGTATCCGGGGCTTTTTTGCCGGCAATAATCTCATCACTGTTCAGCAGGTGGCCGTATTGCAGATAGCTGGCATAAGGCGAAGCGGTTTTTGGATCCGCCAGCCGACGCCAGCCATAGACGAAATCTTTCGCCGTCACCGGCTGTCCGTTGGACCATTTTGCCTCGGGACGCAGATGGAAAATCCACTGTTTACCGCCCTCTTTGCTCTCCCAGCTGCTGGCGACCCCTGGCCGAATTTTGCCGCTGCCATCGTTGGTGACCAGCCCTTCAAACAGGTCATAGCTGATATTGGCTTCCGTCACGCCCTCCGTCTTTTGCGGATCAAGCGACTGCGGTTCGGCACCATTGCCTTTCACGATCTCCTGGCGTTCAGCCAGCTGGACGCCAGCGGGGACATTCGCGGCCAGCGCGCTGCCGCTGGTGAGTGCAGCCAGAATGGCGCTGGTAAGCCAGGTTTTTTTGGTCATTGCGATCATTAGTTATTCACTCCAGGTTGCTGAGGGACGGATCCCTGTTAATGCTGAGTAATATAAAAATATTTTAAATCAGGCAGATCCTGTGGATCTTTACCGCTGAATCCCCCCACCCAGGGTTTTACCAGCCGCGCACTGACGCGGTAGTAGACTGGCACCAGGGCGGAGTCGCTGTCCAGCTGTTGTTCAGCCTGCTGATAAAGCTGCGCGCGCGCGTCATCCGCGGCGGTCAGTGACTGCTGCATCAGACGGTCAAACGCCGCGCTGCGATAAAATCCGGTATTGCTGGATGACCCGCTCATTAACATGGTGAGAAAGCTGGAAGGTTCGTTATAGTCGGCACACCAGGTAGCGCGCGCCACGTCGTAGTTACCCTGATGGCGGGTATCCAGCATGGTTTTCCACTCCTGATTTTGCAGAGTGATCCGTGCCCCGAGGTTTTTCTGCCACATTGAGGCAGCGGCAATCGCCTGCTTCTGGTTAACGTCAGAGGTGTTATACAGCAGGGTAAAGCGCAGCGGATGGTCGGTGCTGTAGCCCGCCTGAGCCAGCAGGACTTTTGCCTGCTGCTGACGCTGCTGCGCACTGAGCGCAAACCAGGCCGGTGGAGTAAGCTGTGCGCCATGAATAAACGGCGGCGTAAAGCCAAAGGCCGGTATCTGCCCCTGCCCCATAATTTTATTGGCGATGATATCGCGGTCCAGCGTCATTTTAACCGCCGCTCGCACCCGCGCGTCGTTAAACGGTGGACGCTGATTATTCAGCTCATAGTAAAATGTGCAGAGGTAGGGACTGACGCGCACCTGACTGGTCAGCTGCTGTTTTAACTGCCGAAAACGATCCGGCGGCAGCGCGCCATCTGTCATATCAATTTCACCGGCAAGATAGCGATTTACCGCACTGATTTCAGAGGCTATCGGTAAAAATGTGGCCTGTTCAATCACGGTTTTCGCGTTGTCCCAATAGTGCGGATTACGCTGCAGCACAATTTTCTCATTGACGATCCATTCACTCAGGCGGTAAGCCCCGTTTACCACGTAATGCGCGGGCTGCGTCCATTTATCGCCCCAGCGGGTTACCGCCTCACGGTTTACCGGATTCAGTGCGGTCTGCGCTGCCATAGCCGGAAAATAAGGCACTGGCTCGCTGAGCGTCACCTGCAAATGATGGTCATCCAGCGCCTTAACCCCCAGTTCACTGGCCGGCAGGCGACCATTAATAATGTCAGCGGCATTGAGGATATGGGCGGATTGCAGAAAGCTGGCATAGGGGGATGCGGTGGCCGGTGATGCCAGTCGCTGCCAGCTCCAGACAAAATCCGCTGCGGTCACCGGCTGGCCGTTACTCCAGCGCGCATTATCACGCAGGGTAAAGATCCAGACTTTCTTCTGCTCACTGTTCCAGCTTTGCGCCACGCCCGGCACCAGTTGCCCGTTATTGTCGGTGGTGACCAGCCCTTCAAGCAGATTAAGAATCACGTTGCTCTCCGGCACCCCCTCGGTTTTTTGCGGGTCAAGCGAAGATACTTCGGTGCCGTTATTGATCACAATATGTTGTTGCGCAGCCAGCGCCACGCCAGGGGGCACCGTGGCGGCACTGGCAGTAGCTGCGCCAGTCAGTAACAATACACTTCCCGCCATTTGCGCACGTGTTTTCAGATAATTTTTCATTAATCAGTTCCTGTCTGATTACCTTACCTATTCAGTCAGCAAACCGTATTGCACATCCGGTGCCAGTTATTAGTAAGACATGAAAAATTATCAGAGAGAAACGCATTGCGCGAAGTGATTGTTATAGAATTGTTACCTACTTCTCTTTGCGCGGATTAAATAATCACCGTCGGTAAGCGGGTAATCGCGAAGAAATGATTTATCATTATGATATTTAAACGAATTATTTAAAAGGATATCAACGGACATAAAATGGACAAATAACGCTTAATTATTACTCACCATGAGGAATAATTCAGCGAAACTAACAATATTATCTGAATTCATACTGCTAAATCTGATAAATAGCCAAAATATTAATTAAATCCAGTGTATAACCCTTATTTAATGTTTTTGTGCTCATTAGCACGCGTTAGCGCTGAGTTGCCAGCAGTAGCCGGATTAATAAAATATCAAGACTGTTAAGCAGAATAAATAACCGCCCTGTAATGGTGCAAAAAGAACCTGTTGCACCATAAAGGCGCACCCTCAGTTTTAACTGTTCCTGACCCCGAACTGAATTCTCATCAGGCCCTTAAACAACAATACAATCAAACAAAAAAGCCCACATCACCGATGCAGGCTCAATCCCCCGACAAATGCACCATCGCGGTGCAGCAGACTTATCCCAGCAACCCCGGAAACAGCGCCCTGAGCCCGGTCACAATGAACTCAATCCCCAGCGCCATCAGCAATAGCCCCATAATACGGGTAACCACGTTAATCCCGGTCTGCCCCAATGCCCTGACCAGTAAAGGTGCCGCGCGAAACAGCAGCCAGCAGCATAAGGCGAACATCGCCACTGCCAGCGAAAAACCCAGCAAATTTTGCCAGCTGTTATAGCGGCTGCTCCAGACAATGGTTGAGCTGATGGCACCCGGCCCGGCCATCAGGGGTAATGCCAGCGGCACCACGCCCATATTTTCTCTACTGGCGGTTTCACTTTTCTCCTGCTTGTTCTGTTTATCCTCGCCCAGCTTGCCGCTAATCATCGACATGGCGATGGTAACCACCAGAATGCCTCCAGCGATACGGAAAGAATCTATCGAGATACCAAACAGATGCAGAATGCCGTCACCGAGAAACAGTGAGATCCACAGGATGATCGTCACCGAGAGGTTGGCGGTGAGATTGGTTTTATTACGTGCCGCCGGCACCTGATCTGCCGTCAGGCTGATAAATACCGGAATAATGCCCACCGGGTTGACCAGGGCAAACAGGCCAACAAAGAATTTAATGTAACCAGACAGGTCTAACAGTGCCGGATTCACGGATGCTCCAGGGTTAATGACGGGGTATGGCGCTAATGTAATGCATAACGGGAGTTATCGCTAATTTCAGGGGGGTGCTGGCTTCGCAGTCTGGTTTAAAAATAACAAAGCACCGGCTGCAAAGCCTGAATAGGGACGGAACAGGCACCGGGGAGCGGATCGGCACGTTTCTTCATTGAGATAACAGGATTAATTTTTCATACCTGTGAACCCGCCGACAGCATTCAGTCAATTAAAACGCCATAAAAGACTGCTAACGCTGAATACACCGAATATAAACACACTAACTTAAGTCAAATAAACTTCCTTGCTGAATGGTGTCAGCCTGATTGGCAAACCATGATCTTCATCATTAACCCGGATCTGGTTATCGCTATGTCCGCATACAGTGAGATAACGCTTCGTCCTGATCGAGACACTGTAACTAAGCCTGAATATTTCATCAGCGATGAACGGCTTACTTACAGAGTTTCTAATTGACAGGAGAATAATTATGGCCGTGACTACATCCGATGAGCTTAACGCCCTCGTTGAACGCGTCAAACAGGCGCAGCGTGTCTATGACGGATTCACTCAGCAACAGGTCGATAAAATTCTTCACGCTGCCGCCCTGGCCGCTGCTGACGCGCGCGTTCCGCTGGCTAAAATGGCTGTCGCCGAATCCGGTATGGGGGTAGCGGAAGATAAAGTGATCAACAACCACTTCGCCTCTGAATATATCTGGATATTCAGCCGGATCGGATTAACTACTTAGGCGACCGGATAAAAACCGCCCGTATTCTGATCAACACCCCGGCATCACAGGGAGGGATCGGTGACCTGTATAACTTTAAGCTGGCACCGTCATCAACCCTCGGCTACGGCTCCTGGGGCGGTAACTTCATTTCAGAGAACGTAGGACTTAAACATCTGATTAACCTGAAACTGTTGCCAAGCGAGCAGAGAATATGTTGTGGCATAAACTTCCGCAGTCGATCTATTTCCGCCGAAAATCCCTGCCTATTACCCTCGAAGAGATTACCACTGACGGAGCAAAACGCGCCTTTATCGTTACCGACCAGTACCTGTTTAATAACGGTTACGCGGAACAGGTCACTAAGGTGCTGAAAAGCGCACGGCGTGGAAACCGAGGTATTTTTTGAAGTGGAAGCCGATCCGACCCTGATCGTGGTGCGTAAAGGCGCAGCACAGATGCATGCCTTTAAGCCGGATGTGATGATTGCGCTCGGCGGCGGCTCGCCAATGGATGCGGCGAAAATCATGTGGGTACTGTACGAACACCCGAAAACCCATTTCGCCGATCTGGCGCTGCGCTTTAAGGATATTCGTATGCGCATCTATACCTTCCTGAAAATGGGGTTTAAGGTCAGACTGGTGACCGTTCCCACCACATCCGGTAGCGGCTCAGATGTCACGCCGTTTGCCGTGGTGACCGATAACGTGAGCGGCCAGAAATATCCGCTGGCGGATTATGTACTGATCCCGCATGTGGCGATTGTCGATGCCAATCTGGTGATGAATATACCAAAATCACTGTGTGCACACGGTGGTCTGGATGCCGTGACCCATGCCCTTGAGGCTTGCGTCTCGGTACTGGCAAACGAATATACCGACGGTCAGGCGCTACAGGCGCTGAAGCTGCTGAAAGAGTATCTGCCGGACAGTTATCGTGATGGTGCTAAAATCCGGTGGCAAGTGAGAAGGTACATAGATGTGGCAAGCATTGCCGGCATTGCCTATGCCAATGCGTTCCTCGGCGTCTGTCACTCAATGGCGCACAAGCTGTGCTCTGAGTTCCAAGTTGCGCAGGGTCTGGCCAATGCCCTGCTTATCTGTAATGTGATTCGCTATAGCGCCAATGATAATCCAAGCAAACAAACCGCCTTCAGTCAGTATGACCGCCCGCAGGCGTGACGTTGTTATGCTGAAATTGCCGATTTTCTGCATCTGAGTGCTGCCGGTGACCGCACCGCGCAGAAAATCGGGAAGCTGCTGGACTGGCTGGAAGGCCTGAAATCCACTCTGGGGATCCCACAGTCAATCCGTGATGCCGGGGTAAAGGAAGCGGATTTCCTGGCGAAACTGGATCAACTGATGAGAGAACGCACTCGACGATCAGTGTGCCGGCGCTAATCCACGCTTTCCGCTGATTTCAGAGGTGAAGCAGGTGCAGCTGGACAGCTTTTATGGCCAGGAATTTATTAAATCATCAAACTTGCCGCTGGTAAAAAAGATGTTAATCCTGTCGATAAAAAGAAGAATGAAGTGGCGAAAAATTAGCGCCTGTATCCATTCCGATTAAAAGGACTAATACCCTGCCAGCGATTATCGCGGCAGGGTATTTTTTATGATTCGGATATAATAGATTCGCACAACTAATGAATGAAGGCGGAAATAATCACGCTGAAAGCCAAAGGCCAAAATTATTTATTCTGGTACTTTAATACAGTGCACCGCCGATAAACGACCACTTTTCAATGCTTCATAGTAATGTTTTCGACAGACAGAGACATAATTTTCATTACCACCAATTTGCACCTGTTCCCCTTCCTGAAAAGGCTTTCCGGTCGCATCCAGGCGCAACACCATGCCGGCTTTTCTTCCGCAATAACAAATAGTTTTCAGTTCCACTAACTTATCTGACCAGGCCAGCAAATACTGGCTGCCGGAAAACAATTCACCGCGAAAATCTGTGCGTAAGCCATAACAAAGCACCGGTATATCCAGCAGATCAACGACCTCCGCCAGCGCTTTGACCTGTTCACGGGTCAGAAACTGGCTTTCATCTACCAATACGCAGTGAACCGGTTCCAAACGATGCTGATCGGCAATTTCGGCAAATAATGCCGTCAGGTTATTATACAACCTCGCTGGAGAGGAAAGTCCGATGCGAGAACTGACCTGAGAAGAACCAAACCGATTATCAATCGCGGCGGTATACACCAGCGTGCGTAAGCCGCGTTCAAGGTAATTATAAGACGACTGCAGTAATGCTGTCGATTTTCCGGCATTCATCGCCGAGTAATAGAAATAGAGTTGCGCCATTATGGATAAAGCCTCTCAGGCATCAGAAAGAGGTTAAATTCTATCACAGCGATAAGAAAAACGGGGGTTGAAAACGCACAGAAATAAGATTTCTCTATCATCAGTCGCTGGAATATTAGCCGGATATCGCCTATTTTATTCAGGGAGACTCTTTATTTACCACGGCCTTTTTCCCGACGTTAATCCTTAGATTTACTGTTTATGGATTTATTACAATTTTATCTATTGCAGTTCCTAACACACATCATTACTATTAGCCAGCAAATGTAAATCCACCATTTTAAAATAGAGATTTGGACAATGAGCGAAGCATTCAAAGTTTTAAACAATATCCGCACACTGCGTGCCCAGGCCAGAGAATGCACCCTGGAAACTCTGGAAGAGATGCTGGAAAAATTAGAAGTTGTGGTTAATGAACGCCGTGATGAAGAAAGCCAGGTGCAGGCCGAAGTAGAAGAGCGTTCACGTAAACTGCAGCAATATCGCGATATGTTAATTGCCGATGGTATTGATCCAAACGAACTGCTGGCAAGCCAGGCTGCCGCTAAAGCGCCAGGAAAATCTAAACGCGCTGCCCGCCCGGCAAAATATCAATACATTGATGAAAATGGTGAAACCAAAACCTGGACTGGTCAGGGTCGTACGCCTGCGGTAATCAAAAAAGCTGTCGAAGAAGAGGGTAAACAGCTGGGCGACTTCCTGCTGTAATTAATTTTAAGGTCCACCTCTCATTACCTGTAGTTATTATGGCTCTTTTGTCTCAGATGATCTTCCCCAGGTAAAAAATAAAGGACGCCACGGCGTCCTTTTTCTATTGTTATGTTCGCGGGTTAGCAATAAAAATCTTTATACCATTTGACAAACTGCGCTACGCCCTGTTCCACGCCAGTCTGTGATTTGAAACCGGTTAGCTGGTACAGAGGGGTGGTATCCGCGCTGGTTTCATGTACATCACCGGGTTGCATCGGCATCATATTTTTATCTGCCGTCATTCCCAGCGCTTTCTCCAGCGCACTGATATATTCCATCAGTGGTACCGGCTGACTGTTACCGATATTAATCACCCGATACGGTGCCGAGCTGCTGGCCGGGCTCCCCTGCTCCACCGTCCACTGCGGATCGGCCTGTGGAATACTGTCCACCAGCCGCATCATCGCTTCGGTTATATCGTCAATGTAGGTAAAGTCACGCCGCATTTCGCCATTGTTATAAACATCTATTTTCTCACCCGCCAGCATGGCGCGGGTAAATTTAAATAGCGCCATATCCGGGCGTCCCCACGGTCCGTAAACGGTAAAAAACCGCAGTCCGGTGGTCGGGATACCATATAAATGCGAATAACTGTGAGACATCAGCTCATTGGCTTTTTTGGTTGCGGCATACAGTGAAACCGGATGATCAACACTGTCATCGGTGGAGAAAGGCATTTTACGGTTCAGGCCATAGACTGAACTGGAAGACGCATACAGCAGATGTTCAATCTGATGATGACGGCAGCCTTCGAGAATATTGACATGCCCCACCAGGTTGGCATCGGCATAGGCCAACGGATTTTCCAGTGAATAGCGGACTCCCGCCTGCGCCGCCAGATGGATCACGCGCTGAAAACCATGATGAAGAAATAACTTTGCCATCGCCACGCGATCGGCCAGATCAATCTGGGCAAATTGAAAACAGGGATGAGAATTAATCAGGGCAAGGCGGGCTTTTTTCAGGTTAACGTCGTAATAACCGTTCAGGTTGTCGAGACCGACAACCTGGTGACCGGCAGCAAGCAGGCGTTGCGCAACTGAACAACCTATAAACCCTGCCGCACCGGTAACCAGATATTTCATATATTCACCATTAATTATGCAATTTGAAGTGATGCTCCGCGGCCGATTGCATAATAAACAAAACCGCGCTTATTGAGCCTTTCAGGATCATACAGGTTACGGCCATCAAAAATCACGGGTTGTTTCAGTGACTGTTTTAGTTGATCAAAGTCGGGCGCGCGGAAATTTTGCCATTCGGTGCAGATCACCAGGCCATCTGCCCCCTGCAACGCCGCTTCTTTAGTGCCCATCAACTTCAGATCGCTACGATGCCCGTATATGCGCTGAGCCTCATCCATCGCTTCAGGATCAAATGCCTGAACGCTGGCTCCCGCTTCCCACAGAGCTTCCATCAGCACCCGGCTTGAGGCTTCACGCATATCGTCGGTATTCGGCTTAAATGACAGCCCCCACAGTGCAAATGTTTTGCCCTGTAACTGGTTACCAAAGTGGTGTTTGATAAACGCCGGCAGCTTATGTTTCTGCGAGTCATTGACCTCTTCCACCGCCTGTAACAGACGTGGCGTATAGCCAATGCTTTGCGCGGTACGGATCAGTGCCTGCACATCTTTCGGGAAACAGGAACCACCGTAACCGCAGCCAGGATAAATAAAAGAGTAACCAATACGTGAGTCGGAGCCAATCCCCTGACGCACTTTTTCGATATCCGCCCCCAAACGCTCGGCGAGATTGGAAATCTCATTCATAAAACTGATTTTGGTCGCCAGCATACAGTTCGCCGCGTACTTGGTCAGTTCGGCACTGCGGATATCCATCAGGATCATGCGATCATGGTTGCGGTTAAAAGGCTCATATAGTTCGCGTAGCAGCTCAACCACATCGTCATTGTCAGTACCAACAACAATACGCTCAGGACGCATACAGTCGCTAACCGCCGCGCCTTCTTTCAGGAATTCCGGGTTAGATACCACGTCAAAGGTGAAATCAGCCCCACGAGCTTTCAGCGTTTCCTGCATGACCTTGCGCACCCGATCGGCCGTGCCGACCGGTACCGTGGATTTATCCAGAACAACCTTATGCGAATCCATATATTGTGCAATGGTGCGTGCCACGGCCGTTACATATTTCAGGTCAGCAGAGCCATCCTCATCCGGTGGCGTTCCTACGGCGATAAACTGCATCATCCCATGCTTAACCCCTTCCTCTGCGTTGGTAGAAAATTTAAGGCGACCCGCCTCATAATTTTCTACCACCAGTGGCGTCAGGCCCGGCTCAAAAATGGGAATCATCCCTTTTTTAAGGTTATCGACTTTATTCTGGTCGATATCAATGCACAGCACATCATGCCCGACTTCAGCCAGAACAGCAGCCTGAACCAGACCAACATAGCCGATACCAAATACGGTAACTTTCATTGTTTCATCCTGGTAAAAAAATAATGTTTATTTTTTATTGCCGATTGCGCCTTCCAGCCAGCTTTTAAATTCTGCACCCAGTGATGGATGGCGTACACCATATTCCACAAAGGCCTGCATATAACCGAGTTTATTGCCGCAGTCATGGCTTTTACCTTTCAGGTGATGAGCCTCTACCGTCTGTTTTTCCATCAGCATGGCAATTGAATCAGTGAGCTGAATTTCATCACCGGCACCCGGAGGGGTTTTAGCCAGCAGTGGCCAGATATCCGCAGACAGTACGTAACGACCCACCACGGCCAGGTTGGACGGTGCCTGTTCGGCTTTTGGTTTTTCAACCACGCCCACCATCGGCACGCTGTTTCCGGGTTGCAGGTCGACCCCTTTACAGTCAACCACACCGTAGGCCGTCACATCTTCCACCGGCTCCACCAGGATCTGGCTGTAACCGGTTTCATCAAAACGTTTAATCATCTCTGCGAGATTATCTTTTGACAAATCGGATTCGTATTCATCAAGGATGACGTCCGGCAGGATCACCGCAACAGGTTCATCACCAATCACCGGATGCGCGCACATAACGGCGTGGCCGAGACCTTTCGCCAGCCCCTGGCGCACCTGCATAATGGTGACATGAGGCGGGCAGATTGACTGGATCTCTTCCAGTAACTGGCGCTTGACGCGTTTTTCCAGCATGGCTTCCAGTTCAAAGCTGGTATCGAAATGGTTTTCAATGGAGTTTTTTGATGAGTGAGTCACCAGCACGATTTCATTGATTCCGGCAGCGATACACTCATTCACCACATACTGGATCAGCGGTTTATCAACCAGCGGCAGCATTTCTTTAGGAATCGCTTTCGTGGCTGGCAGCATACGTGTTCCCAGACCTGCAACAGGGATCACCGCTTTTCTTACTTTTGATTTACAGGCAGACATCAAAGAACCTCTCAATTAAAACGCTCAAGCAAATACTTGATATGTCATCAGACACTGGAATCAGTATACCAGTTCAGGCTTTCAGCCTTTAGACTGTTAATTTGATTTCAGCCAATTTAAGATTAATACCCAATGGTAAACCATCCCCGCTGAACTGTCTGCCAGCCAGGGCTCAGCAGACCTGCTAACTGATTATATTACCGACAATCTTATCTCCAATCGGCCACCCGCCCCCCACACCTGACATTGCCAGGCATCCGTGTGCTGATTAATTTGGCTGAAATAGGCGTTACCCAGTGTGCCAAGGGGAACACCATTACTTAACTGGTATTGATGGTTATCAATTGTTAATCGCGCATTTAATCCGGCAGAGATTAGGATTAAACTTTTTAGCGGGCGATGATAATACCCAACCAGCAGTGGAAACTGACCGTGGAGATTGGCCTGACGTAATAATAAATTAACCTGTTTAAGCAGACTGTTTAATTCCGGTAATCGCTGAGATGAGCCTGAAAGATGTTCCTGTAACAAACCATTAAATAATGCCCGTAATAATAATGCGGCCAGTACACCGTTGTCCCCCGCGCGGGTGACGTCCAGGCAGTAAAAGGCCAGATCGTTTTCCGACAGCGCCGCGACATCAAACACAAGACCGGGTTGTTCTGCCGCCGTCAGTTGCCGATAACTTACGCGACAAGCGGCGATTTTTTGCCGCACCGCAGGCTGCAATTCGCGTAATAACCGACTGGCAGCCTGAGGATCCTGCGCCAGCGCGTCCCAGTCCTGAAACAACTGCTCTTCTTCATTGATCTTAGAGGTAAACATAGAGGGGAAAAGGCATTCAAACACGGCTTCACGCAGGCGCGTCATCTCATTGATGGGTTTCAGCAGCACATCCTGCGCGCCCAGTCGCAGCATCTGCGCGATATCTGACATATTTTGTGTCGCTGAAATCACGAGGATAGGTAATTTACTCCCCTGGCTGCGCAAATACTCCACCAGCACAGAGCCGTCAGTATCGGGATGGGAAAGATCGCAGATAAGTAAATCGGGAAGGCTATACTGTAAAAAGCGCAGTGCCGTGGTGCCATCCGCTGCAGAACGCAGCACGGCACCCAGTTCAGTCAGGAAGTTTTCCATGCGGCAGCGAAAGTCCGCATCCTCTTCAACGATAAGGATTCGCTTGCCTCTTAGCGGCTTGTCCATGTTTCTCCCCTGCATAACCGATATCTTAATAGTGATACATATATCATCGCTGTGCCTATAAGATTCGGCTTAACTAACATGTTCTTTATCACGCTTTTTTATTCTTTATCCTGGTGTTGCCCAAATCCGCGTTAGTGTGGCAGCGCCACTATAATAATTCATATTCTCTGCGTGATATCCCCACGCAGGTTGGTTTACTATGGCGATTCATCTCAGAGCCTGTCCGTTTGAGCTCTTAATCACTGAATTGCCTAACTGTCCGGAGTTACTGTGTCCGAAGTCTGTCCCTGTGGTAGTGGATCGGAGTATAGCCTATGTTGCGGGCCGTATCTAAGCGGCGACAGCTATCCCGCCACCCCTGAAGCCTTAATGCGCTCACGCTACAGTGCATATGTGAAGTGCGACCTGGCCTGGCTGATCGCAACCTGGCACCCCTCCTGCCGTTCGCCGCAGCTTACTACCCATATCGAACAGAGTTTCGCTGAAACCTACTGGAACGGGCTTAATGTGACGGAAACCACCGATTCTGCCAGCGCAGATGAAGGCTGGGTGACTTTTTTTGCCACCTTTACAGAAAATAATAGTAAACGCGCAATCTATGAACGTTCACGCTTCCTTCGTGAGGAACAACGCTGGTACTATATCGACGGTGTTGTCCCACCACTGGGACGCAATGACCGGTGCCCGTGTGGTTCCGGGAAAAAATATAAGAAATGTTGTGGTCAGTCCTGACCCGGCTTTCCCTATGTATCGATAGGATCCACATCGTAATGCAAGCGCAAAACATGCAACGTAAAGTTCTTCGCACTATCTGCCCGGACGCAAAAGGGCTGATCGCAAAAATCACTAATATCTGTTACAAGCACGAACTGAATATTGTGCAAAACAATGAGTTCGTTGACCACCGTACCGGCCGTTTCTTTATGCGCACCGAGCTGGAAGGCATTTTCAATGACAGCACCCTGCTGGCCGATCTCGACAGTGCGCTGCCGGAAGGCTCCGTGCGCGAACTGCAGCCTGCGGGTCGTCAGCGGATAGTCATTCTGGTCACGAAAGAAGCCCACTGCCTGGGCGATTTGCTGATGAAAAGCGCCTATGGCGATCTGGACGTGGAAATTGCTGCCGTGGTCGGTAACCATGATACCCTACGCCCGCTGGTGGAACGCTTTGATATTCCGTTCCTGCTGGTGAGTCACGAAGGCATGAGCCGTGAGCAGCACGATAACAATATGGCTGCGGAGATCGATCGCTTTAAGCCGGATTATGTGGTGCTGGCAAAATATATGCGTGTGCTAACCCCGGCGTTCGTTCAGCGCTACCCGAATCAGATTATCAATATACACCATTCGTTCCTGCCGGCGTTTATCGGTGCCCGTCCCTATCACCAGGCGTATGAGCGTGGCGTGAAAATCATCGGAGCCACTGCGCACTTTGTGAATGATAACCTCGACGAAGGCCCGATTATTATGCAGGACGTGATCCACGTTGATCATACCTACAGCGCCGAAGATATGATGCGCGCGGGACGCGACGTGGAGAAAAATGCGCTGAGCCGTGCGCTGTATGAAGTGTTAAATCAACGGGTGTTTGTTTACGGTAACCGCACCATCATTCTTTAACTGTCCACTGTTGATGCTGTTTTGCCTGGCAAAACAGCATCACGGGCAAAAAATCGGCAAACACACCTGCTGAAGCTATCCGGGGCTTTACAGCATCGGTTCATTTGATATGATGCGCCCCGCTTAACAGGCAAACTGTAAGGCCAGTGGTGGGGTTCCCGAGCGGCCAAAGGGAGCAGACTGTAAATCTGCCGTCATCGACTTCGAAGGTTCGAATCCTTCTCCCACCACCATCACTTATCCGCTTATCTGTTAACACTCTTCCCCTGGTGGGGTTCCCGAGCGGCCAAAGGGAGCAGACTGTAAATCTGCCGTCATCGACTTCGAAGGTTCGAATCCTTCTCCCACCACCATTCTGAACTATCCCGCTTTACTCTTTTCTGGCTCTACGACCTGTTATCAGCAAACGCGGTGGGCGCTTTATTTACTGCCGGAAACTCTGCTACCATCCCGCCATCTTTTTTTCCGGATAAACGGCGAAGACTATGAAATTTGTCTCTTTTAATATCAACGGGCTGCGCGCACGTCCTCACCAGCTGACGGCAATTGTCAAACAGCATCAGCCTGATGTGATTGGGCTGCAGGAAACCAAAGTTCACGATGATATGTTCCCGCTGGAAGACGTGCAGAAGCTGGGTTATCACGTTTTTTATCATGGTCAGAAAGGTCACTATGGCGTGGCCATGCTGACCAAAAGTACTCCGCTGGCCGTGCGCCGAGGCTTTCCGGCGGATGATGAAGATGCCCAGCGCCGGATGATCATGGTTGATCTGGACACTCCTGCCGGCCCGCTGACGGTAATGAACGGGTATTTCCCGCAGGGTGAAAGCCGCGATCATCCCACCAAGTTCCCGGCCAAAGCGAAGTTCTACCAGGATTTACAGCACTACCTGGAGCAGCAGCACAGCGCCGATCGTCCGGTACTGATTATGGGTGATATGAATATCAGCAGCAGCGACCGCGATATCGGCATCGGTGAAGACAACCGTAAACGCTGGCTGCGTACCGGCAAGTGTTCTTTCCTGCCGGAGGAGCGTCAGTGGATGGATACCCTGATGAATTGGGGTCTGGTGGATACCTGGCGTCAGCAGCATCCGGAAACTGACGACTGTTTTTCGTGGTTTGATTACCGTTCAAAAGGGTTTGATGATAATCGCGGGCTGCGTATTGATTTGATTCTGGCCAGTCAGTCGCTGGCAGGCTGCTGCACCGGCAGTGGGATTGATTATGTTATTCGTGGGATGGAGAAGCCGTCGGATCATGCGCCGATTTGGGCGGAGTTTGATTTTAGCGCTAACGCTTGATAATTAGCTAACGCTGGTTTTTTAAAGGCCAGGGCCAGGGCACTTTCGCTGCGCGAAAGCTAAGGTCAACAACGTTTCTCCATCCCGCTCTGCGGGCTGGCGACAAGGGGCGATCAGGCGCAATCGCCCCTTGACCCCGTGCTTGCGGCGTCACATCGCCTGCTGCGCAGGTCCCCTCGGCCACGCCGCTTTCTGGCGGACCGGCGTGATTCGCCGTCCAGGCGAAGCACGCCTTTCGCGGCCCTCCATGGCCGCTCTTCCTGGAAATCAGCGTAACCTCAGCGACGTTCCTGATGCCGCCCAAAGGTCAAAACCCAAAGCCAGGTCAAAAGTAAAGGCAAAGGCATAAAAACCAAACATTCTTCTGGGTTTGGGTTTTAAGATTTTG
>CALYQW010000043.1 GCA_945290265.1 uncultured Erwinia sp.
CAGGCGATACTGCGGGAGCGTTAACGGCGGCGCAGACCGGTAAGAATGCGGTTGAGAACAATTTCCTGGCCGTTCCTGCACCTGTCCCGCCTCCGGCAGTCTCAAACGGCAGCACCATCCTGCCGGGTGCCGCAGGACAGGGAGACGACTGGGAGAGCGGTGGTATTGCCTGTGAAGGTACGCGGGAACAGTGTGCGGTGCGCGATCCGAGCCGTGGCGATGGTTCACGGGGACCGGGCCATGTGCTGAACGGTGATGGCTCAGAAGAGAACGGCCAGCCTAATGTTGGTAAGGATCTGACTGACGAGCAGAAGCAGGAGATCGGTGGTACGGGATCGGGAACGCCGGGCGGCTGGGAGCCTCAGGATGAGGAAAATGCGCGGAATAATGAAACAGGTCATAAACCAACGTCGAAAGAGCAAATAGGAAAATGGTCTGTTGATGAATTATCTGATGGTGCGAAACATATAGATCCAGCCTCTAAAAAAGGTGATCTAACTCTTGCTGGACGTGCCTTACAGAAACATGGGAGTCGTGAAGGTAGCGCTTTCCCTTCAGCCAAGGGCAATCCATCTGCAATTAATGAACAAGGTCAAAAAATAGTAGACAGCATTTTGAAAGATCCAAATAAATCAGTGGTTCAAAGCAATACAGGCCGTTATGGGCAAGTAACTGACATTATATCTTCGAGTGGACGTGGTTTACGTTATGATGCACAAGGTAAGCTTATAGGGTTCTTGGAGCCACCAAAATGACGAGTAAATTAACGGCACATATTGCAAGTCTTCCAGATAGAGAAAATGTTGTTTATGAAATCTATTATGGGGCTAATCAGGTTGCAGAGATTTCAAATGAACCTGGAATTGGTTTACGGATAGAGATTTTTAGTTGCCCTGATAATGTTGCCTGGGATTTTAGTTTTGACGAATTCCACGCTCTTATTGGGCAAGCAGAAAGAAATATGAAAGTAAACTGATGTAAAGATCCCGGCCACCGCGCCGGGTTTTTTTTATCTGTAATCCTGCCTGCCAGTCGTTTCTTAGGGTAATCGACGGCAATGTTGCGTATGTTCTCGAATCCCGGGTGTAGCTCAGGATATAATCCTATGCGGAAAGATAAACTCCATTTACTGTGATGTAAGTTATTTTTCCACTAAAACAGTATGTTAAATGTAATCCCCGTCTTGAAAATCCCGATTTTAATGCTTGAGTTCACAGATGGGAGGCATAAAGATGTAACCGAAAAGTGGTTACGAAAATCATGGGAGTATTACCGGAATTAGGTAACAAGTAAATCAAAGTAGTAATGGAAAAACCATGACAAATTTCATATAGCCATTTATTGACCAATAGTAATCATTTTTTGATTACAAGGAGCCCGGGCTCCATCTTTCGCGTGAAAAAATTAGAAATACAGTTTCCACTTCGACGAGATCGATCGTAGAATAGCCAAATTCAATATGCTGGAGTTGAGTTATGGCCTTCATTTCACTATCGACACTTGCAGCGAAGAGCGGACGTCTGGCTCAAAGCAGAAATATTGTGGTCACACAGAGCAAGAGAGCTACGGGAGCGGTTGAACTGGGATTCCGGCTGAATCGTGCAGTAATGGATGCTACAGGAATCTATATTGGTGACCGTGTTGACATCCTCTACGATGCAGAATCTTCTTTGTGGATGATTAAAAAGATCCCGGAAGGTGGATTTGCTATTGCGGGTCAGAAAAATAAAGGTGGGGAATATGCGTCATGTGCAATCCGCCTGACAATGAGACCGGGATTCCCGAAACTCACAGAGAATGATGATGAACAGGTAAAAAAGTTCTCACAGGATTCAGACACGCAGATGGAGAAAGGTCAGGTTATCTTCAGTCTGGGTGATGAATAGAAAGATGACGAAGGAAAAGGCAGGGAACGGAAACATAGTTTGGCGACTTACTCCGAACCCTGCCTGCACCAACCGCTGTATACAGACGTATTACAGAAGGTTGCCATAACATTATGCGCATTACGCATATTTATGGCTACAACTTTAAGTATGACTGAACTTAAGTCAGCTACCTCTGCTATACATCAAAGTGGTTGTCCTTATCGTCTTATTGTTTAAATATCAATAGCTAAGGAAAACTATAATGGCATTATTAACAACAGACCCTTCTGTTGCTCGTGCTGAGCTGGCTTCAAAATTCTCTGCCCATCCGGGGATGTTATTGCAAATTAACCGCATGAAGCATGCTCAGGTTGTCGTACTGTGCTCTCTTCTTCGCGCAGAGCGACTGACCTCGGCTGGAAATAATATTGCAGCGGATTATGAGGTTCTCAGGCTCCCGGCAATCGTGGAAATCCTGGAAAAGAAATACTTTATTCCGGTACGGCACTGTAATGTTAATACCACTTCTTCTATCGCCCGGTGTGCTACAACACAGACATCCTATATCATAGAAAGGGATGTGATTGAGCTGCTTCTGAGCGATCCTGAGTCTGTTTTCAACGAACATAAAAAATGCGTTTCGTTGAGAGAATGGGAGAAAAAGAAGAAGAAAACAGAGAGCCTGATTAAAAGTTATGGCGGTCTTGCTGAAACGCTTTTCTCTCTCACCCGGCATGTCTACAAGGATAAAATGCAGAGTGAAGAAAAGCTTGCGGAGTTAGAGGAGAAGTTCCGTGATCTGCTTGATGAGCTGGACGATGCCTCATAATATTATGCTCAGCTGATAAAATCCCGGCCACCGCGCCGGGATTTTACTATTTAATCCAGTCAGTTAACTGCTCTTATCTGCGGCGCACTAATCACCTGCACAAAATCCTTCACCTGCTGCTGCTTACGCGCCGACAGCTTACAGACCTGCTTCAGCGTCTGCATAATCTCCGGTTCGGCGGGTGCCTCCGGTGCCGGTTCGCGCACGGTGATAATCAGGCAGCCCGGCAGCACCTTAACCGCCAGCGGCGTACCGGTGCTGAATCCCGCTTCTGCCAGCCAGTTGCCCCGGAGGGTAATCGCCGGTAACTGTGCGTATGTTCTCGAATCCCGGACATAACTCACGGTGTAAGCCCGCGTGGTTGTGGACGCCGGTATCTCTGACTTATGATGCGTGTCAGCCATAATCAACTCCCGTTTAGTTGGTTGTGGTCAGCGGGTTGTTGGTGTTGCAAGCACCTTCAGCCCGCGCTTGTGTTAACTCCCTTCTTTAGCTGCCTTCCTTGCTGAATCCCAGCGGCGAGCCTGGTACTTGATAATCAGACTCTCCAGCACTTCGCGTACTATCGCCTGCTCGTTCTCCGGCAGCTGGCTGACAGCTTCAAACTGAAGCGCAAGTTCCCCGTCTGGTCCACGTTCATGTTCATCAAACAGCAAAAAATCGGTGCTGACATGCAGCGTGGTGGCAATCTTCTTCAGAGCGTCAAGGGAAGGCATCGCGTGGCCGCTCTCGTACTTCTTCCAGCTGTTAACGTGCAGGCCAACGGCATCAGCCATTGCCTGCTGGGACAGGCCAAGCTCTTTACGCAGTGAGTTAAGTCGGGCAGGTAATGACATGGTGAGCAGATACCAGTGTGATGACATGCGCATGATATTACCCCCTGTAAAAATTAACCCTTGCCAATAATACATCATGATGTACCATATTAAAACACTAAAGTGGTCTTGACAGGTTTTTAACAGGAGTCGTGATATGCCCCGCATCCCACAGAAGGAACTGGACGCCTTAAAGCGCAGCGTCTCGCTGGCCGCGCTGGCGGAATCTCAGGGGCACCGGCTGCGTAAGCAGGGCAAAGACCGGGTGCTGCTGTGCCCGTTCCACGATGAACAAACCCCGTCCTGCGTCATCTCTCCTGATAACAACCTGTATCACTGCTTCGGCTGCGGGGCGGCGGGGTCGGTGGTTGACTGGCTGATGAAAACAGAAAACTTCTCGCTGCCAAAAGCGGTGCTGCGGCTGCGCGAGCTGGCAGGTTCCCTGTCTTCTTCAGCCGCTGTCGTTCCTGCTTCCGCGCCAGTCCGTCAGACGCTGACTGATCTCGATGATGACGGTCAGGCGCTGCTGCGTCAGGTAACGGACTTCTATCACCACAACCTGAAAAACTCCCCGGAAGCGCTGGCGTGGCTGGAGATGCGCGGGCTGAATCATCCTGAATTGGTCAGTCACTTTAAGCTGGGGTTCGCCGGGGCGCACGGGGTGGCCGGGGTGCTGCCGTCGTCGCAGGGCAAAGAGGGCAGGCGGCTGCGCGACAGGCTGACCGGGCTGGGCGTACTGCGTGAAAGCACCCGTCAGGATCACTTCCGTGGCTGTCTGGTGGTGCCGGTGGCGGGCTGGTCTGAGTCGGTGAACGTGGCGCAGCGTGGCCGGGTGTTGCAGCTGTACGGGCGGCGCACCCTGGCCGATCATCAGATCATAAAGGGGTCGGCCAAACATCTGTATCTGCCGTCACCGCTGGCCGGAGTGTGGAATGAAGCCGCACTGAAAGGCAGTGAAGAAGTGATCCTGTGCGAAGCGCTGATCGATGCGATGACCTTCTGGTGTGCCGGTTACCGTAATGTGATCAGCGCTTACGGGGTGAACGGCTTTACCGGCGATCACCTGGCGGCGCTGCAGCATCACGGGATCAAACGGGTGCTGATCGCCTTCGATCGGGATGAAGCCGGGGATCGGGGTGCTGAGACGGTGGCCGCTGAACTGGCAGGCGTGGGGATCGAGGGCTGGCGGGTGCGCTTCCCGGCGGGGCTGGATGCGAATGCGTTCGCCCTGAAAAGCAGCAGCCCGGAAAGTGCGCTGGGTATGGCGCTGGAGCAGGCGGTCAGAATGGCAGCACCTGAGTCCGCGCCCGGGCACAGTGAAAACATCCCTTCTTTAGCCGCCCAACCGGCCTTGCAACCGGCTCAGCAGCCTGCTGAAACCATCGCCTGTGAAACCCTGCCTTCAGGTGAGCTGCTGTTACGCTCCGGTTCGCGGGTGTGGCGGGTACGCGGCTGGCAGAAGAATCTTTTACCTGAGGTCATGAAGGTCAATGTTCGGGTACTGGATGAAACCAGCGGAGCGTTCCACGTTGACCAGCTGGATATGTACCACGCCAAACAGCGGATGGCGTTCGTCAGTACCGCAGCGAATGAACTTGCATGTGAACTGAGCATTATCAAACGCGAGGCCGGGCGGGTGCTGCTGTTGCTGGAGCAGCAGCAGGATAAGCTGCGTCAGGAGGCGGAGCAGGAAAGTGCGGCCACCGGGGTGACGCTGAATGCTGAGGAAGAAGCGGCGGCGCTTGAGTTGCTGAAGTCGCCTGAACTGGCTGAGCGTATCGTTGCTGACCTTGCCACCTGCGGGGTGGTGGGTGAATCGACTAATCTGCTGACCGGCTATCTGGCGGCCACGTCACGCAAGCTTGACCGGCCGCTGGCGGTGTTAATCCAGTCGTCCAGCGCTGCCGGAAAAAGTAGCTTAATGGATGCGGTGCTGGGCTTAATCCCGGAAGAAGAGCGGGTGCAGTACAGCGCCATGACCGGGCAGAGCCTGTATTACCTGGGTGAAACCTCGTTACAACACAAGATACTGGCGATAGCGGAAGAAGAAGGGGTCAGGCAGGCGGCGTATGCGCTGAAGCTGTTGCAGTCAGATGGTGAGCTGAAGATAGCGTCAACCGGCAAAGATGAATCGTCAGGCGAGCTGGTGACCAGAGAGTACAGCGTCAAAGGGCCGGTGATGCTGATGTTAACGACAACGGCTTCAGATGTGGATGAAGAGCTGCTGAACCGCTGCCTGGTGCTGACGGTGAATGAGTCGCAGGAGCAGACCAAAGCTATCCACGCCCGCCAGCGGCAGGCGCAGACGCTGGAAGGGCTGCTGGCCGGGAGTGAAAAGGGGTACTTAACCCGGCTGCATCAGAACGCGCAGCGGTTACTCAGGCCGCTGAAAGTCGTCAATCCTTACGCGGAAAAGCTGACCTTCCTGAGCGATAAAACCCGCACCCGGCGCGACCATATGAAGTATCTGACGCTGATACAAAGCATCACGCTGCTGCATCAGTATCAGCGGGAAGTAAAGCGGGCAGAGCATCGCGGTGCGGTTATCGAGTATATCGAAGTACAGCCGTCCGATATCGCGCTGGCTAACCGGCTGGCGCATGAAGTGCTGGGGCGAACCCTGGACGAGATGCCGCCGCAGACGAGGAAGCTGCTGATGCTGATACAGCAGATGGTCGGAGAGATGGCCGGGCAGCTGAGCTGCCAGCCGTCAGAAGTACGGTTCACGCGGCGGGATATCCGCGAATGGACAAACTGGAGCGACAGCCAGCTGAAGCATCACTGCATCCGGCTGAGTGAAATGGAATATCTGCTGCAGCACGGTGGCAGCCGGGGGCATCTGCTGCGCTATGAACTGCTGTGGGATGGCGGCAACGGTGATGAAAACCATCTGTGCGGGCTGCTGAACGTGGATGAAACGGCAGAGAATAACGGGGGCGGTAAGCGCAAGTCTGACCCTTCCGGCAGCAAGTTCGGTTCAGAAGAGAGCAAGTCTGCCTCAAGTTCGGGTCAGGTTCGGGCTAAGTTCGGGCAGGGAAAAGCGGCCTCAGGCCAGGCAGCAGAAGGCTTAGCGCCCGAAGTGGTTCGGGTTGGTGAAAACGCAGTAATAAGAGGAAAAAAGAAAACGCCGCTGCTGCCATCGTCCCCGTTATCTTCTTCTTAGCCGCCTGCCCTGACAATGGAGCGTCACTATGGCTAACCGCAAACCCCGCTCAAACCGTCTTCTTAGCGTTGATGATGTGTATCGTCAGCCGGTGGGTCCGGCCTCGCACCCGAAAAGCCTCTATCATCTGCTGCTGCGGTTCGTGCGCTGGCGCAGGGAACGCAACTGGTCAGAAACCACGCTGAAGGTGCAGACCCATCACAGTTACCGCTTTATCTGCTGGGCGTCAGAGCGGGGCGTGAACTATGCAGGGGAAGTGACGCGCCCGGTGCTGGAGCGCTGGCAGCGTTATCTGTACGACTGGCGTAAAAGTAACGGCGAGCCGCTGAGCAGCCGCACCCAGCGCACGGCGTTACAGCCGCTGCAGGTGTGGTTCTCGTGGATGTCCGGGCAGGGGCTAATCCTGGCGAACCCGGCGGCAGACCTGGAACTGCCGCGACTGGAGAAGCATCTGCCGCGCACCATCCTGAGCGTGGAGCAGGTGGAAGACATAATGAACCTGTGTGACCTGACAACGGCGCAGGGCATCCGTGACCGGGCGCTGCTGGAGCTGCTGTGGTCAACGGGCATCCGGCGCGGAGAGGTGGCGCGGCTGGATATCTGGAGCATGGACGTGAGTCGCCGGGTGCTGACGATAAGGCAGGGCAAGGGCTGTCATGACCGGGTTATCCCGCTGGGCGAGCGGGCGCAGCGGTGGCTGCTGCGCTGGGTGCATCAGGTGCGTCCGGGCATCGTGGCGGTGCCGGAGTGCAAAGCGCTGTTCGTGGCAATGGACGGGATGGCGGGGCTGACGGTCAACGGCATCACGCAGGCGGTGGTGCCGTACCTGAGAGACTCAGGGATAGAAAAAGGCAGCTGCCACCTGTTCCGTCATGCGATGGCCACGCAGATGCTGGAGAACGGCGCAGACCTGCGCTGGATACAGGCGATGCTGGGGCATCGCAGCGTGGAAAGTACGCAGATATATACCCAGGTCAGCATCCGGGCGCTGCAGGCGGTGCATGCGTCAACACATCCGGCTGAGCAGGTGGAAGAAGGGGAGACGGATGCGGCAGCGGATGACAGGGAAAAAAGAGGCGAGTATGATTAAATCATACTGGCTGAAAACGGAGACAGAACCATGAGAACCACACAACAACTGAGCATCACGCTGCCAAATGAAATGGCGGCGCTGGTTAAGGCGCGGGTTGCCAGCGGTGAATATGCCTCAGAAAGTGAGGTGATCCGTGAAGGTCTGCGGGCGCTGGCCGCCCGGGACAATGCAATGGAGCAGTGGCTGCGTGAGCAGGTTATCCCGGCTTATGATGCACTGAACAGCGATCCGTCGAGTGGCCGCAGCGCTGCGGATATCCGCAACAGACTGAAAGCAGAGCACAGGAAAGCAACAGGAGAAGCATGAAACGTTATCAGGTTGTGTTCAGCCCGGAAGCCGAAGAACAACTTGCCAGACTGTATGGTTACCTTGCCGGAGTGGCTTCTCCGGCAACCGCACTGAGCTATACAGATAATATCGTCAGCTACTGCGAGGCACTGAGCGAAGTTCCTCACCGGGGTAACATCAGAAACGATCTGTTACCCGGCCTGCGCATCACCCATTACCGCAAAAACACCATAATCGCGTTCGTTGTGGAGGAAACTGAGGTGCAAATCCTGGGTATCTGGTATGGCGGCCAGAACTATGAAGCGGAGTTCGATGCAGAGAGTTAGCCCGCTCTCTGTGAGGCCGCTGGTTCAGTGGACGGTCAGAGCGCGCCATCCCTGGCGCGATCTGCCCTTCATCAGCCCTGGTGTTGCGCGGGGGTCAATGGCCGCCCGCCCGGCGTTAAGCGGCAGCGTCCTCTGTGAGTTATCAGCCGGGCAGCCGGCCATTAAACATAATGTGGGGTATTATACGAAGCTCGCCGCCGTGCGGTCTGCTCTGCGTTGCCGCGTGTTGCGGCTCGTATCGCATAATACACATTATGTCTTGCGCCCCCGCGTTGAACGGCGGGGGCGGCCGCCGTCCCTGGCGGCTCCATCATCGTGCAAACCCTCAGCAAACCCCCTTAATGTTGTCGGCCTGACGGCCTCCGCTTAACGGCGTTATGCCCGCCCGGCTGCGTCTGGCTGCGCGGGGTCGCACTGCGTTGCTCCCTGCCCGCTCGCCAGCTTCCGCTCCCGCCCTGGTCCGTGTGGTCATGCAAAATCAAACCCCGGTCAGGCAGGGTGCAACAAAGCGCCGCTTCACGGCACTTGCGGGCTTCGCCAGCCCGCACCCGGCAGACGCTTCACCGGGCCACAGACAAGCTGTGACCCGTCTCGCGCCGCGATGGAAAACCACTGATGACAGTGGCAAAGGCGGCGGCTAAGATAGGGCGTTGTTGCTCTTTAACAGTTGGAAAAGGCGCGTCGGGGCAAAAAGTTGCTGCCCGAAAAGCGCAGCAGGAAAAACGGTCTCTAACCCGCTGAAGGTACAGGGAAAAACGCCGTTCGCTGCGGTAATGAATGCCGGATAACATTGTTGTTGAGAACAATTTCCTGGCCGTTCCTGCACCTGTCCCGCCTCCGGCAGTCTCAAACGGCAGCACCATCCTGCCGGGTGCCGCAGGACAGGGAGACGACTGGGAGAGCGGTGGTATTGCCTGTGAAGGTACGCGGGAACAGTGTGCGGTGCGCGATCCGAGCCGTGGCGATGGTTCACGGGGACCGGGCCATGTGCTGAACGGTGATGGCTCAGAAGAGAACGGCCAGCCTAATGTTGGTAAGGATCTGACTGACGAGCAGAAGCAGGAGATCGGTGGTACGGGATCGGGAACGCCGGGCGGCTGGGAGCCTCAGGATGAGGAAAATGCGCGGAATAATGAAACAGGTCATAAACCAACGTCGAAAGAGCAAATAGGAAAATGGTCTGTTGATGAATTATCTGATGGTGCGAAACATATAGATCCAGCCTCTAAAAAAGGTGATCTAACTCTTGCTGGACGTGCCTTACAGAAACATGGGAGTCGTGAAGGTAGCGCTTTCCCTTCAGCCAAGGGCAATCCATCTGCAATTAATGAACAAGGTCAAAAAATAGTAGACAGCATTTTGAAAGATCCAAATAAATCAGTGGTTCAAAGCAATACAGGCCGTTATGGGCAAGTAACTGACATTATATCTTCGAGTGGACGTGGTTTACGTTATGATGCACAAGGTAAGCTTATAGGGTTCTTGGAGCCACCAAAATGACGAGTAAATTAACGGCACATATTGCAAGTCTTCCAGATAGAGAAAATGTTGTTTATGAAATCTATTATGGGGCTAATCAGGTTGCAGAGATTTCAAATGAACCTGGAATTGGTTTACGGATAGAGATTTTTAGTTGCCCTGATAATGTTGCCTGGGATTTTAGTTTTGACGAATTCCACGCTCTTATTGGGCAAGCAGAAAGAAATATGAAAGTAAACTGATGTAAAGATCCCGGCCACCGCGCCGGGTTTTTTTTATCTGTAATCCTGCCTGCCAGTCGTTTCTTAGGGTAATCGACGGCAATGTTGCGTATGTTCTCGAATCCCGGGTGTAGCTCAGGATATAATCCTATGCGGAAAGATAAACTCCATTTACTGTGATGTAAGTTATTTTTCCACTAAAACAGTATGTTAAATGTAATCCCCGTCTTGAAAATCCCGATTTTAATGCTTGAGTTCACAGATGGGAGGCATAAAGATGTAACCGAAAAGTGGTTACGAAAATCATGGGAGTATTACCGGAATTAGGTAACAAGTAAATCAAAGTAGTAATGGAAAAACCATGACAAATTTCATATAGCCATTTATTGACCAATAGTAATCATTTTTTGATTACAAGGAGCCCGGGCTCCATCTTTCGCGTGAAAAAATTAGAAATACAGTTTCCACTTCGACGAGATCGATCGTAGAATAGCCAAATTCAATATGCTGGAGTTGAGTTATGGCCTTCATTTCACTATCGACACTTGCAGCGAAGAGCGGACGTCTGGCTCAAAGCAGAAATATTGTGGTCACACAGAGCAAGAGAGCTACGGGAGCGGTTGAACTGGGATTCCGGCTGAATCGTGCAGTAATGGATGCTACAGGAATCTATATTGGTGACCGTGTTGACATCCTCTACGATGCAGAATCTTCTTTGTGGATGATTAAAAAGATCCCGGAAGGTGGATTTGCTATTGCGGGTCAGAAAAATAAAGGTGGGGAATATGCGTCATGTGCAATCCGCCTGACAA
This sequence comes from uncultured Erwinia sp., assembly GCA_945290265.1. Classification (GTDB taxonomy): domain Bacteria; phylum Pseudomonadota; class Gammaproteobacteria; order Enterobacterales; family Enterobacteriaceae; genus Erwinia. The sequence continues at coordinate 10,895 of CALYQW010000043.1, forward strand.
TGAGACCGGGATTCCCGAAACTCACAGAGAATGATGATGAACAGGTAAAAAAGTTCTCACAGGATTCAGACACGCAGATGGAGAAAGGTCAGGTTATCTTCAGTCTGGGTGATGAATAGAAAGATGACGAAGGAAAAGGCAGGGAACGGAAACATAGTTTGGCGACTTACTCCGAACCCTGCCTGCACCAACCGCTGTATACAGACGTATTACAGAAGGTTGCCATAACATTATGCGCATTACGCATATTTATGGCTACAACTTTAAGTATGACTGAACTTAAGTCAGCTACCTCTGCTATACATCAAAGTGGTTGTCCTTATCGTCTTATTGTTTAAATATCAATAGCTAAGGAAAACTATAATGGCATTATTAACAACAGACCCTTCTGTTGCTCGTGCTGAGCTGGCTTCAAAATTCTCTGCCCATCCGGGGATGTTATTGCAAATTAACCGCATGAAGCATGCTCAGGTTGTCGTACTGTGCTCTCTTCTTCGCGCAGAGCGACTGACCTCGGCTGGAAATAATATTGCAGCGGATTATGAGGTTCTCAGGCTCCCGGCAATCGTGGAAATCCTGGAAAAGAAATACTTTATTCCGGTACGGCACTGTAATGTTAATACCACTTCTTCTATCGCCCGGTGTGCTACAACACAGACATCCTATATCATAGAAAGGGATGTGATTGAGCTGCTTCTGAGCGATCCTGAGTCTGTTTTCAACGAACATAAAAAATGCGTTTCGTTGAGAGAATGGGAGAAAAAGAAGAAGAAAACAGAGAGCCTGATTAAAAGTTATGGCGGTCTTGCTGAAACGCTTTTCTCTCTCACCCGGCATGTCTACAAGGATAAAATGCAGAGTGAAGAAAAGCTTGCGGAGTTAGAGGAGAAGTTCCGTGATCTGCTTGATGAGCTGGACGATGCCTCATAATATTATGCTCAGCTGATAAAATCCCGGCCACCGCGCCGGGATTTTACTATTTAATCCAGTCAGTTAACTGCTCTTATCTGCGGCGCACTAATCACCTGCACAAAATCCTTCACCTGCTGCTGCTTACGCGCCGACAGCTTACAGACCTGCTTCAGCGTCTGCATAATCTCCGGTTCGGCGGGTGCCTCCGGTGCCGGTTCGCGCACGGTGATAATCAGGCAGCCCGGCAGCACCTTAACCGCCAGCGGCGTACCGGTGCTGAATCCCGCTTCTGCCAGCCAGTTGCCCCGGAGGGTAATCGCCGGTAACTGTGCGTATGTTCTCGAATCCCGGACATAACTCACGGTGTAAGCCCGCGTGGTTGTGGACGCCGGTATCTCTGACTTATGATGCGTGTCAGCCATAATCAACTCCCGTTTAGTTGGTTGTGGTCAGCGGGTTGTTGGTGTTGCAAGCACCTTCAGCCCGCGCTTGTGTTAACTCCCTTCTTTAGCTGCCTTCCTTGCTGAATCCCAGCGGCGAGCCTGGTACTTGATAATCAGACTCTCCAGCACTTCGCGTACTATCGCCTGCTCGTTCTCCGGCAGCTGGCTGACAGCTTCAAACTGAAGCGCAAGTTCCCCGTCTGGTCCACGTTCATGTTCATCAAACAGCAAAAAATCGGTGCTGACATGCAGCGTGGTGGCAATCTTCTTCAGAGCGTCAAGGGAAGGCATCGCGTGGCCGCTCTCGTACTTCTTCCAGCTGTTAACGTGCAGGCCAACGGCATCAGCCATTGCCTGCTGGGACAGGCCAAGCTCTTTACGCAGTGAGTTAAGTCGGGCAGGTAATGACATGGTGAGCAGATACCAGTGTGATGACATGCGCATGATATTACCCCCTGTAAAAATTAACCCTTGCCAATAATACATCATGATGTACCATATTAAAACACTAAAGTGGTCTTGACAGGTTTTTAACAGGAGTCGTGATATGCCCCGCATCCCACAGAAGGAACTGGACGCCTTAAAGCGCAGCGTCTCGCTGGCCGCGCTGGCGGAATCTCAGGGGCACCGGCTGCGTAAGCAGGGCAAAGACCGGGTGCTGCTGTGCCCGTTCCACGATGAACAAACCCCGTCCTGCGTCATCTCTCCTGATAACAACCTGTATCACTGCTTCGGCTGCGGGGCGGCGGGGTCGGTGGTTGACTGGCTGATGAAAACAGAAAACTTCTCGCTGCCAAAAGCGGTGCTGCGGCTGCGCGAGCTGGCAGGTTCCCTGTCTTCTTCAGCCGCTGTCGTTCCTGCTTCCGCGCCAGTCCGTCAGACGCTGACTGATCTCGATGATGACGGTCAGGCGCTGCTGCGTCAGGTAACGGACTTCTATCACCACAACCTGAAAAACTCCCCGGAAGCGCTGGCGTGGCTGGAGATGCGCGGGCTGAATCATCCTGAATTGGTCAGTCACTTTAAGCTGGGGTTCGCCGGGGCGCACGGGGTGGCCGGGGTGCTGCCGTCGTCGCAGGGCAAAGAGGGCAGGCGGCTGCGCGACAGGCTGACCGGGCTGGGCGTACTGCGTGAAAGCACCCGTCAGGATCACTTCCGTGGCTGTCTGGTGGTGCCGGTGGCGGGCTGGTCTGAGTCGGTGAACGTGGCGCAGCGTGGCCGGGTGTTGCAGCTGTACGGGCGGCGCACCCTGGCCGATCATCAGATCATAAAGGGGTCGGCCAAACATCTGTATCTGCCGTCACCGCTGGCCGGAGTGTGGAATGAAGCCGCACTGAAAGGCAGTGAAGAAGTGATCCTGTGCGAAGCGCTGATCGATGCGATGACCTTCTGGTGTGCCGGTTACCGTAATGTGATCAGCGCTTACGGGGTGAACGGCTTTACCGGCGATCACCTGGCGGCGCTGCAGCATCACGGGATCAAACGGGTGCTGATCGCCTTCGATCGGGATGAAGCCGGGGATCGGGGTGCTGAGACGGTGGCCGCTGAACTGGCAGGCGTGGGGATCGAGGGCTGGCGGGTGCGCTTCCCGGCGGGGCTGGATGCGAATGCGTTCGCCCTGAAAAGCAGCAGCCCGGAAAGTGCGCTGGGTATGGCGCTGGAGCAGGCGGTCAGAATGGCAGCACCTGAGTCCGCGCCCGGGCACAGTGAAAACATCCCTTCTTTAGCCGCCCAACCGGCCTTGCAACCGGCTCAGCAGCCTGCTGAAACCATCGCCTGTGAAACCCTGCCTTCAGGTGAGCTGCTGTTACGCTCCGGTTCGCGGGTGTGGCGGGTACGCGGCTGGCAGAAGAATCTTTTACCTGAGGTCATGAAGGTCAATGTTCGGGTACTGGATGAAACCAGCGGAGCGTTCCACGTTGACCAGCTGGATATGTACCACGCCAAACAGCGGATGGCGTTCGTCAGTACCGCAGCGAATGAACTTGCATGTGAACTGAGCATTATCAAACGCGAGGCCGGGCGGGTGCTGCTGTTGCTGGAGCAGCAGCAGGATAAGCTGCGTCAGGAGGCGGAGCAGGAAAGTGCGGCCACCGGGGTGACGCTGAATGCTGAGGAAGAAGCGGCGGCGCTTGAGTTGCTGAAGTCGCCTGAACTGGCTGAGCGTATCGTTGCTGACCTTGCCACCTGCGGGGTGGTGGGTGAATCGACTAATCTGCTGACCGGCTATCTGGCGGCCACGTCACGCAAGCTTGACCGGCCGCTGGCGGTGTTAATCCAGTCGTCCAGCGCTGCCGGAAAAAGTAGCTTAATGGATGCGGTGCTGGGCTTAATCCCGGAAGAAGAGCGGGTGCAGTACAGCGCCATGACCGGGCAGAGCCTGTATTACCTGGGTGAAACCTCGTTACAACACAAGATACTGGCGATAGCGGAAGAAGAAGGGGTCAGGCAGGCGGCGTATGCGCTGAAGCTGTTGCAGTCAGATGGTGAGCTGAAGATAGCGTCAACCGGCAAAGATGAATCGTCAGGCGAGCTGGTGACCAGAGAGTACAGCGTCAAAGGGCCGGTGATGCTGATGTTAACGACAACGGCTTCAGATGTGGATGAAGAGCTGCTGAACCGCTGCCTGGTGCTGACGGTGAATGAGTCGCAGGAGCAGACCAAAGCTATCCACGCCCGCCAGCGGCAGGCGCAGACGCTGGAAGGGCTGCTGGCCGGGAGTGAAAAGGGGTACTTAACCCGGCTGCATCAGAACGCGCAGCGGTTACTCAGGCCGCTGAAAGTCGTCAATCCTTACGCGGAAAAGCTGACCTTCCTGAGCGATAAAACCCGCACCCGGCGCGACCATATGAAGTATCTGACGCTGATACAAAGCATCACGCTGCTGCATCAGTATCAGCGGGAAGTAAAGCGGGCAGAGCATCGCGGTGCGGTTATCGAGTATATCGAAGTACAGCCGTCCGATATCGCGCTGGCTAACCGGCTGGCGCATGAAGTGCTGGGGCGAACCCTGGACGAGATGCCGCCGCAGACGAGGAAGCTGCTGATGCTGATACAGCAGATGGTCGGAGAGATGGCCGGGCAGCTGAGCTGCCAGCCGTCAGAAGTACGGTTCACGCGGCGGGATATCCGCGAATGGACAAACTGGAGCGACAGCCAGCTGAAGCATCACTGCATCCGGCTGAGTGAAATGGAATATCTGCTGCAGCACGGTGGCAGCCGGGGGCATCTGCTGCGCTATGAACTGCTGTGGGATGGCGGCAACGGTGATGAAAACCATCTGTGCGGGCTGCTGAACGTGGATGAAACGGCAGAGAATAACGGGGGCGGTAAGCGCAAGTCTGACCCTTCCGGCAGCAAGTTCGGTTCAGAAGAGAGCAAGTCTGCCTCAAGTTCGGGTCAGGTTCGGGCTAAGTTCGGGCAGGGAAAAGCGGCCTCAGGCCAGGCAGCAGAAGGCTTAGCGCCCGAAGTGGTTCGGGTTGGTGAAAACGCAGTAATAAGAGGAAAAAAGAAAACGCCGCTGCTGCCATCGTCCCCGTTATCTTCTTCTTAGCCGCCTGCCCTGACAATGGAGCGTCACTATGGCTAACCGCAAACCCCGCTCAAACCGTCTTCTTAGCGTTGATGATGTGTATCGTCAGCCGGTGGGTCCGGCCTCGCACCCGAAAAGCCTCTATCATCTGCTGCTGCGGTTCGTGCGCTGGCGCAGGGAACGCAACTGGTCAGAAACCACGCTGAAGGTGCAGACCCATCACAGTTACCGCTTTATCTGCTGGGCGTCAGAGCGGGGCGTGAACTATGCAGGGGAAGTGACGCGCCCGGTGCTGGAGCGCTGGCAGCGTTATCTGTACGACTGGCGTAAAAGTAACGGCGAGCCGCTGAGCAGCCGCACCCAGCGCACGGCGTTACAGCCGCTGCAGGTGTGGTTCTCGTGGATGTCCGGGCAGGGGCTAATCCTGGCGAACCCGGCGGCAGACCTGGAACTGCCGCGACTGGAGAAGCATCTGCCGCGCACCATCCTGAGCGTGGAGCAGGTGGAAGACATAATGAACCTGTGTGACCTGACAACGGCGCAGGGCATCCGTGACCGGGCGCTGCTGGAGCTGCTGTGGTCAACGGGCATCCGGCGCGGAGAGGTGGCGCGGCTGGATATCTGGAGCATGGACGTGAGTCGCCGGGTGCTGACGATAAGGCAGGGCAAGGGCTGTCATGACCGGGTTATCCCGCTGGGCGAGCGGGCGCAGCGGTGGCTGCTGCGCTGGGTGCATCAGGTGCGTCCGGGCATCGTGGCGGTGCCGGAGTGCAAAGCGCTGTTCGTGGCAATGGACGGGATGGCGGGGCTGACGGTCAACGGCATCACGCAGGCGGTGGTGCCGTACCTGAGAGACTCAGGGATAGAAAAAGGCAGCTGCCACCTGTTCCGTCATGCGATGGCCACGCAGATGCTGGAGAACGGCGCAGACCTGCGCTGGATACAGGCGATGCTGGGGCATCGCAGCGTGGAAAGTACGCAGATATATACCCAGGTCAGCATCCGGGCGCTGCAGGCGGTGCATGCGTCAACACATCCGGCTGAGCAGGTGGAAGAAGGGGAGACGGATGCGGCAGCGGATGACAGGGAAAAAAGAGGCGAGTATGATTAAATCATACTGGCTGAAAACGGAGACAGAACCATGAGAACCACACAACAACTGAGCATCACGCTGCCAAATGAAATGGCGGCGCTGGTTAAGGCGCGGGTTGCCAGCGGTGAATATGCCTCAGAAAGTGAGGTGATCCGTGAAGGTCTGCGGGCGCTGGCCGCCCGGGACAATGCAATGGAGCAGTGGCTGCGTGAGCAGGTTATCCCGGCTTATGATGCACTGAACAGCGATCCGTCGAGTGGCCGCAGCGCTGCGGATATCCGCAACAGACTGAAAGCAGAGCACAGGAAAGCAACAGGAGAAGCATGAAACGTTATCAGGTTGTGTTCAGCCCGGAAGCCGAAGAACAACTTGCCAGACTGTATGGTTACCTTGCCGGAGTGGCTTCTCCGGCAACCGCACTGAGCTATACAGATAATATCGTCAGCTACTGCGAGGCACTGAGCGAAGTTCCTCACCGGGGTAACATCAGAAACGATCTGTTACCCGGCCTGCGCATCACCCATTACCGCAAAAACACCATAATCGCGTTCGTTGTGGAGGAAACTGAGGTGCAAATCCTGGGTATCTGGTATGGCGGCCAGAACTATGAAGCGGAGTTCGATGCAGAGAGTTAGCCCGCTCTCTGTGAGGCCGCTGGTTCAGTGGACGGTCAGAGCGCGCCATCCCTGGCGCGATCTGCCCTTCATCAGCCCTGGTGTTGCGCGGGGGTCAATGGCCGCCCGCCCGGCGTTAAGCGGCAGCGTCCTCTGTGAGTTATCAGCCGGGCAGCCGGCCATTAAACATAATGTGGGGTATTATACGAAGCTCGCCGCCGTGCGGTCTGCTCTGCGTTGCCGCGTGTTGCGGCTCGTATCGCATAATACACATTATGTCTTGCGCCCCCGCGTTGAACGGCGGGGGCGGCCGCCGTCCCTGGCGGCTCCATCATCGTGCAAACCCTCAGCAAACCCCCTTAATGTTGTCGGCCTGACGGCCTCCGCTTAACGGCGTTATGCCCGCCCGGCTGCGTCTGGCTGCGCGGGGTCGCACTGCGTTGCTCCCTGCCCGCTCGCCAGCTTCCGCTCCCGCCCTGGTCCGTGTGGTCATGCAAAATCAAACCCCGGTCAGGCAGGGTGCAACAAAGCGCCGCTTCACGGCACTTGCGGGCTTCGCCAGCCCGCACCCGGCAGACGCTTCACCGGGCCACAGACAAGCTGTGACCCGTCTCGCGCCGCGATGGAAAACCACTGATGACAGTGGCAAAGGCGGCGGCTAAGATAGGGCGTTGTTGCTCTTTAACAGTTGGAAAAGGCGCGTCGGGGCAAAAAGTTGCTGCCCGAAAAGCGCAGCAGGAAAAACGGTCTCTAACCCGCTGAAGGTACAGGGAAAAACGCCGTTCGCTGCGGTAATGAATGCCGGATAACATTGTTGTTGAGAATAACTTCCTGTCGCCTGAAAAAAATGATGCGCTGAATAAAGCACTGGAAAATCAACAGGCCGGTAAAAACCTGTTGCGGGCCTCTCAGGATATTGTGCGGCTTACCAATGAGGATCGGGCCAGTAACGAACTGCTGGATAACTATCGGCAAGGCAAACTGAGCGATGGTGATAAAAAAGAGCTTGCCGGTTTGCTTAACCAGTATGGTTATGAACTGCAGACAGTTTATGACTACTCAGAGGATCGTGCCAGGGAGGCGGTTCAGTCTCTGGTTAATGGCAAGGCGTTTGTAGCTGCAGCCGCAGATGCTAAAGCTTATAACGAAGCCTTGGGCTATCTGAAAGGATACAGTGTGCAGTCTGGTCAGGCTGCAGTGGGAACGGATGCTTTACTTGCTTTACCTGGGATCCCCGGAACGATTGTTCGCTCTGCTGTAATGGCAGGAGGCGCTTATCAGGAAGGAACCGGGATTGGGCAGGTTATTGAAGGTGAGTATGCTGAAGGTGCTTTAAATATAGGTCTGGGAACAGCGGCTATATTTGGTGGCGCAGCAGGGAATAAGGTCTTATCAAAAAATGAATCAGGTGTCCGGGCACCGCACAAAGAGTCTGGAGTCGGTAAAAATACTCAGCCATCAACAGAAAAATTACCCGCAAAAAATGGACTTGCTGTTGATGAGGAAGCTGCAGGCTGGTCACAGTACGATAAGTATCGAAATGAAAGTGGTAACTGGAACTGGCCAGCAAAATTAGGGTTTTCTGAAGAGCCAGTAAAAAAAACTCTCCCTGTAGGAACTCGTCTGGACAGGTATGGTGAACCTGGTGGCTCATTCCTTGCTCCTAAAGGAACTCCTTATGAGCAAAGAGCATTAGCCCCTGGTGCAAAAGCTGATAAATATTATGAATATGAAGTGATTAAGCCGCTACCCGTTATGCAAGGAAAAATAGCACCTGCTTTTGGCGAGCCTGGTGGAGGCATTCAGATTCTTCCTAATATGCAGGAGCGAGTGAATGTTGAGTGGCTTTTGAAAAATGAATATATTCGTGAGGTTCACTGATATGTTAATAAGTATTGATGAAATACAAAAAGAAGTTGACGAGATGATATTGCGATCTGGTTTTCCAAGACATTCAGTCAATATTTGCTCGTCTCCTATTGGTGACGGTACTCCATATATTTCACTTGAGAACAATACATATAACTATATTTATTCAGAAAGAGGGTATGAGTTTTCACGAAAAGTTACTAAATCATTGGATAAGCTGCTTTATTGGATTATATCAGAATTCTCTTACAGGATAGCATTCCAATATGAGTTAGATCACAGGATTAAAGGCAGGGATGGGCGGCGCATCGCTTTCCCCAAATTTATTGAAATAATGGCGAATATGAACCCAGCATGGGTATCAGAAGCGCAATGTGAAATTCAAAAAATCCTGACTGAAACTCCATACGATGATAGTCTCTATACATAGATATTGATCAGTCCCGGCCACCGCGTCGGGATTTTATTCTATAATCCAGTCAGTTAACTGCTCTGGCCTGCGGTTGACTAATCACCTGCACAAAATCCTTCACCTGGCGCTGCTTACGCGCCGACAGCTTACAGATCTGCTTTAGCGTCTGCATAAT
>CALYQW010000044.1 GCA_945290265.1 uncultured Erwinia sp.
CAGCCGCTTCCTGTTCTGCGCGGGCAGCCGCTTCCTGTTCTGCGCGGGCAGCCGCATCCTGTTCTGCGCGGGCAGCCGCATCCTGTTCTGCGCGGGCAGCCGCTTCCTGCTCAGCGCGGGCGGCCGCTTCCTGCTCAGCGCGGGCGGCCGCTTCCTGCTCAGCGCGGGCAGCCGCTTCCTGTTCTGCGCGGGCGGCCGCTTCCTGTTCTGCACGGGTCGCATCCTCCTCCCCGGCAGGCTGCGGCGCTAACGTTTCTTTTACCTCTTCCGGCGACGGATTTTCTTCACGTCCCAGACCAAGCCAGGAAAAAAAGCCACGTTTTTTATTCTTTGCCATAGTACAACCACACTCCTGGGGGATAGATCATTCCGATAAAATAGCTTAACAGCCCGGCAGTTAGTCTAACACTTTCTAAACAGCCCGTTACAGCACCCTTTTTACGTTTCCTCAGCACGATTAGCCCGCTAAACTGTGCAACAAATCATTAAGTATTAAGAGTTCAGCATTATGGCGAAAAATCAGCGTGGTGGTAACAGCGGGCAAATCCGCATTATTGGCGGCCAGTGGCGCGGGCGCAAGCTGCCGGTGCCTGACAGTGCCGGGCTGCGCCCCACCACCGACCGCATTCGTGAAACCCTGTTTAACTGGCTTGCCGCCGATATTCAGCAGGCAAAATGCCTGGACTGCTTTGCCGGCAGCGGCGCGCTGGGTCTGGAAGCCCTGTCACGCCATGCGGCCAGCGTCACCCTGCTGGAACTGGAGCGTCCGGTGGCACAACAGCTGGAGAAAAATCTGCTTACCCTTGGCACCCGCGCCGGTCGCGTCGTCAATACCAACACGCTACAGTATCTCGCCGGTGCCGGTGAACCGCATCACCTGGTGTTTATCGATCCGCCTTTCCGGAAGGGACTGCTGGAGCAAACCATTACGCTTCTTGAAACCCACGGCTGGTTAAGCGATGACGCCCTGATCTACGTTGAAAGTGAAGTTGAAGGCGGTACACCGCCAGTACCGGCTAACTGGATGCTGCACCGGGAAAAAACCGCCGGTCAGGTCAGCTGCCGTTTATATATTCGCTCTGCCAACGTTAAGGAGAACGCTGATGTTAATTAATGCCGGACGTCTGTTGATGCTGTGTGTCTGGGCGTTTTTACTGATTAATCTGGTACACCCTTACCCCAAACCGCTGACGTATTTTGTCAATGTTGCGCTGTTTTTTATGGCGGTTATGCACGGCCTGCAGCTGGTACTGATGAAAGCCACCCAGCCGAAGGACAGCCCAAAACTGAGCGGGTTACTGCAGGCCAAAATCTTCCTGTTTGGCGTATTTGAACTGCTGGCCTGGCAAAAAAAACATTTCCCGAAATCGTAATCCGCGTCCGCTCAGAGCTGCCGTGGCGCTGAGCGGGTAAAGCTGACAAAGCGCGTCCCCTGACGGCGTAATTCCCCTCGGTCGCCCGGATTCAGCGCCAGCCAGACGGCGCGATCCAGCCGCGCGGTAAAATCTGCCCCACTATTCAGTGGCTGAAAAACCACTTCATAACGCATCTGCTCTGCCGCAATATGTTCGCGCTGACGTGAGCGGGTATTCGGCCACGGATATTCGCGCTTGCTTTTCACCTCCGCCTGAATAATTTCGACCGGTGCCAGATCATTTTTTACGCTTTCATCACGCTGACGAAAAAACTGCCGGCCTGCCAGGAGGGCAATCATCAGCAGAAAAAGCATAAATATAATGGGTGGTTTCATGGTAAATCCTTTCCGGGATCGCGGTGCAACGTCAGATTTTACAGCATAACGCATGATTCGTGCTTCAGGGCTGACAAGCGGATTACGCTGATTGCCACCTGATACTGGCCTGACCTACACTCAGAAAAAGGTTTTCATTTATCTCACAGGGACAACGTTATGATCTGGTCTTTCCTTGCAGTTCTGTTCTCTGGCTGGTTGTATGTTGATGCCTGCTATCGCGGACCACAGTGGCAGCGCTGGGTGTTTAAACCGGTAACCCTGCTGTTACTGTTGACCTGGGCCTGGCAGGCTCCGGTGTTTGAAAGCAGCGATTACCTGATCCTGTTTGGTCTGCTGGCGACTCTGGCCGGTGATGCGCTGATGCTGCTGCCTGGCCGACGTCTGCTGTACGCCCTCGGGGCCTTTTTCCTCTCTCAACTGCTGTATTCCCTGTTCTTTGCCAGCCAGATGACGCTAACCTTCTTATGGCCGGTGCCGGTGGTGCTAATCGTCGCCGGTATTGCGCTGATCGCCGCGCTCTGGAGCCGGCTGGAAGAGCTGCGCTGGCCTGTCTGTACCCTGCTTGGCATGAACCTGCTGATGGTCTGGCTGAGCAGCGAACGCTATACTTTCCAGCCCGGTGACTACAGCTTTACCCTGCTGGTCGGGGCTTCGCTGCTGTTAGTGGCTAACGCGGTCTGGATGATCAGCCACTTTCGCCGTCGCTTCAGCGCCGATCGGGCGATAATTGCCGCCTGCTACTTCTTCGGTCACTTTATGATAGTGCGCTCGCTGTGGATTTGATGCTTGACTCTGGAGTTAACTCCAGAGTGTAAAATGGGTTTCTGACGGGCATTACTGTTCGTTGTTACCTGTTAAGGAGGCACTATGCACCAGCAATCTTCCTGTGGCGGCGGGCGCTGCCATTCTCATCAGCCGCACTGCAGCAAACAGGCTGCACCTGCCGTTGGAATAGTTACTCATTTACAGCCTCTGCCTGCCGCAGACACCTGCTGTAGTCACCGCCGGGATAAAACCGCAGATGAGGAAGATGAGCGAACCGTGCGCGGCTTCCGCTACAGCTGGCTGCTGACCGGGATGGACTGCCCAAGCTGCGCCGGTAAAATTGAAACCGCCGTCAGCCAGCTTGCCCGCGTCAGCCGGGCGAAAGTGATCTTTGCCAGCGAAAAACTGGTGGTGGATGCTGACAGCGATGTGCGTGCCGAAGTGGAACAGGCGGTGATGCGCGCCGGATTTCAGCTGCGCCCGCAAGGCGCTGCCGCCCCCGCCAGGCCTCAGACCGGGCAGGAATACCGCAGCCTGATCCTGCTGGCGGTGTTGATGGCGGCCAGCTGGCTGATGAGCCACTTCTGGCCTGCCGCCGGTTCGCTGGCATTTAGCGTTACAACCCTGTATGGCGTCTGGCCGATCGCGCGCAGTGCGCTGCGTCTGATACGGGGTGGAACGCTTTTCAGCATTGAACTGTTGATGAGTATTGCGGCGGTCGGCGCGCTGTTTATCGGCGCGACCTCAGAAGCCGCGATGGTACTGCTATTGTTTATGCTGGGGGAAAAGCTGGAATCCTTTGCCGCCAGCCGGGCGCGCAAGGGCGTCACGGCGTTGATGGCGCTGAAGCCGGATGAAGCCGTGCGGGTACGCGACGGCCAGCGCAGCCAGGTACAGGCCAGCGAACTGCGTCCGGGGGATATTATAGAAGTCAGCGCCGGGGGACGTCTGCCTGCCGATGCGCGTCTGGTCAGCGACTTTGCCAGTTTTGATGAAAGCGCCATGACCGGCGAATCCCTGCCGGCAGAACGTCAGCAGGGAGAAGTGGTTGCCGCCGGCTGTCTCAGCGTTGACCGTCTGGTGCAGCTGGAGGTAGTCTCGCTGCCGGGTGCCAGCGCCATTGATCGTATCCTGCAACTGATTGAAGAGGCCGAAGAACGCAAAGCGCCGGTGGAGCGGTTTCTCGATCGCTTCAGCCGGATTTATACCCCGGCGGTAATGCTGGTCGCTTTGCTGGTGGCGCTGATCCCGCCACTGTTACTGGCAGCTCCGTGGCAACCGTGGATTTATAAGGCATTAACGCTGCTGCTGATTGGCTGCCCCTGTGCGCTGGTGATTTCCATTCCGGCAGCGGTAACATCCGGGCTGGCTGCAGCAGCACGACGGGGTGCACTGATAAAAGGCGGTGCTGCGCTGGAAAGCCTGGGCAAAGTACGCACCATCACCTTTGACAAAACCGGGACGTTAACCGCCGGTAAGCCACAGATTACCCAACTGATCCCGCTGGACGGGCAACAGGAGGATCAGCTGCTGGCCGAGGCTGCCGCCGCTGAGCAGGGATCGTCACATCCGCTGGCGCAGGGTATCGTCACGGCGGCCAGCGATCGTCAACTACTACTGCCGCCCGCCAGCGCCCAGCGCGTACTGCCGGGCAGCGGTATCGAGGCGGAAGTTAGCGGGCGCTTACTTACTGTCAGGACTCCGGGCAAAATACAACATCTGCTGAGCGCCAGTCAGCAGGCTACAGTGGAACAGTTGGAAAACGCAGGAAATACCGTCGTGGTGATGCACAGCGCACAGCAGCTGCTGGGCATAATTGCACTACGCGACACCCTGCGCCCGGAAGCGCGGGCGGCGATTGCCGACCTGCAGGCGCTAAATATTCATAGCGTGATGCTAACCGGCGATAACCCGCGCGCCGCCGCTGCCATTGCAGCAGAGCTGGGAATTGACTACCGCGCCAGCCTGATGCCGCAGGATAAAGTCAGCGCGGTCAATGCCCTTAATCAGCAGCAACCGGTAGCGATGGTGGGAGATGGGATCAACGATGCACCGGCGATGAAAGCGGCCACCATTGGTATTGCCATGGGCAGCGGCAGCGATGTGGCGCTGGAAACTGCGGATGCGGCGTTAACCCATAACCGGCTGAGTGGGCTGGTTAGCATGATCCGCCTGGCGCGCGCCACTCAGGCCAATATTTACCAGAATGTCTCTGTAGCTCTTGGGCTGAAAGCTATTTTTCTGGTGACCTCGCTGCTGGGGATTACCGGACTGTGGCTGGCGGTGCTGGCGGATTCCGGCGCGACTGCGTTAGTAACTGCTAATGCCCTGCGCCTGCTGCGCAGGCAATAGCCTCACTCCGGGGTGCCAACGGCACCCTGGCCTTTGCCCTTGAACTTGACCTGGCTTTGGCTTTTGACCTTTGGGCGGAATCAGGAACGGAGCCGAGGTGACGCGGTTTTCCAGGAAGAGCCGCCAGGACGGCGGCGAAAGGCGTGCTGAGCCAGGAGGGCGAATCACGCTGGTCCGCCAGAAAGCGGCGTGGCCGAGGGCACCTGCGCAGCAGGCGATGTGACGCCGCGAGCACGGGGTCAAGGGGCGATTGCGCCTGATCGCCCCTTGTCGCCAGCCCACAAAGTGGGATGGTGAAACGTAGTTGACCTTAGCTCCGCGCAGCGGAGTGCCTTTGACCTGGCCTTTGAAAAATACAACCTGCGAAGCCAAACCCACCACCAAAAAAGCCCCACGCAGTGGACCTGCCCCAGGTCCTGGTCTCGCCCCTTATTCCCCGCCTTTCTTTACTAAGTAACGATACGGCAAACCTTCATCTGACTGCGCCAGCAACGTATGCTCCATAAAACGACAGAAACCGGGAATATCACGCGTCGTCGCCGGATCGTCGGCAATAATCAGCAAAGTCTCACCAGGCTGCATCTGGCGTATGGCTTTACGCACCATCATTACCGGCTCCGGGCAGCGCAGGCCCAGAGTATCAAGGGTGTGGTCGGGCGTGGCTAATGGGTCGCTCATCGGGAATTTCTCAATATCGTTCAGTAAACAGGACAGTCTGTATTTTAGCGTTCCCTGTGCGCCGGGCAAGCGAAAGCACCAGGACAACGTTTGTGTGAACATTAACCATTGCATTCATCAGCTATCCGGGTAAGATCCGCTGGTTTTGCGCTGGCAACCCGTATTGCACTGCCCGCGCCCGTTTAAATGGGTTCCCTCACCCCAGCGTAAAAAGGCTTAATCTATGACCGCTTTTACTCCGCGTCAGCGCCATCAGGCGCTGGTCTGGCTCTGCTTATTTCACCTGCTGGTGATTATTTCCAGTAATTATTTGGTACAGCTGCCGGTCTCGTTTTTCGGACTGCATACCACCTGGGGTGCTTTCAGCTTCCCGTTTATATTTCTGGCCACCGATCTCACCGTGCGGATTTTTGGTGCACCACTGGCACGACGCATTATCACTCTGGTAATGATCCCGGCACTGTTCGCCTCTTACGCAATCTCCGCCCTGTTCTATCAGGGAGAATGGCAGGAGTTTGCTGCCCTGTCGCAGTTTAATCTGCTGGTCGCGCGCATCGCCTGTGCCAGCTTTATGGCCTATGCCCTTGGGCAGATCTTCGACGTGCATGTGTTTAATCGCCTGCGCCAGCAGGCCGCCTGGTGGATGGCACCGGCTGCCGCCATGTTCTTCGGTAATATCAGCGATACGCTGGCGTTTTTCTTTATCGCCTTTTATAAATCTTCCGATCCCTTTATGGCCAGCCATTGGGTAGAGATTGCGCTGGTGGACTACAGCTTTAAGGTACTTATCTGCATGGTTTTCTTCCTGCCAACTTATGGTTTGTTGTTAAATGCGGCGCTGAAGCAGATTGCTGAGAAATCCCGTGGCATTCAGACACACGCCGATTAAGATCGGTTGCCTGAGCAATACGGCCGGGTTTGCTTTTACCCGGCGAATACGCTTGTATTAGGGCAACGACATAATCTGTGAAAAAAGGAACCTGATGCGTACTTTAGTGAAATATGCCGGCATGGCATTACTGGTAGTCGGGCTGGCCGCCTGTGACGGGAAAAGTAACAGTGCAACCGTTGACAGCAGCAGTCAGTCAAACCCTGACGTCACGCTGATGGACGGTAAACTGAGCTTTACCCTGCCGGCTGGCATGTCGGATAAAAGCGGTAAGCTGGGAACTCAGTCCAATAATATGCACGTCTATGCCGACGATTCAGGCCAGCGGGCGATGATTGTGATTGAAGGCAGCAACACCAGTGAAGATCTTAAGGTGCTGGCTGACCGGATGGAAGAACAGCAGCGCAAGCGCGATCCGCAACTGCAGGTCGTCACTAATAAATCTCTGACGCTGAATGGCCTGCCGGCGCAGCAGTTGGACAGCGTTATCTCTGCCAACAACCAGTCTTCCTGGTCATCGGTGGTGCTGGCAAAAGTGGACGGCAAACTGCTGACGCTGCAAATCACTTTACCGGCGGATAACCAACAGCAGGCGCAGAACGATGCGCAGACGATAATCAACACCCTTCAGCTCAAGTAACCCATCCGCTACCACGCTGCAAACTGGGGCAATTAATGCCCCTTTCTTGCTATAAAATCCTGTTAAAACGCTATTTTTTCCGGGGGCAGAAATATCACTGCAACCCGCGCGATACGGCACTCTTTCCGCTGTCTGTCAGCCCGTGGTTTGCCGTTGTAGGCAAAAGTTTCTTATGAGAATTATGTCAGTTGCCAAAGAAAAGGTATACTGAATGCTGGCTGGGCGTGTTGTAAGGATGCATCAAGCGCAAAACCAGAGCCTGATGCAGGCGCTCTTCTCTATTAGCAATTTTTTGCACTACGCCCATGGCAACATCCGGGCACATTGCAGTGATAAAACTTTTTTATCTCAAAAAAAACAGACAGATACAGGGTGCTTTATATGAAGCTACGAAGGAAGCGTGTCAAACCTATTGGGTTAAAAGACGTTACCATCATTGACGATGCCAGGTTACGCAAGGCCATAACTGCGGCCTCTCTGGGCAACGCCATGGAATGGTTCGATTTCGGTGTATATGGTTTTGTTGCTTATGCACTTGGTCAGGTGTTCTTTCCAGGTGCCGATCCCGGTGTTCAGATGATCGCCGCACTGGCAACCTTCTCCGTTCCTTTTCTCATTCGTCCTCTAGGCGGGCTGTTTTTTGGCGCACTCGGTGATAAATACGGTCGTCAGAAAATCCTGTCAATTACTATTGTCATTATGTCGGTCAGTACCTTCTGTATTGGCCTGATCCCCTCTCATGCCTCAATTGGTATCTGGGCACCGATTCTGCTGCTGCTGTGTAAGATGGCGCAGGGCTTCTCGGTCGGGGGGGAGTATACCGGAGCCTCAATTTTCGTTGCCGAATATTCACCGGATCGTAAACGCGGCTTTATGGGCAGCTGGCTGGATTTTGGTTCGATTGCCGGCTTTGTGCTGGGTGCCGGGCTGGTGGTACTGATTTCCACCATTGTTGGCGAAGCGAACTTCCTTGACTGGGGCTGGCGTATCCCGTTCTTTGTCGCGCTGCCACTTGGCATTATCGGCCTGTACCTGCGTCATGCGCTGGAAGAAACCCCGGCATTCCAGCAGCACGTCGACAAACTGGAGCAGGGCGACCGTGAAGGTCTGGCAGACGGTCCGCAGGTTTCGTTTAAAGAGATTGCCACCAAACACTGGAAGAGCCTGCTCTCCTGTATCGGGCTGGTCATCGCCACTAACGTGACCTATTACATGCTGCTGACCTATATGCCGAGCTACCTGTCGCATAACCTGCACTACTCGGAAGATCATGGCGTGATGATTATTATCGCCATTATGCTGGGCATGCTGTTTGTGCAGCCGATAATGGGCCTGATGAGTGATAAATTTGGCCGTCGTCCGTTTGTTATCCTTGGCAGTATTGCCCTGCTGGTGCTGTCAATACCGTGCTTTATGATGATTAACAGTGGCGTGATGGGGCTCATTTTTGCCGGCCTGCTGCTGCTGGCGGTAATCCTGAACAGCTTCACAGGTGTAATGGCCTCCTCACTGCCGGCGATGTTCCCGACCCATATTCGTTACAGTGCCCTGGCCAGCGCATTTAATATTTCGGTGCTGGTTGCCGGTCTGACGCCTACCGCTGCCGCCTGGCTGGTAGAAGCCACCACCAATCTTTATATGCCAGCTTACTATCTGATGGTGGTAGCAATTATCGGCCTGATCACCGGTCTGACCATGAAAGAAACGGCTAATAAGCCGTTGCGCGGTGCCACCCCGGCGGCATCTGATATGGCAGAAGCGAAGGAGATCCTGCGCGAGCACCACGATAATATCGAAAATAAAATCGAAGATATTAACGAGCAGATTGCAGAACTGGAGGCGAAACGCAGCCATCTGATCAATCAGCATCCGCGTATCAACGAGTAATCTTCCCCAAACAGGGCGGCTTAGCTGCCCTGTTTTCTCTCACTGTCAGATAAGCACTGAGTGCGGTGACTTTCCCCTTTTAAACCGCATTACGTTAGAATCCTTGCTTTCCGACACTGAACCTGAGGATATGTAATGAAAATCAAAAGCTATGCGGCTATGCAGGCAGGACAGGCTTTGGAGCTTTATCAATACGAAGCCGGTCCACTCAATCCCAGTGAAGTGGAAGTTGAGGTTGAATACTGCGGCCTGTGCCACTCAGATTTATCGATGATTGATAATGAGTGGGGCATTTCCCGTTATCCCACCATTGCCGGGCATGAAGTGATTGGCCGCATCAGCGCGCTGGGAGACGCCGCAAAAGATAAAGGGCTGACGATGGGGCAGCGCGTGGGAATTGGCTGGACGGCAAAAAGCTGCCAGCACTGCGATGCCTGTATCAACGGCGATCAGATTAACTGTGAGAACGGTGCACTGCCGACCATCCTCAATCACGGCGGTTTTGCGGAAAGACTGCGTGCCGACTGGCAGTGGGCCATCCCGCTACCGGAAGCGTTGGATCCGGCCAGCGCCGGTCCGTTGCTGTGTGGTGGTATCACCGTCTTTAAACCACTGCTGATGAGCAACATCACCGCCACCAGCCGGGTGGCCGTCATTGGCATCGGTGGCCTGGGCCATATTGCTATTAAGCTGCTGCGGGCAATGGGGGCTGAAATTGTCGCCTTCAGCTCGACGCCGGATAAAAAGCAGTCGATTCTGGATATGGGTGCGGATGAGGTGATTAACAGCCGCGATCCTGAAGCGCTGAAAGCGCAGGCCGGACGTTTTGATCTGGTGCTGAATACCGTTGCGGTCGATCTTGACTGGCAGCCGTACTTTGACGCACTGGCACCCAAAGGGAAGTTCCATACCGTTGGGATTATGATGAAGCCGATTGAAGTGGCAGCGGTTACGCTGATCACCGGTGATAAAGCCGTCACCGGCTCATCAACCGGCTCACCGGGCCAGTTGCGCAGTCTGCTGAAGCTGGCGGCACGCCGTGATATCACACCTAAAGTGGAGTTCTTCCCAATGTCACGGATTAACGATGCGCTGGACCATCTGCGGGCAGGTAAAGCCAACTTCCGCGTGGTACTGAAAGCCGACTTCTGAGTGGTCTGAACTGCCGGCAGGCTCCCTGTCGGCAGCAATGATAACTCAAAATAATACAAAAAAACGTAAGTGCTCACTTTCAATAAAACCAAGTGATATCAGGATGTCAGTAAGACCAGTCGAATAAAATCATCAATATCATCCAGCGCCTGCTGGCAGCCACTGACTGAGGGGGCCACCATCAGCAGGTCGGCATAGCCATTCAGCATCGCCCCCAGCTGTCGTGTTACCCGCATCCGGTTATGGCTGTGAAATACGCCCTCGTTCACGCCGGACTGAATAATTTCTTCCAGTTTGTGCTGCCATTTATCAATCATCAGCTGTGCCAGCGCAGCGTACGCCGGATTATGGGCAGCCAGCTGCCACAGAGAGGCATACAGCTGCCAGACCGCATCCGGTGCTTCCGGCAGGTAATTTCGCATCAGCGCCTGCAGCTGTGCCGCCGGGGTCTGCTGGCTGATTTGGGCGGTGAAGGCATCCAGATCGGCCTGCAAAAAGCGGGTCATGGCTTCCAGACACAGCGTCTGCCAGTCACTGAAATAGTGATAGATATGGCTACGTGAAATGCCAACCCGTTCAGTCAGCTCACGCGTAGTGACTTTTTCTACCCCTTTTTCAATAAACAGCGTCACCGCACCACTCAGGATACGATTACGCAGCGCTTCGGCACTTTCTTTCATTATTTTTCCTGAGCCAGTGTGGTTCTCGTTCCCGCCTGCGGCGGCCGCAGCGCAAATTTCAGTACCAGCAGGCTGGTCGTCAGTAACAGCGCACCACAGGCTACCACTGCCAGGAACGCACGGTCAAAAGCATCGCGCGCCAGTTCGGTCAGTTCAGCCCCTTTGACGCTCCCCAGACTGTCGGCGATGCGCAGGGCTTCATCCAGGCTGTCCCAGGCACCTTCACCACTGACCAGCCCGGCAGGCAGCATCAGACCATAGCTGTAAACGGCGGTCATTACCCCACCGAGCAGGGTCACGCCCAGCACGCCGCCCAGTTCCCAGGAGACATCTTCAATCGCCGCAACCATGCCCGCTTTATCTTCCGGCGTATTCAGCATGATTGCAGTAGATGCCGCAGTAAAAATCCCGCCCAGGCCGATGCCCACCACAAACAGCGCGACCGCCTGCCACAGCAGATCGCTGTGGAACAGCATCAGCAGCACCAGAGTTCCCAGCAAACTCAGCGTAAAGCTTGCCAGAATCATCCGGCGTTCACCGAGCCACGGCAGCAGCACGCCAGCCAGCGCGGCAGCCAGCACTGAGGCCACCGGCAGCGGCATCAGATACAGTGCGGCCCTCAGCGGCGACATTGCCAGCACCAGCTGTAAGCGCTGAGTCAGCACCAGCTCAATACCGGTCAGTACTACCATCGAAATAATGGCAATCCCCACGCCGCTGGCAAAGTAGCGATTACGGAACAGGGAAAAGTCCATCATCGGTGTGGGGGTGCGCAGCTGACGACGCACAAATAGCGTCAGAAACAGCACGCCAGTGAGGCCCGCAATACTGAGGCTGAACAGCGAAATATGCAAATTACTCAGTTCTTTTAAGGCATAGATGGCGGCCGCCAGTCCCGCCATCACCTGCAGCGCACTGATGATATCGGCAGGACGCTGACGATCGCCGCCACAGTGCGGGATCAAAAGCCAGGCCAGCGGGATCACCATCAGCACGATCGGCACGTTGATCAGAAACAACGATCCCCAGGAAAAATACTGCAGCAGCACGCCGCCCAGTACCGGCCCCAGCGCGGCAGCACCGGATGCCACAGCGGCCCAGATACCAATCGCCAGCGCCCGCTCGCGCTCGTCGTTAAACACATGGCGCACAATCGCCAGAGTCGCTGGCATCATCATCGCGGCCCCGACCGCCAGCAGCACCCGTGCAGCAATCAGTAAGGCTGCCGAAGGGGCAAAGGCGGCACACCAGGAAGCCATCGCGAACAGCGGCAGGCCGGTCAGAAGCAGACGCTTATGTCCGAGACGATCGCTGAGCATCCCCATGCCGGGTAGCAGTCCCGCGACCACCAGCGGATAGGCATTAATAATCCAGAGTTTTTGTGAAGCAGAGGCGGATAAAGCCTGAACAATACGCGGCAGAGCGGTATAAAGTACCGTCATATCAATGACGATCAAAAAAAGGGTACTGGTCAGGATCGCAAGGATCAGCCAGCGGTTTTTGGCGAACATGAAATCAATCTCTTATCAGAATATTGAGCGGTTGCTCAAAAACCATTGTAGTTGAGCAGCCGCTCAAAAACAACCGGAGTCCGTTTCCTGCTATTTATTGCTTAAGATTTTGACCTGCCGTTGACCTTTGGGCGGCATCAGGAACAGAGCCGAGGTTACGCTGATTTCAAGGAAGGGCCGCCAGAAAGCGGCGTGGCCCAGGGGACCTGCGCAGCAGGCGCAGTGACGCCGCAAGCACGGGGTCAAGGGGCCTTTGCGCCTGAAGGCCCCTTGTCGCCAGCCCGCGAAAGCGGGATGGAGAAACGTAGTTGACCTGGCTTTTAGCTTTTAACCTGGCCTTTGAAAGCACAGGCTGCAAAGCCTCATGCGTAAGCTCACCCACTTCAACTGTGATTAAAATGAGTGCTGATAAAATCAATCAATACCTGCACCGCCGGTAATAACCCCCGCCGTGAGGCAAACACCGCATGAATAATCTCATTACGCGGTAGCCACTTCGGCAGCACCTGCACCAGCCACCCTTCGTCCATCGCCTCCTCGATAACAGCAATGGTTAATGCAACACGCCAACACCGCTCAGCGCATCCGGTGCGCATTGGGTTAGTGATGGTTTTTCGGTGAAAATTTTTTCAATTATGGTGGCTACGGACTGAACCTGAATCCGTTTATTTTGTTGGATCACGCCGGGCCATATTATTTTCAGCCATCATCGCAACCCCGAGGGGTCGGCACCCATCCCCATCGGGTATTTGATACCGTCACCATTGTGTATGAAAGCGAGATATCGCACCGCGACTCCACCGGTAAAGGTGGCAGCACCATCGGCCCCGGTGACGTGCAGTGGATGACCACCGGGAGCGGGATTTTGCATCAGGAATTTCATTCCCCCGACTTCAGCCAGCTGGACATGTTGCAACTGTGGGTCAATTTACCGATCCGCGACAAACTGACGCCACCGGGCTATCAGTCGATTGTCAGTCGGGATATTCCAACCATCCCGCTGCCAGGCAACAATACTACCCAGCGTCTGATCGCCGGTGAATATCAGGATCAGCGTGGACCGGCGCAGACTTTTTCGCCGATGTTGCTGGCTGATATCACACTGAGTGACGGTAGTTAAGTGACATTGCCCGCCAGAGAAGGCTGGACTGACGGTGTTAATCTGCTTAATGGTGAGACCCTGGTCAATAATCAGCAAATCGCCTCTGCAGGAGAATTAGCGCTACTCAGTACTGAAGGCGCAGCATTTTCGTTACGGGCTAAGAGAGGAACGCGTCTGTTGTTGATGGCAGCAGAGCCTCTGAATCAGCCGGTAGCAGGACAGGGACCGTTTGTGATGAATATCCGGAAAGAATTGATGGACACTATTTCTGATTACCAGAATGGCAAATTCGGCCATATTCCGGCGAATGCCGCTGGTGTGTGATATAACCTTAAATTACTGAGGAATACACATGTCTAAGCCCTATGTTCCGTTTAAACAAAGATGATGTCGCGGTACTTCTGGTCGATCACCAGACAGGTTTATTATCCCTGGTGCTCGATATTGACCCGGACAAGTTTAAGAATAACGTGCTGGCTCCGGGAGATATTACCGAGTTCTTTGGCCTGCCGACCATTCTGACCACCAGCTTTAAAACCGGTCCAAATGGCCCGCTGGTGCCTGAACTGAAAGAGCAGTTCCCGGGTACGCCTTATATTGCCCGTCCGGGACAAATCAATGCCTGGGATAACGAAGATTTTGTCAAAGCGGTAAAAGCGACCGGTAAAAAACAGCTGCTGGTTGCTGGCGTGTGACCGAAGTCTTCGTGGCATTCACAACCCTGTCAGCACTGGCAGAAGGATTTGATGTGTTTGTGGTCACTGATGCTTCAGGCACCTTTAATGAACTGACCCGCCATTCTGCCTGGGATCGTATGTCACAGGCCGGTGCGCAGCTGATGACATGGTTCGGCGTCGCCTGTGAGCTGCACAGAAACTGGCGTAATAATATTGAAGGCTTGGACTCACTGCTGACGAAACATATCCCGGACTACCGTAACCTGATGACCAGTTACGCGCAGCTGACCAGCAAAAAATAATCGTCTGTCCCTCTGCTTTTCTGGCATAATCCGATGCCCATAGGGTGCGACGGGTATCTTTTTCTCCCCGCCGTCTTCGTGCATATCCTCCTCCGCTATCCAAACGACCGGTCACCGTTAACGCCAGGCAGAAAAGATGCTGGCTATTGTCACTTATCTGAATAATGCAGCTCATCATATAGATTGAGATGCACACTTCATTATGGTAAGAGTGATGTTCCTGAAGGGTTTCTCAAGGTGAATGGCATGCAAAGTTTTATGCTGAAAATTACCCACAATTACACTTTTTTTACCGCAGCCTGTTTAGAATTCGTAAATATCTCACATTTAAAAACCGTTTATTTTAAACAACTTCCCCGCCCTGATGTAATTGCATGACGTTACTTAAACACAACGTTATCAATTTAATACGGGATTATTCTTAATTTTAGCCCTGTCTAATAACCCAGATTATGCCTAACCTTTAGTTCAGTTTTTCGATTGTCAGAAAAATACCATTTGTTACGGAAAACCGACGGGAACAGTTACAGAATGGCGTAATAAAAGCAGTCGCAAAGGACCCTTTTTACAAAAAAACCAGTAATAACATCAGGATAGTTTTTTATATTATTCAAGGTAAAAATACCTCCTGCGCTATCCGCCTTAAAGCTAATGCAGATTAAACTTATCGGGAGGAACAATTGTTAAGATTGAGATGACGTCTTTGAAATAGCCCTAACAGACAAAGATCCTGCCCTGTCTCACTCGCCCAATAAAAAAAGATAGCAACAATTTTCTAAAATAGTGTTTTTTCGCGTATCATTTATCTGTACAATTGCCTAAAGTTAATTGGTTGACTACATTTAAATCCACCTAAAGATTACGGATTACATTATGAGCGAAACACTGAAAGTATTAAATAATATTCGCACCCTGCGTGCCCAGGCGCGTGAAGTTTCTTTAGCGGACCTGGAAGAGGTACTGGAGAAGTTTGAAACCGTCGTAAATGAAAGACGCGAAGCGGAAGCGGCTATTGCTTCCGAGATTAAAGAGAAAAATGAAAAACTGGAAAAATACCGCCAGATGCTGCTGGAAGACGGTATTGACCTGAGCGAATTAAGCGCGCTGGAAACCAGCGGTGGCAAAACTCGCAGCAAACGCGCACCTCGTCCGGCTAAATACCAATATACCGACGAGAACGGCGAAACCAAATCATGGACCGGCCAGGGTCGTACCCCCGCTGTGATTAAGCAGGCGCTGGATGCAGGTAAAAGCCTGGATGCATTCCTGATTAAGTAAAAATAAACAGGCCTCCCACGGGAGGCCTGTTTATTTTCAGAATAGCATTACCTTTATTGCACTCATCCCAGGTTACTCTTTCACCACCTCTCCCTGTTACTTTTCAATTTTAGCTGCTAAGTGCTGACGTAACCTTTGCAATTTCGGTGGGATCACCGCCAGACAGTAACGATTCTCCTGACCCTCGCCTTCCCAGTAATTCTGATGATAATTCTCAGCCGGATACCAGGTGGCTTTATCTTCTATCGTCGTGACCAGTGGCTGCGCATACTCCTGCTGTGCGCGGATAATTGCCGCCCGCGCGGCCTCTTTCTGATGTTCATCAGGAAACAGCGCAGAACGGTACTGTGGGCCAATATCATTTCCCTGACGATTTAGCTGCGTCGGATCATGGGTGGCAAAATGAATATCCAACAGGTCATCATAACTGACAACCTGCGAATCAAATCCGAGGCGCACTGCCTCAGCATGCCCGGTGTCCCCCTGGCAAACCTGCTGGTAATCGGGATTAACCGTGTGGCCACCGGTGTAACCACTTTCTACCGAAGTAACGCCACGGATCTGTTTAAATATTGCTTCGGTACACCAGAAGCACCCACCTGCAATAATTGCGTAGTCTGTTGCCATTTAATCCCCCTGATATGTTTTACAACGCGTATTCAGGCTTACAGCCTGAGCTCCTCAAGACCCATGCCGGTTGCCGGCATAAACTTTCACCGCTTCTGCGGCAGAGCGGCAAATAAGTTGCCGGGTAAAGAGGTTATTAACTATCCTGTACACAATATCAATCTGTTTTACTCCTGACAGGCTATTGATTAAAAATCAGATATCTCCGTATTTACTGACATCACATTTTCCTCTTTAGCTGTTATGCCATTTTATCCCCAACAAAATTATGCCTATGGTCTATGTTATGTGGTGGACTTCATAGTTAACAAACGGAGAAAGCATAATGAGCAACAGTAAGAATAAAGCCACTACTACTGATGCAGGTATTCCCATTGCCAGCGATGAGCATTCATTATCTGTCGGCCCGGATGGCCCGATCCTGCTGCACGATCACTATTTAATTGAGCAAATGGCCAACTTTAATCGTGAACGCATTCCTGAACGTCAGCCCCATGCCAAAGGTAGCGGCGCGTTCGGCTATTTCGAGGTTACGGAGGATGTCAGTAAGTACACCAAAGCCGCTGTATTTCAGCCCGGCACCCGAACCGATGTCCTGATGCGTTTTTCTACCGTTGCCGGTGAACGCGGCAGTCCGGATACCTGGCGCGATCCCCGAGGGTTCTCGATTAAGTTTTATACTACCGAAGGCAACTACGATATGGTCGGCAACAATACGCCGGTCTTTTTTATTCGCGATCCGATGAAGTTCCAGCACTTTATTCGTTCGCAAAAGCGCCGTGCAGATAACAACCTGCGCGATAATGATATGCAATGGGATTTCTGGACGCTCTCTCCGGAATCGGCACATCAGGTGACCTGGCTGATGGGCGATCGCGGTATTCCGAAGAGCTGGCGACATATGAACGGCTACTCCAGCCATACCTATATGTGGGTTAACGCCGACGGTGAAAAATTTTGGGTGAAATATCACTTCAAATGCGATCAGGGGGTGGAATGCCTGACCCAACAACAGGCAGATACCCTGGCCGGCCAGGATGGCGATTATCATACCCGCGATCTGTATCTGGCCATCAGCAAAGGCGAATATCCGTCCTGGACGCTGCATATGCAGATTATGCCGTTTGCCGATGCCGACAGTTATCGTTTTAACCCGTTTGATTTAACCAAAGTCTGGCCACACAGCGACTACCCGTTGATTAAAGTTGGTAAGCTGTGTCTGGATCGCAATCCAACCGATAACCATGCACAAATTGAGCAGGCGGCCTTTGAACCGAATAATCTGGTGCCGGGTATCGGGCTCAGCCCGGATAAAATGCTGATGGGTCGTATTTTTGCTTATGCTGATGCGCACCGTGCGCGTCTTGGCGTTAACTATAAGCAGATCCCGGTGAACGCTCCTCAGTGCCCGGTTCACAGCTACAGCAAAGACGGGGCGATGCGCATCAACCCGGTCAGCGATCCGGTGTATGCACCTAACTCCAAAGGCGGTCCGTCAGCTGACGGCGAGCGCTATCCAACCGATTCCACCTGGCACAGCAGCGGGGATATGGTGCGTCAGCCTTACAGCCTGCATGCTGAAGATGATGATTACGGTCAGGCGCGGGCACTGATTAATCAGGTGATGGATGAAGCGGCGCGTGAACGTCTGGTGAATAACGTCAGTGGGCATTTGCTAAACGGGGTGGAAGAGCCGGTGCTGTCACGCGCCTTTACATACTGGCGTAATATTGATCAGGCGACTGGCGATCGCATTGCGCAAAAAGTGACGGAGGAGCGCGCTAAGCGCTAAGGGGGTAAGGGTCGAGACCAGGACCGGGCTGGTCCACTGCGTGGGGCTGGTTTTGGTGGTTGGGTTTGGCTTTGGTGTTTGTTTGTTTTCAAATGCCAGGGCTAAGGCACTTTCGCTGCGCGAAAGCTAAGGTCAACTACGTTTCACCATCCCGCTGCGCGGACTGGCGACAAGGGGATATCAATCGCGATATCCCCTTGACCCCGCGCTTGCGGCGTAACATCGCCCGCTGAAGCGGGTTCCCTCGGCCACGCCAATTTCTGGCGGAACGGCGTGATTCGCCGTCCAGGCGAAGCACGCCTCTCATCGCCGTCCATGGCGATTCGTCCTGGAAATCGTCGTAACCTCGGCGACGTTCCTTATGCCGCCCAAAAGTCAAAACCAAAAGCCAGGTCAACTTCAAAATCAAAGCAAAAGGCATTCTTTATGGCTTTTCGGTTTGGGTTTGAGTTTGGGTTTGGGTTTGGGTTTGGGTTTGGGTTTGGGTTTGGGTTTGGGTTTGGGTTT
>CALYQW010000045.1 GCA_945290265.1 uncultured Erwinia sp.
TCAGCTGGATAGAGTACTCGGCTACGAACCGAGCGGTCGGAGGTTCGAATCCTCCTGGATGCACCATATTGATTGATGTGGCTTCGGTGGCATCAGGTGTAAGGAACAGTAATACTACTCTCTCATTGTATTACACCCGCAGTAAACGCCCTGCAATAATCAAAATATACACTGCATCCATAGCTCAGCTGGATAGAGTACTCGGCTACGAACCGAGCGGTCGGAGGTTCGAATCCTCCTGGATGCACCATCTTCTTTGTAACACAATCGGTATTAAATGCATCCATAGCTCAGCTGGATAGAGTACTCGGCTACGAACCGAGCGGTCGGAGGTTCGAATCCTCCTGGATGCACCATCACTTCCCTTCAATTTCTCTGATTTCTCCCGTGGGTTATCGCGCTGCATAGTATATTGAATAATATACGCTGTAGTTTTTTCCCCTGCGTCTTCTGGTGACCCCGTACCCGACGACAATCCAATGTTTTTAAGCTAAATTAAATGTTTGTATCTCAGGATGGATAACAACATGTATGACCTTTATCAGGGCTTAATTTTCGATATGGATGGCACCCTCCTCGATACAGAGCCTACCCACCGCAAAGCCTGGCATCAGATCCTGAGCAAATATGGTCTTGATACCGATCAGCGCGCGATGATCGGCATGAATGGCTCACCGACCTGGCGCATTGCTGAAGCGATGCTGGCTGCACAGGGCAGCGATCTCAATCCCCATCATCTGGCGGCAGAAAAAAACGCGTTACTGAAAACTATGCTGTTTGACAGCGTACAGCCGCTGCCGCTAATTGAAGTGGTAAAAGCGTATCAAGGCCGCCGACCGATGGCGGTGGGCACTGGCAGCGAGCATGCGCTGGCAGAGTCGCTGTTGCAACATCTGGGATTGCGAGACTATTTCAGCGCGCTTGTCGCAGCAGATGATGTTAAACGTCATAAGCCGGAACCTGATACCTTTCTGCGTTGCGCTCAGCTGATTGGCGTGCCGCCGGAGCGTTGCGTGGTGTTTGAAGATGCCGATTACGGCGTTCAGGCTGCGCGCGCGGCGGGTATGGATTGTGTTGATGTGCGTCTGCTGTGAGTAACTGGATTTATGGTTCGCTGTTTGCCGGTAGCTTTCTAAGTGCTACGCTGCTGCCTGGCAGCTCTGAAGCCATGCTGGTCGGTCTGTTGCTGGCCGGCAAAGGGCAGGCGGTGACGCTGACTGCGGTGGCTGCCGTCGCGAATACCCTTGGAGGTGTCACCAACATCGTGATTGGACGGCTGTTGCCGTTAAAAAATCAGGGGCGCTGGCACCATACCGCGACCCGCTGGCTGGGGCGTTTTGGGCCTGCCGCGTTGTTATTAAGCTGGTTGCCGGTGATTGGTGACCCGCTTTGTGTGCTTGCCGGCTGGCTACGTTTACCCTGGTTAGCGACACTGATTTTTCTTACCGTTGGTAAAACGCTGCGTTATATCGTGCTGACGGTAACAACAATACAGGGCATGGCGTGGTGGCATTAACCTGCCGCAGTAAGCACTATGCTTAACAATAATAAATTTACTTTGAGCGGGAGGTCGATTTGATCCCGGATGTATCACAGGCGCTTTCCTGGCTGGAAGCTCACCCTGACGCACTGAAAGGCATTGGTCGTGGTATTGAACGTGAAACGCTGCGCGTCACTGCCGATGGTCATCTGGCTGCTGACGCACACCCTGCTGATTTTGGTTCAGCGCTGACTCATAAATGGATCACTACGGATTTTGCTGAAGCCCTGTTGGAATTCATAACGCCGGTGGAGCGGGATGTTGATCATCTATTGGCATATTTGCGTGATATTCATCGTCATGCCGCCCGCCAGCTGGGTGAAGAGCGCATGTGGCCGATGAGCATGCCCTGTAAGATAGCGGAAGACCAGGATATCGAGCTGGCGCAGTATGGCTCATCGAATATTGGTCGCATGAAAACGCTGTACCGCCAGGGGCTGAAGAACCGCTATGGCGCGCTGATGCAAATAATCTCCGGGGTTCATTATAATTTTTCTCTGCCGCTAACATTCTGGCAGCAGTGGGCGGGGGTTAAGGATGCAGAAAGCGGCAAAGATGTCATCTCGGCGGGTTATCTGCGCCTTATCCGCAATTACTACCGCTTTGGTTGGGTTATTCCTTATTTATTTGGTGCCTCACCGGCCATATGCGGCTCGTTCCTGCAGGGAAAAGCCAGTTCGCTGCCGTTTGAACGCAGCGCCAGTGGCATGTTGTCGCTGCCTTATGCCACCTCGCTGCGATTGAGCGACCTGGGTTACACCAATAAATCGCAGAGTAATCTGGGAATTACCTTTAATCATTTGCCGGAATATATCCGCGCGCTGAAAGCCGCGATTAAAACCCCGTCAGCCGAGTTTGCCGAACTGGGGCTGACCGATGCCGAAGGGAAACCTAAGCAGCTGAACTCGAATGTGCTGCAGATTGAAAACGAGCTGTATGCGCCGATTCGCCCCAAACGCGTTACGCGTAGCGGTGAAGCGCCTTCTGATGCGCTGCTGCGCGGCGGCATTGAATATATTGAAGTGCGCTCACTGGATATTAATCCGTTCTCGGCCACCGGCGTAGATGCCGATCAGATACGTTTTCTCGATCTATTCCTGATCTGGTGTGCACTGGCCGATGCGCCGGAAATGAATAATGATGAACTGCAGTGTACCCGCCATAACTGGAACCGGGTGATCCTGGCCGGACGTCAGCCAGGGCAGACCATTGGCATGGGTTGTGAAGGCGAACAATATCCGCTGGTGGAGGTGGGTGAGGCACTGTTCCGGGATTTGCGCCGGGTTGCCGAAACCCTGGACAGTCAGCAGGGTCGTCAGGATTATCAGGTGGTGTGCGATCGGCTGGTAAAAAGTTTTTCCCGGCCGGAGCTTACCCTGTCAGGACGCTTTCTGCAGCCACTGAAGCAAAATGGCATCCTGGTTACCGGTATGGCGTTGGCGGAAGAGTATCATCAACAGTTGCGGCAGGAACCGCTGGAAGTATTGAGTGAGGCGAAATTTGCTGAGGAAGCTGCGCGCTCGGTCCGTAGTCAGCTGGAAATCGAGGCGGCGGATACGCTAAGCTTTGAAGTCTGGCTGGAGCAACAACAGAATTAACCACAAAAGAAAAAGGCCACATCACTGTGGCCAAATTACATCTCCGAGTTGTCAGGGATGATGATAACAAATGCGCGTCTTTCATATACTCAGATGCGCGGCCAGAGTAAAAGTTTCATTAAATCTAAAATAATTTCATCAAAAGAGGTAACCATATGCCATTGCTGGATAGTTTTACCGTTGACCACACGATCATGGCGGCTCCTGCAGTACGCGTAGCCAAGAGCATGAAGACCCCTCATGGCGATACCATTACCGTTTTTGATCTGCGTTTTTGCAAACCTAACCAGGAAATTCTGCCTGAGCGTGGTATCCATACCCTGGAGCACCTGTTCGCCGGATTTATGCGCGATCATCTGAACGGTGAAGGTGTGGAGATCATCGATATTTCTCCTATGGGCTGCCGTACCGGTTTTTATATGAGCCTGATTGGCGTACCGGAAGAGGGGCGCGTGGCGAAAGCCTGGAAGGCAGCGATGGAAGATGTGCTGAAGGTGGCTGAGCAGCGTCAGATCCCGGAGCTGAATGAATATCAGTGCGGGACTTATCAGATGCATTCGCTGGAGGAAGCGCAGGAGATTGCCCGTCATGTGATCAGCCATGATATTCGCGTGAATCACAATGACGAACTGGCGCTGCCAAAAGAGAAGCTGCAGGAACTGCATATCTGATCCCGATAGTAACCAGACAGATGTTTTAAAGCCTGCATGGTGATGCAGGCTTTTTTATACGAGGTCAGGAGGCGAGGTTTTCTTTCAGCGGCTTTTGTGGCGTAATGCGCACCTGCTTAATCATATTTTCCTGGACGTCGATAATATCTACCGCGTAATGGTCAATATGAACCCGGGTGGCGGCCTGGGGAATGTCCTGCAGCACTTCCAGCAGCATTCCGTTGACGGTACGCGCTTCTTCTTCCGGTAGTGTCCAGTTAAATACCTTATTCAGCTCACGCACGTTGGTGCTACCTTCCACCAGCACTGAACCGTCAGTCTGTGGCATCACTTCCTCTGCCAGCGTTGGCGACATCGAGGTGGTAAAGTCACCGACGATTTCTTCCAGAATATCTTCAATGGTCACCAGACCTTTGATATCCCCATACTCATCGACCACCATGCCCACTTTTTCTTTGTTGCGCTGGAATTTGACCAGCTGCACGTTCAGCGGCGTCCCTTCCGGCACATAGTAGATTTCATCCGCTGCACGCAGCATCACTTCTTTGGTGAATTCCTTTTTCTCGGTCATCAGGCGATAGGCTTCACGTACCCGCAGCATGCTGATGGTGTCATCAAGCGAATCGCGGTACAGCACAATGCGGCCGTGGGGCGAGTGGGTCAGCTGGCGGACAATTGCTTTCCAGTCGTCGTTAATATTGATGCCGACAATCTCATTGCGTGGCACCATAATGTCATCAACGTTCACCTTCTCCAGATCCAGCACCGACAGCAGCATATCCTGATTACGCCGCGACATTAATGAACGCGACTCATGCACAATGGTACGCAGCTCTTCCTTGCTCAGCGCCGCGTTGATTGGCCCGTCGGTTTTGATTCCCACCATACGCATTAGCAGCCGGGTAATCACATTCAACAGCCAGACCAGCGGCATCATCACATATTGCAATGGACCGAGCAGAAAGCTGCTGGGAAAGGCCACTTTTTCCGGGTAAAGCGCGGCGATAGTTTTTGGTAATACTTCGGAAAACACTAACACCAGAAAGGTCAGGATCCCGGTGGCAATGGCAACACCTGCATCACCGTACAGCCGCATTCCGACAATGGTCGCCAGTGCGGAAGCCAGAATATTGACCAGGTTATTGCCAATCAGCACCAGGCTGATCAGGCGATCGGGGCGACGTAGTAACTTTTCAACCCGCCGGGCTGCCCGGTTACCGTTTTTCGCCTGGTGACGAAGCTTGTAACGGTTAAGCGTCATCATCCCGGTTTCAGAACCAGAGAAATAGGCTGACACCAAGATCATAATAATCAGCGTAATTATAAGGGTAGTGGTTGAAACCTGTTCCACGTTGCTTCCTTGTAATGGCCGGTTAGTGGATGAAAAAGTGACCCAGCAGACGACTGCCGAAATAGGCCATGGTCAGCAGCACTGCACCGCCACAGTTAAACCACACCACACGGCGGCCGCGCCAGCCTTCATGATAATGACCCCACAGCAGCACGATATAGACAAACCAGGCCAGAATGGAAAGCACACCTTTATCGATATTTTCATAGCTGAACAGATTGCGCATAAAGAACAATCCGGTACACAGCATCAGCGTTAGCAGCACCACGCCGATCTGCGTGATATGAAACATTTTGCGTTCAATCGCCATCAGTGGCGGAATATCTGAGGAGAACGCCATACGCTTGGTTTTCAGCATCCAGTCGATCCAGGCCAGCTGCAGGGCATACAGTGCCGCAATTATCAGCGTGGCATAGGCGAACAGTGCCAGCCCGATATGGATCATAATCCCTGGCGTGGTTTCCAGATGGGTGATAAACGCATTGGGTACAAAGGTGGCAAAGGCCAGATTAATCAGCGCAAAACCATAAACGATGGGCAACAACACCCAGCCCCGATTACGTGAAGCGACAATGGTCATAATCGCGGCAATCAGCAGGCTCAGCAGCGAGCCAACATTTAGCAGGCTGAAATTATGGCCGCCGTCGAGGGCAAAAATACGCTGTTGTAGAGCAACGCCGTGAGAAACCAGCGCAACCACAGCGAACAGCACGGCAAAACGCCGCCAGGTGCCATTACGCCGCAGTAAACTGGGCACTATCAGTGCCAGACTGAATGAATAAGCAAAAAGCGCCAGAATCGCGAATACGGACATAAATAGTGTCAGTTACCAGCCAGAAGAAAAAATCAGTATAGCGTCAGCGAGGGCTGGCTCCAACCGTTCTGCGCTCAATTGGCCGGTAACTCAGACGATTTGACGGCGCAGGATACTCAGTTTCGGCAGCCGATCCGATGCGATAGCGGGTCACACACCGTCAGCTTCATGTTATAATCCGCCCAAATGTGTCGCTGTGGCGGCCTCTCATTACGTGAGCGAGAGACGATGTTTGATAATTTAACCGATCGATTGTCGCAGACCCTGCGCAATATCAGTGGCCGTGGACGGCTGACCGAAGACAATATTAAAGATACCCTGCGTGAAGTGCGCATGGCGCTGCTGGAGGCGGACGTCGCGCTGCCGGTGGTGCGCGAATTTATCGCCCGCGTAAAAGAAAGCGCCGTCGGTCATGATGTAAACAAAAGCCTGACCCCGGGCCAGGAGTTCGTCAAGATCGTTAAAAACGAACTGGTCGCGGCGATGGGGGAAGAAAACAATACCCTTAACCTCGCAGCGCAGCCGCCGGCAGTGGTGCTGATGGCCGGTCTGCAGGGGGCGGGTAAAACCACCAGCGTAGCCAAGCTGGGTAAGTTTTTACGCGAAAAGCAGAAGAAAAAAGTGCTGGTGGTTTCAGCGGACGTTTACCGTCCGGCGGCGATCCGTCAGCTGGAAACCCTGGCGGAACAGGTTGGCGTGGATTTCTGCCCGTCTGACCTCAGCCAGAAGCCGATTGATATCGTACAGAATGCGCTGCAGCAGGCGAAGCTGAAATTCTATGACGTGCTGCTGGTGGATACCGCCGGTCGTCTGCACGTTGATGAAGCGATGATGGACGAAATCAAACAGGTTCATGCCGCGATTAATCCGGTAGAAACCCTGTTTGTCGTCGATGCGATGACCGGTCAGGATGCGGCCAATACCGCTAAAGCCTTTAACGAAGCCCTGCCGCTGACCGGTGTGGTGCTGACCAAGGTGGACGGTGATGCCCGTGGCGGTGCGGCGCTCTCTATTCGTCATATTACCGGTAAGCCGATTAAGTTTATGGGAGTCGGTGAAAAGACCGAAGCCCTGGAGCCGTTCTATCCGGAGCGTATTGCTTCGCGTATCCTCGGTATGGGCGATGTGCTGTCGCTGATCGAAGATATTGAAAGCAAGGTTGACCGCGCGCAGGCAGAAAAATTAGCCAGCAAGCTGAAGAAAGGCGATGGCTTTGATCTCAATGACTTCCTTGAGCAGCTTAAGCAGATGCGCAATATGGGTGGCATGGCCAGCCTGATGGGTAAACTGCCGGGAATGGGGCAGTTACCGGATAACCTGAAGTCGCAGATGGATGACAAAGTGCTGGTGCGTATGGAAGCGATGATCAACTCCATGACCAGCAAAGAGCGCGCTAAGCCGGAAATCATCAAAGGATCGCGTAAGCGCCGTATTGCTACCGGTTCCGGCATGCAAGTGCAGGACGTCAACCGCCTACTGAAGCAGTTTGATGATATGCAGCGCATGATGAAGAAAATGAAGAAAGGCGGCATGGCGAAGATGTTGCGTGGTATGAAGGGGATGATGCCGCCAGGTTTTCCTGGTCGCTGAGTTACCACACCCGAAAGTTAAGGGCGAATTAGATTGCTTTTTACGCCGAAATGAGTAAAATTTTCGGGCTTTTTATATTGCACCCGGGCCCCGTTCCCTCAATGGGGCCCGGTTGTTTTATTAACTAAAGAGGATGTTATGGTTACAATTCGTTTGGCACGTCACGGCGCTAAAAAGCGTCCGTTTTACCAGGTAGTCGTTACTGACAGCCGTAATGCTCGCAACGGTCGCTTCATTGAGCGCGTTGGCTTCTTCAACCCGATCGCTTCCGGTCAGGCTGAAGCTGTGCGTCTGGATCTGGACCGCATTGAGCACTGGGTTGGCCAGGGCGCTACCCTGTCTGATCGCGTTAACGCGCTGATCAAACACGCTAAGAAAGCAGCTTAATCTGTTACGGTGGTCAACATGAGCAAACAACTCACCGCACAGCCTCCCGCTAACCCACTGGTGTTGGGAAAGATGGGCTCGGCCTACGGTATTCGCGGTTGGCTCAAAGTGTTTTCCTCCACCGAATATGCCGAAAGCATTTTTGACTATCAGCCGTGGTTTATCCAACAGGCGGGTCAGTGGCGTCAGGTCGAGCTGGAAAGCTGGAAGCGCCACAATCAGGACATGATCATCAAAGTCAAAGGCATTGACGATCGTGATGCTGCCGGACTGCTGACCAATTGCGAAATTGTCGTGGATTCGGAGAAGTTGCCACAGCTGGATAACGGTGAATTCTACTGGAAAGACCTGATGGGCTGCCGGGTAGTCACAGTTAACGGTTATGAACTGGGTAAAGTCACTGATTTGATGGAAACCGGTTCAAACGACGTTCTCGTCGTGAAGGCAAACCTGAAAGATGCATTTGGTATGCAGGAGCGGTTGATTCCGTTCCTCGATGAACAGGTTATCAAGAATGTCGATCTCACTACCGGCACCATTGAAGTAGATTGGGATCCTGGTTTTTGAGCTCCGAATTGAAGGGTAATACGGCGGCACAGAGTATGTGGATTGGCATTATCAGCCTGTTCCCGGAAATGTTTCGCGCCTTAACCGATTACGGAGTAACTGGCCGGGCAGTAAAAAATGGCCTGCTCAGCATTCACAGCTGGAGTCCGCGTGACTTCACGCATGACCGGCACCGGACAGTGGACGATCGTCCCTACGGTGGTGGTCCGGGAATGCTAATGATGGTGCAACCTTTACGGGACGCCATCCACGCAGCAAAAGCAGCGGCAGGAGCAGATGCTAAGGTGATTTATCTGTCACCTCAGGGGCGCAAACTCGATCAAAACGGGGTTTGTGAACTGGCGACCAACCCGAAGTTAATTCTGGTATGTGGTCGCTACGAAGGGATCGATGAGCGGGTAATCAAAACTGAAATTGATGAAGAATGGTCAATCGGTGATTATGTGCTCAGCGGTGGCGAACTGCCAGCGATGACCCTGATTGACTCAGTTTCCCGGTTAATTCCTGGTGTACTGGGCAAACAGGCGTCAGCCGAAGAAGATTCGTTTTCTGATGGCCTGCTGGACTGTCCGCATTATACCCGCCCTGAAGTGTTAGAAGGGATGGAGGTTCCGCCAGTTCTGCTGTCGGGCAACCATGCTGAAATTCGCCGCTGGCGTTTGAAACAGTCGCTGGGTCGTACCTGGCTGAGAAGACCTGAACTTCTGGAAAACCTGGCTCTGACTGAAGAGCAAGCTACGTTGCTGTCTGAGTTCCGTAGGGAACATCGCATGCAACAACATGATGATACGGTTGGCCCGGCATAATGCGCGGTTCAGCTTAACTATCAGTTTACCCAGGATAAGAGATTTAATTATGAGCAACATTATCAAGCAACTTGAACAAGAGCAGATGAAACAGGACGTACCGTCCTTCCGTCCGGGTGATTCCGTGGAAGTGAAAGTATGGGTCGTTGAAGGTTCTAAGAAACGTCTGCAGGCATTCGAGGGCGTGGTTATCGCTATTCGTAACCGCGGTCTGCATTCTGCATTCACTGTTCGCAAAATTTCTAACGGCGAAGGCGTTGAGCGTGTATTCCAGACTCACTCTCCGGTAATCGACAGCATTACTGTTAAACGTCGCGGTGCCGTGCGTAAAGCTAAACTGTACTACCTGCGTGAGCGTACTGGTAAGTCTGCTCGTATTAAAGAGCGTCTTAACTAAGGTATCGCTAACGCGACATCTGAAAGTTAATAGCAAACAAGGGGTTGGCGTGATGCCAGCCCCTTTTTTTGTGCTCTTGTCCACGGATTGGCTACGCAGGTTTTTTTGTAGGCAAATGTAGACATTAAAAAACCCGCCGAAGCGGGTTAGAGCCAGAGTTGGCCTTGGGACGTTTTGGAGCCTCCACGGGCAGGGTGGGGCGGTACGGGATTTACTTTACCTGGGCACATGATTATATCGGTTACAGTTTCTTAGGATTTGAAAGTACATCCGCAGTTGATGTTCTGGCATTGATTGTATCGTTCTTTTGTATTCTCAGAGAGCACAACACTGCTGCGTGTGTGTGCAGCGTGAGAGCACTTTGGACAATTCATCATTTAGGATTCGCCCTGTTGATTATTTAACTTGATCATACCCATTGGTTACCCAAAAGGGTAATTAATTTTACTATTGCAGGGTTGATCCCTCAATTTTAACTTCAAGTTGGATACTGGTCGTATATCCGCTGTCAGCGCTCAGGCTATGCGTCAGCGTTGTGATGATCCATTCCCCCGCATCAATCTGCTGCTTGAACCCGTTTACCTTCACCGGCATTTCCGTGTAAAGCTCTGCGCGTCCCTTCGCCAGCTGGATTGAGAAGGTTGCAACACCACGCTGCAGGCGTTCCCACTGCATTTTGGCCGCCCGTTCGGCGTTGCCCCGATTCGCATAAGTGCGGCTCAGTACCAGCACGTTCTCGTCCGTGCCGATAAGGTAATCCCCTTGCTTCGGCTCCGGTTCCTTCTTTT
The DNA here is from genome assembly GCA_945290265.1 of uncultured Erwinia sp. GTDB lineage: Bacteria > Pseudomonadota > Gammaproteobacteria > Enterobacterales > Enterobacteriaceae > Erwinia. Next base: position 10,510 of record CALYQW010000045.1, read on the forward strand.
TCTTCGCCGTGGTTTTACGTCGCCTGCGCTTCACCTTCGCCACAGGCTTCTTTGCCGGTTCGCGGGTGTGCAGCCAGCTGGCGATTACGCCGGTGTATGCGTCGCGGTCTGCCAGGCTGAAGCGGTGGCTGTCTCCGTCCCTGCGCTGAAGGGTGATCACCGGCAGCACCCTGCCGCTTGCCGTTTTACCCTGACCCTGGCGGATAAACAGCAGATTGCCGTCCTTTACGCAGGCCACTGCACCGCACTGTTTAGCCAGGCGCATCAGAAAGCTGGCGTCTGATTCGTTGGTCTGATCAAGGTGGTCAATTTCTGCGGAGGCCATGTCTTTACCCATTGCCGCCTTCAGCTTATGGCGTCCGGCGATGTCCCGGACAATTTCGCCTGCGGTGGTTTTGTGCCAGGACTTCTCCCGCTTCGTGTTCAGCGTCTGCCGGAAATCCGCACTGCGCGCCCGCAGCGTCAGGCGGTCCGGCGTGCCGCTATGCTCGATTTCGTCAACGGTATAGCTGCCTTTTGGGAAAAGCGGCGCATCCTGCCATCCCAGCGACAGAGAAAGCACGACGCCCCGGCGTGGCAGCTGCAGCTGGCCGTCCGCGTCGTCCAGTTCGATGTCCAGCTGGTCCGCCTCAAAGCCCCGGTTGTCAGTGAGCGTCAGGCTCAGCAGGCGCTTTTCCAGCTTCTGCGTGATGTCTGCCCCGTCCATCGTCAGCCGGAAGGCCGGTGAGTTCTGCTGACCGTTAATCCACGGGGTTGTCATCATGAAAAAAGCCCTCCCGCTGCGGCGCTTACCTTACCGGCGGCGGTAACTGCTGCGCCCTGCATGGCAGACAGCTGATCGCTGAGGCTGCCGAACATTTCCCCCAGTGATTCATCGGTGCGCTTCAGCGTCAGCGTGAATTCAATGCGGCGGCACACGCCGCTGCTGAAGAACTCCGCCTTGGTCTGACTCAGGCTTTCAATCACGAACATGCCGTAAATTGTCCCGCTGCCCTCAATAAGCGGCCACGCGCGGCCCAGCTCTGCAATCTGCTCCAGCGCAAACAGCGACAGCCTGCCGCCGGTAATCTCCGGCAGCAGCACGCCGGAAAGCGTCAGCGTGTCGTTGTCCGGGCCTAAGAACTGCAGTGACGGCCTCACGCCTACGCGGCTGTTTGACGGGAAACGCCAGCTGCGCTGATACTGCAGTTCCTGATAGGGCACCGTCCTCAGCATGAAAACAAATAAGCCCAGCGTCATCATCATTCCTCAAATCCTCCCCTGTCCCGGTAACTGCTGCGGGCGCGGGCCTGCGCCTGCCGCTCTTTTGCCTCTATCCTGCGCATCACCTCATCAACCAGATCCTGCTGGCTCTGCCCCGGCTGCTGCACGATGGTGAAGGAGGCGTGAATCTGCGGCGCAGCTCCCTGTGTAGCGCTGCCACTCATGCGCGGTGCTTCCTGCCGGTACGCCTGAACCGGCAGGCTGAGCGGGTGCAGCGGCTTCGCCTCCGCCGTTGCTCCGGCGCCGCCCAGCGTCAGCGCCGCGAGTGCCGCCAGCCGTGCGGTGCTCCGGCGGCTGGTCACGTTTGCCGGACCGCTGACCAGCTCCGGTCCGTTCTCACCGGCCACGCCGAACTGCCCGGACGGGATGAAGCCGCCGCTGTCGTACATGCCCGCAAATCCGGGGAACCCGCCCGGCGGCAGGGATACACCGCCACCCGTTTTTACTGTTGCCGGGCGCGGCAGCTGCGGCCCGCCGGTCTTATCACCGCCCGGCTTCAAAAAGTCCGGCAGGTAGTCGGTCAGTGACGACAGTTTGTTTTTAATCGCGTCCCACTTCTGGCTGATACCCGCCATCAGGCCGTCAATCATCTGTGAACCGGCCTCCTGAAACCGCGCGGGCAGCGCCTGCGCGTCGGCTACAATCTCACCCCACTTTGTGCTGATGTAGGTGCGGATCGCAGTCCAGACGCTGCTGACCTTTGTGCTGATAGCGTCCCAGATGGCGGCAAGCTTTGGCCCCAGCGTGTCCCAGTTCTGCCAGATAAGAAGCGCTCCGGCGGCAATCAGCCCGATAACGCCCAGAATCGGATTTGCCATCATCAGCCGCCCCAGCCACAGCACGCCGTTCCCCACGAAGCCGATGGCACTTTTAATCAGCCCGAAGGAGCCGAATGCTTTAATACCTAATACGTTGAAGCTGAGCCGCAACAGCGCCAGCGGCCCAAGAACCGCCGCCAGGCCGATCATGAACGTACCCAGCGCCAGCACAATCACGGATATGACTGCCGCTGCTTTTACCAGCGTGCCCGCCAGCTCCTTGTTATTTTCCACCCAGCGGCGGGTTGCACCGGTGACTTTCTTCACCATGTTCATGATGTCCATCAGCGGCGTGCGCAGCGAATCGCCCAGGCCGCTCATGGTGTTGGATACGCCGGTTTTAGTCAGCATCCACTGTGCAGAAAGTGAGTCCTTGTTAATGTCAGATTCCTTCTGCATCGAACCCTTTGCGGCATCCCCCTGTGTCAGTGCCAGCTGACGGCGCAGCTCCGGCATGTTATTGACAAGTTTTGCCGCTGCAGGGCCGAACTCCTTGCCAAAGAGCATCGTCAGCGCGGGCACTCTCTTGCTGTCCGGCAGCTTTTTAACCTTTTCCAGCACGCGCATGATGGTGCCCATCGCATCCGTGGTCATCTGCTTTTCAATCTTTGCCGGGTCCAGTTTCAGCAGGTCCATGCCGTCCATAAACCGGTTACTCTGCATGGTGGCTATAGACAGCTCTCGCACCATGGCATTAGCAGAACTGGCCGCGATCTCTGAGGTGGCACCCAGCGTCAGGAATGTTGAACCCAGCGCCGCTACCTGACGGAAGTTCATCCTGTCGGCCACGCCACCCATACGCTGCAGCACATCAATGATGTCTGCCCCTTTGGACATGGCGTTATCGTCCAGGTAGTTTAGCGCGTCGCCCAGCGGCTCAATGTCGCGAGTGGGGATTTTGTACAGCTGCGCAATCTTGCCCAGCCCCTCAGCCAGCTCACCGGCGGGCAGCTCAAACGCGGTAGACGCCTTCGCCGCCGTGGTGGCAAAGGCCATCAGGTCGCGCTTCTGGTCCTCATAAGAATCGTTCTGGTTAGTCACGCCCATGCGCGCGCCGCCCTCAACCAGCGCGGCGTAATCTATCGCGCCGTTTTCCATCGGCAGTTGCTCACTGGCGGCCTTGATGGCGGCCTGCATGTCATAGAACTGCTTCGTGCGGTTGCCGCTGTCGTCGCGAAGCCCATTAATCTGCTTTGCCACGCCTTTCATGGCGTCTTCCATTGCTGCTGACGATTGCACGGAGGCCAGCACCGGCGCGCCCATTGTCAGCCCGGCCGCAAACGTTGCCGCACCGGCACCGGCCACGCGATCGCGCACCTCAAGCGATCGGGAATAGCGCTCACGTACCGCACTCAGCTTTGCCTGTCGTTCTCCCAGCTTTTTAAGTGACATCTGCTGCCGATCAATGGCAGCGCGCGCCTCGTCCGAATGACTTTTAAGCTCGCGCTGTGCCTGGCTCAGTTTCTTCGTGTCGATACCGGCAGCGCCCAGCGCCTCACGCTGACGCTGCACCGACAGGCGCAGCCCGTTGTAAGTCTGCTGCAGCTGGCTGGCGCGGTTTTTTGCCTGCTCCAGCACGCGGGCCTGCGCGGCGGTAGGCTTATTTGTTTCTGTGAACTGCACGGCCAGCCGCGCCGCTTCTTCGCGGGCGGCTTTGAGGTTATTGGCAGTGATGGCAAGCTGTGAGCGGGTCTTGCGGAAGCCGTCAATGCGCCCGGCCTGCGCGTCCAGCGCCTTAAGGGTGTTGCGGGTGTCGCGCAGTGTGCCAGCCAGCTCACGCGTGCTGTCGCGGGCACTGCGGAAGGGGCGGGTCAGCTTATCGACCGCGCCCAGAACGACCTGTAAACGCAGATTTTTATCACTCATCGCTGGCCCTGTGTCGCAGGATTGCTTTGTGCCGCCACTCCAGCACCTCGGTCAGCGTCATGGACTCGGTAACGGAGGGCGGCCAGTGAAAGACGGCGGCGATGTCCGCCACCAGATCGTCTACCGTCAGGCCGTCGCTAAATCCGACAGGACCGACTTCTTCAGCAAAAAAGTGACCACCTCCACCGACAGGCTGACCAGATCGGCGGGGTCCATTTCGTTAATTTCCGCTGTAGTCAGCGCCGGGGTGGTGATACGCGGCAGCACGGTGATCAGTGCGCTCACGTCCATGTCCAGCAGCGCCTGCAGGCGGGTGCCGCGCAGCGCGCCGGACTGCGGCTTGCGCACGGTGACGGAGGTGATTTCGGTTTTGCCGCGCAGGATCGGGGTGTCCAGCTCAACGGCTTTTTCATTTGGAGCGGTTTTATCAGTCATGCTGCTTTTCCGTTAAAAAGAGAGATAAGCGGCAGGCTCAGCGCCTGCCAGGGTGATTACAGGCCCAGTGCGTTGCGGTGCGCTTCCATCAGGTCGGTGCCGCCCACGATTTCGATCATGTTCACCAGATCGCACTCATAGAGCACTTCACCGTTGATGGTCAGCTTTGCATAGCTGTTGGTGCCGGACACTTTGGTGGTGCTGGATTCACCGGTTTTCCATTCGCCGGAATCAAGCTCCTTGTAACGTCCGCGCGTGACCAGCTCGACCGCCTGCACTTCGCCGGTGTCGTCGCGCTGAATGGAGCCGGTAAAGCGCAGCTGGATGCCGTCCACGGTGGTGGTGCCCATCTGCTTAATCAGCAGTGCTTCAGTGCCGCCAATGGTGAATTCTGTGTCCAGCGCGCCGTCGTCCAGGCCCATGTCGATATCCACCGCACCGGCCATGCCGCCGCCGCGATACTTCTCAAACTTGCGGGTGAATTTCGGCAGCGTCACGGACTCAACCAGCCCCTGCCAGTTGTTGCCTGCGTTGAACAGATTCAGATGCTTGAGTTTGCGGGGTAATGCCATCTTTCCGTCTCCTTATGCGCTGACGCGGCTGCTGAAATCGACCAGGTACTGGTCAGTGATGCGCTGGCGCAGCAGCAGGTTTTCCAGTGGCGGCACCGGCGTGTAGTCGTAATCGATCAGCAGCTTGCCCGCCTTAAGCGTGTCTTTGTCGTTCACGCTCTCGTCCAGCCAGCAGTCCGCGCCAATGAGATAGCCCTGATTCACCAGGCTGCGCAGCTTCGCGCGGATGCTCTCGATAATGTCACGGGCCAGTGACGGGTTCAGCGCGCCGTCAACGGACCACATCTGCGCCTCTGCCATGGTATCCATCAGCACCTGCGCGGTGCGGGTGTAGCACTCAAACTGAAACAGCGCGTCATCACTGAGGCAGCGGGAACCCCAGAAGCGGAAGCCGTCTTTACGGATCAGAATGGTGACGTCGTTCTGGTTCAGCAGGCCCGCATCGGTGGCCGGATCCTGCAGGTCCCAGAAAACGTCTTTTGAAATGCCGGTGACGCCGTTCACGCCGACGTTTGACAGGGACTTATGCCAGCCGGTCTGTTCGTCGATTTTGGCGCGCAGGCCCAGCGCGCGCGGTGGCATAGGCTGTGGCGTCCGCCTTCAGCACCGTGTCAAAGCTGATGAAGTCAGGCCAGATCAGCATCCCTTCGCGCTGGCTGAAGTTGGCGCGGTAGGCAATCGCCTCTTCAACGCTCTTGCAGCCATACGCCGACAGGTAGGCAAAGGCGCGCAGGCTCTGCGCCACGCTCAGCAGCTCGGTGGCGACGGCTTTGGTGTCGTGGCCCGGCACGCCCAGAATGCGGGGCTTGACGCCGCACACGGACTGCGCGGCCAGCAGCGCCTTTATGCCGGTGCGCTGGCCGTCGGTCACGCCGCCGATAATGTTGGAGGTGGTTTCCGCTTCGGTCTGGCCCTGCGGCACGCGCACAACGACGGTGATGGGTTTGGACTGATCGGCGATGGCGTCCAGTGAGCGGGCCAGCGTACCAGATTCCCCGGCCTTACCGCTGGCGGTGAGTACGTCGGTTAACAGCACCGGGCGGTTAAGCGGGAAGGTGGCCGCGTCGGCGTCGTCGCCAGTGCAGACCAGCCCGACAATCGCGGTGCTGACGGTGGTGATGGTTCGCGTGCCCTCGTTGATTTCCTCAACGCGCACGCCGTGATGATAATCCTGTGCCATGTGGCGGTTCTCCTGTGAAGGGGTTCCGCTATGGTCAGGTCTCAGGGAAGGAAAATCATGCTGTTGTCATTGTGTGGCAGATGACACAACGGGCAAACCTGCTTGCCCGCCAGCAGTCACTAAAAAAGCCAGCGCCCGGCAGCAGCTGACTCCATAAACATGCGTATTGTCAGCGGGGGTTTATCCTGCGTTACCGGTGTACGCGAGAAAAAAGAACGGGTTTTCCAGGGGAAATAAGTGGCGGGCGTAAACCCTGCTGGCTGTACGTTAAAATTGCGAAAAAACGTCTCTGCCATATCTGCAATATCTTCTGCTTCAAACAGTTCCTGCAAAATATCGTCGTCACCGATTTGAATCTTTTTTAACAGAAGCGTTGTCACCAGCGGCAGCTCTCGCAGAATGAATTCGCGCACCGCATCAGGGGTTGCTGTCATATTATTCACCAGATTTTATCCTCCGGCCTCACAATCAGGTTATAGCGATGGACGGTTCGAAAACTGATTTGTGCCACATCATTTGCCAGAATCACCCACCCCACAACCGGCACGGCCCTGCCAATGAATGTTCCCAGGTTATTCACCCAGAAAATCTTCAGCCCGCGCATGCTGAAGGATTTTAACGTCAGGGTCGGCAGAATGCGCTTCCGGAATTTATAGGACATGTGCCTGCGGAAAAAGAGTGACGCAACCGACGTGCCGGGCGTTGACGTGAGCGGTTTTCCCGGCACGTCAATACTATTGTTACCCAGGATGATGCCTGCAACCGCGCCAATATCCTGTACGCCCAGCTGTTTTTCGGTTTCATCAAGCAGCACCCAGAACAGTAACTCCTGCGGCGTCAGGTTCTGCACGCCGTGATAAAAATAGGTTCCGTTCAGTTGCTCAGTCGTATCCATCGCCTCAGATCCCTGTCATTAAATGGTTAACAGATTTTAACTTTACCACCTGCAGGGCAGATTGTTAATCCGTTACCGCTTTGCCCGTCAGACGGGCTTTTCGGGCCAGATAATGTCCGGCGCGCCCGACACATCAATGGCCTGCACCGCCTGCAGGTACTTCATCCAGGCGGTAAGCGTGGCTTTGTCCGCCTCGGTGATAATGCCTAACAGCAACTGCGTCTGCCATGCCTGGGTGATGCCGTTTGCCTCGCTCACGCGCGCCGCCTTT
>CALYQW010000046.1 GCA_945290265.1 uncultured Erwinia sp.
CAAAGGCAAAGGCAAAGGCCAGGTCAAAGTCAGAAGGGGTGTCGGCTTTTCTCTTATGCTATCGGTGGCGGCTTTGGCTGAGGCTTATAGCGTTTTCTGCTTGCAAATCACCAAACGGTATATAAAACCGTTATAACTTTCGCCCGCGATATTAATACACTGACAATTCTCAAAAGCAGCTCAGTCAGTTTAGTTATCAGGGTGCAGCATGAAGAAATTAACCACAGCCATCGCCTGTGCGGTGCGCAGCGCGGCAGGGCAATAGCGATGTTGGCGCGCTCCTCCCGCCGGGTGTTGCCCGGATTTGGTATCAGCCTCGGCAGCAGCCTGTTTTTTACCTGCCTGATCCTGCTGCTTCCCCTCAGTGCGCTGTTGTTGCAGCTGTCGCAAATGACGCTGGCGCAGTACTGGGAAGTGATCACCGCTCCTCAGGTGGTCGCCGCTTATAAAGTTACCCTGATTGCCGCCGGTGTGGCCTCGGTGTTTAACGCGCTATTTGGCATGCTGATGGCCTGGATTTTAACCCGTTATCGCTTTCCCGGACGGGTGCTGCTGGATGGTTTAATGGATTTGCCGTTTGCGCTGCCTACTGCCGTGGCGGGCCTGACCCTGGCCGGGTTGTTTTCCGTCAGCGGCTGGTACGGGCAGTGGCTGGCGCAGTTCGATATTAAGGTGTCTTACACCTGGCTGGGCATTGCGGTGGCCATGGCGTTTACCAGCATTCCGTTTGTGGTACGCACGGTGCAGCCGGTGCTGGAAGAACTGGGGCCGGAGTATGAAGAGGCAGCGGAAACGCTCGGAGCCACCCCCTGGCAGAGCTTTCGCCGCGTGGTGCTGCCGGAAGTGGCGCCGGCGTTGCTGGCAGGAATCGCACTGTCTTTTACCCGCAGTCTGGGAGAGTTTGGCGCGGTGATCTTTATTGCCGGCAATATCGCCTGGAAAACCGAAGTTACCTCGTTGATGATTTTTGTCCGTTTACAGGAATTTGATTATCCGGCTGCCAGTGCCATCGCATCGGTGATCCTTGCCGCCTCGCTGCTGCTGCTGTTTGCCATTAACACTCTGCAGAGCCGCTTTGGCCGTCGTATCGGAGGTCACTGATGTCTGAATTAATCGCCAGCGAACTCGGGCAGAAAAGCAGTAAACCCTGGGGGAAATGGCTGCTGATTGGCCTCGGTATGGTGCTGTCGCTGCTGCTGCTGGTGATCCCGCTGGTGGCTATTTTTGCCACGGCGTTTGCCGACGGTATTGGCGCGGTACTCAGCAATCTGCATGATGCCGATATGCTCAGCGCTATCTGGCTGACGGTGCTGATAGCCCTGATTGCGGTGCCGGTAAACCTGATTTTCGGCACGCTGCTGGCCTGGCTGGTTACCCGCTTTACCTTTCCAGGCCGCCAGCTGCTGCTGACGCTGTTTGATATTCCTTTTGCCGTGTCACCGGTGGTGGCCGGGCTGATGTATTTGCTGTTCTGGGGCGTTAACGGCCCGGCCGGTGGCTGGTTGGATGCGCATAATATTCAGCTGATGTTCTCCTGGCCGGGGATGGTTCTGGTCACGGTGTTTGTTACCTGCCCGTTTGTGGTGCGTGAACTGGTGCCGGTGATGCTTAGCCAGGGCAGCGAGGAAGATGAAGCGGCGGTGCTGCTGGGCGCGTCAGGCTGGCAGATGTTCCGCCGGGTGACGCTGCCGAATATTCGCTGGGCGCTGCTGTATGGCCTTGTGCTGACTAACGCCAGAGCCATTGGCGAGTTTGGCGCGGTTTCGGTGGTTTCCGGCTCGATCCGCGGTGAAACCTACACCCTGCCGCTGCAGGTCGAATTACTGCATCAGGATTACAATACCGTGGGCGCGTTTACCGCTGCCGGACTGTTGACCCTGATGGCGATTGTGACGTTGATTCTGAAAAGTGCGCTGCAGTGGCGGTTGGAAAGCCAGCAGGCGCGTCTGCAACAGGAGGAAAACCATGAGCATTGAGATCACCGGGATTACTAAATCGTTTGGACGTACCCGCGTGCTAAACGATATCTCACTGGATATTCCTTCCGAGCAGGTGGTGGCGCTGCTGGGACCGTCCGGATCGGGTAAAACCACGCTGCTGCGGATTATCGCCGGGCTGGAGAGCCAGAACGGTGGTCGCCTGAGTTTTCATGGTAAAGACGTCAGCCGGGTTCACGCCCGCGACCGCCGGGTAGGTTTTGTTTTCCAGCATTATGCGCTGTTCCGCCATATGACGGTGTTTGACAATATTGCCTTTGGGCTGACGGTATTACCCCGCAGCCAGCGCCCGTCAAAAGCGGAGATCAACCAAAAAGTGACCCGCCTGCTGGAAATGGTGCAGCTGGGCCACCTTGCCAGCCGCTATCCGGCGCAGCTGTCCGGCGGACAGAAACAGCGGGTGGCACTGGCGAGGGCGCTGGCGGTGGAACCGGAAATTTTGCTGCTGGATGAACCTTTTGGCGCGCTGGACACTCAGGTGCGTAAAGAGCTGCGGCGCTGGCTGCGTCAGCTGCATGAAGAGCTGAAATTCACCAGCGTGTTTGTCACCCACGATCAGGAAGAAGCGATGGAAGTTGCCGATCGGGTGGTGGTGATGAGCCAGGGCAATATTGAGCAGGTGGGCAAGCCGGAAGAAGTCTGGCGTGAACCGGCTACCCGGTTTGTGCTGGAGTTCCTCGGGGAAGTGAACCGGTTTAATGCCGAAGTACACGGGGCACATTTCCATACCGGCGGCCACAGCTGGGGGTTGGATTACACCCCGGTACATCAGGGGGCAGTCGATCTGTTCCTGCGTCCGTGGGAAGTGGATGTCAGCCGTCAGCGCTCTGCAGATACCCCGCTGCCGGTGAAAGTGCTGGAGGTCAGCCCGCGTGGTCACTTTTGGCAGTTGGTGGTACAGCCCGTCGGCTGGAGCAGTGAGCCGGTCAGCGTGGTGTTGTCAGAGAATGATTCTGCCCCGCAGCGCGGTGAATCGTTGTTTATCGGATTGCAGCAGGCCCGGGTTTATTCTGCCGATACCTTGCTGCGAACCGTTGCCTTTGCGCAAAGCGCCTGATATTTTCCTGCACTGACTTCTTTTTAGCGGAGCCGGATATTCTGTGACAGAGTATCCGGCTGTCTGATGCAGGTTCCCGCCTTGAACATACTTGAAAGCACCATTGGTAATACGCCACTTATTCGCCTGCAGCGGCTGATGACGGATAATGGTAGTGAGGTCTGGCTGAAGCTGGAGGGTAATAATCCTGCCGGATCGGTCAAAGATCGCGCGGCACTGTCAATGATTGTTCAGGCGGAACAGCGAGGTGAGATCCGTCCGGGAGATACGCTTATTGAAGCCACCAGCGGTAATACTGGTATCGCGCTGGCGATGATTGCAGCGATGAAAGGCTACCGCATGAAGCTGCTGATGCCGGAAAATATGAGCCCGGAACGTCAGGCGGCAATGCGCGCCTACGGAGCGGAGCTGATTCTGGTCAGCCGCGATGCCGGTATGGAAGGTGCCCGCGATCTGGCTGCGGAGATGGCGGCCCGCGGTGAGGGCAGGGTGCTTGACCAGTTTAATAACCTGGATAACGCGCTGGGTCACTATCTCACCACCGGCCCGGAAATCTGGCAGCAAAGCCAGGGCCGGCTAACCCACTTTGTCTCCAGTATGGGCACCACTGGCACCATCAGCGGCGTCGGGCGCTTTCTGAAACAGCAAAATCCACAGGTTGAGGTGATTGGTCTGCAGCCAGCAGAAGGCAGCCAGATTGCCGGCATTCGCCGCTGGCCGGAGGCCTATCAGCCCGGCATTTTTCGCCCGGAACTGGTGGATCACATCCTCGATATTTCTCAGTCAGCGGCAGAAGAAACCATGCGCCAGCTGGCGCGCCAGGAAGGACTGCTGTGCGGCGTCAGTTCCGGTGGTGCCGTTTCCGGCGCGCTACGTATCGCCCGTGAACAGCCGGGCAGCATCATCGTGACGGTGATTTGCGATCGTGGTGACCGATACCTGTCTACCGGCATCTATAATCCTGACCAGGACGCAGCGCCGCATTAAGCGGCTATAGTTATCCGACAGCACTTTTTATACTGTAATAATTGCGTAAAACTGGCTGCGTTATCGCCGATATCCGACGAAAATAGCGACTATATTCCTGAGAGATCGTCTATGAAAATTTTACTGGTCGATGATGACCTTGAACTGGGCACCATGCTCAGTGAGTACCTGATTGCCGAAGGTTTCGATGCCACACTGATCCTCAACGGCAAAGAGGGCGTGGCCCGTGCGCTGTCCGGCGAATTTAACGCCATGATCCTCGATATTATGCTGCCTGATATGAGCGGGATTGATGTGCTGCGTCAGGTGCGTCAGAGCAGCCGCCTGCCGGTGATTATGCTGACGGCTAAAGGGGATAATATCGATCGGGTCATTGGCCTGGAAATGGGCGCGGATGACTATATGCCGAAGCCCTGTTATCCGCGTGAACTGGTGGCGCGTCTGCGTGCGGTACTACGACGCATTGAAGAGCAGCCGGTTACGGCCAGCAGCAAAGATGTGATGAACTGGGGCGAACTGCAGCTTAATCCAGCCACCCGCATCAGCCTGTGGCAGGGGCAGCCTTTCGATCTTACCGCCTCGGAATTTAATCTGCTGATGCTGTTGTTACAGTTACCGGATCGGGTGGTATCAAAAGATGAACTGTCGGAGAAAGGGCTGGGACGTCCGCGCGAAGCCTACGATCGCAGTGTTGATGTTCATATCAGTAATATCCGTCAGAAGCTGGCCTCACTGACCAACAACGCAATCAACATCGAGACGGTGCGCAGTATCGGCTATCGCATCCGATGAAATCACTGCGCGGCGTACTGTTCTGGAAAATTCTGCTGGGGTTCTGGCTAACCTTTATTGTTATCAGCCAGCTGATGTGGCTGGGATTCAGCCTGTATGGCAAAAACCATGAACCGCCGGAAAGGATGGCTAATCAGCGTCTGATGAATCTGCAGATGGCTTCGGCCACATCGGTGTTACAACATGGCGGGCCGCTGGCGCTGAACGATATGATGTCCAACTGGACGCTGAGCGATCGCCAGTTTTTCTCTTTCCGACCGCTCGACGGGCAAACGGCTGAGCCTGTGCCTCAGGTACCGCGTTCGCCCGAATGGCCGTCAGACAGAGCGCCTGCGCCGGTGATCAAACAGGTAACTGGCGCGGATGGGCGGGAATATCTGCTGCGTTACGATATCGCGGCGCTGCAGGAGCAGCGCCACATGGACAGCATACTGCATATGCCGCGTCCGCTGTTAATTGTTGGCGGTTTCTGCGGCATGTTGTTCAGCCTGTTTCTGGTGTGGAACCTGATGCGTCCGATGCGCCAGCTGCGTGAAGGATTTACCAGGGTCTCTAACGGCGATTTATCCGTACGCCTGTATCCGCAGATGCGCCGTCGTCATGATGAACTGTCGGTGGTGGCACGCGATTTTGACGCGATGGTGGAACGATTGTCGGTGCTGGTCAGGGCGCGGGAAGAACTGCTGCACGATGTGTCGCATGAACTGCGTTCGCCGCTGGCACGCCTACAGCTGGCCACGGGTCTGGCGCGTCAAACCCCGGCCTCGGTAGCCAGCTCGCTGGATCGTATCGATGAAGAAGCGCGCCGTCTGGATAAGATGATTGGCGAACTGCTGTCGCTGTCGCGCGCCGAGCATGGCCGGCTGGTGGATGAGCAGTACTTTGACCTGCTGGGGCTGCTGGAGGCGGTGGCCAATGATGCGCGCTATGAAGCGAAACCCTCCGGGGTGGAAGTGCTGCTGGATGCTGACAGCACCCAGGACTACACGGTGAAAGGGGATGCCAAGCTGATCTGCTCGGCGCTGGATAACGTACTGCGTAACGCGTTGCGCTATTCCTCCTGCGGGCAGCAGGTAACGATTACGCTGTCACAGCAGGAAGGCTGGCTGGCGGTGGTGGTGCGCGATCGCGGGCCGGGGGTGGATGCAGAGAAACTCTCCAGTATCTTCGATCCCTTTGTGCGGGTGAACTCGCCGCTGGCGGGAAAAGGCTACGGTATTGGCTTATCCATCGTGCGTAAGGTAGTGCTGGCGCACCACGGTGAAGTGCATGCCCAGAATGCCCGCGATGGCCACAGCGGTCTGGAAATGATCATCCGCCTGCCACATTGGACAGGTTAGACATAAAAAAAGCCCGCATCAGAGATACGGGCTGTTGCAACCAGGCTGGCTGATTACTTCTTAATACGGATAACCGGCGTCTCACCAACGGTAACGTTACCGCTCAGCTTCACCAGCTCTTTAATCTCATCCATATTGGAAATCACCACCGGAGTCAGCGTTGACTTCGCTTTTTCTTCCAGCAGCGGAAGGTTGAATTCGATGACTACGTCACCTTTCTTCACTTTCTGACCTTCAGCCGCCACGCGGGTAAAGCCTTCACCTTTCAGCTCAACCGTATCAATACCAAAGTGGACAAACAGCTCAATACCGCTGTCGGACTCAATGGAAAAAGCATGATTGGTTTCGAATATCTTGCCGATAGTGCCGTCAACCGGGGCAACCATTTTATTGCCGGTAGGTTTGATAGCGATACCATCACCAACAATTTTCTCAGCAAAGACCACGTCCGGTACGTCTTCGATATTCACGATCTCACCGGACAGCGGGGCTACGATTTCAATAGCGCCGGACGCTGTATCCGATTTATCGCCAAAAAGTTTTGAAAACAAACCCATGTTCTTCTCCTAAACAGTAATTTTGAGCCTGTGTCTCACAGCATTAGCAGCGAGTTTTCTCTTCAATGAACTTATCCACCACGTTCATCAGATCTTCTGCTGTGGGTTGAGCCAGAGCCTGCACCGCCAACGCCTGGGCATCTTCATAATTGGTATTACGAATAATTTTCTTAATAGCTGGGATAGAAATGGCGCTCATACTGAATTCATCCAGTCCCATACCCAATAACAGTAGTGTAGCACGTTCATCACCTGCCAGCTCACCACACATACCGGTCCATTTACCTGCGGCATGGGAAGCGTCAATCACCTGCTTGATCAGCGTCAGCACTGATGGTGACATTGGGTTATACAGATGAGAAATCAGATCATTACCACGGTCAACCGCCAGGGTGTATTGCGTCAGATCGTTAGTACCGATACTGAAGAAATCTACCTCTTTCGCCAGGTGATGAGCAATCACCGCCGATGCAGGAGTTTCCACCATGATACCGACTTCAATATTTTCGTCGAACGCCTTGCCTTCTTCACGCAGCTGCGCTTTCAGCTTAAGCAGTTCGCCTTTCAGGAAGCGGACTTCTTCCACCGAGATAATCATCGGGAACATAATGCGCAGCTTGCCAAAAGCGGAAGCGCGCAGGATCGCCCGCAGCTGAGCGTGCAGAATTTCGGTACGATCCATCGCAATACGGATAGCGCGCCAGCCGAGGAACGGGTTCTCTTCCTTCGGCAGATTCATATAAGGCAGATCTTTGTCGCCGCCGATATCCATAGTGCGGATAATCACCGCCTGCGCGCCCACCGCTTCAGCCACCGCTTTATACGCCTGGAACTGCTCATCTTCGGTCGGCAGTGAATCACGATCCATAAACAGGAATTCGGTACGGTACAGGCCAACGCCTTCTGCTCCGTTACGCTCTGCACCGGCCACGTCCCGCACAGTACCAATGTTGGCACAGACTTCAACCTGATGACCATCCAGGGTGACGGCAGGCAGATCTTTCAGCTTCGCCAGTTCAGTTTTTTCTGACAGATACTGGCTGGCAACGGCCTTCAGCTTGTCTACCACATCTGGCGTTGGGTTGATATAAACCTGGTTGTTTACGCCATCAAGAATAATGAAATCGCCATTATTAACCTGGCTGGTGACATCGCCGGTGCCGACAATGGCAGGCAATTCAAGGGAACGCGCCATAATAGAGGTATGGGAAGTACGGCCACCGAGGTCGGTAATAAAGCCCAGCACTTTATCCAGATTCAACTGGGCGGTTTCTGATGGAGTCAGGTCTTTAGCAATCAGCAGTACTTCATCAGAGATGGCGCTCAGATCGACAATATGCAGGCCGAGGATATTCTGTAGCAGGCGCTTACCGATATCACGTACGTCAGCTGCGCGCTCTTTCAGGTATTCATCATCCAGTTCTTCCAGCGCTTTGGCCTGGCCTTCAATCACCGAGTACACTGCGGCATCAGCCGTTGCCAGATTTTCTTTGATCAGGGCAATAATTTCCTGCTCCAGCTCTTCATCTTCGAGCAGCATAATGTGCCCCTCGAAAATGGCTTCTTTTTCTTCACCGAAGGTTTCGCCGGCTTTGATTTTAATTGCTTCCAGCTGCTGAGCCGCCTGCTGGCGACCGGTCAGAAATCGCTGCACTTCTGAGTCAACCCGATCGGCAGAAATCTTTTTCCGGTCGATAATAATCTCATCTTCTTTCAGCAGAAGGGCCTTACCAAAAGCGATACCTGGTGATGCTAAAATACCTGAAATCATAACCCTACCTTTTTCTATCTTTGATAATCATCTGAGGGTGAGAGGAGTGAGGATGACTGCAGCAGTTTACCCACTCGGTGCGTCGGGCGTAATCGACCATCATCCTGTTTCATCCCGATACCTCATTTGTCCCATTACATTGGTGATTTTTACCAAAGCAGTATCGCAGACCTGAAGTCCGCGATCGGGATACATACAGTATTACGCCAGAAAATGCTGCGGCATGAAGAGCCGGGAGGTGTTCTACGTCGTTACTCGAGTTCGGCCATTAATTTAACCAGATGCTCTACCGCCTGCTGCTCGTCTTCGCCTTCGGCAGACAGGGAAACAACGGTCCCCTGAGTCAGGCCCAGCGTTTGCAGTTTAAACAGGCTTTTGGCACTGGCAGATTTGCCGTTGGAGGTCACGGTGATTTCAGAAGAGAAGGCTTTAGCTTCTTTAACAAACTGAGCAGCAGGACGTGTGTGCAGGCCGTTTGGTGCGGTAATTGTAACTTCTTGCTGGAACATTAGGTTTCCCCACTTTACTTGATTTGGTGTTGTGTAATCTAAAGCCTGAGGTCATACCAGACTTTAGCCGATAATGCGTTGCGTCAATGCGCTGCAAACGCCCGCTATCAATATGCGGGTAACACACTGTCATTCCTGAAGGATGAAAATTCGGCGTTCACCCCTGAAAATCTCGTTACCCATTATGCCGCGATTTATCCTGGTTAGCCAAAACTCTATCATGAGCCAACTTGATCCAGTTCACGCGAAAATTAATTTTACGCTTCGAAATAATTGGCAGCTTAAATACCAGACCAGGCGGGGTAAAGCAATCTTAAGGATAGTAAAAATTTGACAGGCTCCACAAAAAAGCACCCATAAGGGTGCTTTTTTCGCCATAAAAACGCGGTTTGCTTAGTGTTTCAGCTCATTATTGGTAAAAAGATCGGAAAATAGCGCGGTAGAAAGGTAGCGTTCACCGGAAGATGGCAGGATAACCACGATGTTTTTATCAGCAAATGCCGGGTCTTCCTGCAGTTTCAATGCGGCAGCAACCGACGCCCCGGAAGAAATACCGGCAAGAATGCCTTCTTCTTCCATCAGACGGCGCGCGGTATTGATGGCGTCTTCGTTAGTGATACCGACAACGCGATCAACCAGGTTCAGATCGAGGTTGGCGGGAATAAATCCGGCACCAATCCCCTGAATTTTATGCGGTCCGGGCTGGATCTCTTCACCGGCCAGTGCCTGAGCAATCACCGGGGAGTCGGATGGTTCAACCGCTACGCTAATCAGATCTTTTTTACCCTGCGTATTTTTCAGATAGCGGGTTACGCCAGTCAGGGTGCCGCCGGTGCCAACGCCGGCGACAAACACGTCTACTTCGCCATCCGTATCCTGCCAGATTTCCGGGCCGGTGGTTTTTTCATGAATTTCAGGGTTCGCCGGGTTACTGAACTGCTGCAGCATGAGCAGCGTATCAGGATTGGCAGCAACCAACTCTTCCGCTTTACTGATTGCCCCCTTCATTCCCTTCGCGCCTTCGGTAAGGACCAGGTTGGCACCCAGTGCCTTCAGCAGTTTTCGGCGCTCAACGCTCATGGTTTCAGGCATGGTCAGCGTAAGCTTATAACCACGCGCAGCAGCCACATAGGCGAGGGCGATCCCGGTATTCCCACTGGTCGGTTCTACCAGTTCAATACCCGGTTTGAGTATTCCACGCTTCTCCGCATCCCAGATCATATTGGCACCAATACGGCACTTGACGCTGAAGCTGGGATTACGTGACTCAACCTTGGCCAGAATACGTCCGTTGCCAATGTGGTTTAGCCTGACCAGCGGCGTATGACCAATGGTTAGAGAGTTGTCTTCGTAGATTTTACCCATAGCCTGTCCTTAACTGTATGAAATAGTGGAATTGGTTAGAGCATACCTTGTTCACTTTTCCCGTGAAGTGAAGAAATCGTATATAGATATGTCGTGTGGCAATAAGCTTTTCGCTGTCATTCCCACCATTTCCCGCCGGTTATTCGCTCCTGCTGCCACTCAGCGACTGACGATAGCGATCGACCCACATGGCGGTGGCTCCACAGACGGCAACCGGCATAATTACCAGATTCAGTAGCGGCACCAGAGTAAACAGACTCACCAGGGCACCGAATTGCATGTTTTCCGTTTTGTGCTGGCTCAGCGCGCTGCGCATGCGGGTAAAGCTGACTTTGTGGTTATCAAACGGGTAGTCGCAATACTGAATGCACATCATCCAGGCACTGAATAGAAACCATAATACCGGAGCCAGCGTCTGTCCAACGCCAGGAATAAAATAGAGCAGCAGCAGACTCAGTGCGCGCGGGAAATACCACACCAGCTTTTGCCATTCACGCTTCAAAATGCGCGGTAAATCTTTTATCAGGCCCGTCCAGCCGCTGTCGGGCAGAGGCAGACCGGTTAGCTTTGCCTCCAGCTGCTCCGCCAGCAGTCCGCAGAAGGGAGCGGCAATCCAGTTAGCAATGGTGGAGAATAAATAGCTGAACACCAATACCACCGACAGGACCGCCACCGGCCAGAGTAAATAGCTCAGCCACTGTAACCAGCCAGGTACCAAGGCCATCAGCCCGGGGATCCACTGACCTAACTGCCGAAACAACCAGATGAACGCTCCGCCCATTAACAGGATATTGACCAGCAGGGGCACAATCACAAAGCGACGAATGCCCGGCAACTGAATCAACTGCCAGCCCTGAGCAAAATAGTGCACGCCAGAGCGTTGGTTGGCGTCATTACCGTTTGCCATACTGCTTAACTCTCTTTGAAATCGAAGGTTTTGGCTATGTTAGCGTATATTTTTCCAGTTAACAGGAGGCGGTTGTCTAAAAAAGAGACAAAAAGCAGCGCGATAAGAGGATATTTGCCAGAATATACTGCACAGACTTGCACTTGTGTACCAGGGCAAATACAGTTATAGGGTGAAGTTTGCCGTGGTGGCAATTTATTGGCACAACTAGAGAATACTGTGATGCAGGATTTGCGTCTGATCTTAATCGTCGTTGGCGCGATCGCCATTATAGCGCTGTTATTACATGGCTTGTGGACCAGCCGTAAAGAGCGTTCTTCGGTGTTTCGTGACCGCCCGCACAAGCGTTTGAAACAGGAAGAAAAAGAGCCGGCCTTCGAGGAACAGGACGAAGGCGTGGGCGAGGTCGTTGTGCGCCGTCAGGCAGATAAGCCCGAGCCTGCTTTTGGCCCGGTTGTGGCCGAAGAAGCGTCACCGCGTCAGTCACCTCCTCAACAGCCTGCGGCGGAAAAGCCATTTCGCGCGGCACAGCCTGATTATCAGTATCCGCTGTTTACTCAGGCGCAGGGTGCCGGACAGTCCGCAGCAGAGCCTCCGGCTGAAGCGCAGCCTGCACCTCAGCCTGACGTTCAGGACGTGGAAGCTCCAGAGGAAGCGCAGATTAAACCGCAGCCAGTGGCTGAGCCGCCGCAGCCGGATAAACCCGCGGCGCAGCCTGAAGAAGCACGCAAAGAAACGGTGCTGGTACTGCATGTGGCGGCACATCCAGGCGGCATCATTAACGGCGAGGCGCTGTTGCAGGGGATCCTGCAGGCTGGCTTCCAGTTTGGTGAAATGAATATTTTCCACCGCCATCTGAACCCGGCGGGCAGCGGCCCGGTACTGTTCAGCCTGGCTAACATGGTGAAACCAGGTTCGTTTAATCCGGATGAAATGGCCGACTTCACTACTCCCGGCATCTCGATTTTTATGATGGTGCCGTCCTACGGTGATGCCGGACAAAACTTTAAGCTGATGCTGCAATCCGCCCAGCGTATTGCCGACGATGTCGGCGGCGTGGTGCTGGATGATGAGCGTCGTATGATGACGCCGCAAAAGCTGGAAACCTATAAAGCGCGTATCCGTGAAGTTACGGATGCCAACAGCCGCTAACCCGGTCTGTTCTCTCTGCCTCCCAACCCCCGTTTACGGGGGTTTTTTTCTCTGATGGTATCGCTATGAACTCCCTGCAAGATCGCCTTACTCAGCTGCGCAGTCAGCTTCGTCACCATGAATATCAGTACCATGTGCTGGATGCTCCACAGGTGCCGGACAGTGAATACGATCGGCTGATGGCGGAACTGCGTGAACTGGAAAGTGCACACCCGGAACTGATTAGCGCAGACTCCCCCACTCAGCGCGTTGGAGCCGCGCCGCTGAGCGCTTTTGAGCAGGTACAGCATGCGGTGCCGATGCTGTCATTGGATAACGCTTTTAATGAAGAGAGCTGGCTGGCTTTTTACAAGCGGGTGCAGGATCGGCTGAAAAGCAGTGAAGAAATCGCCTGCTGCTGTGAACTGAAGCTGGATGGCCTGGCAGTCAGTCTGCTGTATGAAGAGGGTGTGCTGGTACGTGCTGCCACCCGTGGTGATGGCACCATCGGTGAAAATATCACCAGCAACGTGCGTACCATCAAGTCGATCCCGCTGCGGCTGCAAGGTGAGGGTATCCCGACGCGTCTGGAAGTGCGTGGTGAAGTGTTTATGAAGCAGGCCGGCTTCGAGAAGATGAACAAAGAAGCCCGGCGCAGCGGCAATAAAATTTTTGCCAATCCACGTAATGCGGCGGCAGGTTCACTGCGCCAGCTTGATCCGCGTATCACCGCCAAACGGCCACTGACCTTTTTCTGTTATGGTACTGGCCTGCTGGAGGGCGGTGAACTGCCGGGCAGCCAGCTGGCGCGCTTACAACAGTTGCAACTATGGGGTCTGCCGGTCAGCGATCGGGTCAGGCTATGCCACAATGCGCAGGAAGTACTGGACTACTATCATCAGGTGGCCGCTGACCGGCCAGCACTGGGCTTTGATATTGACGGTATTGTGATTAAAGTGGATGACGAAACCCTGCGCGACCAGCTGGGCTTTGTTGCCCGCGCGCCGCGCTGGGCGGTGGCCTTTAAGTTTCCGGCACAGGAGCAGCTGACCTGTGTGCGTGACGTTGAATTCCAGGTGGGGCGTACCGGAGCCATCACGCCGGTCGCCCGCCTCGAGCCGGTGCTGGTGGCGGGGGTAATGGTCAGTAATGCCACCCTGCATAATGCCGATGAAATTGATCGCCTGGGACTGAAAATTGGCGATCGGGTTACGGTGCGTCGTGCCGGTGATGTGATCCCACAGGTGGTCAGCGTGGTGGAAGCGGATCGTCCGGCAGATGCCCGAGACGTGGTGTTTCCGCTGCACTGCCCGATATGCGGCTCGGATATTGAACGGGTGGAAGGAGAAGTGGTTGCCCGCTGTACCGGTGGCCTGATCTGCGGCGCGCAGCGTAAAGGGGCGATTAAGCACTTTGTCTCGCGCCGGGCGATGGATATTGACGGCATGGGCGAAAAAATTATCGACCAGCTGGTAGATAAAGAATATGTCCACAACCCGGCAGATCTGTTTGAACTGACCGCCGGTATGCTGACAGGATTCGATCGCATGGGGCCAAAGTCGGCACAGAATCTGGTGGCCGCCCTGGAAAAGGCCAAAAAGACCACGCTGGCGCGTTTTATTTATGCGCTGGGCATTAGTGAAGTGGGGGAAGCGACCGCCTCTAACCTCGCCAGCCATTTTGGCAGCCTGCAGGCGCTGATGGATGCCACGATTGACCAGCTGATTGCGGTACAAGATGTTGGGACGGTGGTTGCCAGTCATGTGCGGAACTTTATGGATGAAGAGAGTAACCGTGATGTGATCCGTCTGCTGACGGAGAAGGCCGGGATTAGCTGGCCGGATGTAATGTTGGTGAAAGCGGAAGAGATCGACAGCCCGTTTGCCGGTAAAACCGTGGTACTGACCGGCTCCCTCAGCCAGCTGTCGCGCGATGAGGCAAAAGATCGCCTGACTGCGATGGGGGCGAAAGTCAGCGGCAGCGTCTCGAAGAAAACCGACCTGGTGATCGCCGGTGAAGCGGCGGGTTCTAAGCTGGTTAAGGCGCAGGAGCTGGGCATTAGCGTGATTGATGAAGCGGAAATGATCCGTTTGCTGGAGCAATAATATGGAAAAAACGCAGCTGCTGGAGATTGCCCGCACCGTTATGCCGTTTGGTAAATATCAGGGGCGGCTGCTGATCGACCTGCCGGAGGAGTATTTACTCTGGTTTGCCCGTAAAGATGAGTTTCCTCAGGGGCATCTGGGAGAGCTGATGCAGCTGACGCTGGCGATTAAAATTGAGGGGCTGGAGGGCTTGGTTAAGCCGTTAAAGCAGGGGTGATCAACCGGTTGCCTGGCCTTTTTAAAGGCCAGGTCAAAGTCAAAATTCAGGTCAAAATCAACGGCAGCTTTACTTCTGCATTTCTGGCTGGCTGGTGGCGGGCTGGCTGTTGTGCTGTTTTTCGCTCGCACGCTTATAACGCTGGGCCAGTATCGAACAGATCATCAGCTGAACCTGATGAAAAATCATCAGGGGCAGGACGATAATTCCCACTGCGGCGGAGGGAAACAGAATATTCGCCATCGGCACGCCGTTTGCCAGGCTCTTTTTTGAGCCGCAAAACAGAATGGTGATTTCATCCGGGCGCTTGAAGCCAAACAGTCTGGCGGCGCAGAGGTTAATCAGCAGCACCACAAACAGCAGGCCCAGGCTGCCCATCACGATCCACAGCAGCGTCATGGCACCAACCCGATGCCAGATGCAGTTTACCACCGCTTCACTGAATGCGGAGTAGACCACCAGCAGAATCGATGCCTGGTCGGTTTTGCCAATCAGACCACGGTGCTTTTCCACCCAGCCGGCAATCCAGCGGCGTGATAAATGTCCCAGTACAAAGGGCACCAGCAGCTGCAGCATGATTTTGCCAATCTGCTCCAGGTTGCCGCTGGCGGCATCGTTATGGACATTCATCACCAGCCCGACCAGCAGCGGAGAAATAAACACCCCCAGCAGGCTGGATGCCGAAGCGCTGCACACCGCAGCGGCAACGTTGCCCCCGGCCAGCGAAGTCAGCGCGATTGAAGACTGCACGGTAGCGGGCAGAATCGACAGGTAGAGGAAACCGGTATAGATCTCACTGCTTAGCGGCAGCGGATGCCACCATACCAGCAACACCCCCAGCGCCGGGAACATAACAAAGGTACTGAACATCACCCACAGATGCAGCCGCCAGTGGCTGCCACCGGCAATAATTTTTTCCCGCGACAACTTGGCACCGTGCATAAAAAATAACAGCGCAATGGCAGCGGTGGTCAGCCATTGAAAGATTTCAACGAAAGGGCCGCGTGCAGGCAGGAAAGTTGCCAGCAGCACTGTAATAATCAGTTTTAGCATTAGTGGATCAATACGGAAAATACCCATTGTTACAGCCTTATTAAACTCAGAGATGGCTATTGTGCGATGTCAGGGTTTAGAAATAAAATTAATTTATTGCATTCATATATGAAGGAAATAGATGAATTATACTCTGCGCCAGCTCAAAGTGTTTGTAGCCGTATCGCGTGAAAGGAGTTTCAGCCAGGCGGGACAGCGTATCGGGCTCAGTCAGTCGGCGGTCAGCCACAGCATTAAAGAGCTGGAAAGTGAAATGGGCATTCGCCTGCTGGATCGCACGACGCGCGAAGTGCTGCTGACGGAGGCGGGGGAGCAGCTGGCCAGCCGGCTGGATCCGCTGCTGGATGAGCTGAATACCACGTTGCTGGATGTGCGCAGCTATGGCCGTCAGCGTAGCGGTACGGTACGGGTAGCGGCCAGCCAGACGATTTCCGCGCATCTGATGCCGCAGTGCCTGGCCGCCGGGCAACGCCATTATCCGGATATCACCATCAGACTGAGCGATCGTCCCCAGCAGTGGGTGTTGCAGAGCGTGCGTAATGCAGAGGTGGATTTCGGCATTATAATTGGGCCACTGTATGTGGATGATTTAAAGACGGAAGCGATCCTCGACGAGCCATTTTTATTATTGTGTCGTCAGGACGATCCGCTGGCGCAGCAGATGGTGGTGGAATGGCAGATGCTTAACCAGCGCGCGCTGGTACTGCAGGATTACGCTTCGGGCAGTCGGATACTGATTGATAAAGCGCTGCAGCAGCAGCAGATAGAAGCGCAGATTGTGCAGGCAATTGGCCATCCGGCGACGCTGTACCCGATGGTGGAGGCGGGAATTGGCATCAGCATCCTGCCGGCTCTGGCTCTGCCGTTACCGCAGGGCAGTACGCTGCTGGTACGGCGGATAACACCGGAAATTAACCGTTCAGTGATGCTGGTCAGACGTAAAAACCGCTCGCTGACGCCCGCTGCCGGCGCGGTATGGGAAGAAGTGCGTCAGCAGGCTCAACTGCTGACGCAACGGCGCACAGAAACCCGCAGTTTTTAGATATAAACGTTAAGGGCGTTGGAATCGGTTGGGCGGTTAACGCCATCGGCCAGCTTACTGCTACCAATATTTTTCGCATCACTCTGGCTGATCAGTGCCTGCTGCTGCTTTTCAGCTTCTTTTAGGGCCTGCTGTTTTTGTAACTGAGCCAGCTGAGACTGCAGAAGCTCGATCTGCTCCTGAAGCTGCTGCTGCTGCTCCTCAAATTCCTCTTCAGTCATATTTCCTTTGTTTGCAACTAATTCAGCTACCTGTTGTTGCAGTTTGCTGATTTGCTTAAGGATGTTACTAATTTTCTTATTGATATCATCGCCACCGCTGTTGGCAGCAGCGCTTTGCTGGGTGGTACCGGAGTTACTGATCTGGATCGTAGCCATCGCTTTTTCCTTATCCTTATAGAGGTTCCTTAACAGGTATCGGATAAGATAAGCGCTACTTAATAGCGTTACGAAAAAAGTGATAAAAATATGTCAGCCAACAAAGCCGCAGAATAATTGTCTGTTTACCTGTCATTTAGCCTTGGCTTATAACCCGCCAGCAGAAAACCAACCCAACAAGATCAAAAACGCAAAAAGGCGCCTTTAGGGCGCCTTTCTACACTGGTGGGTCGTGCAGGATTCGAACCTGCGACCAATTGATTAAAAGTCAAC
>CALYQW010000047.1 GCA_945290265.1 uncultured Erwinia sp.
CAAAGGCAAAGGCAAAGGCAAAGGCAAAGGCAAAGGCAAAAGGCTTAAAGACCAAAATATGATTTTGGGTTTGGGTTTGGGTTTGGGTTTGGGTTTGGGATTTAAGATTTTGACGTTGATCTGGGTTTTGACCTGGCAGTTGACGTTGGTGCGGCTTTAAAAACGGAGCCGAGGTAATGCCATTTCCCAGGGCGAGCCGCCACGGACGGGGGCGAGAAGCCTGCTTCGCCTGGACGGCGAATCAGGCTGGTCCGTCGGGAAAGGGCATTGCCGAGGGAACCCGCGCCAGCGGGCGCAGTGCCAGCCGCTAGCGCGGGGTCAAGGGGAGCAGGCGATGTGCTCCCCTTGTCGCCAGTCCGCGCAGCGGAATGGTGAAACGTACTTGACCTGGCAGTTGCCCTGGCCTTTAAAAAACAAAATCAGCGAAGCCCACCTCCCCCTGCCCCACGCAGTGAACCAGCCCAGGCCCTGGTCTCGGCCTCCCTTTCCCCCCTTTTGGCAAAAAATCCATACTGAAATCTGTTAAATCGGCTTTCATATCATTATTATCATCGTTTGAATTCATATTAATCACTTTGCAGGCTCGCTGAACTCAGGGAGTGGGTTACACCATGATCGTGCGCATTGTTACGCTTATTTTTCTTATACTGTTTGCCGACGTCAGTCAGGCAGAGAAAATAATACAGCGCCAGAGTTTTGCTCAGCTCGGGGAACCCAAATATCCCGACAGCTTCAGCCATTTTGACTATGCCAACCCCACCGCACCGAAAGGTGGCAGCATTACGCTGTCTGCACCCGGTACCTATGACAGTTTTAATCTCTACGCGCTGCGCGGCAGTGCGGCGGCTGGCAGCGATTTACTTTATGATCGGCTGTTTGCCTCCTCCGATGATGAACCAGGCAGCCTGTATCCACTGATAGCCAGCTCCGCCCGCTTCCCCGCTGACTGGCGTTGGGTTGAAGTTACCATTAACCCCCAGGCGCGTTTCCAGGATGGTTCACCGATTACCGCCGCAGATGCCGCATTTACCTTTAATCTGTTTATGACCCAGGGCGTGCCTCAGTTCCGCCTGGTGTATAAAGGCATCATCGCCAAAGTCATTACGCCACGTATCCTGCGTTTCGATTTGCCGCACGGCGACCGCGATAAGGTGCTGTCACTGCTCTCTACTCCGGTGTTTCCGCGCGCATTCTGGAAAAATCATAATCTGGCGGAACCCCTTTCTTCGCCACCACCCGGCAGCGGTCCTTATCGCATCAGCGCCTGGAAAATGGGACAGTCCGTGACCTGGAGCCGGGTAAAAGATTACTGGGCTGCCAATCTGCCGGTGAATAAGGGGCGTTTCAATTTCGATACCCTGCGCTATGACTACTATCTGGATGATAATGTCGCGTTTGAAGCCTTTAAGGCCGGTGCAGTGGATTTCCGTAGTGAAAGCTCGGCCAAACGCTGGGCAACACAGTACAGCGGCAGTAATATCCGCGATGGCTATATTATTAAACAGGCGGTTCCCAATCAGGTGGCAACCGATACCAGCTGGCTGACGTTTAATGTCCACAAGCCACTGTTCAGTGACCGCCGGGTGCGCCAGGCACTGTCGCTGATGTTTGATTTTGACTGGATGAACCGCACACTGTTTTTTAATACCCGCCAGCGGGTGAACAGCTATTTTCAAAATACCCCTTATGCCGCCCGTCAGCTGCCCGATGCGCGTGAACGCCAGATTCTGCAGTCACTGCCCGCCGATTATCCGCCCGAAGCGCTGGAGCAGATTTATCAGCCGCCCAAAACCGATGGCAGCGGCTTTGACCGCGCCAAACTGGTTCAGGCGCTGGCGCTGCTGAAGCAGGCAGGCTGGGAGCTGAAAAATCAGCGTCTGATTCATCAGAAAACCGGAAAACCGTTTGAATTTGAAATGCTGTTGTTCAGCGGTGGCAGTAATCCGTGGGTTATGCCGTTTCAGTACAATCTGGCGCGGGTGGGCATTACCATGAATGTACGTCAGGTGGACAGCTCGCAGTATCTGGCGCGCCTGCGTAAGCGCGATTTTGATATGCTGCCGACACGCTATCCCGCCTTCGCCAGCCCCACCACCGATCTGCAAATTTTCTGGGCCAGCAGCTATCTTAATTCCACCTATAACACTTCGGGTGCCAGCAGCCCGCTGCTCGACCAGTTAATTGAGCAAATTAATCAGCATCAGAACGACCAGGCCGCTTTGCTGCCGCTGGGCAGAGTGCTGGATCGGGTGCTGATATGGAACTGCTATATGATCCCGCTGTGGTACAGCGCTGAAGCCGATTACGCCTGGTGGGATAAGTTTTCTCATCCGGCGATCTGGCCCGCGTACCAGATGACCCTGAATAACTGGTGGTACGATGCGCAGAAAGCCGCAGCGTTACCCACTCAGCATCGCTAAGGAGTCCACATTTTGGGTGCTTATCTGATACGTCGCCTGCTGCTGATTATTCCCACCCTGTGGGCGATTATCACCATCAATTTTTTTATTGTGCAGATTGCCCCGGGTGGCCCGGTGGATCAGGCGATTGCCGCGATCCAGTTTGGTAAAACCAGCGGCCTGCCGGGCAGCACCGGCGATAACGCCACCCCCGGCCGCCGGTCGCTGAGCAATAATCCTGCTGATGGTGAATATCGCGGTGCGCGCGGACTGGATCCGGAAGTCATTGCCGAAATCACCCACCGCTACGGCTTTGATAAACCACTGCATGAGCGTTATTTCACCCTGCTGTGGAATTATCTGCGCTTTGATTTCGGCAACAGCCTGTTTCGCAGCAGTTCCGTGATACAGCTGATCAAGGAAAGTCTGCCGGTCTCGGTATCACTCGGGCTGTGGAGTACCCTGATTATCTATCTGGTGTCGATCCCGCTGGGCATAAAAAAGGCGGTGCGTAACGGCAGCGCCTTTGACAGCTGGAGCAGCGCACTGATTATTCTTGGCTACGCCATTCCCTCGTTTCTGTTTGCCATTATGCTGATTGTCCTGTTTGCCGGCGGCAGTTATTTCGACTGGTTCCCGCTGCGCGGTCTGGTCTCACCGCAGTTCGACAGCCTGCCCTGGTACGGTAAGATCCTTGATTATCTTCACCATATCTGCCTGCCGGTGCTGGCCACAGTGATTGGCGGGTTTGCTACCCTGACCATGCTGACCAAAAACTCCTTTATGGATGAGATCCGCAAGCAGTACGTGGTCACCGCGCGTGCCAAAGGGCTGGATGAGAAGCGCATTCTCTTTCGTCATGTATTTCGTAACGCCATGCTGCTGGTGATCGCCGGCTTCCCGGCCACCTTTATCAGCATGTTCTTTACCGGTTCACTGCTGATTGAAGTGATGTTTTCCCTTAACGGGCTGGGGCTGCTGGGCTATGAAGCCACCATTCAGCGCGATTATCCGGTAATGTTTGGCACCCTGTATATTTTCACCCTGATTGGCCTGCTGCTGAATATTATCAGTGATATCACCTATACCCTGGTCGATCCGCGCATTGATTTTGAGGGCCGCTGATGAGCCGCGTAAATCCTGTCACTCAGGCGCGCTGGGCGCGCTTTAAGCATAACCGACGTGGTTACTGGTCGCTTTGGCTGCTGATGATACTCACCCTGCTGTGCCTGGGAGCAGAGCTGATCGCCAATGAGAAACCGCTGCTGATACATTATCAGGATCGCACTTATTTCCCCCTGCTGGTGAGTTACAGTGAAACCGATTTTGGCGGCGATCTGCCAATCCGCGCCGATTATCAGGATCCCTGGCTGCTGACGCGGATTAACGCGCATGGCTGGATGATCCGCGCACCGCTGCATTTCAGCGACAGCACCATTAACTTTGCCGCCAGTCAGCCCTTTCCGTCGCCCCCTTCCCGACAAAACTGGCTGGGCACCGATGCCAACGGTGGCGATGTGCTGGCGCGGGTGCTGTACGGCACGCGTATATCCCTGCTGTTTGGCTTCGCCCTGACGCTGTTTTCCAGCCTGATCGGCGTGTTTGTCGGTGCCGTACAGGGCTATTTCGGCGGCAGGATCGATCTGTGGGGCCAACGCCTGATTGAGGTCTGGTCAGGAATGCCTACGCTGTTCTTGATTATTCTGTTATCCAGCGTGATCCAGCCCGGCTTCTGGTGGCTACTGGCGATTACCGTGCTGTTCGGCTGGATGAGCCTGGTCGGCGTGGTGCGCGCCGAGTTTTTACGCACGCGTAATTTTGATTATATTCGTGCCGCCCAGGCGATGGGGGTCAGCGACTGGCGCATTATTCATCATCATATGCTGCCCAATGCGATGGTAGCGACCCTGACCTGGCTGCCGTTTATTCTCTGTGGGTCGATTACCACCCTGACCTCGCTGGATTTTCTTGGTTTCGGCCTGCCGCTCGGTTCACCTTCTCTGGGCGAACTGTTGTTACAGGGCAAAAATAATCTGCAGGCCCCCTGGCTGGGGCTGACCGCATTTTTCTCACTGGCGCTGCTGCTGTCACTGTTAATCTTTATTGGTGAAGCGGTACGCGATGCCTTTGACCCCGGGAAGGTGTATTAAGATGCCATTACTTGCCATTCAGGATTTGAGTATCGCCTTTCGCCAGGCAGGCCAGCAGCGTGAAGTGGTCAGCGGCCTGTCACTCAGCGTGGACGCCGGTGAGACTCTGGCACTGGTGGGCGAATCCGGCTCCGGTAAAAGCGTTACCGCGCTGTCGGTGATGCGTTTGCTGCCCACGCCACCGGCGGTGTATACCCAGGGTGATATCCACTTTGCCGGACAGAGCCTGCTGCATGCCGATGAACGCACGCTGCGCACGGTGCGAGGCAATCGCATCGCGATGATTTTTCAGGAACCGATGGTGTCGCTCAACCCGCTGCACACTATTGAGAAGCAGCTGTATGAGGTACTGTCGCTGCACCGGGGCATGCGCGCGGCCAGCGCGCGGGCAGAAATTATCAGCTGCCTGGAGCGGGTGGGCATCCGTCAGCCCGCCCGGCGGTTACAGGATTTTCCCCATCAGCTTTCCGGCGGTGAGCGCCAGCGGGTGATGATCGCCATGGCGCTGCTGACCCGTCCCGAGCTGCTGATTGCCGATGAACCCACCACCGCGCTGGATGTGACGGTGCAGGCGCAGATCCTGACCCTGTTGCAAGAGCTGAAGCAGGAACTGAATATGGGGCTGCTGTTTATTACCCATAACCTGAATATCGTGCGCCAGCTGGCTGACAGCGTCAGCGTCATGCGCCACGGAAAAGTATTGGAGCATAACCGCACCACCGTCCTGTTCAGCCAGCCGGGGCATCCATATACCCGCCAACTACTGGACGCCGAGCCGGACGGCGCACCAGCTGCCATTGCGCCCGGTGTACAGCCGCTGCTGCGGGTAGAGGATTTACAGGTGGCGTTTCCCATCCGTAGCGGACTGCTGCGGCGGGTGAAAGGTTATCACCAGGCGCTACGTTCACTGAGTTTTACCCTGCGTCCGGGAGAAACCATCGGGCTGGTGGGCGAATCCGGTTCGGGGAAAAGTACCAGCGCGCTGGCGATCCTGCGCCTGATCGCCTGCAAAGGGACAGTCTGGTTTGATAATCAGCCGCTGCATCAGTGGAACCGACGCCAGATGCTGCCCGTACGACGTCAGATTCAGGTGGTTTTTCAGGATCCCAATTCGTCGCTTAACCCGCGCCTGAACGTATCACAGATTATTGGTGAAGGGCTGCAGGTACATCACCCGGAGTTAACTGCCGCTCAGCGTGAAGCACGGGTGATCGACGTGATGCAGGAAACCGGTCTTGACCCCGCCAGTCGCCAGCGTTATCCCGGGGAATTTTCCGGCGGTCAGCGTCAGCGTATTGCCATTGCCCGGGCGCTGATCCTGAAACCGCAGCTGATTATTCTGGATGAACCGACCTCGTCGCTGGATCGCTCGGTACAGAAGCAGATCCTGACGCTGTTGAAAACCTTACAGCAGCAGCACCAGCTGGCCTATATTTTCATTAGCCATGATTTGCGGGTGGTGCGCTCACTGTGTCATCAGGTGGTGGTACTGCGTCAGGGGGAAGTGGTGGAACAGGGTGAATGTGCGGCGGTATTCCGCGCGCCGCAACAGCCTTATACGCAGCGCCTGCTGGCGCTGGCATAACGCCAGCCCGCTTACATCATGCCGGTAAAGGGCTCAGCAATGCCGACACCGTAATTTTTCAGGCGGCAGGTGGTGGTATATTCATCCTGACGATGGACAAACAGGCAAGGTTCCCCTTCCCACTCCAACACCAGACAGTCCAGCTGGATCTCCGCCAGGGCCAGGCGGATGGTTTGCATAATATCCCATGCAGACTGCCCCTGATGGCTGAGTAAACGCAGGCCGATCAGATCGTCATCACGATTAAAGTCGTTCAGTCGCTGTGGCTCAATCACCCCATCTGCCGGGCCATTACGCCAGCGATAGCTGAGCGGCAGGCGGTGTACCACCGAATTTTGCAACATATCCAATATTTTTACCCCAGAGTGTGTTACGCAGGATGTAACCCGCTCAGACCACAAAGCTACTGTTTCGGGGCAGGGATCACCATAAACTGGTGATATACCTGACTTTTCCCTGTAATAAATGACTAATAATCAATCGTTATTGGTTTTTTTTGGGATCTGACTCCCAGTTATGAGATATTTTTACCGTTTTCAGTAGCGAAGCACAACCGGTTTTGATGCATTATTGTTACTTTTTGGATCTTATTGATTCATAAAAAAGAAACAACAGCAAAGAAAATGGAGAGCGCCTTTTAACAGTATAGTCCGGCGACTCCCCTTCTGCAGGAAGGTAACAAAGCGGGTAACAGGATTAACGTATTAAACCTGTGCTGGCAATTTCTTCAGCGGTCAACGCGCGGTATTCCCCGGGAGCCAGATCGCTGTCCAGGGTAATAGCGCCAATCCGCTCACGGTGCAGCTCCACTACCCGGTTCCCCACGGCGGCAAACATCCGTTTAACCTGATGATAACGTCCTTCGCTGATGGTCAGACGCACCAGACGCTCTTCAACCACCTCGAGGGTTGCCGGTCGGGTCAGGGTTTTTTCATTATGCAACTGCACCCCCTCAGCGAACTGCTGCGCGGTAGTCGGGCTGAGCGGTTGCTCCAGCGTCACCAGATAGGTTTTTTCGCAGTGATGGCGTGGCGAAGTAATGCGGTGTGACCACTGGCCATCGTCTGTCATCAGCACCAGCCCGGTGGTATCGATATCCAGCCGTCCCGCCGCATGCAGTTTATATGCGGTAGGTTCAGCCAGGAAATAAAGCACCGTTGGATGGTCGGGATCGTCGGTAGAACAGACATAGCCCACCGGTTTATTCAGCATAAAATAGCGCGGTCCCTGCTGCTGTTGCAGCAGATTACCGTCGAATTCAACCTGATTTTCCGGGCTGAGCTTAAAGGCACCATCGCGCACCACTTCACCATCAACGGTGACTCTGCGGGCGCGCAGCTCACGGCTGGCTATCGCCCGGCTGACTTCGAGCTGCTGAGATAAAAATTTATCAAGACGCATAGATCTGTACTGCCTGTTATTCGGGGAAACTGACGGTATTCCGCTGCCGCGCTATCGGCGCGCGCCAGGAATCGGGCAGAAATAATAACAGGTTCGCCGCCAAAACGGCATCGCCGGACGCTCAGCGTTTTACGCTGCACTTTTTTTTATGACATAATTCCCCCTCTTCTGCCGTCACGAGCCGCCATGTCTTTTACCCTGCGCCCCTATCAACAGGATGCCGTTGATGCCACCATCCGCTACTTCCGGCGTTCTGAGCATCCCGCCTGTATTGTGCTGCCTACCGGTGCCGGCAAAAGTCTGGTGATTGCCGAACTGGCGCGTCAGGCGCGCGGTCGGGTGCTGGTACTGGCACACGTTAAAGAACTGGTTGAACAGAACCACAGTAAATATCAGGCCTGGGGACTGCAGGCGGATATCTATGCCGCCGGGTTGCAGCGCAAAGAGAGTCAGGCAAAAGTGGTGTTTGGCAGCGTGCAGTCGGTGGCGCGTAACCTGGCGCAGTTTGACCGCGCCTTTTCCCTGCTGATAATTGATGAATGTCATCGGGTAAGTGATGAGGCAGAGAGCCAGTATCAGCAAATTATCAGCCATCTGCGTCAGCATAATCCCCGACTGCGTCTGCTGGGGCTGACCGCCACGCCCTACCGGCTGGGTAAAGGCTGGATCTATCAGTTCCACTATCATGGCATGGTACGCGGCAGCGAGCAGGCGCTGTTTCGCGACTGCATTTATGAACTGCCGCTGCGCTATATGATCAAACACGGCTTTCTGGTGCCGCCCAACCGGCTGGATATGCCAGTGGTGCAGTACGATTTCAGCAGGCTGCAGGCACAAAGCAGCGGTCTGTTCAGCGAAAGTGACCTTAACCTGGAGCTGAAGCAACAGCAGCGCATTACGCCGCATATTATCAGACAGATTGTCGACTATGCCGCCGATCGCCAGGGGGTGATGATTTTCGCCGCCACGGTGGAACATGCGCGGGAAATTTTTGGTCTGCTGCCGCAGGATAAAGCGCTGATCAGCGCCGCTACCCCGGCCAGTGAACGCGATGTCCTGATCGCCGCCTTTAAAGCCCGCCAGCTGCGCTTTATGGTGAATGTGGCGGTACTGACCACCGGCTTTGATGCCCCCCATGTGGATTTAATTGCCATCCTGCGCCCCACCGAATCGGTCAGTCTGTATCAGCAGATTGTTGGACGCGGG
This sequence comes from uncultured Erwinia sp., assembly GCA_945290265.1. Taxonomy (GTDB): domain Bacteria; phylum Pseudomonadota; class Gammaproteobacteria; order Enterobacterales; family Enterobacteriaceae; genus Erwinia. Next base: position 8,742 of record CALYQW010000047.1, read on the forward strand.
TTACGCCTCAGCCCGGGCAAAACCGACTGCCTGATCCTCGATTACGCCGGTAATCCGCACGATCTCTACACCCCGGAAGTTGGCAGTGCCAAAGGCAGCAGCGATAACCAGCCGGTACAGGTATTCTGCCCCGGCTGCGGTTTCGCCAATACTTTCTGGGGCAAAACCACTGCTGATGGCACCATTATTGAGCACTTTGGCCGCCGCTGTCAGGGGGCGCTGGAAAATGAAGACGGGGAGCGGCAACAATGCGATTTTCGCTTCCGCTTTAAACACTGCCCACAGTGTAATGCGGAAAACGATATTGCCGCGCGCCGCTGTTCCAGCTGTGACGCGGTGTTATCCGACCCGGACGATATGCTGAAAGCGGCGCTGAAGCTGAAAGATGCGCTGATACTGCGCTGTGCCGGCATGGTGCTGGAAGCGGGTGCCGACCAACATGGGGAGTGGCTGCAGGTACGCTATTTTGATGAAGAGGCCACCGAAGTCAGCGAACGGTTTCGCCTGAATACCCCGGCACAGCGCGCGGTATTTGAACGCCAGTTTTTACCGCTGCATCTACGCGCGCCCGGCGTGCCCCTGGCCTGGCAGCATGCTGCCGATCTGGTGGCGCTCAGCCCACTGCTGCGCCACCCGGACTTTATTGTTGCCCGCAAACAGCGCCATTACTGGCAGATCCGCGACAAAATCTTTGATTATCAGGGGCGCTATCGTCGTGCTAATGAATTGCGCTGACGGTTTACATTGCCCGCAGCGCTCAGGATGAGTATAATGCCGCCCGCTTTTGTACTGAAATTCGGTACAGAGGCTGAACAATCCAACCTGTTGCTGGGTCGCCTGTAACAGGAACACACTTTAAAGAGAAGTTAATATGTTCACTTTTAATGCAGAAGTACGTAAAGAGCAGGGTAAGGGTGCGAGCCGCCGCCTGCGTACAGCTAACAAATTCCCGGCTATCATCTATGGCGGAAATGAAGCAGCTGTTGCTATCGAACTGGATCACGATTCTGTTATGAACAGCCAGGTTAAGCCTGGGTTCTACACCGACGTGCTGACTCTGGTTATTGATGGCAAAGAAGTAAAAGTTAAGGTGCAGGCGGTTCAGCGTCACCCGTTTAAGCCAAAACTGCACCACATCGATTTCGTTCGCGCATAATTGCCGTTCGGTTGATGGAAGAAACGCCGCATAAATGCGGCGTTTTTTTTGCTTCTTTTAAAGCCAGTACAGGGAAAAGGCCAGGTCAACTACGTTTCACCATCCCGTTTCACTGGCTGGCGACAAGGGGCCTTCCGGCAAAGGCCCCTTGACCCCGTGCCTGCGGCGTCACATCGCCCGCTTACGCGGGTTCCCTCGGCCACGCCGCTTTCTGGCGGACCGGCGTGATTCGCCGTCCAGGCGAAGCACGCCTCTAATCGCCGTCCATGGCGATTCGCCCTGGAAAACAGCGTCACCCCGGCTCAGTTCCTTAAGCCGCCTGAAGGTCAACGGCAAGGTCAAGGTCAAGAGCAAGGTCAAAGACCTGGGCCTGGGCAAACGCGGTTTATTTGCTGCCGGTGCGGCGCTGGAGCTGGTCGCGCAGATTCGGCGGCGTACCTTTGATTGTCAGCGTGTCGGTTACCGGATCCCAAAAAATACGTTCGCCCAGCAACAGTGCATCGAAATTCAGCGTCAGCCCGCCGCCGCTTCCGGCAAATTTGGTCAGCTGGCGCAGGGTGCTGCGATCGGCCGGGAAGCTTTCTTCCAGTTCATAACCCTGTTCAGCGGTAAAGGTCTGGAAACTTTGTTCACCCAGCGGAGCCAGCTCTTCTGACAATCCCTGCAACGCAATCTCTTCACCCGCCTGCAGCTGTTCATTACAGTAGCTGTACACCTGCTGACGCACCGCCTGTTTCTCGTTTTTATCCAGGCTGGCCTGTTCACAGTAATCATCCACTGCCTGCAGCAGCCCGCGATTCTGCGCTTTGGTATCCAGCCCAACGCTGGCACCGAGGAAATCCATAAAGAAGTCCGCCACTTTGCGCCCTACCCGTCCACGCAGGAAGGTCAGATAACGGCTGGAATCCGCATTGGTTTCCCACTCGGTCAAATCGACGCGCGCCACGATATCCGCGTGGCTGATGTCCAGATAGTGAGTGCTGCTGATATCCAGTTCTTCATTAACGCGCATGCTGTTCTGGCTGCTCAGCACCGCAATCAGCAGGTATTCCACCGCCAGATAACGGTAGTGCCCAAATAACACCACGCCGCCTTCGGCAAAAGGATATTTCGCCAGTTCATCACGCAGTCGCGCACTGGCCGCCCGGCTGAATGCCAGAAAATCATCCTGCCCTTTGCGGCTGTTACGCAGCGCTTCGGCCAGTTCGCTTTCCTGATTAAACAAACCGTAGGCTTTGCTCTTGGCACTGTAAACGCGATGCAGCTCTTCCATCATGTCGCTGACTGCGGCGGTAGATGGCAGCAGGGAATCACGCAGAACCAGATCCAGGGTCTGTTCATCGCGCTTAATCAACTGGTGAAGAGCAATCTGGGTGATATCCAGACTCATGGTAAATTCTCCTTTAGGCACAGGCGCGTATTCAACCACTGCAGGCGATTGCGATCAACCTGCAACAACATTAAGCAGTTTCTTATGATAAAAAGGCAGAATAAAGCGGCTTATTACGGTAAGATAACCACTTTTAATCCCCTGAAAAATTAACGTTATGCCACAATCATCCCGATACAGTGACGAGCGCGTGGAAGAACTCCTCGCCGAACTTGTGCAGGTACTGGAAAAAAACCAGACCCCAACCGATCTTTCCCTGATGCTTTTGGGCAATATGGTCACTAACCTGATTAATACCAGCGTTGCTTCGGCGCAGCGCCGCACCCTGGCTCGCTCCTTTGCTGAAGCTCTGCAGGCTTCAGTACATGACGATAAACCTCATTAATTACAGATATAATTAACACCGTTATGGTAACAAACCCGCAGCGCTATCGTGAAAAAGTCTCCCGGATGATTAGCTGGGGGCACTGGTTCGCCCTGTTTAATATCCTGTTTGCCCTGCTGCTAGGGAGCCGTTACCTGCTGGTGGCTGACTGGCCGGCTACGCTGACCGGGCGTATTTACGCCTTTACCAGCTGGATTGGCCATTTCAGCTTTATTGTTTTTGCCGCCTATCTGCTGATTATTTTTCCGCTCACCTTCGTGGTGATGTCTCAGCGCCTGCTACGGGTGCTGTCGGCGATTGTTTCCACGGCCGGTCTGACCCTGCTGATGGTCGACAGCGTGGTATTTACCCGCTTCCATTTACACCTGAATCCGGTGGTCTGGGAACTGGTGGTTAATCCCGATCAAAGTGAACTGGCGCGCGACTGGCAACTGATGTTTATTGCGCTACCGGTGATTTTCCTGGTAGAGATGTTGTTTGCCACCTGGAGCTGGCAAAAATTACGCAGTCTTAACCGGCGCAGTTTTGGTAAACCGCTGGCAGCGCTGTTTATCTGTGCTTTCTTTGCCAGTCATCTGATGTATATATGGGCAGATGCCAATTTCTATCGCCCGGTTACCATGCAGCGCGCTAACCTGCCGCTGGCCTACCCGATGACTGCGCGTAAATTCCTCGAAAAACACGGCCTGCTGGATGCCACCGAATACGAGCGCCGTCTGGTACAACAGGGCAATCCTGGAGCGGCTTCCGTGGCCTACCCGTTAGGGGACATTACCTTCAGCGATCGGGGCACCCGTCAGAATTTGCTGGTGTTAACCGTTGACGGTCTGAATCAGGCCAGCATGGCGAAAAATCTGCCAGCGCTGAATCAGTTTGCCGACGAGAATGTGCACTTCAGCCAGCATTTCAGCTCAGGAGAAACCAGTGATGCCGGTCTGTTTGGCCTGTTTTACGGTATCTCTGCCGGCTATGCTGATGGCGTACTGTCTTCACGTGTTCCTTCAACGCTGATTTCTGCGCTGGGAAAACAGGGTTACCAGTTCGGGCTGTTCGCCAGTGACGGCTTTGCTTCACCGCTGTATCGTCAGGCACTGCTGACTGACTTTTCACTGCCTCAGGCAGCAGTACAGAGTAACGACGCTACCGTTGCACAGTGGCAGGCCTGGCTGGACAGTCATCAGCATAATAATGTGCCCTGGTTCTCTTACCTTGCGCTGAGTACCGCGAGTAACAGAGATAACAGCGCACGCCGGTATCCGGCCGCCGCCGCCAGCGTTGACCAGCAAATTAAGATTGTGCTGGCTACCCTTGCAGGCAAGGGGCTGCTTAACAATACCGTGGTGGTGATTACCGCCGAACATGGCGTGGTGCTGGATGGTAACCACAGTGCAGGCAATCGCGCTGCTATGCAGGTGCCGCTGGTGATCCACTGGCCTGATACGCCGGCGCAGACGGTGAATAAACTCACCGATCACCAGGATATTATGGCCACCCTGATGCGCCGCCTGCTGCATGTGAATACACCGGTGGCGGACTATTCACAGGGAGAAGATCTGTTTGCCGCCAGACGCAGCCAGAACTGGCTGGCGGGCATCACCAGTGAACGTAAACTGCTGATTACCACCCCGCAGGAAACCATATTGTTGGCGAATAATGGCAGCTATCAGGCCTGGAACCGCCAGGGAGAACGACTGAACGGCCATAAACCGCAGCTGGCGCTGTTGTTACAGGTGCTGACTGACGAAAAGCGCTTTATTGCGGATTAACTGCTGAAATATAGAGCAGTCAATATGTTAGCCACTTGCATTCAGTGGTTAGTTCAGTAATATAAGCGACACAATTCGGCACGTAGCGCAGCTTGGTAGCGCACTGTCATGGGGTGTCAGGGGTCGGAGGTTCAAATCCTCTCGTGCCGACCAAATTTCCCTAAAAAAACAGCTAGTTACGGCTGTTTTTTTTCACTAATACTCAACAGGGCAAAACGAGGGTGATCCCCCTTTCATTTGCCCGTCATAACCATTTAATGGGATCTGACTGAATATCAGTTAAAGGGATATTTCTTTGTCGGGTGAGTAACGCACTAAACTTATTGGTAAAATCACAACTTTCCTTTCGCTTCAAAGATCCTGCGTCAGTTCATCCGCAGACCAGTGACCGATACCCGATTGTTTATCCGGCGTGATACTGGGCGCATATCAGCGGCCCAGACTGCCGCCCGCCGCGCCTTATTCTGCTGCGCGCTCATCAATACATTGCGCATCGTATGGCAGGTATCACAGTGCGACAGCGCATTAGCCAGATAGTTACCGCGGTTGATGGTGGCAGACTCACCGGCTACCGGCGTAAAGGGTTTTTCAGTGGCAAACAGCCGGTTCCACAGGGCCATTGAACGGCGGATGCTAAACGGGAAAGGCAAATGCGTCTGTGGTGACCAGGTATCGACCGCTGCCACCCCGTGCATTAAAAAGAGGTAAAGCGCGTGAATACCGCTTTCGGTGATGCGCGCATAAGAGGTATACGGCATCGCCGGATAGAGGTATTCCCCCTGTTTATTGATTCCCTTCCTGACGGCGCGGGCAAAATCCTGTTCAGTGTAATCGCCAATGCCGGCAATTTTTGAGGGCGTGATATTACTGGCATAGATGGTGCCGAGCGGCGACTGAATCGCATAGCCCCCCCGACATCGCTTTGCCGGAATCCGGTACGGTATGGCAAGTCCCGCAGTCAGCGGCGACAGCCAGGTATTTTCCCCTGGCAATGAGTTCCTGCGGACTGACGCTGTCCGCCACTGCGGGATGAACACCCTCAGCCCAAAGCAGGCCCACCGTGAGAGACAAACGGCGACTTATCACAACATCGCTCCTGTAACCTGGAATGAAAATTTTTATTGTCGGTTTACGCTGCTGGCAGACAGATTCGCCGGCTAAGCGTGCAGCGCATCCGCAGCGTTCTGCGGCAGCGAAGTCATTTTTGCTGAACTTATTTCAGCTGGTAGTCGTTGAAGATTAGCGGCGCATCGCCACCGTTGATGATTTCCGTCTGTCCGTCGCTGGTCAGAGCTGCATCCTCCTGGTACACACGTACCTCTCTGGTACGGTTAGGCTTGTCCGGAATGGCCTCCAGTACACGGTTACCAGCAGCGCCAGACGCTTTTCCAGCCGTAACGGCAGGTGGAATCGTGAGTGATGATAAGTGGCAAACACATATGCGAGCATCGTATGGATAGCTATGGCTGCCTGACTAATACCCAACAGAAAAACAGTGAAACAACTGACTACGGGATGACAAAGCACCTCAGCAAAGTGAACCCGCAGTGACGTGCTGATATCCAGCATTTCATCAATCTGCACCAGCGGCTGTGCCTGACGCAGAAGCAGAAGCAGAAGCAGAAGCAGAAGCAGAAGCAGAAGCAGAAGCAGAAGCAGAA
>CALYQW010000048.1 GCA_945290265.1 uncultured Erwinia sp.
CCTGGATTACACCAAAGTTCATGCCCCTGTCAGCGGGCGTATCGGGCGTTCAGGCGTCACCGAAGGCGCGCTGGTCAGCAACGGTCAGCCCACCGCGCTGGCAACCATTACACAGCTAAATCCCGTCTATGTGGATGTCACTCTGTCGTCCGGCGACTTGCTGGCATTACGCCGCGCCCTGGGATCCGGACAGCTTAGCAAAATCAACTCGCATCAGGCCGTCGTCCGGCTGCAGTTTGAGGACGGCAGCCAGTATCCGCATGACGGTCGCCTTGAGTTTTCCGAAGTCCAGGTCGATAAGGCACCGGTAGCGTTACCCTGCGGGCGCAGTTCTCCGACACCGAAGGAATTTTACTGCCCGGGATGTTTGTTCACGCCAGCAAACAGCAATCGCCAGATGGTGCCTTTCTCCGCGTTCGGCAGCGGTGAGTGGTCCTGTGGTTCACCGCGCTATGAGCGCTTTAACGGCGTATCTGCGGTGAATATCCAGGGGTCTCCAGCGGCTGGCTACAGCAGCGGGCCGGTAACCTACCAGCAGTATGAAGGTAATCTGGCGGTCAGCTCCTGGGAACTGCTGAATGCAGGACTGCCTTCGCAGGTGCTGACGCGTCGCCCGGATATTATGGCGGCTGAACATACCCTGAAAGCGGCAAACACCAATATTGGTGCGGCGCGCGCCGCCTTTTTCCCCACCATCAGCCTGACAGCCAGCGCCGGCTCTGCGTCATCCGGTCTGAGTGAGCTGTTTGATGCTGGTACCGGGGCCTGGAGCTTTGCCCCTGCCATCAGCCTGCCGATTTTCGATGGTGGTAAAAACCAGGCCAATCTCGACGTGGCGAAAATCGCCAGCCGCATTGAGGTCGCTGATTATGAAAAAGCAGTGCAGCAGGCGTTCAGTGAAGTGGCCGAGGCCCTTGCCGGACGGGAAACCTATGCCAGTGAGGTGACCGCACGCCAGCAGGACGTTGAAGCGAGCGAAAAATATTATAACATTGCGCGTCTGCGCTACGATGCCGGAACGGACGATTACCTGCAGGTGCTGACTGCGCAGCGCCCGCCAGGAGTATATCGATACCCTGTCGGCGTCGTTAAGTCAGAAGGTTGAACTGTATAAAATGCTGGGAGGAGGCTGGAACTGAATGACATCACATTCTGCTAATGAAAAGGATCGGGGGTCACCCCCCCTTTCCAGTCGCCTGGATACGCAGAAAAAAGCGCTGATTGTTACGGCAAAAAATTGTTTCGCTGAGCGCGGCCTGCACGGTGCGGCGGTCTCTTAAATTGCGGCCTGCGCCGGGCTGAGTCCCGGCCAGCTTTATCGCATATTCAGCAGTAAAGATGAGATTATTGAAGCGGTAGTCAATGATATCGTCGCCGAACGAGCCATGCAGATTGTCGTTGACAGCCAGCATCTGCAACGCAAAACGGGGACATTAACCGGTTTACAGCAGTGTGACGCCAGCCGTCAGCACGATGACTGTCTGCTGATGGAGATCAATGCTGAATCGTCACGCAGTCCGCGCCTGAAGGAGATCCTGTAACAGGCGGACAACTGCCTGTTGCAGGAAGGCGCTGCGCTGATGAAGCAGATCCATCCAAATATCTCAGAAGAAGATGCCCGGGCCCAGTCAGAGCTGATCGCCGTACTGACGGAGGGCACCGCTTACCGACGCAATTTTGGCGGCACCACGCTTAATACGGCACAAATGCAGTCGCTGTAAGCTGGTATTTTCAGGTTTGTTTTTGAGGAAAGGCCGGCGCGCTAACCGAAAATCTGCACATTATCCGGGGGGAATTGCCCGATTGATCGTCCGGTTAATCTGCAATCTGTGTCGGGTGGTAGCCAGCCAACGGCTGCCGCTAGTTAAGAAATCTTGAATGACGTTTTTTTAATAAAGACTTTTTTAACGACTCTGACCATAGTTATACGATGCTTTAATAACGCTATTACAGTTCAGGATATCTTTAACAGACACTCACCCGCACTGATGCACAGTTAAAATACTGGCAGTTCCTTTTCCAACAGCTAACGCTGCGGTGCGGGAATTGCTTACAGCCGTGAATCTATATGAAATAACGGGAAAATCCCCTGGAAAAAGTTATAGTCATCATAATTACGTTGAAATTTTCCTGACGATTAAGTGCAATAACTTTTTACCATTTTTATAAACAAATCTCGTGCTGAATGCGCGAACAGGGGATTCCAAACCATACCGGTATCCCAGCGGGAAAATGGTCCATGCACTGGCGTAAACTCAATATTTTCATTAGAAAACCATTCTGAGGTACGCGGAACAATGGCCACACCAGCATCTTCCGAGGCCAGCGCCATCAGTGTCTGAATATCATCATATTGCTGCAATTTAGTCAGGGTCAAACCATTGGAATTAAGAAAAGAAGTGATTTGCCTGTCCAGCCCGGGACCGCGATCAGGACTAATTTTTAAGATCGGCATATCTGAAATAAAACCATAGTCGTTATTTTTTTTAAATTCTCCCATCCATTCAGAGTGCTTATTGGCAGCAAGACATAAAGAATCCGCAGTAATAAAGTGGCTTTTAAGCGGAGGGGAAACAGGCATACGCATAAACGCTAACTGAAGCGTGCCAGTGAGAAGTTCATGGATTTGAGTTGAGGATGGTTTGTCCTGCAGGTTTATCTCGACATCCGGATAACTGTGCTTAAATTCGGTGATCCATTTAGGGACCTTTTTTATAAAGGAAATACCAAATCCTACCGTCATTTTATTGTTGAGCATTTTTGTCGCACTGGTAACAAAACTGCGATATTCATGAATTTGACACACAAGTGCCAGCGTTTTTGGCAGCAACATTTCTGCGATGGGGGTTAATGTAGCCCCACTCCGCCCCCGGACAAACAGGGTGACTCCCAGTTCCTTTTCCAGCGCCTGTATCTGTTTGGTCAGTGCGGGCTGAGTAACGAAAAGCTTTTCAGACGCTCGTCCATAATTTTTAGTTTCAGCAAGCGTAATAAATGCGTGCAGTTGTTTGATATCCATTCCATACCGTTATAAAAAAAACGCGTTGTTTCATTATATTTCTTTTTTTTAATGATATCTAATCATAAAGGAATGATGATATATCCATGGCAGAAGTAATGTTCTGATTTATCAATTTTTTCTTCATCTGCATGTAAAATATGGACAAACCCATATGAAAAGTCACTATGTTTTTCTGATAAAAGAAGGAAGTATCACTCCTCAGTCTCTTGATGACGGCTATTGTGGAGACGTTCTTCGTGAAACCCTGCGACAGGGGTTTCATATTTCGCGTATTCATGTACACGCAACCAGCAGCAAAGAAGCATTAGAAAATTTTCTAATTATTATGAAACCTTATCAGGAAGAACTCACGGTCAGGACAATGATATGTTAATTCTCGGAATTACAAATAATGATACAGCCGGAGCCTGCTTAGTGCACAACGACAGGATCCTCTCGGCGGTGCATGAAGAGAGATTTACGCGGAAAAAAAAACATAAAATATGGCCTCATCAGTCGATTGATTTTGTTCTTGGTAAAAATGGCTTTACGATAAACGATATCGACATGATTGCTTATGGCTGGAAGGCTGGATTTAATGAAGATTACTGCCTTAATTTATATGTTGATCGCATCGTCACTGAATGTATCAGAAACCCGGATAATATTGATGCACTGCAAAAGAGAGTCTCAGATGAGTTAGAGAACGACAGAGAAACCAGAGCTGAATTTGACCGGTTTATCGTGACTCATCATCTGAAAAATAAAGTCAGATATATCGATCATCATGACTCGCATGCATGGGGAGCGTGGCTTTGTTCTCAGACAGAAAAGTCACTGGTTGTCACCAGTGATGGCAGAGGTGATTTCCAGTCACTGACCATCAGACTAATCGACAAAGGACAGGAGATCGTCTTACAGCGCGAAACGACCATTGACAGCCTGGGTTATTTCTATGGTCGTATCACGCATTTGCTGGGCTTTACACCAAATAAACACGAAGGCAAAGTTACCGGTCTGGCCGCACATGGCGATCCGCAACCGGCTCTTCCCCTGATGCATAATATGATTGATATGGTCGGGCAACGACTTATTGCAAACTGTGGTGACTACTATCAACCTTCTTATCACGGCTACTCTGACCGACTGTTAAAAGAAATAGTTAAATACGCAAAACAGGATATCGCAGCAGCAGCACAGTTTCATTTGGAAAGTATTATCTCCTGCTTAATAACCCCATATATAAAGCAATTCAATATCAGCAATGTCTGTCTGGCGGGGGGAATATTTGGCAACGTAAAACTCAACCAAAAAGTAAGACAAATCGCAGGTGTTAATAACATCTTTGTCCTGCCCTGTATGGGCGATAAGGGGCTTCCTTTGGCCGCAGCCGTTACCGCTGCATGGCGGGAAAATGCTGTGCGCTGTAACCTGGAAACCATGGCTCTGGGTCCGGATTTCAGCGATGAATATATCCACAACCTGCTTAAAAATACCGACGATTTAGATTGCATCCAGCCGAATAACATCTCAGACATCGCCATTGATATGTTACAAAGCAACTGTATCCTGGGATTGGTCAGGGGCCAGATGGAGTTTGGTCCACGGGCGCTGTGTCATCGCAGTATTATTTATCATGCCCAGGATCCGAGCCTGAATAAGTGGCTTAATGATAAACTACAGCGCACTGAGTTTATGCCTTTTGCTCCGGTGACTACAGAAAACCTTGCTGACATTTGTTTTAAGGACTGGAAGAAAGGGGATACTGCAGCTGAGTACATGACGATAACCTATGACTGCCACCCCATTTTGAAAGAAAAATGTCCAGCGGTGGTGCACACCGATAATACAGCCAGGCCGCAAATAATAAAAAAAGATCGCGATCCGTTTATGTATCAGCTGATTAATCGCTGGTGGGAGCTGACCGGTCAGCCCTGTCTGGTAAATACCTCGTTTAATCGCCATGAAGAACCGATTATCAATACGCCTGAGCAGGGATTATCCGTTTTACGCAACGATATCGTCCATGCAGTCATAATAAATGATAAATTCATTTTCAGGAAAAAGGATGTTAACTATGAAGATTAAAAAAAACATCACAACAGTTTTATTTGATTTAGACGGTGTCATCATTCATTCTAATGAAATTATTCTGCATTCATGGCGTGCCGCAGCTGAAAAATATCACTACACCATCACTGATGAAATGGCTGGAAAATTTATTATTGGTGCGTCGCCAGAATATACTCTGGACAACCTGTTTCCTAATGAAAGCAGGCAAACTAAACTGGCGATGCATAATATTGTTAATCAACTGGAGGAGGAATCTGATTATTCCCTTATTCCTGGAGTTGATAGTTTTTTGAATCAGCTGGGAAACTATCATGTGAAAATCGGATTGGTGACCGGTAGCTGGCCGGAAAAAATAAACAATGTTTTGCGAAAGAACCTCTTGAATATGTTTACCCATATCGTATCCCGTAATGACGTGATAAAGGGAAAACCTTTTGCCGAACCTTATTGTGTTGCCATGCGTTTTTTTAACAGCAATCCGCAGGAAACGCTGGTTTTCGAAGATTCAGCTAACGGTATACAGTCTGCTTTAGCTGCTGGCGCTGAATGTATTGCAATTGGCAATAATATCCAACTGGGAAAAGCTATACATCGGGTTTGCGACTTCCGATATTTAGAAATAACCAATAATGATCCTGATTATCATTTCAACGATAGTGATTTTGGTATTAAGATTCTAAATAACTCCAAAATATGAACAGCCTGACTCTTTTCATGATTTTCTGAATAAAACCGATTGCGAGGTTATGTTACGTTCTCAGGAACGTATAACCGCCGAAACCAGTGGAGTCAGATTTCATGAAGAACATAAAACCAATTATTCTATTGATGTTAATTTCAGGATGTTCAAATAAAAATATAATAAACGATACTACCCTGCCTATGTTAACCAATGATGAACTCTGTATTGCCATGGGGAAATATAATAAAGAAAGCAATGTTATTTTGAAGTTACACGCTGAAATAATGAAAAGAGAAAAAGACATGGATTTTGAACGATGTCATGTTCTTGAAAGTTCAAATACAACAAAGGATGACAATTTTTCTGTACAACCCATAGTAACCCCACCCAAAATAGAGCATATCTACGACGAGAAAGAAAAAAAATATAAAATAAAAGAAACAGGACCCGGCATCAAATTAAAAATTATCCGCTGATGTTGAGGTTTTTTACAGGTTGGAAAGATTCCAGCCTGTTAAGAGCAACCGCTTTTTTCTGATTTGTCGGTAGTAGTGGTGGCTTGTCGGTCCATAATTTTACATCTCCTTCGGTTCGGTGATTTGCCAGGTTGGCTCCAGCCTGCCGACTATGGCGATCAGGCGCTTCCTGCTTCCTGCTTCCTGCTTCCTGCTTCCTGCTTCCTGCTTCCCGGCATAGTGTGATTTGGTCACAGGATGGTTTGTAAAATATTAAATACTGGTTGGTTAATGCGTTTGTATAGTATTTATTAAACCAACGTACAGGGATCAGAACTCTCAATATCTCCATTGCTCTGTGTTGCGAGTGGGAAGGATAAATCACAGCAACCTACCGGGCATCTTGCCTTTGTCAAAGAATGATGTTGTTACATCGCCTACCTACAATAAAGTTATAGCCAAAAAATTTTATGAAAATACACTCAGACTTGAATAAATTGATTGCTATTTATTCTTTAGATGAATCATTAACACTACTTAATTACTCAGAGGATATTAACCATGAGTTACAGAAAAAAGATAAGCACCTTACTATTAATTCCTTCATTACTATTATTAAGCCCCATGAGTCAGGCTGTCACAGCTGGCGGTATTGTCGGCATTACACAAGCATGGCCAGCCAATACAGGATATGATAAGTTTTCTTTTTTTCAACAGATAATGAATGATGGGGGGCCAAAATCCCACTATTACTGGGCAAATCAGTTCTACTACGGCAAGAATGAGGTTGGATATATTGGATTACAAAACCGAAGTAATAATGTTCACGCCTATAATTACTCTATCTGGGAGGCCAAAGGCTGGAAAAGCGGTAACTGCAGCTACTTTTCTCATGAGGGTAAAGGCGTACAATGTCAACTTGAGTTCCCCTGGAAAGTTGGTCGTCAGTATAAACTGGATGTAATAAAAAAAGGAAATTTGGTTACTGGTATCGTCACAGATATGATGGACGGCACCTCAAATACCATCGGTGTTATCGAAGTTGAAGATGCTACAGGCAAGTTAAACGGGTCTATTGGATTTGTGGAAGAATATTCACAGGAAAATGCACAACTGTCTTCCTGCTATGTGATGGGTACCCAAAGCTCAGTCTTTCTTAACCCAAAGGGTAATGATTCCATTGAGGCGAAGCAGGGTACATATACTTATGGAAAATGTAATGATCCATATGTAGTTCAGGCTGCATGCAACGGGAAAGCTTGTATTAATACCGTAGGTAATCTTGGCGGAGTGCCTTCACCTTATGCGCCAAGAGTACCGATTGTTAACGATAAAGATTTACAGGCAGAGACCATTTCCAGTGTACTGGATAAAAAACAACTGGTGGTCATTTATACTGGAGATTACTACTGGACGCCGAATATCTTTTTCCCAAAACCAGATAAAAATAAATGGAAATCAATTTTTGTTGATCACCGTGCTGGTTATGGTACCTCGATTCACATTAATGGCAATGTGACCCAGATAAATAAAGGTCAACAACTGATGTATCTGTCTGATGGAACACAATGGAATATTGTTCAAACTAAATAGTTTTTCGCAGTACAGACGGTGAAAATATCGCCAGATCGCAGCTCAAAAAAGCAGGGCTGGCGGTATAAGTGTAGTGGCACACTGAATTTCGCCACCTGAACAGCGGTGAGATTACCACCTGGTGTAATTTCGTTACTGAATTCAGGCTCGAAGCAGCCCGGCATTTGCCAAATCAGCACGTTATCTTCTTTCTCTAAAAGTGCGTAGTGATAATTTCATAACTATCGCTATAGCCTTATAGTAACCTGTTAAAACAGGCTACTATTAAGCTCTGCAAGTATTAACGTCTTAACAAGCGAAAAAACCACAATACCAGAAAAGCAATGACAGCCGTCAAACCCAGTTTGATTAGTAGAAGCGTAAAATCATAGTTATCCATTCCTGCTTCGCCATCACCCTCAATGTGTATGTGGCTCATAAACGCATTATCGATCCACCGATCAGGAATAAATATCATTCCTGCAATCCAAATAATAATAAATAGAATTATTTTCATTTCATTTTGCACTTACTGAAGTCAGGTATGCCACGAACATCCAGACGACCATATGCCATCAATCCTTTGCCTCCGGGGACTTTTTCTTTTTTCCTGCCAAGCGAAGCATTACGTAGTATCTGAAAATCTGATGCGTTATACAACGTTACACATCCCCAGGAAACGCCACTACCATCGTTGTTTAAAGGGTGAAGCCGAAAACTACCACGACGTGAGCCGTTGACATAAACATAATCGCTCATAGTTTGAGCATTATAAAAACCAAACCATTCTGAATGTTGATTTTTGTACAGATGTATAAGATCCAGAGCTTCTGCCCTCAGCTGATTGACTATGCTACCCGTAGGACGATCCACTATCCAATATGTACCTGGCGGAATCGCTGCTTTTTCTATATCAGAACAGTTTGGATTATTAATATATTTTTCCATTCCGGATAACACGTCAAATGTACCAACGCCGTAGCAATGTAACTTCGCTCTTTTCCCGTCAGCGGAAAGACGATTATAGTCCATCATGCAAATTTGCACTTTATAGTCCTTTATTTGACATTGAAAATATTTTTGTTACCTTATTTTTATAGTTCATGCAAGTCAAATGGAGATTCATGGTACATTCGGTTAATAATTTTTTGGTAATTATAAGCCGGTATAACCTTATATTTTTCACTCCAGATTAAGTTTATGAAAATTCTCGACCTGTTTATTCAATCTGGTGTAAGGCGCTTATTCCTCATGCATATTTTGGTAAGTATCAGGTTGTAACGCTAAGTTTCATAGTTAGCCCTGAATACCAGATACAGCCCGGTACCGTCTGCGCGTCCTTCAAATCTTTCATGCGCTTTGATGCGTTCTTATAATAGCTGATGGTCATAAAAAAGCCCGCAATGCTGCGGGCTTCCTGGTTTTATGCTGTTTACCAGTTGTCACTCTGGATCTGTTTATTGAGTATGCACATCAAAGCCTTTTCCGTTAAGGATTCCTATTTCTTCATTTTATTAAGGGGTACAGGTAGGGGTACAAGCTAAGCGCGGGTGCTATCCGATATAGTGTAAATATTAATCAAACGGTGGCATATCACGGCATCTGGTGTAATTGCTCCCGGTATGGCCTCCCCGGTTCCTGTCTGGTGGTGCGCGATGAAGGCGGCAAGGGTGAGGCCATAGACGGGGAAGCGGTGCGGATTGATAGCTAACCGCCTGTCTTACGATGGTAAAATAGCCGCTTAACCCTTACTGCTGGTGGTCATGGTGGTCATAGTGAATAAATCCCTGTCCGTTACCTTTCGTGTGCCTGCTGAACTGGCTAATGCCATCACCTGTGCGGTTAGCGATTCCGGTTCTGATAAAACCGCCTGGCTAATTGATGCCGTGCGCCAGAAGCTGAACCAACCAGACAGTAATGTCGATTTTACGTATTAGCTTCGCTTCCTGGACGGCTCTTTTTTTTTTTCAATCTCAGCCAGGAAGCGCTTTTATCTTAGGTGTTCAAAGTCTGATGCTTGTATTAACGTGATCTACATCATCTAGATTTTTATATAGATCAGTAAAAAGGTGTTGGTTCAGTTGGTTCAGTCGGTTCAATTTGTAAAGATCGCTATTTTAATTGGCTTTATTTCCAAAGAGTGAACTAACGCCAGGCCGTTTTGAACCAACGCTAAGCGCATCCGAACCAACACACTGAGCTGGTTAAGAGCATCTGCGCCATTTTGGCTGACAGATACTCACTCAAGATTAATGATATTTATCTGATTTTCCTGACTAATACCTTTAACACAACATAAAGAATCGTTGCATAAAGCGTAATAGTGCCGATCAAAGAAATGAACGTTACCGGATCAGTGCCCGCTTCATAAGTATCTGCCTGCCAGGGGCTGAACAACTGATAACAGTGCTCTACTATCCAGGCTGTAACAGAATAAAGAGGCATACCGTAACGAGAAATCATAAATGAAAAGATAAAGCAGATAATCCATCCGGCACAGTTTTTAACGAATTTTGCACTTAGCAAAGTTGCTATCTCCCTGAACGTCAACATAGCCATAAGCCATCAACCCGTGCGGAGATCCGGGAACCCGATTCTTTCTTCTGTGAAGTAAAGCCTGTCTCACCGTGTAAAAATCTGCACGATTCACAAAAGTGATACAGCCTTCACTTTCTCCCGAACCGTCTGGCCGCAGTGGATGCAAACGAAAGCCGCCACGATTTACGCCATTAATAAAAATACTGTCGGTCATCGTTTGGGCGTTAAATAATCCAAACCATTCTGAATGGTCGGTTTTATTCCAAAAATCGATAGCCCATCCTCTTACCCGATTTGCGATGCTTCCCTGCGGACGATCAACAATCCAGTAACGCCCTACAGGAATAGCGCTATTAGGCAGGTAAGCGCAGCGGGAATCATTTACATACGGTTTTTGCCCGGAAAAAACAGGGAAAGTCCCGATACCATAAACATGTAGCTTTGCTTCTCCACCACCTTTAGTTAAATCATTGTAACTCATACGCATAATCTGCATATAACATCCTCTGTTGATAAAAATCCCTGTTAATAAAAGGTAATACTATCATCAGACTTGACTAATTTTAATAATTTACCTGAATTATTACATGGTCATCATGTGTTGGTTCAAAACGGGCATTTGTTGGTTCAGTGTTGGTTCAGAAAAGAAAATAAAACCCTTATAAAACTGCAATCTTTACAAATTGAACCAACTGAACCAACTGAACCAACTGAACCAACTGAACCAACTGAACCAACTGAACCAACACTAAAACTACGCATGTGTAAAAAGTATTTACTCTGGCTGGTCGTTTTCCTCTGGCATGAAATTAAGAACAAACACGTTTATCTGGCGGCCTCCCACTCTTGGAGACTTCCTCTGATATCCCCTTCCGTTGGCTGGCGGTTTCAGCATGCCGCTTTGCTTTAAGACTTCCGCAAACTGCTTCGGGTTAAAGCCGGATGCTATTTCCTTTTCAAAGGTTGCCGGTAGCGTGTAGAACACCATCGGATCGCTCTCATGGCCTCCCTTTTGCCGCCAGCCTGCAAGATTATTGTTCGGTAAATCGCGTGGGTCATAGGGCAACGGCGCGAACCGGCTAAGGCCATACGCATTAAGAAAAGATTCCGTCTGCGCGATAATCTGCTGGTGCTCTTTGTTACCGGTGCCAAACTCCATCAGCCAGGCGTTATAACTGTGCTGTACCGCATCGCGGCAGCTCTGCGCATCCCAGCCGGTGATTTCTTCACTCAGTATCAGCGCGGCTTCCAGAATGGCGAATCGTGCGGCCACCCGGTGAACCTGTTCCCCGTAATCAGCCGGGATCAGTGAGCGCCAGCGGCTTTCAGCTTCTCTGACGGTATTAATGGCCTGCTGCCGGTTGTCGGTCAGCCATTTAATCCACGCCCGGCCAGCCGCGCCGTAATGGCTCATATAAGCATCTTTCAGCGCATCAGCATGTTCCTTGCCGTTCCGGTATTCGTGGAACGCTACCGCCTTACTTAACGGAATATTCAGCAGGCGCACCAGCTGACCGGCCTTTATCTTCTGCCCGCTGGTGGCGATAAAGGTTTCCAGGTCCATTTCGCCGGTACTGATTGCCACGGTTCGCCAGCGCTTTACATCACGGTTGCCGCCTTCCTTTGCCCCCTGTAATTTTCCCACGCCGTTAAATAGCGCGTAAGCAGACTGCGCAACGCCGCGCGGATCGGCTCCCTGTCCGACTTCATCCAGCGGCATCAACGCATCGTTGTGGGCGGCGGCCTCGTTTGCCAGCCCCAGCGCAGTGCCGTACCACGTCAGGCGCAGTAAATCGGGATTACCGTACAGGCTGGCGGCAATGTTCGCGGTGGTGGTCTTGCCCGCGCTCGACTGCGCGTAAAAGTGGATGCCAAAGCCGTCAGCGTCCACCAGGCCGATAAGAGGCGCAGCCAGTGTACAGACCGGTCACTTTTGTAACCCATGTGACCGATCTGTACACCAGTGCCACCCCGATCCCGGTCATCATTGACCCGTTACCGCCCGCCAGCCGTGCCACGATACCCCACCCCAGCCTTCGCGCTCAGCAATATCGGCCAGAGGGATCGCGGGGATTGTGGCTGTCTCAGAGTCAAAAGCCAGCCAGTAAAAGGGATTAACTCTGGGCAGTGATCATTATCGAACCTCCGGTAATTCAGGCTGGTATTTAAGCCATAGCGCCTTTTCTTCTGCGGCTAAATACGCTTTCTCTGCTTTGCAGGACTGCAGGGCTTTACCACGCTTACTGGCTTCTTTTGTGTAGGCTGCTTTGCGTTTTCTGTGGTCATTCAGAAATGAGAAAGGGACTCCATATGCACCGGTTTTGCGGACTGACGGAATAACTTCACGAAATACCCAGTCGCTGAAACGACGAGCAAAGGTTCCGGGAGCAGTAGCCTTACGACTGCAGGCAACGAGTTTATAAAAACCGGATTCCGCTACAACGCTATGATTAGGATTGCCGCGATTACCGTAAATTAAAGTTACAGTATTTTTTTCGTCCAAATCTAACGCCTGTAATGCTTTGCGTGAATTGGTCAGTGACAACGCATTACATATATCATTAGCCATAAACCACGGTTCACCGTTGATATTAACTATTCGCACCTGCAAACCGTCAAAACGGATAACGGCGATATCTTGTTCGGTAGCCTGGAATATACCCATACCCTGATTTTTGGCGCAGGGGTGCCCGTCACGGCAATTAGCCATGTTTTGAAATGTCATATTTTATCTCCGATTAGGCGGCGGTAACTGCGTCCGGGTATAAGGTCAGAATGTCGTTAATTTCCTGCGCTGACAGCTCACGATAGCCAGCGGCAAGCGTATTACTGTTTACAAGCTGGATAACACGCTTAACATCAGCACGACAGGTAAAGCGATAGCGGAAATGTGAGCCAATACCGTCATGGTTTTTTTCGTCGATACGTTCAGGACGGAAATTCGAGCTGCGTTCTACCGCACTGGTATATTCCCGTCCAGACGTAAAGCGGCAATAGCAGGGTATTTCATTTTCAGTAAAGCCGTTAACGCCGGTGCGCATCATATAGATGCGGGCGAGGTGCTTCTTCGGGGCTAGCATGGTATTGAAGGCCGGGTTATCATCGTTGGCGCGAACCTGTTCGACGATACCCGCTACGTTGTGGGTTTTCTTTTGCATTATGCTGCCCCCCGCCGTGCTGCCAGCCAGTTATTAATCTCTACCGCATCGAAAGCAGTGATATTTTCTCCCAGTTTAACAAAGGATGGGTGGTGTTTATCACGATGCCAGTGATCCAGAGTAGTCACATGGATGCAAAGTTGCTGGGTTAGTTGTAAGCGGCGAATATAAGCGCTAGATGGGATTGTAGTACGTTTTTCTTCTTGGATTTTCATATGCCCTGAACCTCTCTCATTCGGTTTATGCGTCGTTACAAGGCTATATTTGACTTATTGGAATCGGAAAGCATCGCACCGATAAATCGATTTTCGCTGCAAAGTTAATTTTCTGATTTATAGGATTTATTTGACAAAGAAAAATAATCATCTATTTTTCTTTGCTTCAGTTTCGGGTTTCTTTCTACCATTTCTACCTTTAGGGATTCCTGTGTCCACCGCTTGGATTTTGTTTCCGAATTCTTCAATGTATCTAAGAGTGTTCCTATGATTTGAAGGCTCTCACTAAGGCTCAACCCCCCCATATCATCATTCAGAGTTGAGTGTTCGAATTTTTCTATATTTACTGCTCTGAAGATAAAATCAATATTTCCAAGGCTATCAGCCGGATAGAAAAAACTTTCGTAGCCTTTAAAGTCAACAGGGATATTTTTTTCTTTATCAAAATATACTATATTTCTATTTACATCTGGTTTAAATAAAAAATCATTGTAACTTGACATTATATTAACTATTCCAGATGATGTAGTAACAAAAGCCCCTTCAATATTTTTTAACTCTCTGGGATTTTTACCCCGCCTCAACTCTAAAGCATACAATACATCAAGTAACTCAGCACCAATCATGGGTAGGTCGTAGATTTCACCTGGCGGTAGTGTAACAATACCTCCCTTTCTTTTTATTTCTAGGTATTCAGTATCTAATTCTTAGTTTGCAATAAACTGCTCACCATTTAACAATTCTATATAAGCCCCATCAGATGTAATTTTTTTAATTGCGAAGCTTAAACTTTCCCTCTTGGTTGTTATAACTTCTTCTGCTAAAACACCGTACTGTGACTTATCGAATAGAACAGAAATAACTAGATGTCCGTCCATAGCCAACTGCAGACAATCGGAGGGGGAAACATCCTCACCTAATGAGGCGGTTAATCTCTTGGAAGTTTCTTCCAAAGTCAGCCATCTTTTCAATTTGAATAACTTGTGCATACGCCACCTTTTACGCTACGCCTTAAAATCGACCGGAACAGGCAGTAAGACTTCCCGTTTTTCGCCCCGTCAGGCTAGAACCGGTTATTCGGTTACATCGCCTTTCTGATAGACGTCACGTAACATTTCCTCGCCCTACTCCAGATCCACCAACTAATCACTCTATTGTGCCAACGCTGCTTTGCACTCGTCAAAGTATTGTTGCCGATTATAAATACCCTCAACGCCTTTTATTCTGTTGTTAAGGCAGCGTTTCGCTACTACCGGATCAACGCCCAGCGCGGCCAGATGTGTGCGGGCGGTGCGGCGGAAATCGTGAATAGCGAATAGCGAATAGCGAATAGCGAATAGCGAATAGCGAATAGCGAATAG
>CALYQW010000049.1 GCA_945290265.1 uncultured Erwinia sp.
TCAACCGCATTCTTACCGGTCTGCGCCGCCGTTAACGCTCCCGCAGTATCGCCTGTTACCGCCGCACCTGCAAGTCCTGCCGCCAGCTGGCTCAGGGCGCTGACCGACTGCTTCTGCTCCTCCGACAGATTGTTTTTATCCCAGCCCATTGAGGCGATTATCGCCGGGGCTATCAGCTCCGCCGTCGCCGCACCGCCTGCTCCCGCCAGCGCGCTGTTGCCGCTGGCATAGCCGCTGACCGCACCCAGCACCGCATGCGCCATAGTATTGGCCGCCGGGTTATCGCCAGTGTACTGCTTCACCACCTTAGCCAGGTAAGGCGCAGCGCCGCCCGTCAGCGCCTGACCGATATTATTGCCCACCAGTCCCTGCACCGCCGCCGTCGCCGCCTGGATCGCCCGCTGGACGCTGCCACCCGTGCCCTGCTTACTGTCCGTCAGCGCCTGGTTATACAGGTTCTGATACACCTGACCGGTGATATCCTGCTCTGTCGCAACCTTGCCCGGATTGGCTTTCTGCCACTGCTCTGCGGCCTGCTTACGGTCCGCAGTGCTGGCTTTCGCCAGCTTCTCCGTTGCCGCTTTGGTGGCCGCGATTTCTCCCTGGGTGCGCGCGATATCCCCCACCTGCATCCCCAGCTCGCCGATCAGCTGCGCCTCTTTCAGCCGCCTCTGCTCTTTCTCCTCGTCGAAAATTGGGCTGATGCTGCCGTCGTTTGCATGCTCAACATCGCGGCTCAGGGTTGCCACATCCTGCTGTCGCTGATCCTTATCATGAATAATTACGCTACCTTCGCTTACCGCCGCACGGGTGGTGCCTTCCGCATGTCCTTTATGGTTAGCACCGGACAGCGGCATCGAACCGGCATTACTTAGCAGGTTGCTGCCGATGGATCCGCCGGTGTTAAAACCGCCGCCCTGATGCTGCGCCCGGTAATCCGCCCGATTGTGTATATCGCGCCAGCCCAGGGTGCCGGTTTCCAGACTGTTTTTTTCTGCCGTTGCACCGGAACCCATCACCGCGCCGTCCAGCTGGGTATGCTCTTTCACCTTAACGTCGTAACCGCCGCTGCCGGCAAACAGCCCGGTCTGCTCATTTACCGAGTCAAAGTTGCTGTGCAGCTTATCGCGGCTGGCGCTGATACTGGCTGAACCGGTTCCTGCACCAATCGGGATGCTGACGCCGCCGCTAACGCTGCCCTGCTTCGCATCGTAACGGTCGCTGTCCTGTTCCGAAGCCAGCGTCAGGTTACGCCCGGCATCGACAGTGATCTTATCGCCGCTGGCCTGCGCCCCTTGCAGGGTGGTATCGCGACCGCTGGTCAGGTTCAGGCCGCTACCTGCATCAAGGGTAGTTTCGCTGTGGGTCAGCCCGCTGCCTTTTTCATGCCCTTTCGCCGCGTTCACCCCGGCCGAAACGCTGAATCCGTAGCCGCCGGAGCCGACGCCAATGCCCACCCCAAGGTTCCCGCCCTTACTGCTGTTTTTACCGCGGGTGCTTTCGCTATTCCCGGCCGAAGACAGCAGGATATCGCGTCCGGCATCCAGCGTCAGGTCTTTACCGGCCTTCAGCTGGCTTCCCGCTATCGCAATATCACCGCTGTCAGCCTGTCTGCCTTTACCGGTCGCCGTTATTGACAGGTTTTCTCCGGCGTTCAGGGTGCTGCCGTTGGCCTGATTGCTGCGGGTAATGGTTTCACTTTTCGATGACTGGCTGCCGTAAGACACCGTCACACCCACGGTGCTAGTGGCCCCTTTCTCCGCCCCTTTATCGCCATCCTTCAGGCCGTTTAAGGTATTTTTTGCACTGGCCACCGCCGTTGTCGCTTTATCCATCTCCAGTGCCTGCGCCGCCTGTACGCCCGACAGCGCTGCCTGAGTATTCTGCAGCGCGTTCAGGCGGTCATCGCCCTCTTTGCGCGCGGTGGTAACCGCAGTATTCAGCGCGCTGCCCACCGTGCCGGACAGGGCAAGCGTCAGCCCGCTCTGCTTCGATTCAAAGGTTTCTTTACGGGTTAAGCGGTTACGGCCCGGATCGATTTGTACGCTGTCGCCGCTGAGGGTCAGATCTTTACCGGCCACCAGATCGGCTCCTGCCACATGCAGACGATCGCCGGCCGTAATGCTGACACTGCCCTGGCTGCTGCCGACAGTTCTGACGCTCTGGCTCTGGGTTACGCCTTTCTGATCCAGCTCATGACGACTGGACTGGCTGCCAATGCTGAAGCCAAGACCGCCACTGCCCAGCAGGCCACTTTTCTTATGTTTCTCCATCTCATAGTGCGACTGAGTTTCGGTAGCGGCGGCCATAACCAGATTTTTACCCGCCTGCAGATTGACGTCAAGATCGGCGGCAATCGCCGAGCCGCTGACTGTCAGGTTATGCCCTGCAGATACCGCGACATTTTCGCCACTCAGCAGGGTACCTTTTTCATGCGTCGAACTGTCTTTCTGAATGGTATGGGTGGTTTTTTTGCTCAGAAATCCCTTTTTCGTTTGCAGCGTTTCTTTGTAGTAATAATCGCTTTCCGTAGCAGTGTTGAGATTCACATCGTTACCGGCATTCAGCGTAATATCCTGCTTGGCCGTAGTCTCGCTGGCTGTCGCATTGATATCACGTCCGGCAGATAACAGCGTGTTTCCTCCGCTGGCAATTTCGGTTCCCTGCTGGCGCACTGTTTCCGTGATCAGCGTCTTTTCCCGACTTTTCGAGCTGAAACCGGAAGCGACTTTTTCGGCATTAAGATTAATGTCACGTCCTGCATGCAGCGCAACCTCACCGTCTGAGGCGATAGCCGTAGCCTGACTGGTAATATCCTGTCCGGCGGCAAGACGCAGGGCTTGCCCGCTGCTCAGGGTGGAACGATCGACCGATTCAGCATGTGAATTACCGTATGAGGTATCATCGACCGTATTGTGCTGAGCTGAAAGCAGACTGAGAGAATTACCGGCGTTAAGGGTAAGATTATTCGCCGCCGCCAGATCGCTGGCGTTAACGGTCAGATCGTGCCCGGCACGAATACTCAGTTCGCCACCTGCGCTCACCGTGCTGCCAACGCTGGCAATACTTTTATAATCACGGCCATGGTGGTTAAACAGGCTGTTACTTTCATTGGCGAGGATGGCTACGTTATCCGCTGCACTCATCAAAACATTGCCACCGGCGTGCAGATCCGTACCCCGCAGGGTAATATTTTTCCCGGCTTTCAGCAGAAGATCATCCAGAGAGGCAATAGTTGACCGTTCGCCCTGCTCGGTAAAGATTGAATGACTCAGTCTTGAGCTGTTATCGGTCTGCGAGGTGCGCGTAATTTGATTAATACTGCCGTTAACGCTTTCCAGCACTACCTGCTTACCTTTAATCGCTGAACCAATATTATTGATATCGCCAGGGGAATGGATGGATAAGTCACCACCAGCGTTAATCAGGGCGGTATTAAGGTTATCCACGCCATTCTGGCTGTCGATGCGCATTCCATTTTGAGCCAGCAGGGTACTGCCGTTGTTGCTGACCTTTTCACCCTCGTTAGTCACGGTTCCGCCGGCAATAATGCTGCCGTTATTGACCGTGGTATCATCAGCAACCAGATAGAGTTTCGGAACCAGAACGGTTTCACCGTTGATGGAAGCGGCTTCCCACCAGAGGATACTGTGATTCAGAGAAGAGATTTGTTTTGCGCTCAGCGTGACGCCGGTTTGCAGATTTAACGACTTCGCCGCCGCCTGCGCGTTATCCATCAGATACTGCATCTGCTTAAGGTCAGATCCTACCCCATGGAGATAACGGTTACCGGTCTGACTCAGAAGCGCATTACTGACATAGCGCGTATCAAAAGCGGCATCGCCTAATAAGCGGTAATCGTAGTCCGGCTTCAGATCCAGTTTCCCCAGCAGGTAAGATGATCCCAGCATGGCTTTTTCATCCGTATACTGCCGGGAGGTTTCTGCCGGGGCTTGCGGCGGTTGTTGGCCGGATAACTGATACAGCGTGTTATAGATATTTTTATCCAGCGTTCCCAGCCCATCCAGTTTCGGGTTAGCCACTATCAGATAAGGACTTTTGGGATCGGCGGCGGCGGTAAAATAGCCATTACTTCCCTGGGGTAGCGGGTAAGCGCTGGTATTAACCTGCTGGAATTTCCCTGAGCCGATATCCTGTTGGTAAAGGCTATAGGGATTATTTTCCAGCCCACTCGCACCGGTTATCGGCGACAGCTGGACAGTACTGGCGCTGTGATTTGTCAGCGCTGCCGATGGAGAGTGCTCCTGGTTGAGCGCAATACCGCCATTTACCTGTTTTATGGCGTCAGTTATCTGACCGATCCAGTCCGCACTACCGACATTGACCGCATCGGTAGCAAGCGCTGGCAGGCTGGTAACGCCATCATTAATTACCGGCTGAGGCGCAGTATTCAGGCCAGGACGGGACAGCGTTGGGGTAATAGTGCCGCGCACATCCTGTGATTCACTGTTATTGAGGAGGGTATCAAACCGGGTGCTGAGGTTACCGTTAGCCTGAATAACACCGCGAATTGAATCCGCCTGCTCAGTGCGATAGCTATCAGTGGCAACATACGTCAGAGTATTGGTCAAATTGACAGTGGAGCCATTGAAGGTATAACCCTTCTCCCTGGAACCTTTTAACCTGTCAAGGTTGTTTGCTATAAACGTATCACCCGCATTTTTAACCGAATCATAACTACTGTAACTGTCAGATGGCTTAAAGATGCGCCATACCGCCTGAGTTCCGGAAAGATAGGATTGGTTATTCAGCGTAGCGCCACTTAGCGTCAGATTCTGTCCGGCCAGAATATAGCTGCCTGAATTATCCAGCTGATTTACCTGCGCCGCCAAATTTCTGCCAGCGGCGATCCTGCCTGCCTGCCCCATTACCTCGGTACCTGAGGTCGTACGCGCAACCAGTATTCCTTTATTTTTTGCCACGCTTACCGGCAGCGGTTTGACTAACCAGATACTGCCAATAAAGGGGGGTGCCGGAGAGCGCGGAATTTCATGGAAGTAATATTGCAGTTCATCCGACTGAAACAGTTCGCGCGGCAGTTCCACCGTCCCCGGCGCAATGGAACCGTAGCCGTTCGCAACATTCTCCGTGGTAGTTTTACCGACGTTAACGGATTCCCACTGGTTCAGCAGGTGCGCGGTATTTATGGTGATATCACCACGTTCCGATTCTATGGTCCCGGATACGTTACGTATCTCACTGTTAGCCTTCCCGGCAGCATCCCCCTGCATCCACAGACTGTCACCTGCCAGGATATCTCCCCCCTGATTTTTAATGCTGTTAGCAAAAAGAGAGAGGTTCTGCCCGGCATAAAGTAAAGCCGTTTTGACCAGACTTCCCGGCGAACTCAGGGTCAGACTGCCGAGCGTACCGGTAAAGCCGTTAAGCTGAATATCACTGCGGCTGTTCAGGGAGGTATTACCGCCAGACTGGAAACTGCCCGCACTGTTCAGGGTAATGCGGTTACCTGCAATGCTGGTGTCTGCATTTCCTGCGGTAAGCTGACCATTATTAGTAAACTCACCACCTGCCGTCAGCGTTAACCCCTGCCCCTGCATAGTGCCACGGTTTTCCAGCGATCCATCGCTACTGACCGACAGACGACGCCCCGCTGCCAGGGTATCGTGACTGACAAAATTGTTGCTCAGTTTCAGCAGAGCATCGCCCAGGGCAATCACCTGCCCCAATTGCTCAAAGCTCCCGCCGGTCAGCGTCAGATTACCGCCGCTGTATAATTTACCCCTGGCCTGCTGGTTTACATGATCGGCATTCACCGTCAGCTGCTGGCCACCGAAAAAGGTGCCGTTACTGGAAAGCTGCTGGTAATTAACGCTCAGATCGCCGCCCTGCACCATTCCCTGATTCTGCAGCTGTGCCCCAGTCAGGATCCCCTGCCGAACGGCCAGCAGGGTGCCGCTATTGTTGGCATCATCTGCGTTAAGCGTCAGCTGTCCTGCCTGTAACCATCCGGTGTTTGTCAGCTGTGGCGTGGTAAATGTCAGTTGTCCACCTGCCAGCAGTTTACCGTTATTGCCTGCCTGGCGGGTGGCGTGAACGGTACTGCTACCTCCCTGGATCAGGCCATAGTTAACCAGTTCCGACGCGCTCAGCATCAGCCGGTCCTGAGTAAGCAGTGACCCCTGGGTATTATTGGTCAGCCGCGCGCTATCCAGGGTCAGACTGTCTGCTGCCAGCGTTCCCGTATTGCTCAGCTCATCCGCCTGCACATCCATGTTCTGCTGGCTGAGCAGTGAACCACTGTTAGTTAACGCTCCGCTGACAGCGGCGGTCAGCGTATGCGTGCTGCGCGTAGTGCCGCCGTTTTGCCACGTTTTGGCGCTCAGCGTCAGACCATCCGCCTGCAGACTGCCCTGGTTAGTAACAGAACCGGCGTTTACATCCAGCATCCCTGCGGTCTGTAGCTGACCGTCAGAGTGATTGATAACCTCAGCCCCCTGCAGATTAAGCGCATCGTTACCCTGCACCAGTCCACGGTTTATCAGACGGCTATTGAGTGTCAGAGTCTTTGCTAACAGCTGCACCGATTTCTGGCCGAGGATCCTGCCGCTGTTATCCAGATAGTCTGCCGCCAGTTGCGCATCCTCTGCACTCAGAACGGTACCGCGGTTACGCCAGCTACCCGCCGTTAGCGTTATTTGTTTACCCTGCAACAATCCTGCGCTGTTCAATTCATCAGCATTAAGCGTCAACTGACCTGCTGTCATGATTTCACCGCGCTCGCGATTGGTCAGCGTATCCGCACTCAGCATCAGGCCGCTGGTGCCCTGGATATGTCCGGCATTCAGCAGCGCGCCACCGGCAACCGCCAGCTGCGCTGCCACTATCTGCCCGTTATTATTCAGCTGTGCGTTGTTCAGCCGGGCATCAGCAACCGCCAGCAGTTTGCCATCCGGCAGATTACTGAAACCGGTGTTATCGGAAATCACGGAATGGGCATTTATCTCACCCGAATTGACCAGCCGGTCACCGCTGAGGTGCAGCAGGCCGCCACTGCTGAGCAGTCCGCTGTTGGTGAAATCGGGCAGGTAGAGTGCCAAATCGCCCGTGGTGGCAATCGTCCCGCTCGGCGCATTATTCAGATTGTCGCCCGACATCGTCAGGGATTGCGTGCCCTGCAGTAGTCCACTGTTATCCGTACGCGTACTGCTGAGAAGCAGTTGCGCAGCAGCCAGGGTTCCGCTGTTATCAAGCGCGTTGGTTGTGGCTTGCAGTTGATTTGCCGTGGCAAAAGACCCGCTGTTGTTCAGCGCCTGCGCCACGTTCAGTGAAATCATACCGGCACTTGCTGTACCGCTGTGCCTCAGTTGCGCTGCATTGATGTGCAGCAGATTACCGGCCACTAACGAGCCACTGCTGTCAGTTGTCTCTGCGGCCTTAAGTGTCAGGCGGTCGGCACTGCTTTTACCATTGTGGGTAATCTGGCGGGCGTCAATCTCAAGCTGCTGAGCAGCAGCCTGAGTGCCGCCGAGTTCGGCCTGCTGCTGCGCCTGTAAATACACATTTTTCCCCTGCAGACGAGCTTCCGTTGTGGTACGCAGCTTTTCGGTCTGTGCACTTAACATCCCGTTGCTCTGTAGCTCACCGCTAATCACGACATCCTGATTAGCGCGCAGGGAAATATCCCCTTTACTGATGGTTTTCGCCCCGAAACCACTGCTGAAATGCTCGCCGCTCAGTGATATGCCCTTACCGGCGGAAAGCATACCGTTTTGCTCAAATTCACCGGCGGTCGCGGTAACACCACCATCGGCCAGAATATTCGCATTAAGGCCATTGCTGATACGTTGACCATACGTCAGCCTGGTTTCCCCAGCGGCCCCCAGTATACCTGACTGATCGAGGGTGTTACCTTCAAGGCTCAGGCCACCAGTGCTCTGAAGCGCGCCACTATTGTGAAGCGCGCTACTTTTTATACTTACCCCGCCGCCCTGGAGACGCCCCTGATTATCAACGCGCTCACTGACCACATCCATTTGCGCTTGCGCCACCAGCTCACCACTGTTTGTCAGAGTGGAGGCATTGAGAGATAACGCCTTACCGGCAACAAGCTGTCCGGCATTATCCAGTTTCTCTCCCGCGTTCAGAGTAATAATGCCCGCCGTATCCACTCTGCTACGGCTGTCTGCTGCCAGCTCCCCGGCGCTCAGATCGATCCCGCTCCCCGCCGTCAGAGTGCTGTCCGTAAGTTGCAGTCCTGTTCCACTCTGCAATGTAATGCTTTTATCACTGGCCAGACGGCTGTTTTGCAGAATGACACCATTTTGTGCCGTTACCGTTGTCGCACCAGACGATTTATGGTCTCCACGCATTTCAACGCTTTGGGCACCGACGTGTAAATCGCCACTGCTCAGGCTGTTACGCAGCGCCAGCTTACCACTGGCATTAAGCGTAATATCGCCCTGCTTCGCCACCAGATTACCGAGATTCACCCCCAGTCCGCTTTCACTGGATACCAGATGAATACGGTTGGCATACATACCGCCGAGAGCCCCGGTATCAACAGCCACCGCCGGCGCAGCACCGGCTCCGTTAATCGGTGTCACCGTTCCGTCTTTGCTGACCCGATTGGCCCCGACTATCACAGACAACGCTTTTGCGTGGATCCCGGCATTAATTTCCGTGGCACGGGCAACAATTGCTACCGCATCAGCAGCGCTGCCATCCAGTCCCTGACCTTCAATACTTACCGTGCCCTTACTCACCTCCAGGGCTGAGAGGTTGCCGTTACTGTCAAACTCTGGCTTACCGGTAGTCAGCGTGGCCGCTGGCGTGTTGATAAAACCGCAGCCGTTGCAGGTAATGCCATACGGGTTGGCGACCATCACGTTAGCCGCTTTACCGGCAACCTCGGTATACCCCTGCAGCTGTGAGCGGCCAGCGCCGGTCACCTCGTTAATAATCGCCTGCGCTTCATGTCCGGCTTTCAGGTTGGGGTTGTTCTGGATCAGTCCCCCCAGTTGTGTCGCATTGAGTTGGGCGGTGGCGTTATTGAGGATCACTCCCTCTTTGCCAACGTTATACTGCTGGTACTGATTATGGGAGATACCTGCCGCATTTGGGGTAGCAATGTTGACCACTGGCACGCCGTTTCCTGCTGCACTTATCTGCGTGCCCGGCGTAACTGGCGTGATCGCAGCGGCCACCGCTGGCATAACGGGCTGTAGCGCAACCAGATAACAAACCAGCCAGGTCAGCGCACGGCGCGCAGGAGACACTTTTTGCAGATCATCCATAATCATAATCTCCTAGAAAAGCAGCCCAATACGGGCATAGATGCTGACGTGATCGGGGTGCAAATGGCCAGGATAGCTGACCGGAATGCCGAGGGTATACTGGGTGTAGAAATAGCGGTTGCGGGTAATGAGTCCAACGGCACTACCCCACAGGGTGCCGGTAAAATCGCGATCCTGCGTATCGCTTTTCAGCCAGCCACCATCCAAGGCAGCCAGTGCGCTAACGTCTCCCATCAGCGGTAGCGTCAACAGGCTGTAATTTACTTCGTTACGTAAATATCCCCCGCTGTCGCCGGAGAGATACTGCTCCTTAAAGCCACGTACCGAACTTTCGCCACCCAACGTCAGGCGTTCGCTGCCATACAGTTGATCGGGTGACCACTGACCATAAGCACTGCTAAGCCACTACAGCTTACTGGTCAGCGGTCGCTGAAAACTGCCGCTGATGCTCCACTTGCGAAACTGCGCTTTCGGCACAGCGCCGGTTTTTCCTTTATCACTTTCTGCATCAAACCATGGCATGCCGCGGCTGAAGGTAGGATTAAGTGTCGCCACGCCGCCCAAAACCTTCTGGGTATGATTGATCCCCAACTGTACGCTGGTAATTTTTCGGCTGCTGCTCTGCAATAAGGTGTTATTCAGGTAGTTATGACTGGAGTAGTGATTCAAACCAGATTGCACAGCGGTTTTACTATCACCGTTGCGAAACAGAACCCATGAGCCGTTAATCCGGTGCGCAATATTGTCGCCGTTACTGAGCCAGGTGAAGCCGTTATTGATAAAGCTGCTGTGGTAGTTACTCCAACTGTAACTGTAATCCAGCAGGCCGTAGCCATATGGCACGCTGACCCCCGCCTGCAGGTTTTGCGCATCACGCCAGTCGCTGAAGGCGCTGCTACGACCACCGCTGACAAACCAGCGATCCGCCAGCCCGAGAAGATTATTGCCAATAAGCGATGCATTAAGCTGCCCAACACCGGTGCTCTTCTGCCCACTGTTATCAACGCCCGGCGCCACGCTTAAGGGAAACTCCGGTTTTGCCGTGAGATTCACGATGGAATAACCGGCTTTGGCGGAGGGCTGAATATCAATCTGCACCGGCGTATTGCGCACGCGGTTAATCTGCTCCATTCCCTGCTCAATATCACGCAGGTTAAGTACCTTTCCTTCCAGACCGGGAAATGTCATGCGTAATAAAAGTGGCTGCCGGCCCTCAAGGTGGATGGAATCTACTTTTCCTTCTATTACCGGAATAATTAACTCACCACCCGACAGATCCTGCTCAGTTAAAAATGCCCGACTGGTGATATAGCCCCGCTGCATATACCAGTCAGAAATATCATAAACCAGGGCATGAATTTCGCTTAAATTAAGACAGCGATTTTTGTAGGAGGCGGTGAGAATTTGCTGCTGACGATCGGACAGCAACGTAGTGTTACTTATAACAATATGATGTACCGGAAAACAGGGCCCGGACTGGCTGGTATTCACTGCAGGTAAACTCTGCGGAGACAGGGTGTTTAATAAAGTATCACGTTGCTGTTGATCCTGCTGCAACCGCTGCTGCTGTTGATTCTGAATAAAATCATGATCTGCAGGATTCAGCGGCATCGCAAAAAACATTACGGATAATAAGAAATGAGAAAAGTACCAGACCTGTCCTTGACATAATCAAAACTTCCTGAGGAATTTACTTCAGCAAGTATATATTTATGTAAATCAGTGAAAGGCTATCACAAAGAAATCTCAAACTTTAATTTCAATTGCAAAAATGTGAGTGCACTGGAAAGTGATCCCTGTATTTCATAAAAAGCGCTATTTAAGCCATCTCAATAAATAATAAAATCTGGAAATTTGACTAAGTGCAGGTGCTTCTGTTTCCTGCTCAATCAGGATCCTCCTGATAAAAAATGCCCCCACAGATGCACGCTCAATTACGGTGAAAACCCTGTCATTAGGTCGTATGGGAAGAAAACACAACGTGAAAGCTGCTATCAAACGACAGCAGTCAGTGTTACTGACAGACAGGAAAACAGTTGTCAGCAAATTTCATCCCTGGTAAAAAGGAAAAAGGAAAATTTTAGCCTGCAATTATCTAACTGAATGATTTTATGTACATTGTTTGCCATGCTCGTCTGGCGTTATACTCTTCCTGTTTTTCCCCTCCCTTTAAATCCCCGGTTTGCGGCCAGCTACGAAGTTTTAGCTGTGACAGCTGCCCTGCCACTGGGCTAGTATAACGGCTGATAACTCCCGGCCGTTTATCGCCGGGCTTAAGCCAAATTCAGTCAATCTTGTGATACCCTGACATAATAA
The DNA here is from genome assembly GCA_945290265.1 of uncultured Erwinia sp. GTDB lineage: Bacteria > Pseudomonadota > Gammaproteobacteria > Enterobacterales > Enterobacteriaceae > Erwinia. Next base: position 11,592 of record CALYQW010000049.1, read on the forward strand.
TAAAAGTCACAATTACATTCTTAAAATCAAGGGATTCAACATCATGTCTGCGACTGATACCAAAAATCTGGATTCCCATACGCCAATGATGCAGCAGTATCTGCGTCTGAAGGCGGAACATCCTGACATCCTGCTGTTTTATCGCATGGGGGATTTCTACGAGCTGTTCTATGACGATGCCAAACGCGCCGCACAGCTGTTAGATATCTCGCTGACTAAACGTGGTGCTTCTGCCGGTCAGCCCATCCCAATGGCCGGGGTGCCCCATCATGCGGTGGAAAACTATCTGGCTAAGCTGGTGCATCTGGGGGAATCAGTCGCGATTTGTGAGCAGGTGGGCGATCCGGCGCTGAGTAAAGGCCCGGTGGAGCGCAAGGTGGTGCGGATTGTTACCCCCGGCACCATCAGTGATGAAGCGCTGCTGAATGAACGTCAGGATAATTTGCTGGCGGCCATCTGGCAGAACGCGCGCGGATTTGGTTATGCCACCCTTGATATCAGTTCCGGCCGTTTTCGCCTGGCAGAGCCGCAGGATGAAGAGACTATGGCGGCGGAGCTGCAGCGCACCAATCCGTCTGAGCTGCTGTACCCGGAAAACTTTGCCGCGATGACGCTGATTGATGGTCGCCGCGGTCTGCGCCGCCGCCCGCTGTGGGAGTACGAGCTGGATACCGCGCGTCAGCAGCTGAATATGCAGTTTAATACCCGTGATTTAACCGGCTTTGGCGTTGAGCAGGCGCATCAGGCATTACGTGCCGCCGGCTGTCTGCTGCAGTACGTTAAAGATACCCAGCGCACATCCCTGCCCCACATTCGTTCCCTGACCATGGAGCGCCAGCAGGACGGCATTATTATGGATGCCGCCACCCGGCGTAATCTGGAGATCACCCAGAACCTGGCCGGTGGAGTGGAAAATACCCTTGCCGCAGTGCTGGATAAAACTGTAACGCCAATGGGCAGCCGGATGCTGAAGCGCTGGCTGCATATGCCGGTGCGCGATCGTCAGGTGATCGCCCGCCGTCAGCAAAGTATTAGCACCCTGCAGGATCTGCATGAACAGCTGGCACCGCTGCTGCATCAGGTGGGCGATCTGGAGCGTATTCTGGCGCGTCTGGCGCTGCGCAGCGCCCGACCGCGCGATCTGGCGCGGATGCGGCATGCGTTTCAGCAGCTGCCGCAGTTGAATCTGGTGCTGGAAAACAGCCAGGTGCCGCACCTGGAGGCGCTGCGTAGCCAGATGGGTGAGTTCAGTGAGCTGCGTGAGCTGCTGGAGCGGGCGATTATTGAAACCCCGCCAGTGCTGGTGCGTGATGGCGGCGTGATTGCCCCGGGCTATAATGCCGAGCTGGATGAGTGGCGCGCGCTGGCCGATGGCGCTACCGACTACCTTGACCGCCTGGAGATCCGCGAGCGTGAGAAGCTGGGACTGGACACCCTGAAAGTCGGTTTTAATGCCATCCACGGTTACTATATTCAGGTCAGTCGCGGCCAAAGCCACAGGGTGCCAATCCATTATGTCCGTCGTCAGACGCTGAAAAACGCCGAGCGTTACATTATCCCGGAACTGAAAGAGTATGAGGATAAGGTGCTGACCTCGAAAGGTAAGGCGCTGGCGCTGGAAAAAGCTCTGTACGATCAGCTGTTTGATTTGCTGTTACCCCATCTGGAGAGCCTGCAGAACAGCGCCGCTGCGCTGGCGGAACTGGATGTGCTGAGCAATCTGGCCGAGCGGGCCTGGACTTTGAATTACCATTGCCCAACGCTGAGCGATAAAGCCGGTATTGCTCTGACTGCCGGTCGCCATCCGGTGGTTGAGCAGGTACTGAAAGAGCCATTTATTGCCAACCCGCTGGCTCTGTCGCCGCAGCGCCGCATGCTGGTGGTCACCGGCCCGAATATGGGCGGTAAAAGTACCTATATGCGTCAGGCGGCCCTGATTACGCTGATGGCGTATATCGGCAGTTTTGTGCCGGCAGAGCAGGCGGTAATAGGCCCGGTAGATCGTATTTTTACCCGTATTGGTGCAGCCGACGATCTTGCCTCCGGGCGTTCAACCTTTATGGTGGAAATGACCGAAACCGCCAATATCCTGCATAACGCCACCGAGCACAGTCTGGTGCTGATGGATGAGATTGGGCGCGGCACCTCCACCTACGATGGCCTGTCGCTGGCCTGGGCCTGTGCTGAGAGTCTGGCGAACCGGATTAAGGCGATGACGCTGTTTGCCACCCACTATTTTGAGCTGACCACCCTGGCGGATCACATTGAGGGCGTGGCGAACGTGCACCTGGATGCGGTGGAGCATGGCGATACCATTGCCTTTATGCACAGCGTGCAGGACGGCGCGGCGAGTAAAAGTTATGGTCTGGCGGTTGCCGCGCTGGCGGGGGTACCGAAAGAGGTGATCAAGCGTGCACGGCAGAAGCTGAAGGAATTGGAATTGCTGTCGGACAGCGCCGCCGTAAGCAAAGCGGACGGTTCACAGCTGCCGCTGCTGGCGGAAGACACCTCTCCGGCGGTGGAAGCGCTGGAAGCCCTGGATCCGGATTCTTTGTCACCGCGCCAGGCGCTGGAATGGATATACCGGCTTAAAGCGCTGGTCTGAGGAGGGGGGGGCCGAGACCAGGGCCTGGGCTGGTCCACTGCGTGGGGCTGGGTTTGGGGGGTAGCTCCGCTATCTGTGTGTTTAAAAGCCAGGGCAAATGCCAGGTCAACTACGTTTCACCATTCCGCTTCGCGGACTGG
>CALYQW010000050.1 GCA_945290265.1 uncultured Erwinia sp.
GACCGCATACTCCCTTAGCAGGGGAGCGCCTTCAGCCTCTCGGCCACCTCACCACTAGCACTCTTTCGAGTTGTGCTTCTGAACGTTGTTTCTGCTCATCGGCACTGCGTGGCGCACATATTACTTTCTGGGCGGTGTAAGTCAAACACTTTCTCCCCCTTTTTTTTCAACGCGCGTTTGTTTGCACAAAAGCCACTCAATTCGCTGAATTTCGCGGCAAAAAGGGTGATTTATCAACAAGGATTATGGCCTTTACCCTGCATGCAGCTGGCGGAAAAAAGTCGGTCGATCTGATCATGGGAAACCCGCTGATTGTTATACAGCCCAGGCAAAAGAATTTACGCCGATCAGCATGCCCTGAAGCGGTTAAAACAGCAGCATAAAAATGGATACGTTGTCAGATTTTTTATTAATGTAACGCGGCAACGGGAAAAACAGCGAAGGAGACGGAAAAACGTGGCGGGCAAAACAACATGTTAGCGCCTCGCCGGTTTGGGCGAGACGCAGGATCTGTTAGTAACTTGTTGGCTGAGTCTTCTCGGCCTGGATACGCTGATAGATCTCTTCGCGATGCACCGAAACTTCTTTGGGGGCATTCACACCAATACGTACCTGGTTACCCTTCACTCCCAGTACTGTTACTGTTACCTCATCACCAATCATGAGGGTTTCACCAACTCGACGAGTCAGAATAAGCATTCTTTGCTCCTTGAAAGATTATAAAGAGTCGGGTCAACAGTTCCCGGCGTTATCCATCATAACAACGCGAAATGTAGATTATGATAAATACACTAAGAGTGCACCTATCTGTCAATACATTTTGCTGTCAGAAAGTTTAGCTGAAAACATGATACCCGACCCAACTTTATGATTATATAGCGTACCAGAGGGTATAAAGCGCCGACGATTATGTCACCAGCGCAACCGAAGTACGTTTTTTTGTTACAGTTTTTCCGCCACCCATGTTTCAACGCCGGCCAGCGCTGCAGGCAAAGCCTGCACATCTGAGCCACCTGCCTGAGCCATATCGGGACGTCCCCCGCCTTTACCGCCAACCTGCTGAGCCAGCATACCCACCAGCTCGCCCGCTTTTACCTTATCGGTCAGGTCTTTAGTCACCCCTGCAATCAGGGATACTTTACCTTCAACTACTGTTGCCAGCACAATCACCGCCGAACCTAACTGGTTTTTCAGGTCGTCGACCATTGTGCGCAGCATTTTCGGCTCTACATTATTCAGCTCACTCACCAGCAGCTTGCTGCCTTTCAGCGCAACCGCTTTGCTGCTGAGCGATGCACTTTCCTGTGCCGCCTGCCGATCTTTCAGTTGTTGCAGTTCTTTTTCCAGCCCGCGCGTATGGTCTATCAACGCCCGAACTTTTTCGTTCAGGTTACTGCTGTTGGCTTTTACCAGTTGAGCAATATCAGTCAGCTGTTCACTCTGTGCATACATCAGTGCCAGTGCACCTTCACCGGTGACGGCTTCAATACGACGTACCCCGGCAGCAGTGCCCGACTCAGACTGAATGCAGAACAGGCCAATATCGCCGGTACGGCTGGCATGGGTACCGCCACAGAGTTCGACAGAGAAATCCCCCATGCTAAGCACGCGCACGCGGTCGTCATATTTCTCACCGAACAGCGCCATTGCACCTTTTGCCCGAGCATCCTCAAGATCCATGATCTGCGTTTTAACCGGCAGATTACGACGAACCTGGGTGTTAACAATCTCTTCAACCTGTCGCAGCTCCTGCGCGGTCATCGCTTCACCATGCGAGAAGTCAAAACGCAGATATTTGTCGTTGACCAGCGAGCCTTTCTGACCAACGTGATCACCCAGTATCTGACGCAACGCGGCGTGTAACAGGTGAGTGGCCGAGTGGTTGAGACGAATACGTGCACGGCGGGCACTGTCTACTTCCGCCGCCAGGCGATCGCCAACCTGCAGCGAACCGCTGTTCAGCTTACCGCTATGACCAATCGCCTGTCCGTATTTCTGCGTATCGTTAACCATAAAGCTGGCACTGATGGTTTTCAGCTCGCCGGTATCGCCAACCTGACCACCCGACTCGGCATAGAATGGCGTTTCGTCAAGCACGATAACCCCTTCCTGGCCAGCCTGGATTTCATCTGCGGCCTGGCCGTCAACAAAGATGGCGGCAACTGTGGCATTCAGATCAAGCTGCTCATAGCCTTTAAAGGTTGAGGCACGATCAATTTTAATTACATTGCTGTAATCGGCACCAAAACCGCTGGCCTCACGCGCACGCTGACGCTGCTGCTCCATGGCTTTCTCAAAACCGGCTTCATCGATTTTCAGATTACGCTCACGACACACATCGGCGGTCAGATCCTGCGGGAAGCCGAAGGTATCGTACAGACGGAACACTGTTTCCCCGTCGAGGGTATCACCCTGCAATTTTTCCAGCTCTTCATCCAGCAGCGCCAGTCCACGCTCCAGGGTTCTGGCAAACTGCTCTTCTTCCGCTTTCAGGATCTGCTCAACATGCGCCTGTTGGCGCTGTAAATCTTCACCCGCACTGCCCATCACCGCAATAAGCGGTGCCACCAGCTTATAGAAGAACGTGCCTTTCGCGCCCAACATATTGCCGTGACGCACCGCACGACGAATAATACGGCGCAGCACATAGCCACGGTTTTCATTTGAGGGAATAACGCCATCGGCGATCAGGAACGCACAGGAGCGAATATGATCGGCGATAACCCGCAGCGATTTATTGCTCAGATCGGTCACCCCTGTTACTTCTGCAACGGCGGCAATAAGTTTAGTGAACAGATCAATATCGTAGTTTGAGTTCACATGTTGCAGTACCGCGGTAATACGCTCCAGCCCCATGCCGGTATCCACCGAAGGTGCCGGCAGTGGCAACATGGTGCCATCAGGCTGACGGTTAAACTGCATAAAGACGATATTCCAGATCTCAATAAAGCGATCGCCGTCTTCTTCCGGGCTGCCCGGTGGGCCTCCCCAGATATGATCACCGTGGTCAAAAAAGATTTCTGAACATGGGCCGCAGGGACCGGTATCTCCCATCTGCCAGAAATTATCAGATGCGTAAGGCGAACCTTTATTATCACCGATGCGGATAATACGCTCAGCGGGCACACCAATTTCATTTGCCCAGATAGCAAACGCCTCATCATCAGTCTCATAGACGGTGACCCAGAGCTTCTCTTTCGGCAGACCAAACCATTGCGGACTGGTCAGCAGCTCCCAGGCAAAGGCAATCGCCTCCTGCTTGAAATAGTCGCCAAAGCTGAAGTTACCCAGCATTTCAAAGAATGTGTGGTGACGGGCGGTATAGCCAACGTTTTCAAGATCGTTATGCTTGCCTCCGGCACGCACGCAGCGCTGCGAAGTCGTCGCACGGGTATAGCTACGCTTATCCTGACCGAGGAAGACGTCTTTAAACTGGTTCATCCCGGCGTTGGTAAACAGCAGCGTGGGATCATTATTTGGGACGAGGGAGCTACTGGCTACAACCTGATGTCCCTTACTCTGGAAAAAGTCGAGAAACGCTTGACGAATCTCCGCAGTGCTCTTGCTCATATTAGTCCTGGAATCACGCTAACGAAGGTTCCGTGGGTCATGCTACGGCGATATTGCTGCTGTTTGCAGCGACACACGAACAAAAAGTGGTGGATAAGATAAAATTTCTTCGATGGGAAGTAAAATCCGAATGGCCTTCAATCATTAAAATGTTCAAATACCGCACGAATATCTGCCATAAAGAAGCCTTTCGTCATTAAATAGCGCTGCACCCTGGCTTTTTCTTTCCACTCCGTGGGCAATGGTAAACCAAATTTACGTTCGGCGGCACTAAAAGCCAGGCTCTGCCAGTCGCTGTCGCTGATCGCCAGAGCATCGTCGATCAGGGTTGCTTCCAGCCCCTTTTGCATCAGCTCCATCCGAATCCGCTGTGGTCCGTAGCCTTTACGACTGCGGCTGGCAATATAGCGTTCAACAAAGCGCTCATCATCCAGCCAGTTATGCTGCGCGCACCAGTCAATGACTGCGCTGATTTCATCTTCTGTTGGCGGTTCAGCCGGTTGCTGGGCAAGACGCGCGGCCTGTTCGGCGGATTGCAGTAACTTACGGCGTAATTCTGCTTCGCTGTGGTCACGCATGGAGAGGATGCGCATGGCGCGTTCGAGTAAGCGCGCATGGCGTTTAGGTTGGGTTGTTTCTGGCATGGTTTTTTCCTGCGGAATGCTTTGGGACCCGGGTTTTTCTCCTGGGCTTTTGAAGCCGGGTCAAAAGCTAAAAGCCAGGTCAACTACGTTTCACCACTCCGCTGCGCGGACTGGCGACAAGCGGCAGTCAATCGCAACTGCCCCTTGACCCCGTGCTCGCGGCGTCACTTCGCCCGCTTACGCGGGTTCCCTCGGCCACGCCAATTTCTGGCGCGAGGCGTGATTCGCCATCCAGGCTCAGCACGCCTCGCGCCGCCGTTCCCTGGCGGCTTGTCCTGGAAATCAGCGTAACCTAAGCTCCGTTCCTGATGCCGCCCAAAGGTCAACGTCAAAATCCAGGTCAAGGTCAAGGTCAAGGTCAAGGTCAAAAGCCAGTACCAGATCAACGGCTACTGCCAGGGCTACTGCCAGGGCTACTGCCAGGGCAGGATTTAAACTCAGCGACTAAAAGCAGAAAGGAACGGGATTAACCGTTCCTTTCTGCTGCTCAAAATTGATAACGCTTTACACCAGCAGCCTGTTCAAAAATTTATCTGACAGGCTGCCAGTTGCGCGCATCAATCAGAAGTTTTCCGTTTCGGTATCCGCTTCTTCCGCCGTCGGGACGAAATCAGGCTTGTCATTCTGACTGTTCAGCAGCATTTCACGCAGCTTAGCCTCGATTTCGTTAGCGATAGCCGGGTTTTCCTTCAGGAAGTTAGAGGCGTTGGCTTTACCCTGGCCAATTTTGTCACCGTTGTAGCTGTACCACGCGCCAGCTTTTTCAATCAGTTTGTGCTTCACGCCCAGGTCAACCAGCTCACCAAAGACGTTAATCCCTTCGCCGTACATAATCTGGAACTCAGCCTGCTTAAACGGCGCAGCCACTTTGTTTTTAACCACCTTGACGCGGGTTTCACTTCCCACCACTTCGTCGCCCTCTTTGATCGCGCCAATACGGCGGATGTCCAGACGAACTGATGCATAGAATTTCAGCGCATTACCGCCGGTGGTGGTTTCCGGGTTACCAAACATCACGCCGATTTTCATACGGATTTGGTTAATAAAGATCAGCAGCGTATTAGACTGCTTCAGGTTACCGGCCAGCTTACGCATCGCCTGGCTCATCATACGGGCTGCAAGACCCATATGAGAGTCACCAATCTCCCCTTCAATTTCTGCTTTTGGCGTCAGCGCCGCAACGGAGTCAACGATAATCACATCCACCGCACCTGAACGCGCCAGCGCATCGCAAATTTCCAGCGCCTGTTCACCGGTATCCGGCTGAGAACACAGCAGATTATCAATATCCACGCCCAGTTTTTTGGCATAGACCGGATCCAGCGCGTGCTCCGCATCAATAAAGGCACAGGTTTTACCCTTGCGCTGTGCAGCAGCAATCACCTGCAGCGTCAGAGTGGTTTTACCTGAAGATTCCGGGCCGTAAATTTCGACGATACGTCCCATCGGCAGGCCACCGGCACCCAGGGCAATATCCAGTGATAAAGAACCGGTAGAGATGGTTTCAACATCCATCGTGCGGTCTTCACCCAGGCGCATGATGGAGCCTTTACCAAATTGCTTTTCAATCTGGCCCAGCGCTGCTGCCAGTGCTTTTTGCTTGTTTTCGTCAATAGCCATTTTTTGCTCCTAATCACGCGGGTAAAGAACACCAGTACGGGTCTTTATCTCTAAAAAGTATGCCCTTAATTATACTGTATAGTCATACAGTATCAAGTTTAATTTTCGTCGAGGTAGTCCTGCAGCATCTGCAGTGCCCATGCCGTCGCCTGGCGGCGCACTGCCTCACGGTCGCCCGGAAACTGTTCACAGCGTGTCAGAACCTCACCGGACGCGCAGGCCAGCGCAAGCCAGACGGTGCCCACCGGTTGTTCAGGGGTGCCACCATCCGGCCCGGCAAAACCACTGACCGACAATGCATAATCCGCACCGGCGAGACGCTGCGCCCCGCGCGCCATTTCACGCACCACCGGCTCGCTGACCGCCCCGAACCGTTCCAGTGCCTCAGCACTCACTCCCACCATCTGCTGCTTGGCCTGATTACTGTAGGTAACAAAACCACGCTGAAACCAGACTGAGCTACCGGCAATATCGGTCAGCACTTTGGCAATCCAGCCTCCGGTGCAAGACTCTGCGGCGGTCACCGTCGCCTGACGCGCCGCCAGACGCTCACCTACCGTCCGGCTGAGCCGGGTAAGCTGTACATCGGTGATTATCGCTGTCATGATTCCTTCTCCTGTTTACCGGGCCGCCAGGCCATTATTGCGTGCCAGTGCGCGCATGCTCCACCGCTTTACCTAATTCCCAGACCGCCATCGCATAGTGATTGCTGTGGTTGTAACGGGTGATGGCATAGAAGTTGGGTAGCCCAAACCAGTACTGATAACGGCTGCCAATATCAAAGCGCAGCAGACTGACCTGCTGATCGCTGTCCAGCCTGATATCAGGCGTCAGCCCCGCCGCACGCAGGGATGCAACGCTGTAACGGGTTTTAAACCCGGTCGCCATATCTTCGGTGGGCTGGCCGTTAGCCTCCACCGCCACGGTGCCCCCACTCAGCCAGCCGTGCTGCTGGAAATAATGTGCAACGCTGCCAATGGCATCTTCGGGATCCCATAAGTTAATGTGGCCATCGTGATCAAAATCAACGGCGTAGCTTTTAAAGGCCGATGGCATAAACTGGCCATAGCCCATTGCACCGGCAAAGGAACCGCGTAGCAGCAGCGGATCGTCATTCTCTTCCCGAGCCATCAGCAGAAAAGTTTCCAGCTCACCGCTGAAATAAGCCGCACGGCGCGGGTAATTAAACGCCAGAGTCGCCAGGGCATCAATAATTCGGGTTTTCCCCATGATGCGGCCCCAGCGGGTTTCCACGCCGATAATTCCTACGATAATTTCCGGCGGAACCCCGTAAACCTGCTGCGCCCGCTGCAGCGCATCCTGGTACTGATCCCAGAACGCGACCCCTTTCTGCACGTTTTCCGGGGTGATAAAGTTGTTGCGGTAGCGCAGCCAGGCACCATTCGGGCCAATGGGCTGCTGGGTGGACGGTGCCTGACGATCCATCAGACGCAGTACCCAGTCCAGATTTTTGGTTTGCCCCAGCACGCCATACAGCTGCTGGCGGTTGAAACCATGCTCACGCACCATGTTATCGATAAAGCTACTGGCGGCCTGATTACCGGCAAAATCACCGTTCAGTCTGTCGGCCTGATACTGCGGCGACTGACGTAGAAAACTGCCGCTGGCAGAAGCGTTGCCACCGCGGAATGGATTGCCATGAGGTTCAGATAATACGGGTTTTGGCGCACTGCTGCAGGCAGTGAGTAATACGGCTAACGGTAGAAATGTGGCGAGATAGCGCATGGAGAATCCATATTACCAAATAACAGGTCAGCTATTGAGGGTAGCTCATTCACAATAATGCGTTTGAGCAGCCTTAAGATAAACTGCTCTGCTTATTACCTCCGGTAGCCTTTCTGAAGTGCTACCTGAGCTAAACATCAAGCGCAACAACGCTTACTGCTTATAGAAAATTTCGCCGGATTCGGCCTTAAGAATTTTACCGTCCGCATCACCTATCAACACATAGTTACCGCCCATATAGGTCCAGTGACTGTCAGCCTGCGGCTGCGGTAAATTGCGCACTTTCCACTGACTGATGGTGTATTTCTTACTGCGGTACAGCTCCGGTACGCTGTCGCCAATGGCAAAATGGGTAAAGTCAGCGAAAAAAGATTGTACTGCATAGGGATCGGCTGCCTCAGCTGCTGCCGGCGCTGAAGCCTCACTGTTTTGCTCAGCCTGTGGCTGCGCCGCTGCATCTGTCGCTGCGCTGTCACTGTCCGGCGTATCTGCCGGTGTTGCCGCTGATACCGGAGCCTGTTCGGTTGGGGGCGTGGCATCCTGTTCATCGGCCGCGCAGGATACCGTGGCGAACACCGCCATGGATAACAGTGCGGAATTCAATATTGCGGGTAACTTAGGCATAGCGTCTCCAGAACGAACTAAATTACTGTTTTCCTGACCTCCCTGCAGCGGAGAAATACGCCACAGGTGTCTGGTGGCGGCTTCTCAGAGCCTGTCTTATCAAACCTCAACATTCAGCTCTGATGGCACCAACCTTCAGATAAAATTATTGTCGGAGGGTTCCCCCGGCGCGCCAGATATAATAATCCTGATATCGCTGTCAGGGGATCATTTTATGTCAGAAAAGTTATCCGCGATTAAATGGCGAAAAAATACCTCACCCTGCACAAATTGGTCTTTCTAAAAGCCGCAGAGAGGAATAAGGTTGCAGGGTAATTTAACATACGCATAACCTGGCTTCGCGCCAGAGGATGGCACCGACCACGATATTTTCCGGCCTGCCACCTGTTTTCACGTTTAGAAACAGTTTATTAAGTGAGAAAACAATGTCGAGTAAACCTTTCTGTTATCAGGATCCCTTCCCGCTAGCAGCCGATAATACCGAGTACTACCTGCTGAGCCGTGAACATGTCTCCGTGGCTGAGTTCGACGGTCAGGAGATCCTGAAGGTGGAGCCGGAAGCCCTGACGCGACTGGCACAGCAGGCTTTCCACGATGCCTCATTTATGCTGCGCCCTGCTCATCAGCGCCAGGTGGCAGCGGTACTGGCCGATGCGGAAGCCAGTGAAAACGATCGTTATGTGGCGCTGCAATTCTTAAGAAACTCAGAGATTGCCGCCAGAGGCGTACTGCCCACCTGTCAGGATACCGGTACCGCAATTATCGTCGGTAAAAAGGGACAGCGGGTATGGACCGGCGGTGGCGACGAAGCGGCGCTGTCGCGCGGGGTGTACAACACCTATACTGAAGATAACCTGCGCTATTCGCAGAATGTCGCGCTGGATATGTATAAGGAAATCAACACCGGCACCAACCTACCGGCGCAGATTGATCTGTACAGTACCGATGGCGATGAGTACAAATTCCTGTGTATTGCCAAAGGGGGCGGTTCAGCCAATAAGACCTATCTGTACCAGGAAACCCGGGCGCTGCTGAATCCGGGTAAATTAAAAGACTACCTGGTGAGTAAAATGCTTACCCTCGGCACTGCGGCCTGCCCGCCCTATCATATTGCCTTTGTCATTGGTGGAACCTCAGCGGAAAGCACGTTGAAAACCGTCAAGCTGGCCTCTACCCATTATTATGACAGCCTGCCGGTTAGCGGTAATGAGCATGGTCAGGCATTTCGCGATCTGCAGCTGGAGCAGGAGCTACTGGAAGCTGCGCAACAACTCGGCCTTGGTGCCCAGTTTGGCGGTAAATACTTTGCTCACGATATTCGCGTCATTCGTCTGCCGCGTCACGGCGCATCCTGTCCGGTGGGGATGGGCGTTTCCTGCTCGGCAGACCGTAATATCAAGGCTAAAATAAACCGCGATGGGATCTGGCTGGAAAAACTCGAGCATAATCCAGGTCAGTATATTCCTGCCGAATTGCGTCAACAGGGTGAAGGTGAAGTTATTCAGGTCGATTTGAACCGTCCGATGAAAACCATTCTGGCACAACTTTCTGAATATCCGGTATCCACCCGTCTGTCACTGACCGGCACAATTATTGTGGCGCGTGATATTGCCCACGCGAAGCTGAAAGAGTTGATGGATAAAGGGGAAGATCTGCCGCAGTATATTAAGGATCATCCCATCTATTACGCCGGCCCGGCAAAAACCCCGGAAGGTTATGCTTCCGGTTCACTTGGCCCAACCACCGCCGGACGTATGGATTCTTACGTTGACCAGCTTCAGGCCAGCGGAGGCAGTATGATTATGCTGGCTAAAGGTAACCGCAGTCAGCAGGTTACTGATGCCTGCCAGAAACACGGCGGCTTCTACCTCGGCAGTATTGGTGGCCCGGCGGCAGTACTAGCACAGCAAAGTATTAAAAGTCTGGAATGCGTGGCTTACCCTGAACTGGGAATGGAAGCTATCTGGAAAATCGATGTGGAAAACTTCCCGGCCTTCATTCTTGTTGACGATAAAGGCAATGATTTCTTCCAGCAGGTTCAGCAAAACCAGTGCGGGAAATGTGTGAAGTAATTCACTGATTAACCACCTCTCTCTACAGAGAGAGGTTTTCCATTAGACCTTCCTTTTTCTCTGCCAGAAAATCTTCAACCCGCACCGATTGATGCCGCAGCAGTTATCAGCACTGACATTATCTAAAAAACATCGTTGGAAACGTCGATAAAGGAGACTGAAATCAATCAGACTACGGTTAATTTTAGTTAGTGCCGGAGTTTATTTCTTTTTACGTAATTATATGGAAAAAATTTTGAAAATGATAAATAACTTACCTGTAAAAAATAAAATCCGGGTGATTTATGTTAAAAAACTGCAGCGTCAGAAATGTCATAATGGTATTTATTTTTGTTTTATTTTCCCTCAGTGAGGCTATTATTTTTTCTCTTAAAGCTAATCCACAAACATTTATTTTGCTGAATATTTTCTGGTTAGTGGCACTGGCTGTGCTATGGGGCTATATCACCCGTTATTTGGTTATCCCAATTAATGAGGTAAAAGACAAAATAGACGAGATTAACCAGGGAAACTTATCCACGGATATAAAGCTGTTTGGCGATAATTGCGCCGGGCGATTAATCCCCGGTATCCGCGCACTGTCTGAAAAAATTGGCGGCCTGGTATCCGATATTCACACTGCTTCGCAGCCGGCCAAAGATCTGTCGGAGAAACTGGCTAATCAGAGTCTTGATCTGTCGGTTAAAACAGAACAGCAGTCAGCGATGATTATCAACACGGCGGCCAATATGGAAGAGATTTCTCTGGAGACCACCAATAACACGGAAAATACCAAACAGCTGAGTGAGATCACCAGTACGGTATATCATACCGCAGGACAGGGTTGCGAACTGATGAAAACCCTGGAAAACAGCATTTCCTCTATTACCGGCTGCACCCGGCAGATGAAAGAGATCATCAGCATGATCGATAACATTTCATTCCAGACCAATATTCTGGCGTTAAATGCAGCGGTAGAATCGGCACGTGCCGGCGAGCATGGTAAAGGATTTTCCGTAGTAGCGGCTGAAGTAAGGAGTTTATCGCAGAAAAGTTCAGAATCGGCGAAAAAAATCAGAGAGCTGATCGAACAGACTACCAGCAATGTAACACAGGGGGTAGTGCTGGTAGATAAGGCCCTTAAGAATATGGAAGACGTGGTTTCTCAGGCACAGCAGTCGAATAAACTGACTGATGACATTCTTTTATCAACCCGCAGCCAGGAAAATGCTATCCAGCAGATAAAAACCTCTGTTGCGGAAATAGAAATCACCAACCAGGGCAATGTCAGCATCATTGAGGATCTGGCCTCATCATCGGAAATACTGAATAAACAGGTAATGGCACTACAGAAAAGAACCACCGATTTACGCTTTCATTAAACTCTGCACCTACAGCAGCCATCCCAAAAATTCGGGTTCAACCAGGCTTTTAAGAAACACACCCCCCACAGCAAAAAAAACCCGCATATAAATGCGGGCGTTATCAACTTTTTGCTTCTGCCAACTTACGCCAACAGCACAAAAGTTATCGATACCAGCTCATCCGGCTTAACCTTCTCAGGCACATCCACATAAAGCACGTCAGCGCGACCATATAATGACACCTGACCGCCCTTCAGACCTGCTTTAAAAACCTTCTCCAGCAATGGATCCGTTTCCTGATCGTAGCGGACGCTTGAATTCATAGTATTTAAAATTGGCTTCCCTGAAAGTTCTTTTTCAAAGATATTCATTTTCACTACAGAATTTTTCGCGTATTCACCCTTGCCCTGCTTATCGATAACAAAGAAGATGCCATTCGGCAAAGATTCATATTTCTTCCCTTTCAGCTTCCCTTTGATCTTATTGAGCACCTTATCATTCGCCGCTGAGATCCGGGTGTTCAGGCTATCAATAATTTTAGCCACTTCTTCTTTCTTGAGTTTCAGTTTACCTGCGTAAGCATCACTCAAGCCAGCAATCAGCACAGGGTATTTTACGTTAATATTGCCACTGGGGATCTGACTGATTTCTGAAGATAATTTATCCAGATAGAATGCCCCTAACGCATAGGAGTTTTTATCATTCGTATCCTGCAGATTGACGCTGCTCTGACTGAACGCCCCTTTATCAATGATGGTTTGCAGCTGCTTATTTTTTTCATTCAGAGCCAGCACGGTATCATCATATTTTTTCTGTGCCGTCGCAGCGGCCGCGGTCAGCTCATCATTCTTTTTACTCAAATCGCTGACTGCCGCATTCTGTTCATTTTTCTCCTGGCCAGCCTGCTTCAGCACCGCTACCTGCTCAGCCTGAGCGCGCAGGGTATCATCAAGTTTTTTCTGCGCCGCAGCGGCGGCAGCGGTCAGCGTGGCAACCTGCGCAGACTGTGAGCGGGTCGCTTCATCCAGTTTTTGTTGCGCGGCAGCAACGGCAGCATTCAGTTCAGCATTCTTTTTCGTCAGTTCGCTGAGCTGAGCATCCTGCCCGCTTTTATCCTGCTGTAGAGCGGCAATTTTCGCAGACTGGTCGCGGCTGGCTTCATCCAGCTTATTCTGAGCGGCCTCAGATCCCGCCTTCAGCGTGGCTATCTGCGCCGACTGCGAACGGGTAGACTCTTCCAGCTGTTTACGTGCTTTCGCGACGGCTGCCGTCAGTTCAGCATTTTTCGCCGTCAGCTCCTGCACCGTGGCATCCTGAGCTGACTTCTCCTGCAGCATTTTCGCCAGACGGGCGGCCTGCTCACGCGCTGCATCATCCAGTTTTTT
>CALYQW010000051.1 GCA_945290265.1 uncultured Erwinia sp.
CGGTGCTGTGGGCGGTGTGCTGGTGGATCCTGGTACGGGATAAACCTGCGGATGTTTCCTGGCTAAGCGCGCAGGAAAAACAAATCCTGCAGCAGGCAATGGATGCCGAGCAGGCAAATATCAAACCGATGCGTAACTATAGCGAAGCGTTGCGCTCGCGAAGCGTGGTGATGCTGTGTGCGGTGCATGCGCTGTGGAGCATCGGGGTGTATGGCTTTATGATGTGGATGCCGTCAATCCTGAAAAACGCCGCGCAAATGGATATTGTGGCCGTTGGCTGGCTGGCAGCGGTACCTTATCTGGCGGCGGTTTGCCTGATGCTGGTGGCCTCCTGGCTGTCGGATAAATACCAGAAGCGCAAACTGTTTATCTGGCCACTGCTGCTGGTTGCCGCCATCGCGTTTGTCGGCTCCTGGCTGCTGGGTAATCAGGCATTCTGGCTCTCGTATATCCTGCTGGTGATCGCCGCCGCCTGTATGTATGCCCCGTATGGCCCTTTCTTTGCCTTGATCCCGGAATTGCTACCACGTAACGTTTCCGGAGTATCAACGGGCCTGATTAACAGTTTCGGCGCGCTGGGGGCTTTTTTGGGTGCCTGGCTGGTGGGTTATCTCAATGGCCTGACCGGTAGCCCCGGCGTCTCCTATACCTTTATGGCCGTTGCATTGCTCCTTTCCGTGGTGCTGATGGCTAACGTGCGCGCCGGCAATAAATCCTGAGGCAGTAAGCAGCCGTGACGCGATTATGGTAAGGTGCGTGACAACCAGAAAGCGTCATGTTCAACAGGAAGCCGATGAAAAATAACCGGATGACATTGCAGGATATCGCCAGGCTGGCCGGGCTGAATAAAATGACGGTCAGTCGTTATTTACGCAATCCCGGTCAGGTATCTCAGCGTAGCCGTGAACTTATTTCAAAGGTGATGGAAGCACACAGCTATATCCCTAACCGTGCGCCGGAAATTTTACTTAATGCCCGCAGTAAAACGCTTGGCGTACTTATTCCTTCATTCCGTAATCAAATTTTCTCCGATGTGCTGGCGGGTATTGAGTCGGTGACGTCCGCCCATCAGTATCAAACGCTGATTGCTAACTACGAATACGATCTCCAGCGTGAAGAACGTGAAGTGATTAATTTACTCTCCTACAATATTGATGGCCTGATCCTGACCGCCAGCCAGCACAGCGAACGGTTGATCCAGTTTATCCGCGCCAGCGGCATTCCGGTGGCTGAGCTGATGGATACCGGCGGGGAACCGCTGGATATCCAGGTCGGCTTTGACAATCAACAGGCGGCATGGGAGATGACCTGCGCTTTTCTGCGTAGCGGCAAGCGGTCGATAGCTTTTTTTGGTTCGATGGACGATCCGCGGGATTTAAGCCGCTTTCGCGGCACCGAACGCGCGCTGGCGGAACATGGCCTGCAAGCTTTCCATATGGCTCCCCATACCATCTCATCCGTGGCACTGGGACGGCAGATGTTTCTGCAAATGCAGCAACATCGCCCCGCTATTGACGCGATATTTTGTACCAATGACGATCTGGCGGTTGGCGTACTGCTGGAATGCCAGGCGCAGGATATCGCCGTGCCGGAGAAAATTGCCATTGCCGGTTTTCACGGTCTGGATATTGGCCGCGCGCGTCTGCAAAAAATTGCCAGCGTGATTACGCCACGCTATAAGATTGGCCAAACGGCAGGTGAAATGCTGATCGCCCGCCTTAACGGTCAGGCCACCGAGCAAAAGGTAAATTCCGGCTACCAGATTTATTATGGCGATACACTGTAAGCCTTACTGATTGATCTATATCTATCGGATATCAATTCGGGAGATAATCATTCAGCGGCTGATTTTATCTGAAAATCAGCCATCTACAATAATCATCGGTTCGCGGCTGTTAAAAATAACCAAAATGTATTGGCAAAAGAACCAATCAGACACAGCACCTGCCCCGGCTGAAGACTGAGGGTAGCGTCAGGCCGGCAGGTTAATCGAGGCATGGCATCCCGACACGTCACTGCGGTTTTGTAAGGTCAGATAGCCGCCGTGCTGTTCTGCAATTTGCCGGCATAAAATAAGCCCGGTTCCGCTGCCGGTCTTATTGGTGGTATAAAACGGCACAAATAAATTATCGGGATTACTCAGACCCACGCCGCTGTCTTTAACCGAGATAAAAACGCGCGCACTCTGTTGATGCCAGCTGATGGAAACGTGATCGACACTGTCACTCATTGCCTCATCGGCATTTTTTACCAGGTTGTATTGCGTGCTTTGATATCCGCGTAATCCAGGTAATTTAATCCTGAATCGCTAAGGCTGGCACCGTTTACCACCGTATTAAGTAAAACCATATTTTGGCTGTTAGCATAAGGCAGCGGCGTAAACATAATGGTATTGATCACAGATACCCTATACAGCGTCAGAGCCAGACCGCACGACATAATTAGCACGGCCATTGATGAAAACTCCGGACTCTTAAGCAAAGCCTTAACGCATATCGCATATCGAATATCAAACCACATCTTACGCTTCCTTAATCAGAGAGAGGTCCCGGGTAAATAAACCATCCGCCACCACCTGGCCGTCGGAGAGCACGATGCTGCGTTGAGCCCGCCCGGCAGAGCGTGGGTCGTGCGTTAAAATACAAATGGTGGCGCCGTCTTTGTGCAGGCTGTCGAGGATGCCCATCACCGCTTCAGCGTTCTGAGAACCAAGGTTACCCGTCGGCTCATCCGCCAGGATAAGAGAGGGAGAACCAACAATCGCCCGCGCCACGGCAACGCGCTGCTGCTGACCGCCTGAGAGCTGAGAGGGATAGTGACGCGCCCGGTATAACTTATTGACCTTCGCCAGCGCATCATGCACCCGGTTTACTCTTTCTGCCTTACTGATATCGTGGCGATAGGTCAGCGGCAGCGCTACGTTCTCTTCAATGGTTAAGTTACTGATAAGATTGAATGACTGGAAAATAAAGCCGATATCGCGATTACGTACCTGTGCCCGCTGTTGCTTAGAAATGTTGACGACATTGTGTCCGGCCAGTTTATAGGTTCCGGAAGATGCTACATCCAGCAGGCAAAGGATGGAAAGCAACGTTGATTTTCCATATCCCGACGGGCCGGAAATGGCAACATATTCACCTTTGGCAATACTAAAAGTTATTTTGCTCAAAGCATGCGTCTCGATTTCATCCGTCAGAAATATCTTATTTATATCGGTCAGTTCTACTAAATATTCCATTGACTTAGTCCCCACAAAATTTCCGTTGTAGCTTACTGTTGAGCTATTCAATTTCACTTTGTGATTTCTATCTGGTCAGCACCCTGCCAGGCAGAACTGTCACTAAGAATGATTTTGTCCCCGACGCGCAGGCCGCTGGTTATTTGAATGAAACCTACAGAACCCTGACCAAAATTAACTGTCATTTTAGTGGCAGATCTCATTTTTTCATCAAGTGTATAAAGTGTCGAAGGCTGGCTGTTTTGTGCATACGGGAGCCTTTCTACAAATAGCGTATGGTCTATTTTGGTCACCGCAATTAAGCCATCGACGCTCAAATCCGGACGGGCTTCCTGAGGTCAGGTGCCATGAAAGGCAACATCGACCTTAACCGTGCCATTGACAACTGCCGGGTCAACCCGTGAGACCTGCCCGGCAAACTGACTGCGTCCGGTATTGAAAGTGACAGGCTGGCCGACGGCGAGATCGCGTGACTGCAGTTCGGGCACCTTTTATTCGGCGTAAAGGTCTTCTTCTTTGGCTAAGCGGGCGATATTACTTCCCATCGTTATCCGCTGACCGGCCTGAACAGCAACATCCTGTAAGACACCATCAACAGGCGAGGTCACGTTAAGCGAGCGCATCTCTTCTTCCCTTAATGCTAACAGGGAGGCGGACTTATTCAGACGCATCAGCGTAGCCTTCTCTTCGGCTGCCACCGTTTGCTTCAGAGCAGCCAGACGCTTCTCTTCAAATTCAAGCTGATGACGATATTGAATAGTCGCAATGCGGGTAGTTTCATATTCCAGCATTGGCACGGCGGCAATGTATTTTTTCTGTGATTTTAACCGCATTTCTGTTTCGGACAGACGCGATTTTGCATCCAGAATAATCGCTTCCTGACTTAATATTTCACTTTTCAGCTCCGCACTGTTCGCCTCAGCCTCCGCCTGTAGGGCGTCATATTCCAGTCGGTTCTCCTGATATTGTTGTTCGACCACCGGGTTGTTCATTTCAACCAGCAGTTCACCTTTTTTACTCTGGTCCCGGCTTTATAGACCACCGTCTCCACCGTGGCATCCACGCTGGCCGAAACCCAGTTAATATCCTGCGGCAGCAACACACCGTTTCCTCTGACATCAACAGAGAAATTACCGTACTGCACTTCAGCCACGGACAGGCTGTTAAGTAGGACTTTGTAGGGAGAAAACTTAAGATTGTAAATTACCGCTGTAAGAGCAAGAACCAAAACGCCTGCTGCGACTTTTGTACCGTGCTTTTTAAAGTGGAATTTATTGCCCGGCTGCGTGATTGAAATACCCATAGTCATATCCTTTAAGAGTGCTGGCTACAGATACGCATATAGTGAGCCATAACGAAAAAAAAATAAAAAATAATTTTAATTTCATGCAATTAACAACTATTCAGCCGAAAAAAAACCAAACAGTCCCTGCCCCGGATCCCGTTTATGGAATCACACCTAAGTCTTCAAGCGCCATCACAAATTGTGAGCGAACTTCCCTATTTTCCGCCTCTTAAGGAGCCGGACTGTGGCATACCGAACACTGTCAAGCTGATGAATATATGAACAGGCAACCACGGAATTTATCTGACGATGGCTGTTGATGTGTATTGCGTAAATCACTGAACCGCTGTTGGGGTCCGATCTGCTCATGATTCATGCGCAAAGCCTCAAATACAGTTATATTCTACCCAGTTTCTTGAACATTACCTCACACAGTGACAAAATCCCGAAATCGCAATCTTGAGTATAATCATGGCTAAACTATTCGCTCGATACGTAACCGTAGGAGTGCTCAACACACTCATTCACTGGATTATTTTCGCAGTATGCTTTTTGACAGGCCTGGCACAGGCTTTGTCAAACTTCATTGCTTTCTGTGTAGCCGTTACGTTCTCATTTTTCGTCAATGCACGGTGGACGTTCAGGTCAGAGGCGACAACTATTCGCTACATGATGTACGTGTTTTTCATGGCTGTAATTGCTGTCATCACAGGCGCTTATGCTGACAGGATGAACGTTCCACCTGTTGCTACTCTGATTATCTTTTCCACTATCAGCCTTGCTTGTGGTTTCATTTATTCTAAATACATAATATTCAGAGACAAAAAATGAAGATCTCGTTAGTGGTTCCCGTCTTCAATGAAGAGGATGCAATCCCGATTTTTTATCAGGCAGTTCGGAGAGAACTTGCCGATTATGAAGTTGAGATCGTCTTCATCAATGATGGAAGCAAAGATGCTACAGAAAGCATTATAAACACCCTGGCAATTTCAGACCCCCTTGTAAAGTCACTGTCTTTCACTCGTAACTTTGGTAAAGAACCTGCGCTTTTTGCAGGGCTTGAAAATGCCACTGGCGATGCCGTCATCCCGATCGATGTTGATTTGCAGGATCCCATTGAAATTATACCTGAACTAATCAAATCCTGGATGGAAGGCGCTGATGTTGTTCTCGCTAAACGCGTTGATCGCAGCACAGACGGCCGCCTTAAACGCAAAACAGCAGAATGGTTTTATCGCCTCCATAATAAAATCAGCTCCCCCAAAATTGAAGAAAATGTGGGTAATTTCCGGCTGATGTCAAGAGATACTGTCGAGCAAATAAAATTACTGCCAGAACGTAACCTTTTTATGAAAGGCATTCTGTCGTGGGTCGGGGGTACGGTTTCAGTAGTAGATTATTCCCGTGCTGAAAGAATAGCAGGCAATTCAAAATTTAATGGCTGGAAGCTCTGGAATCTTGCTCTTGAAGGAATAACCAGTTTCTCCACATTTCCATTACGAATGTGGACGTACATAGGACTGGTTGTCGCCGGACTTTCATTTATTTACGGCGCATATATGCTCTTTGATACGATCATATTTGGTAACCCAGTCAGAGGCTATCCGTCGATTATGGTTTCAATGCTGTTTCTTGGTGGAATACAACTTATAGGCATTGGTGTATTAGGTGAGTATATAGGCCGAATTTATACTGAAATCAAACAGCGCCCCAGATACCTTCTTAAAAAGAAAAAATAATATGAAATATTCAGATAACAGAGAACTCTTAATTTTCTCACTCGTCTCATTTGCATTATTTGCTGCAATTGTGATAGTGGCACCTATGGCTGGAGAAGATTACGGACTGACAAAAATTTTCCATAATGAAAGTTTTATTGACAGGATGATATATGCATTTGATAAATCTCATGCCCAGATGGCAGGATGGAATGCACGACTTGGCGAGCAGTTAGCAATATATGAACTCAGCATGCCACGATGGCTGTCACTAATAATCTACACAATTTCGTTTGCGTTATTCTCTGTCATAGTTTCAATGCTAACATCCTTAAGCCAGCCAGGAAGATGGAAGCAAGTCTCACAGTATGCTATGGCATTGACTTTTCTGTTATGGCCGGGCATGGAGGTTTTTTTCTGGAAAACAGCTAACTCAGGTTATCTTCAAACCATGTTGTTAACCATGATAGCCATCATTCCTTACTCTTCCCGGCATTATCTCGAATCCTTTAAGAGCAAAAGGATAGCCTATCTTTTTTACCTGTTAGCTTGCTTCCTGGCCGGAACCAGCTTCGAGAACGTCCCTTTCGCCATCGCAATATCCATGCTTATCCTGTGTATATGGCAAAAACGTCGCCACCTGTTAAATTACGTCCCTGTAGCTGCAATACTTGCCGGATGGGTATTACTTATCTCAGCTCACTCAACATTTGTCAGGAGACAATATTATGCGGACACTGTCCCAAGGAATAATGATCCTTTCATTCATTATCATGATCGTATTAAGGATGTAGTTCACAATTTCTTTGGAACATCGTCTCTGATCTTCGTACTTTCATTGATATCATTGGTATATTTGTCGCGACAGAAACTTTTAAACAAATATCATCTGTGCATCATAATAGCATCTATTCTGGTGGTTGGCTCAATGATAATGTCACCCTATACCGAACCCAGAAGTTTTCTGTTTGCCTGGTGTACAATGTTTTCTCTTATCTGCTATGCTTTCGCCAACGCTACAGAAAGGTTCCAGCTTAAGAACATTATTACAGTGATAATGTTTTCCTCTGTTTGCTTTGGAATCTATACTCTCAGTATATACTCTGCATATGGTGAAAAATTAAATGCAAGAGAAGAAGGAATCATAAATGCTACAGGTACAGACCAATGCAAAATTGGATATGAAATTAGCATTATAAAAGACCCACATGGTTATCGGTATGTTAATAACCGGGATGAATGGTATTTCTATAATATGATAAATAAAAGCGATTATTATAACTGCCTGATTACTAACAAGAAAAACTAATAACTGCTTATTTTATAGTGGGGGGGGGGGCAGGCTCCTGCTATTTACTTTCTTTAAAGTAAAAGGTAATCCCCCCCTAAATATATTCTGTGCCGTGAACCTGGCACAGAATCCGATAACGGTGCCTGCTGTTGGCTGATGACTTACCTTTAAGTATTTTGGCAGACCGTATCACCTGCCATTTTGTTTATCGTTCAGGTATCCATGTCTCCGCTTCGCTATCTTCAGGGTAGTAATAACCATTCGGTATTGATTGCAGCTCTATCAGGCTGCCCCAGGGAGTATGGAAGTAAACGCTGGCATTATCTTCAGTGTCTTCATGGCGTGAGTTTCCATGCACTTCCGAAAGAAACCTGCCGCCCGCAGCCCTGACCCTTTCTACGGCGTAATTTATATCGTCCACATAAATAGAAATGTGGTTCCAGCCACTATCCTGCAGCCTTACCGGCTTCTTCTGTTCTTCAGTGACTATTTCAAAAATTTCCAAATTTGGACCATTACCAATACGTAGTAACCGTTGTTTGATAATCATTGTGCCTGACGTTAAGCCCAGTTGCCTCTCGGTATCAGCGCCTTTTCTTGGCGGATCATTGTCTGTCAGACCGTTATAAACAAATTTTGCATCCAGCGCCTTTTGCAGAAATTCAGTTGCCTGCTCGAGGTCAGGAACGGTTAACCCCACATGGTTGATACCCCGGCCAGGGGCGCGATCCATTTTATCTTTCATACATATCCTCCGGTCAGACATTCGAATGGTTTCTATATAGAGGGTAGTACCTTTTTACCCAGAGGATTGCATCAGGAGTGTATGTGCAGTGATGATAATCGCCCGTTGAAACAAGCTACTGTCTCTGACGCTACTTCTTCTTCAACAGGATTATTGTCACATACCCAGGCATCGAACCACCTGACGGAACATGCACATGCCATTGACTGACTTTTGGGAAGTGATACCAGGAAAAAAACAGAGACGGCTGAAAGTGGCGAAGCTTGCTGGAAAATTATGGCCCCTCACAGGATTCGAACCTGTGACCTAAGGCTTAGAAGATAACAGTACATAATATAACCAATTGTATTTCTGAACAAACCCATGCCCGCAATTTGGTTTGTGCCGTAAAGTATCATCAGTTGCCATCTGTTGCTGAATAATGGAAAAAAACGGCGACATATTTACGACACTGCCCATCACCAACAAAATGCCGATTACTCAGTTAGTTCCTGCCATTCAATATCAGGCGCTGTAGAAGTGTCAACCCGATTCAGTAGTACCCGGTATTTTTTCCAGGGCCAGCAGGCCGGCTTTTTCTTCGTCAGTCGCCATTTCCAGATCAACAGCATCCTGCAGGGGTAAATTTTTCCAGAGGCGATAGCCAACAGGTTTGATTTTTGCCCGTCAGCCAGAGAAATATGGTGCTTTTTTTCAGCCGCTGAATCAATAATCCATTCGGTGCCGTTCCATGCATCAAAATCAGTACGGGGAGCGATCAACGTTTAACCAGCGGGCACATCGCCAACCGTCTGCAATGTGGTTACATATTTTGCGCTGGTCGAATAAATTGTTTCGCCTCGATGATCAGGAATCAAAACCCAGCTATTTTCATCCTCGATGCGAACAATCGCCATTCCCTGTACTACAGCCTACTTCGCATCTTTCTTACCGCCCTCACCTTTCTTAGCGTAAGATATGGAAGCATCGCCCTGGCGGCATCTTTGCGAGTATTGATGTCTTCGCTGTCGTCATTCATAACCGACTTCAGAAACTCCAGCCGATCATTATATTTACCAGCGGCGAAGACGATTTTCGGAATCGGTTCTTATTCAGTTTCGGCCTTAGTGTTTACTGCTGGAGTATTAACTTTTTTTCCATAAGTTGGCACGCCGTCGACTTCGATTTACGGGCAATAAAAGCGATGACTTCAGGATCTTTAGCAAGCTGCGCCCCTTGGAGTATGCGGATTCCTCAGAATATGCATCCTTTATTGCCGCATTTTTTTTGACATACCGGAAATCAGCGGCAGAGTGAATTTCCGCTTCTGGACTGTAAACATGTTTATATCCTCCAATGGGAGATATTTTCTGTGCGTGAGGGGGGCGGCGGTTCCTAAGCAGCACGCCTCTGGGTTCTGCCCTCCCTCCCCTTTTTTTTAAATGAAAATCAATCGGCTTTGGTCTTCTTCCGGTGACATCCTTCTTCACCGCAGCAAAGGATTTGACAGTTGTCGTCAGTGTCCTCGCCACCCCTGAAGAGCACGACTTTGTGATCCAACTCGAAGCCATGTGGGTACTCTGTCAGGCGTCCGCAATCAGCACAGAAGGGGTTAAGCCTTCCACAGCCTCTTGCGCCGCTCCTGAAGCTTTCAGCCTGATATGCGGGTATCCGGAACGATCAATGGCTTGAGCCTGCTTGCTTTCATCACTGAAAGCCGTATCTTAGTTGTTTTATGTCTGGCCATTACACTATCTGCCGTGCCAATCGCCACGCCCTGTGACGCTCAATGCGTGGGGTGTTGTAGGGGTGCTGTTCAACCGGAAGACCATCAGCATGACCCACAAGGGAATAGCACGGATAGATTATCGGGTGGCCAAGTGCATCACCGACTGAATAGTCAGCTGCCTCTGTCTGGTTCCAATTCTTAAGGATTGTGCTGATGCCGTTCGGTGGCGGGCTGTAGCACACGCCGTGCAAAAGCCTTTCCATCGTGATGTAATCGCCCTGCTTCTTATCGGCTTCAATCAGACTGGCTGCTATCTGCTTATGATACTGAGGCGGTCGCCCGGTGCCGAAATAGAACGAGCAAATGTTATCAGGAAATTTCGCCACCCATTCCTGAGGCAGTATCGCAAAGCCAGTAACAGGCAACCCATCATCTTCAACAATCTCTACCCTGCAATCCTGCTGGCTTGCCCACACGATAGCGCGGCAGTGATTCCAGTTCGCCCCGTGGTTTTCTTCGTCTATTAACAGGCAGGCGTTGAGGCTGTCAGCCAGCAATTCAGCACGCTCCCTGCGGGAGTGATGACCCACAACAACAAACGCTATTTATGTCTCCACCAGGCGAAATCCTTACCCATACCGTTGGTTTTGAAAACAGTGTGAACCTGCGGACCAGTCACTAACCTGTCAGCGTAACGATGCACAACAATGCCAAATGCCAGCATATCCCCGACAGCAGAGGCTGCCTTTTCTTTCTGCCAGAATCGCAGGGATTCAATGTGGTAATAGAGCCGAATAATCCCGTGAGCCACAGCCATCACATCAGCGCGGGAGCCGCCAAGTAACCCAGCGTTCAGCATAACGCTGTTTAGATTATCGAAGATAAACGACTGATAGATGGTTTCGGGGTGCTTCTGTTTGGCCCATGTAGCAGCGTAAGTTTTAGGTTCAGAGCCAACGTATATCTTGCCTCGCTCCATATCTGCCCATGGTTCGTGCAGCATTTCAACGTCAGTGCCATCGGTACACCACACGAAAAGGTATTCAGGATGGTCACGCAGGTACTGGTAAATATGCAGCCAGCGGCGAAAGTAGACGTTCATAGCCACATCAGGCACACGGTAAATGGTTGCCCCGTTCGGAGTGGCAGGGAGTTCGTCAGCCAGCACTACAGCATCAGAACCTTTAATCGAGGAAGCCCACACGCTCAGCAGGTCAGGTGACGGACTCAGCTTAATGCCGCGCTGCGGGTCAGGCTGACTGGTTAATAACGTAGTAATCACCAGGTTGCGCTGCTGCCGGTACTCTGCGTACCCGGTATAGCCGCTATCGCGTCGAGCATTGTGAATCGTGACGTTGTGCTTTACCTGAGCCTCACGGTCTGACTTTGTCACTGAACTCTCAACGGCCTGATGCTCATCAAGTGAGTAAATGAGCTTTTCGGAGCCAACAACGTCAGCGAATGCCCAGCTGGTTAATCCGGCGTTATGAATGCGCAGCGCCAGGTCAGAATGCTCGTACATGCCGCGACCGTAAACCGGGTCAAACCCGCCGACCTTCTCAATTGCTGAGCGATGGTAGTAAAGCATCACACCTCGTTGCCCGGTGTAAGCGATGTGCTTATCGTCCTGGTACAGTATGGCGAGATCATTAAGTTTGAGTGATCCAGCCAGGTCAAGGAACTGGTAGGCAAGGTGCGGTTCGGGAGAATCGATGTATGGCCGTTCCCAGCCACCAGCAACAGGCCAGACGTCATCATCCCAAAGGAAAATTTCATCACAACCAGCGTCAATTAACGCCGCGAGACTGGCGTTTTTAGCCGCAACAATTCCCTGTGATTTTTCGTGGCGGATGACCTGAGCCCAGTCAGGAGCCGAAACTGGAACTGGCGATCCATCGTCTACGATGACCAGTATTGCACCTGCCGGCAGATATTTTAATTGGTTTTCTAACGCGCGGGCGAAAAGGGTATTACGGTTGTGTGTCGTTATCGCTATCCCTATTCTGGATTTTTTTTGGTCAGCAGGGATATAAGTAACTCCGTTTATCAAAATCTCAACCGATTTGTCCATTTTTTTAACCTGAGAATTAAATTTTTTTGAAAAAAATTGAGTGCTCAGCCTGGCCTCTGCCATCTGTCGTGATTTCTCTGGTTGCTCGTTGAGCGGCGTATCGTCGTTTCACGTTAACCAAGGCAGCCACAGAATGGATATTTTATTCGCCATTCAGAACAATCATTTATATTTTGGAGTATACACCACTGTTAACTGAGGCACCATCACCTTTAAAAACAGCATATTAATGCTGCGATTTCCCTGAATCAGGAGTAATTGCAGAGCATTGTAAAAATCTTGTAAATTTCATAGGTAAATAGCCAGCGCGGTGGCAGGTTGACTTGGTTTTGTTCACACCCTGGCAGGGATTTACATTTTGCCCAGCCACTTCCCCTGCATCAGACAATTGGTTGTAAGTATCCCGCATACTCGTACCATTCACTTTTAGAGATCTTCAGACATACTGAATATGTTCCCGGAAGGAGATCACTATGCGTAAAGCCCGGTAACACCAGATCATCGCCGTTTTGAAGTC
>CALYQW010000052.1 GCA_945290265.1 uncultured Erwinia sp.
TTTTTACGCGCCTCTGCCACTGCCGAGGTCAGCTCAGCATTCTGTTTCGTCAGCTGCTTAACCGTATCGTTCTGTCCGCTGTTATCCTGATGCAGTCTGGCGATTTCGCTGGCCTGAGCGTGGGAAGCCTCATCCAGCTTTTGCTGCGCGGCTTGGGCGGCGGCAGTAAGCGTCGCAATCTGCGCAGACTGTGAGCGGTTAGCTTCATACAGTTTCTTTTGTGCGGTCGTAACGGCCTCTTTCAGCTCAGCGTTCTTTTTCGTCAGCTCACTGATCCTGGCATCCTGTTCGCTTTTATCCTGTTGCAGCGTGGCCTGGAATTTATCCAGCTTCTTCTGCGCCACATCTGCAGCAGCGGTCAGCGTGGCAATCTGCGCCGACTGAGCACGGGTTTTCTCGTCCAGCCTTTTACGCGCTTCTGTCACTGCCGAGGTCAGCTCAGCATTCTGTTTCGTCAGCTGCTTAACCGTATCGTTCTGTCCGCTGTTATCCTTATGTAGCCTGGCGATTTCGCTGGCCTGAGCGCGGGAAGCCTCATCCAGCTTTTTCTGCGCAGCGGCCGCCGCGGCCGTCAGCGTCGCAATCTGTGCCGACTGAGCACGGGTATTGTCATCCAGTTTCTTTTGTGCGGCCGTAACGGCCTCTTTCAGCTCAGCGTTCTTTTTCGTCAGCTCACTGACCCTGGCATCCTGTTCGCGTTTATCCTGCTGCAGCGCAGCCATACGATTTGACTGCTCGCGTAGGGTATCATCCAACTTTTCCCGGGCCGCTACTGCGGCCGCCGTCAGCGTTGCAATCTGCGCCGACTGTGCACGGGTAGCATCATCCATTTTTTTCTGCGCTTCAGCGATTGCCGCTTGCAGCTGCGCATTCTGTTTATTGAGCTCATCCACCCGGGCATCTTGTTCATTTTTCATCTGCTGATTCTGCAATTTCAGCGTTGCAATCTGCGCGGTCTGTGTTTGAGTGGTTTCATCCAGTTGTTTCTGCACTGCCTCGGCCGCCGCCTTCAGGGTGGCAATTTTGGCCGACTGAATGCGGGTCATTGCATCCAGCTTTTTCCGCGCCGCTGCGACAGCCGCTTTCAGCTCAACGTTCTGGTTACTCAACTCGCCGTAATCATTTTTGTCTTTTTCGTGGTTCTCGGTCAGCGCGCTGATGCGGGCTGACTGGGTCCGGGTGGTTTCATCCAGCTTTTTCTGTGCGGTGGCCAGTGCTGCGCTCAGTTTTGCATTCTTTTTACTGAGATCGCCTAACGTGCTGCTCTGACCTTTTTTGTCCTGTGCAATCTGTTGTTTCAGCGTAGCAATTTGCGCGGACAGCGTGTTCCTGGTTTCGTCCAGTTGTCTTTGGGCAACGGCTGTCGCGGCGGCCAGTTGCGCATTTTTTTTACTGAGCTCCGTCACGCTGGTATTTTGCCCGGGATGACTCAGGGCATTCTGTTGCTTAAGTGTTGCGATTTGCGCAGAAAGTGTGCGGGTAGTATCATTCAGTTTTTTTTGGGTCGCCGCTACCGCCGCGGTCAGTTCCGCATTCTTTTTAATTAATGCATTAACCGAATTACCCGTGTTAGCGGGATGCGTGGAAACGGCAGCAGAGTAAACCGGTTGTGGCCGTTCTTCCGCCCGTCTGACGGGATTTTTTTTACCCGGCGCGTTTTCCGTTTTATCTGCTTTATGTTCTGAAGGAGACGCTTTATTTTCTTTTTGATTATTAATCTGCCACTGCTGCCGGGTAATATTTCTCTCTAACTCAACTGGAGGCACCATCTCAAGTTTTGAGATATCATCAAGAAAGTTACCCGCCTCAGAGCTGACCGATGCCGAAAGCGACAAAGAAGAGAGTGTAACTGCAACAGCGATTTTTTTTAGCGTATACATTCTTTAGTCCTTCCCGTACACATTTCTTAATTCCTTTTAAACAACAATTAAATATCGGCACCTGATGAATATTTTTTTAAGGTTCTGCTTTTAAACTCGGTAATTAATAACTGGGAAATATTATTGCATCTGTTATTGATTTCATAATCAAACAGTGGCGTTATTGTTGATTTTACGCTGAGTGATGAATCATCAACAATGGCTGCGTACCCTTTAGCTTCATTCACCACTTCATACAAATCATTATAATCTTTCTGGTGTTTTTTATTCAGTTTCACCAGGGTCGTGGCATCGTTAAAACACTGCTGTAATGTGGTCAATTGCGTGTTTCCTGCTTTCGGCGGTGCAGTGATTGGCGCTTTGTTACGGGCACAACCTTGCAGCAACAAGACGGTCAGACACGCAAAAGCCAATACATTGTTTTTTCTCATCACTTTTCCTTATTATCTAATGCAATAAATATATTCCTAGTTTTATCAAAAAAAATAATTACAGGCGAGATTTTTTGTCTGATTACGCGGATTTTCATTAGCTTATTTCACTTTCGCTTAATTCTGACATCGGTTATGGAAACAGTGCGTAAAACGTCACGCCACAGCTGCCAATAAATTTAGGCTTTTAGTCGAAAATAATGTATTTCAGTCTAAGTGAACACCTCTGAACATTCCAAAAAAAGAACAGAAACATTTAAAAAAATACCAGCTATTCACACAAGCTGATGATTGCAGATTCATTCACCTTCATTCTCTCCCCGCCCGGTCAGTCCTTGATGCAGATCAATGATAGCGCGCCGTGCAAACGGCTTTAATATGTCTTCTGGCTGCCGTAAGTTGCTGCGGAGAAAAGTCCATATTATCCTTTAACCTGCACAGAATGAGTTTATCTGTTGGACATAAATCACTTTTTTCCCTTTACTGAACCACGAGGTTAGTTTCCGATGGATATCAAACGCCGTGGTAATATCCTCGTCAGGCGGAAATTCACGCTCATGATGATTGAACTGACAGGGGAGAGATTCAGGAGCGGTTAGTCAGTTGACGAGGTTGCAGAAATTGAATGTCTCTCAAGGCAAGGCCTGGGGCCGGGCCTTGCAGCCTGTGTTTAGCAGACCAGCGACCTGGGTTTTAGCTTCAGAAAAATACCGCTTACCCCCCCCCCCCAAAAAGAAAAATTGTCACGCCGCCAGCTGGCCGATAAATTCACGCACCTCGCCAGCCTGCTGGATAAACCCACTCACCAGCAGACTAAAACTGGCTTCATCCAGCAACGCCAGCGACTGCTGACAACATAAACGTACCTGATGTCGCTCATCCAGCGCCAGCCAGCATCCCCGCATCGCCGCCATTTCAAAATTCAGCTGCAACAGCGCCGGATACAGCGTCAGTGAAACCTGTGGATCGCTGTCCACCAGCCGACAGTGCAGTAACAGGCTGCTGCTATGTGGCGGCAATTCCAGCACCGCCGCCTCTGCGCCATCGTCGTGATACAAAGCACAGACCCCGTCCTGCAGTTGTAATGGCGTTTTACAGCCAGCGGAAAAGTGCTCTAAAAACCTTTCCAGCTGTTGTTGTGATGATGTCATCTGCTATTCCGCTCCTGTATTCAGTAGTTAACCGCGCGCTGACTGATAACCGGTCATCCCGCTCAGCTCTTGATTTCGAAGCCTTCTTTTCTCAGCTCAGCCAGCGCCGTGGCCAGCGCCGGATTCGCCCTGGCAATCTCACCCTCCAGGGTGAAACGGCGCGGCTGTTCCTGATCCCTGCCATATTTAAAGTTGATGGTGCCAATGTTGCGTTCCATACTCATTGCCGCACTGTTGCTGCCCCCCAGTAACAGCGCCGGAGCCGTGAAACCCTCTTTGCTGCTAACGTTCTGACTGACAGCAATGGATTTAATCCGCAGGTTATTACGATCCTGGAACAGCACCCCCAGCTCTTCACGCCCGATTTTCCCGGCCAGCATCGCTTTTTCGGTGTCATCGCGCAGGCCGTCCTTAAGCTCCATGGTGACACTGGCAGTGCTAAAGGGAGTAGTCTGCAGCTGTTTAATCAGCCCCTTCAGCAGCGGATCTTTCTCCATCAGTCCACTGAGTCGGGTCGCGCTGTCCGGCGGCAGTGACGCAGTAAAATGCTGTTGCAGCAGGCCAAAAAATCCGCTGTTATCCAGGCGCGACAGGTTGTTGTAAGAGGTGCTGTGGCTGGCGGAGCCTAACTCCGGACGGTTAGCCTCCGCAGACTGCTGACGCAGTACCAGCTTCTGCAGGCTGCGTAACGCTTCATAGCGATCGTCACCGCTGACCTGGCGGTCGTTGAAATGGTTATGGAGCGCCTCCAGCTGTTTTGCCGGGGTGCTGGTGGTCTGTTTTTTCATATCAGCCAGCATCAGGGTGGTTGCTCTGTCCTTAAAATGTTTCCCCAGCGTGGTGATGATTTCGTCGGTCTCTGCCGCAGTCACCGGCTCGGCATGTTTCAGCTCGACGCTGATGCTCTGGCTGGTACGGTTATCCATTGCCAGCGCCACCGCAACATTGGTGGAAGTGAACGCCGGCAGCGTGCCAGCCGACTTGCCGTCGCGCATAAAGGCATGGCCGACGCCGGCAGTGAGCGTGGCATTGGCACCCGCACTGGCCGCATTCAGCACGGTAAGGCGGTTGTCGCTGCTGGCTTCCGTGCTGCCCGACTGACCGGTTTTCAGGCTGTGCTCCTGCCGACCAGAGATCAGATTCAGCGAGGCATTGACGCCGACCGATGCCCTGGCCGTCACGCTGTTGGGTTTACTGCCATCTTTGGTGATATTGATCCCGGCGCGCAGATCGAGCGCCGCAGTGGTATCGACGCTGAACACCAGCTTGCTGCCCTGCTTCATCTGATGTTCAGTGCCTTTTTGCATCAGCTCTGTCGGGGTCAGGGTGCCGTGGGTCAGACCGTGAATAAACCCAGGCAGCTCGGCGTCGGTCAGTTTAAAGCTCAGGCTGTTCTGCCGGGTACCCTGCAGGCTGGCGCTGATCCCGGCACCGATACGAAAGTCCGGGCTGATTTTATGTTTTTTACTCAGCCAGTCACTGGCATTCCCGGCGCTGCTTTGCGCGCCGGTCATATACGGCAGTAAATCATGGCCGGTGGAAACCGACACGCTGCCGGTGACGCCACCATCACGGCCAAAGCTGACGTTCAGCCCGCCGCTGGTGCGGCTGAAGCTCAGGTTATAGGCGCGATCGAGGGTGACGCCAGCGCCCGGCACCACCGGCACCGGCACTTTGTTCAGGGCAGGCGCAAAGGCGGTACTCAGACCGCCACCGTACGCCCGGCTGAAGCTGACACTTTCACCGCTGTCCAGTGACAGCAGTGTCTGACTTAACTTTTTCTCCAG
This sequence comes from uncultured Erwinia sp., assembly GCA_945290265.1. Classification (GTDB taxonomy): domain Bacteria; phylum Pseudomonadota; class Gammaproteobacteria; order Enterobacterales; family Enterobacteriaceae; genus Erwinia. Next base: position 5,250 of record CALYQW010000052.1, read on the forward strand.
CTCACCATTACCCTGAGTGCCCAGTACGGTGCGCGCCGTCAGATTGACGCCATGATGTTCTTTTTTAAAGGCATTGATAAAGGCTTTGGCCGCATCGTAACCGGCTTCCAGCGCCCCGTTATGGGTAAACCCCATATCGGTGTAGTGCTTCACCGGGTTGCCGCCATACTCCCCATCGCGCAGGGCAGCAAACTGCTGACGCAGCTGCTTTATCTGACCGGCATCGGGCTGATGCCCTGACACCAGTACCGCCTGGTCAACCAGCTGATGCAGCTTTGCCAGCGTCAGGGTATCGAGGATCAGCCGCGACTTGGTGAGCGCCATTTTATCGTTGGGATCGCGCTGACGCCCCAGCGGTACCTCACTTTTCTGATGGCTCATATTCACCCCGAGGCGCACAAAGGTGCTGAGCAGCGGCTGCAGCTGACTGCGCGGCGAAACCGGCGTGGTGCGCACCGCCTGTTCCAGCGTTTTGCTCAGGTCGTGCCCTGAGCGGTTAACATTCATCCCCTGCACGATGGCTTTGCTGCGCGATGGCTGAAAGCCCTCGTTCACCACACCATTGCTGTGGATCGCCCCCTGGTGCTGCCCCAGTTGAGTCAGCGCACGGGTGGCACTCTGATCCAGCGCATCACAAAAATGCCGGAGATCCTTCAGCAGCGCGCCACCGTGCTCACCTAAATCCAGCGCCGCCAGCTTGCTGTGTAAATCCGGCTGAATATCGCTGTTGCGCACGTTATGCGCTTCCAGCTGCTTAATCAGCGCCCCCTGCATTTCATACAACGGCCGCAATCCCTGCCGCCCCTGCCAGCTGTGCTGCGTATGGTAGGCGGCGTTCTTCAGCGGCCGTGGCGTTCCCAGGGTCGGGTTAAATACATAGGCGCGCACCCGGTCGGCAAATTTACTGCTGACTTTGCGGCTTTCCATTCCGCTGTGTCCCGCCACCTGCGCCGTGGCCTGTAGCGTAATCCCGGTTGACGGAATGCGCCGTCCTTTTACCCCCTGCTGTAACCGGTCGAAAACCGCCTGCGATGCGCGCGCAGGAACGGTCAGCGGCTCAGGCCGTGCTGCGTGGTGCGGGTGCCATTCGCCCTGCTTTAGCTGGTACTGCGAGCCATCGGCGAGGATCGCCCGCGGCTGATGTTCAGCATCCATCTGCAGATGCTGCAGGGGGCTGTCTGCGGTGGGCAACGCCAGTTTCTGCCAGCCGCTGCCCGCCTCACCGTGCTGCCACTGCGCCCGGGTTTGATGAAAGATTTCACCTTCCTGATTTACCGCATACAGGTTGTGCTGAGCATCAAGGTGGATGTCCTTCAGCGATCCGCTGATCCCCTCACGGCTGAGGGTTTGCGCAGGCTGCGCCAGCTGGCGGCTGCCGGGTTTGATCTGCACGGAATGGATCTCGCCGCTGTCGGAGAGCGCCAGCCAGTGACTGGCACCAATCACCGCCATCGCCTGAGTCTTACCCGCTGTACCCGGCCCCGGCAGGGCACTGCCCGCTTCCGGCTTATTGCGCACATGCGGCAGGGAAAAGACGTTATTTTCCCCCTGACTGATGGCAGCGCTGCTCTGGTTAATATCCAGCCGCTTTACCTCCCCCTGCTTCAGGATCCAGGCCGCGCCATCCAGGCCTTTTTTCAGCTGCTGACAGCCTGATTCCGCCGGACTCCAGCTGCGGGTCAGATGGTCAAAATAGTGCAGCGTGCCCTGCTGTAAGGTCAGACTGCCGCCGTGCGCCATATCGAAGATCTGATGCGGCTCAGGCGTTACCTGTTGCAGCCCCAGCTGATTACTGACGGTCAGTGCATCGCTCAGATTCCAGCCGGGGTGGAACTGCTTATCGTTACCCAGCGGGCAGGCGTGCTGCTGCCTGGTGTTATCTTTCACCAGCGCATTCAGGCTGCCGCCATCGTCAGTGAAAAATCCGCCAATCTGGTGGTCATCACCAAAATGCTGTTGCAGTTGGATCTGTGCCAGCGGCTGCATGGTCAACTTACCGTCGGCAATATCCGCCAGACTGCCGCTGTGGATCCGATGTTCACTGTCGGCGACAAACAGCTGCCCGTGACTGAGGGCCAGGGACTGCGGCTCCAGCGCAGCCCCTACGCGATCTGGCTGCTGCAGGCTGAAGCGCAGATGGCTTTCCGGCGCTGCGGTTAATCCTGGCATCAGGCTGATGGTATGGTCGCTGTCGCTGAGCAGCGCGACTTCGCCCCGTTCACCGACCGTAAAGGATCTGATTTTATCAGCGCTGGTGGCGCTGGTCTGGTGGTCAGAGAGATTATGCAGCGCATGGCCATCCTGCAGTGCATAGAGTTTGCCGTCAGCCTGACGCGCGAGCTGGCTGTGCGTGGTATCGCCTGCCGCCTGCCATACGCCAGTCTGCGCATCGAGGGTGTGGATTTTGTCATTATGCAGACAGACCGCCTGCCCTGCCGCCTGCCAGATCCCGCTGAGCATAGCGCGATGCGCATCGCCAGGCTGGCTGAGCATCAGGGCGTGAGCATCAAGGGTAATTTGTTGATTATCTGGCTTAACTCCCAGCCGCAGCGGTGTTTCTCCCGCCTGCGCCAGCTGGCCCCGAAGGGTGGCGGACTGGCTGTTATGCAGCACGCTGTGGCCGGTAGCGTCACTTTTAACATCAAACAGTCGCCCCTGGCGATCCAGCAGCAAATGCTGACGGCCATCGTCACTGGCATGATGTGCCAGATAGTGCTGATCCGCTTTACCCAGCGTCTGCATCAGCAGAGTGTTAACTGCCGGGGGATTGCCCGCCGCCAGCTGCAGCTTACCGTTGTTCAGCGTGATACCGAGACGCGCGCCAGTCTGCTGATGTTCACCAGCGGGCTGCGCGGCGGTGCTGACCGGTCGTCCGACCATATCCTGCAGACTTTGCCGCCGCACGCCGCCGGAGCGGGTCAGATGCGCCGCAGCCGGCAGCGCTTCCGTTTCCTGTTCTGCGGCACGGTCAGCCATTAGCAAATCGCGCAGGGTGGTGCCTTTATGCTGCGCGGCTACCGCAGCCGGTGGGGCTGAGGTGGCCGCAGATTTTTTCCATCCGAACAGGCTTTTCAGGCTGAAGCCTCGGTTTTGCTGCTGCCCCACGCGGCTGCCATCCTGTACCGCAGACTGCTGGCGAACTTTAGGCATTTTGCCGCTGTTTTTCCCGTCAGCCGCCAGCGATCCACCTGCCGCCTGCGGCGTGGTACTGCTGCTCCCCTGCTGCAGTGCTCTCCCCGGCCCCGCCGTACGCTCTCCGGCAGTGTGCACCACTGCCTTCTGTTCCGTGCCATGTAACGTCAACTTCATCACCTGCCCCCGCTATGCCGATCGCCATCAAACCTCAGATGGAGTTATGTCGCGGCAGGAGATTAACGGTTCCCGGAATGATAAAAAAAACGCTCCCCTCTCCGATTTTGACTTTGTCGTTGACCTTAATCTGGCCTTGCCCTTGCCATTGACCTGGCTTTGCCCTTGCCATTGACCTGGCTTTTCCCTTGCCATTGACCTGGCTTTTCCCTTGCCATTGACCTGGCTTTGCCCTTGCCGTAGCCCTGGCGTTGACCTTTGGGCGGCATCAGGAACGGAGCCGAGCTGGGCGGTTTTCAAGTAAGAGCCGCCAGGACGGCGGAGAAAGGCGTGTTGAGACAGGATATCGAATCACGCCGGTGCGCAGAAAACGGCGTGGCCGAGGGAACCCGCGTCAGCGGGCGAAGAGACGCCGCGAGCCCGGGTGCAGGGCGGCGGCGACTGGCCGCCCTGCTCGCCAGTCCGCGCAGCGGAATGGTGAAACGTCGTCGACTTTAGCTCCGCGCAGCGGAGTGTCCCGACCCTGGCATTTGCCCTGGCTTTTATAAAGAAAAAGCAGCACGCAACAAGCGCCAGCTATCCCCTCCTCTGCTCCGCCAGAAACTCCCCCGCCCGCCGGATCGCCTGCATCCTGAACCCCTCAATCGACGTACTGTAAGCACGCTCAAAACGCTGAGCGCGATACGCCAGATTACGGTGCAACAGCGTTTCAACATGCAGGCCGCCCTTGTCTTTAGTAACAATGCTGTCCTGCTGCGGGCGACCTTCCACATGAGATTTCGACTGGGAATGCTTCAGAAACTCCGGCGGCAATGGCACCCCGCGCTCTCCGGCGTGCAGCCGAGCGCTGTAATCGTCATAGTGCTTAAAGGATTTCAGCGCATGGCTCAACGAGTACATGGCGCAGTCCCACTGTGAGCTTTGGATCAGGTTACCCACCATCTGTACTTTTGCCCCGCCCAGCCCCTGACTGATGGCGTCCTTCATCGACCCCATCATATGCCCGAGCGCCGATTCAAAGCCGATAACCGAAGGACGATGGCCGGGCCTGAGCTGAATATCCAGCGCGATATGGTGATCGGGTGCGCCCTTAAACGGCGGGTAGATCGCACGCATCGTGACGGGCTGCCCGGACGCTTTAACCTGCTGATGCCGGGCTCTGATTGCCTGGTAGCAGGCTTCACCGTTGGTAAAAACCTGCAAATTCAGTCCCGGATTGCGCGCATTCTCCGTCGCCGCCAGCAGCGGCATCAGCTTTTTATCCAGCCGGGTCAGCAGAGCATTACTGCCGGATCCCTCTTTCGCCAGGTCGGTGGCCATACGACCATATTCATACAGCGCTTTATCCAGTTTCTTCAGCGTTGGCAGACTGAGCGCATCAATCTTTTGCTGCAAACGCGCGGGCAACCTTTCAGGGGCTGGCGGCAGCGGATCGGCGCGCGACATTTTTGGCGAGTTCTGCATCTGCTGGTGAAAGCTGGCCAGCTGCGGATTTTCACGCTGTGCGCTCTGGCGGGTTAATCCGCCGACTGCTGGTTCAGCGCTGGCTGCGCCCAGGGTTAGTCGCGCACGCGCACGCTCAGGGCTGGCAGGCTGCACCGTAGCATGGTAGCGGGAATTCAGCGGCAATGCCTGCTGCCGCTGTAACTGTCCGGCTCTGCCCGCTGGCGACGCAGCTGGCGCTGAGGACGAGGTTGAGGCCTCGCTGGTGTGGGATAACGGGCTTTTACTGCCCGAACTAATACCAAACAGATTCACCGTATTTTCCCCGTAAGCTGCCGGGTTAAGCCAGGCGGTCGCGGCGCGGCAGGTAGCGATAACCGAGTCTGCCACCGCCCTGCTACCTCGATCATCTGCACACAGGCGCGGATAAAGCTGGCTTCATCCACGGCTGACGGGCAGAAACAGCGAAACAGCAATAACGCATTGTTTTCCCGATCGAACCCGAAGGCCGCGCCTTCGCCCGTTCCCTGATGGAACAGATTAGCGGCCAGGATATCGGCTAACAGCGCAGTTTTTGCCGACAGCAGGCCGACATTTAAGTAAACAAACAGTGCATCCTGCTCAGCCAGATACTCCAGCGTCATCTGCAGGCCGTTCACCTGCAGACAGCAGAGCTGACCGGCATCCAGCGTCAGGTTCCCGCACTCCAGACGCCGTGCCAGCGCGGCCAGTAGATCCTGTATCACCATAACCCCCCCCTTTGCAGGATGCTGGCGGGCAGAGAATGCCCGCCAGCGCGTTGACTCAGGCTGCGCTCAGCTTGCCCAGCACCATATTATTGATGGTGTCACCGGTGAGCATGGCATCAATCCCCAGTGAAGCACCGCCTGCACCGCGTGCCTGCAGATTACCGTTACCGGTATCCCCGGCCATGGCACTTTTGATCATGCCTTTCGCCTTATTGAACTGATCGATACTGGCTGGCGTCATACCATCATCATCCGGTTTGCTCAGCGCCTGCGCCCAGGACTTGTCATCGGTTTTTACCGCCGAACCGGCGTTTTTCTGGTACTGCGGCTTGCCAAACACTTCAGGATACTGATCCATAAACTGCCCCACTTCCTTCGCCAGCGCCCGATCACCTTTGTTGATAAATGAGCGGGTTGAGCTGTCGCTGTGGGTACCGATATCGTTCAGCGCCTGAATACCGGCCTTCATGCCAACCCCCGTACCAACGGCATTGCCCAACTGCTGGAAGTCCACCGGGCCACTGAGATTTTGCAGGCTTTTACCGCCCAGCCCGTTGTCGGCAGCACTTCCTGCCGCGCTGCTGCTCTGGCTCAGACCGCCGCCCATCAGTGAGCTGAGCGCATCGGTTACGCCTTTGTTATAGGCGGTCTGTTCACCCTGGGTAGGCTGACGCCCGTCAGAACTGCCCTGGGTGCCCTGCTGATCGCCAAACAGATTCTGCATCACCTCGGCGAACAGCTTCATCAGCTGCTGTAAAGGGTTGTCGTTATCGCTGCCGGAGCTGGCATCAGTGCCGCTGCCATATGAACTGCTGTCCAGTCCCAGCGCCTGGTCAAGGGCAGAACCGCCGCCCGCGCTGCTGCTGCCCAGTCCTGAGCCCAGTCCGCTGCCGCTACCCAGACCGCCCCCCAGCAGATTACCCAATGCAGAACCGGAAGTGGCACCCAGTCCGCCCGCCAG
>CALYQW010000053.1 GCA_945290265.1 uncultured Erwinia sp.
TTGGTCTGCGTGAATTTACCAATCCGCAAACCGTGTGGGTCGAAACGCTCTGAGTAAATCGTGATGGCACTGCGCCACATGCCATGCCGTGATCCTGCCGGTGACTTATTCCCGGCAATTATCGCTTTATCGGGGCAATCTGTAAAAATGCTGCCATAATCTTGTTACTTATTAGCCGGTATCCGCAATCCGCTGCCAGCCATTGCGGCTCCCCTCCCCGCCGTAAATGAAAGCGATGATCCTGATTATTTATGCCCATCCCTATCCCCGGTACTCCCACGTTAACCGCTATATGTTGCAACAGGTGGCCGATCTGCCCGATGTTCATGTGCGTTCACTGTACGAACTCTATCCTGACTTTAATATTGATGTCGCTGCTGAACAGCAGCTGCTGCAACAGGCCGACCTGATTATCTGGCAGCATCCAATGCAGTGGTACAGCGTAACGCCGCTGCTGAAGCTGTGGATTGATAAGGTGCTGACTCACGGCTGGGCCTATGGCGAGGGCGGTACTGCGCTGAGCGGTAAGGATCTGATGTGGGCGGTGACCACCGGCGGTGGTGAACAGCATTTTGCGCTGGGCGATCATCCCGATTTTGCGGCCCTGGCGGGTCGCCTTACTGATCGGATTTACTCTCGCACTGTCTTCAACGGCAATAGCCATGTCAACAATGAACGAGCGCAACCTGACCACCTCCCCGATGGGGCGGCGTGCGTTTGCCGTGCTGCTGTTTCAGGATATCGCTGCCATTCCGCTGGTGGCGATGATCCCGTTGTTAGCCAGCAGCGGCGGCCATATGACCACCGCCCCCCTGCTGACTTCTGCGCTGAAAATTATTGCCACCCTGGTACTGGTGATCCTGCTGGGACGTTATGTTACCCGTCCGCTGCTGCGCTTTGTGGCGCGCTCCGGGCTGCGTGAAGTGTTCAGTGCCATCGCCCTGTTCCTGGTATTTGGTTTCGGTATGCTGCTGGAACATGCCGGTCTGTCGATGGCGATGGGAGCCTTTCTTGCCGGGGTGCTGCTGGCCAGCTCCGAATATCGTCACGCGCTGGAAAGCGATATCGAACCATTCAAAGGCCTGCTGCTGGGACTGTTCTTTATTGGTGTTGGGATGACCATCGATTTTGGCACCCTGATGGATAACCCGCTACGGGTACTGCTGCTGCTGGGTGGTTTCCTGCTGATTAAGCTGATGATGCTGTGGCTGGTGTCCGGTGCCATCGGCGTTCCGCGCAGTCAGCACAGCTGGTTTGCCGTGCTGTTAGGTCAGGGCAGTGAGTTCGCCTTTGTGGTATTTGGCGCTGCACGCACCGCTAACGTACTGGATGCAGACTGGTCGAAAGCGCTGATCCTCGCGGCGGCACTGTCAATGGCGGTCACCCCGCTGCTGCTGGTGCTGCTGACCCGCCTCGATAATCAAAACAGCGGCGATAAGCAGGCGGCCGATACCATTGATGAAGAAGCGCCACCGGTGATTATTGCCGGTTTTGGCCGCTTTGGTCAGATCGCTGGCCGTCTGCTGATGGCCAGCGGCGTGCATTCGGTGGTACTGGATCACGATCCCGACCATATTGAAACGCTGCGTAAGCTGGGGATGTGCGTCTACTACGGCGATGCCACACGCAGCGATTTGCTGGAGGCGGCCGGTGCTGCCCACGCGCAAATCCTGATTAACGCGCTGGACGATCCCGATGCCAACATGGCGCTGGTGGCGGTGGCACAACAGCATTTCCCGCATCTGAAAATCCTCGCGCGGGCGCGCAACGTTGAGCACTATATTCAGCTGCGTCAGGCAGGGATTGAGCAGCGGGTACGGGAAGTGTTTGAAAGCGCTCTGCGGGTAGGGCGTCAGGCGCTGGAAGCGCTGGATACCGACCGCTACGAAGTGCGCGAACGGGCCGACCACTTCCGCCGTTATGACCAGCAAATTATGCGGGAGCTGGCAGAAGGCGACAGCGACCTGGCTGCCAGAGCGCAGGCACTGAAACGCGGCAGTGCTCTGCTTAGCGATATCATTAATGAGGATCGCCAGCATTTAGCCAGTAATCAGCGGCACGGCTGGCAGGGAACCGATGAAGGCCTGCATAATGGTAATCCCACTCAGCAGGTGAATGACGGCATCAACGATGCCAGATAGACCCTAAGCGCTACCGGCACCAGGTGCCGGTAGCCTTGTCATCAGCGGGCAATAATAAAGCGCTGATCGTCATCCATATAGGTTTTCTCACCGGCTGGTGCCAGAATCGCACCAAAGTTCATCTGCGCACGCAGCGTCCAGCTGGCCGGAATATGCCATTCACGGCGCACATCCTCGTCAATCAGCGGGTTATAGTGTTGCAGGTTGGCACCAATCCCTTTCTCACTTAATGCCAGCCATACCGCATACTGAGCAATACCGGACGCCTGCTCTGACCATACCGGGAAATGTTCGGCATAAGAGGCAAACTGCTGTTGCAGATTTTTAACCACCGTCTGATCTTCAAAAAACAGTGCCGAACCCGCCGCCGCGGCAAAACCGTCTATTTTCGCTGAGGTGCCGGCGAAGTTGGCTTCCGGTACGATCTTACGCAACTGCTCGCGCGTCAGTTCCCAAAACCTCTGATGCTGGCTGCCCAGCAGGATCAGTACGCGGGAGGTTTGTGAGTTAAAAGCAGAAGGTGCCTGCTTCACAGCATTTTTAATGATTTCAATTAAATCGTTTTCACTAACCGGCAGTTCGTTACCCAGCGCATAGATGGTGCGGCGCCGTGTGGCCAGTGGCAGAAATTGTGCGGACATACTCTCTCCTTCAGTTACGATGACGGGGCATGAAGACCGGATAAACGCGATGGCGGCTAATGAACAATATGACCATCATTCATAATAAACAGTACCCGGCCATCCCAGAATTCACACAGAAATATCTCATCCTGATTCAGATTACGCTGGCTGATTTCCTGCTGTAACCAGTCCTGATCTTTCTCAATTTCCTGCAAAGCATAGTGCCTGATGCGCCCCTGCTTGAGGATAATCACCGATGGCATCACGTCCTGATCGCAGATCACCGTCAGCTGGCCGTTCGGTTCAATCTGCGCATAGGTCACCTTCTGAAAGGACTGTACCCCCTGCGAATGCAGCTGTGAGGTAATATTCAGAATATCGACTTTATTCTGTTTCTTCAGAATATTATCCATAATAAACCGCCCTTTCTTGATTATCGGGATCGGCTCACCAATGGCAAATGAACGAAAAAACCCCACCCGTTTGGTGATCAAATTTAATAACGAGATTAATCCCACCCCGAGGAATAAGACAAAAATATATTGATAGAGTGGAATGCTGTCGCTGTAGATAACGCCACCGATAACCCCACCCAACACAAAATTCCCTATAAAATCAACGGGGGTCATCTGTGAAAGCTGCGTTTTACCCGAAAAATTCAGGTGGGTAATCACGATAAGAAAACCAATAATGAACTTAATTAAAACATAACCGTAATATTCCATTATCCTTCCTGAGTCAGACCTGAGCGCTTATTTTAATCAACTACCTCAGTTTATAAGCGCTTATGCCTCACCGCCAGCTGCAATACGTGACTTCCCTGTCCCGATCTGTCAGTTAAGGTCTCAGGAAGATCCGGCGGCTACCATTGCCAGCTGCGTGACGCCACGTTTTTCCAGCATCGCTGCTGCCTGCGCCGCGCGAATACCGCTGGCGCACACCAGCACAATCCGTCCTGCCGGCGGCTGCCAGGCGGGCAGCTCTGCCAGTGAAAGGCGCAGCACGCCAGCGGTGATACTGGCAGGCGCTTCGGCTTCACTGCGCAGTTCGACTACACAGTCTCCCGGCTGCAGCAGAAAACGATCAATAAAGGGGATAATCGCTGATGTCGGTTCTTCTGCCCGCTCAAAGCGGAAATGGCGAAAAGACCACTGCACAAAATCACAGTTAATCAAACAGCCTAGCGGTGAAGGTACCAGACCCAGCAACACGCTGAGCGCCATCTGTGCCTGCAATGCGCCCAGCGTTGCCACCGCCGGCCCCATCACCCCCGCGGTATTGCAGTTTGCCGTCGCGGTGGGCAGCTGCGGGAAAACCGCCCGATAACCCGGTGCGCTGCCACAGAATCCGCCAACATAGCCCTGTCGCCTCAGCACCGAGGCGGCAATCAGCGGTAATCCACGCGGCTGACAGGCATCCGACAGCAGATAAGTAATGGCAAAATTATCCGCAGCATCAATGACCAGATCGGCCTCGTGCAGCGCCTCCGCCAGGCCACTGGCGCTGAGCCTGTCAGGGAATACCTCAACCCGGCAGTCCGGATTCAGCTGCGCCAGCGCCCGCTGCGCGCACTGCACCTTAAGCTGGCCGATATCGGACATCCGGTACAGCGTCTGGCGGTGCAGATTATGCTCTTCCAACACATCACCATCATACAGCCGGATAAACCCCACTCCGGCGGCGGCCAGCTGTGGTAACAGCGCCGATCCCAGTCCGCCTGCCCCCACCACGGTAATCCGGGCAGCGGCCAGGCGCTGCTGTCCTGCCATGCCGATTTCCGGCAACATCATCTGTCTTGCATAACGTTCCACAGGTTTGCCCCCCCCGTCAGCTGAACTGTGCCATACCAAATACCGGCGTTGATGCACTGGCCATATCACGCAGCTCCATCAGCCCGGCACAACGGGCGTCATGACCGGCGCGGATCGCCGCGGCAAATGCCCCGGCCATTAGCACCGGGTTCTGTGCCTTCGCGACCGCGGTATTCAGCAGTACCGCATCGAATCCCAGCTCCATTGCCTGCGCCGCCTGCGCCGGTGAACCAATACCAGCATCGATGATTAGCGGTACGTCGCTAAACCAGGCGCGCATGGCGCGCAGGCCTTCAATATTACGCAGCCCCTGGCCGGAGCCGATGGGCGCGCCCCACGGCATCAGCAGCTGGCATCCGGCTTCCAGCAGCTTCTCACCCACAATCAGATCTTCAGTGGTATAGGGAAACACCTGAAAACCCTCGGCACAGAGAATGCGCGCCGCCTCTACCAGCGCAAAGGGATCGGGCTGCAATGTGTCGGCATGACCAATCACTTCCAGCTTGATCCAGCGGGTATCAAACAGCTCGCGCGCCATATGCGCAGTGGTGACCGCCTCTTTGACCGTATGACAACCGGCAGTATTGGGGAGTACCCGTCGGTTCATCCGGGTTAACAGTTTGCGAAACACCCCGCCCTGCGCCCCTTCGCGCCGCAGGCTGACGGTGATCACCTCACTGCCGGCCGCTTCCACCGCCTGTTGCAGAATGGTGGGTGAAGGATAGCCAGCTGTCCCTAACAGGAAACGCGTTTGCGGAATAAAGTCATACCACATGGCTCAGCCCCCCTGCATAGGTGACAGGACTTCAAGATGACAGCCCGCCGTTAAACGCTGGCAGGCATACTGCGCGCGCGGGATAAATTCACCGTTCAGCGCGCAGGCAACGCTGCCGCTGTCCGTCTGCCGTTCTGCCAGCAGCTGCGCCAGCGTTTCTGCCGAGGTATCGACAGTCTGACCATTCAGTTGAATTTTCACAGTAAGCCCTCAGTGGTTAATATTTGCATCAGTTGTTCAGCCATCATCGGTGCCAGCAGAAAGCCGTGACGGTACATGCCATTCAGATACCAGATGCCATTGTGACAGCGAATTTCCGGCAGATTGTCCGGCCACGCCGGACGCAGGCCGGTGCCACTTTCCAGGATGCGCGCTTCGGCCAGCGCAGGATGGATGGCATACGCCGCGCTCAGCAGTTCCATCATCGCTCTGGCGCTGATGGTGCTGTTATCGCTGCTCTCCACCATGGTGGCACCCAGCATAAAGTGCCCCTCAGCCCGGGGCACCAGATAGCAGGGAAAGCGCGGGTGCAGCAGGCGCACCGGGCGGGTAAGAGTAATGTCATGGGTTTGCAGGATCAGCATTTCGCCCCGTACTGCTCGAAGCTGCGGCAGGCTGTCTGCGGCCTGATAGCCGCGACAGTCAATCACCCGTCCGGCGGGGGGGCCGCAGTGAAACTGCACCTCAGCCTGACGCAGTCGGTCTGCCAGCTGCGCCAGCGCCTGACGCGGATCCAGATGCCCTTCGGCGGCAAAAAACAGCCCGCGCGCAAAGCGGCCAGCCAGATGAGGTTCGATGGTTTCCGGCTGAACCCACCGGTGGTTCTCCGTCATACGGGCAAAGCGATCCAGTTCCGCGCCATCACGCGCGGGCGCCACCACCAGGGTACCCTGCTGCTCAACGTCGCTGACCCGCTGCTGCCACCAGCCGGCGCTGTGCCGCCCCAGGGTTATCACCTGCGCTGGCGCGCTTTCACTTTCACACCAGGGCGCCAGCATGCCGCCGGCCCAGTGTGAAGCGGGCGTATGCCCCTCATGGCTGATGATTTCGACAGTTTCACCCCGCTCCGCCAGCAGCGTAGCAACGCATAAACCGGTGACACCGCTGCCGATTACCGACCAGCGGCTCATGGGATTAGCCCCGCAGGAAAGATTACAGATAGTATGGTCACGTCAGCCTCTCTGAGAATGCAGAGACCCGTGATACCGGAGAGGGGAAAAAAGCGGCCATTGTGTGCCACAGCCGCGTAGCAAGTATTACTGCCCACGGCAGCCTACAAGTCTTCCTACGCCAGTATCAACTGGGTCAGGTTCAAAGGGTCGCTGAACCGCACCATGTGCAATCAGCCTCTCAGTCTCTTCGGCGAGACTCCCCTGACGCCCCTATTGTTATTTTACTCAGCCCGCTGCCGTCAAGTTCTGAATCATCTGATAGACAAAAGCCTTAAATGTCGTAGTCTCCAGCTAACTGAAATTACGAACAAATAATGCGGATGCACCTGCTGAGATCTAATAAACCGCTATACTGTGTGCGACCTCCATCTCAGGGTTGGACGCAGAATAGTGTTCTGTTAATGGACAGGGAGCCAGTCTGATGTGCTGACAACGAAATGGATTTTTAATTGAATGCTCAATCAATAAAAACTATCATCCCTGCTTCATTTTTTTTGGACACTGAGCCGGGAGACATTGAGACTCAATAAATAACACTAATATCAACCAGTTGAAATTCCCTCCTGAAGATACTCCAAGTGTAATTAGCGGATATACGGCGGCTTTTACCCAATATGCGCTAATGCACGCTTAGCAGAGCGAACCTTCAGGTTAATTTCTTGAGCAATTTTGCGGAGACACCATGCCTGTAACTGAAATCTCAGGGAAAACTGAGAAAGATCGTATTAATCCCGTGGTTTTCTACACCTCTGCAGGGCTGATCCTGCTGTTTTCCTTAACCACAATCCTGTTCACTGATTTTTCCGATCGCTGGATTAATCGCACCCTTGACTGGGTATCTGAAACCTTCGGCTGGTATTACCTGCTGGCTGCGACGCTGTATATTGTTTTTGTCATCTTTATGGCTTGCTCGCGCTTTGGCTCTATCAAGCTCGGGCCGGAGCAGTCAAAGCCTGAATTCAGCCTGATGAGCTGGGCAGCAATGCTGTTTGCCGCCGGTATCGGTATTGACCTGATGTTTTTCTCGGTCGCGGAACCGGTCACCCAGTATATGATGCCACCGGAAGGCCCCGGACAGACCATGGAGGCCGCGCGCCAGGCGATGGTCTGGACGCTGTTCCACTACGGCCTGACCGGCTGGTCAATGTATGCCCTGATGGGGATTGCGCTGGGCTACTTCAGCTATCGCTATGGCTTACCGCTTACCATCCGTTCCGCGCTCTACCCAATCTTTGGTAAGCGGGTAAACGGGCCGATTGGTAACGCGGTGGATATCGCGGCCGTGATCGGCACTATTTTTGGTATCGCCACCACCCTCGGGATTGGCGTGGTACAGCTAAACTACGGCCTGAAGGTGCTGTTTAACGTGCAGGAAGGACTGACGGCGCAGGGCGGGCTGATTGTGCTGTCGGTGATTATGGCGACAGTGTCGGTGACCTCCGGGGTCAATAAAGGCATTCGTTTACTGTCAGAGATCAACGTGCTGCTGGCGATTGGTCTGATCCTGTTTGTGCTGTTTGTCGGTGATACCGGCTTTCTGCTTAATGCCCTGGTGCTTAACGTCGGCGATTACATTAACCGCTTTTTAGGCATGACGCTGAACAGCTTTGCCTTCGATCGCCCGACCGAGTGGATGAACAACTGGACGCTGTTCTTCTGGGCCTGGTGGGTTGCCTGGTCACCGTTTGTCGGCCTGTTCCTGGCACGTATTTCTCGTGGCCGTACCATTCGTCAGTTTGTGCTGGGTACGCTGACCATTCCGTTTATCTTTACCCTGCTGTGGCTGTCAATTTTCGGTAACAGCGCGCTGAATGAAATTATTCACGGTAACCTGGCTTTTGCTCAGGAAACGCTGGTGCACCCGGAACGCGGCTTCTACAGCCTGCTGGCGCAGTATCCTGGCTTTACCTTCAGCGCCTCGGTTGCCACCATTACCGGCCTGCTGTTTTATGTCACCTCCGCCGATTCCGGCTCGCTGGTATTGGGTAACTTTACTTCGCGTCTGAGTGACATTAACAACGATGCGCCTAACTGGCTGCGTATTTTCTGGTCAGTGACTATTGGCCTGCTGACCATGGGGATGCTGATGGTAAACGGCGTCACCGCGCTGCAGAAAACCACGGTGATCATGGGTCTGCCGTTCAGTTTTGTGATTTTCTTTGTGATGGCGGGACTGTATAAGTCACTGCGGGTAGAAGATCACCGTCGCGCCAGCGCCTCGGTCAATACCTCACCGGTGCCGGTTACCCGCGACGATCGTCTGAACTGGAAGCAGCGCATTTCGCGCGTGATGAACTATCCGGGCACCACGCATACGCGCAAAATGCTGGAAAATGTCTGTCGTCCGGCAATGGAAGAGGTAGCTCAGGAACTCGAGCGTCGTGGTGCACAGGTACAGGTCAGCGAACTGCCGCCGGTAGAAGATGAACGTCTGAATCACCTGGAGCTGCTGGTGAATCACGGCGAAGAACAAAGCTTCCTGTACCAGATCTGGCCGCAGGTGTACTCCGTGCCGGCATTTACCTATCGGGCGCGTCGGGGTAAATCGGATTATTTCCGACTGGAAACCTTCCTGCTGGAGGGAACTCAGGGTAATGATTTGATGGATTACACCAAAGAACAGATTATCAACGATATTTTGGATCAGTATGAACGCCACCTGACCTTCCTGCATATTAACCGCGAAGCGCCAGGCAGTATTATGCCGTTCCCGGAAACCTGATAAATATCACCTCAGACCAGGCATCGCCTGGTCTTTTTTCCCCAAAACTATGGGGATTAATGTGCTGCATTATCCTAAGCAATTTTGCTGACAAAATCGCATCTGACCTTCACACCCTGCGCTTTCATTACCCCTCCGTTGGATAAATTAACCTTGATATCCTGATATTCAGGATAAAAACGGCGGCTTCGCCCTGGCATTCATTACTGTTATAACCATGCGCATTGGTGATATTCCCTACTGCGCCATGGTAATTACTGGTGCTGACCGGTCCAAACAGCACGTTAATTCTCGCCAAATTTAAACAGCCCGGTACTTTAAACTGCGGATAACCTTTGCCAACCGGCAACTGCCAGCTCCCGATATGTACCTCTTCTCCGCTCACCGTATCTTTCAGCTCGCCCCTCCAGGTAGAGGATGTGTTTTTATGCACCGTGATTTCATAGTTACGGCCGTATTCTGCGTTGAATTCAATGGCACAGCTCACGCCCGGACCGCCGTCAGCCGCGGGATGACAGTTACCATCCCGCGAGTCAGAACCGGCAATAAATGTGGAAAAGATGGCTTTCATCCGGCTTTTTCCATGCTTATTTTTTCGTGGCTGCAATCCCAGATAGCCGGCATTCTTATTACTGTTTTCCCCGGCAAAATAGAATTGCTGGGCGGAACAGGTGCCTTCCTGATGTAATGTCGACTGATTAACCATAAACCTGAACATAAAGTCGGACAACTGTGCTGACTGTGGCATGTTATCCAGCTGCCAGTTAGCCCCCACGTTACCCGAGTTGACATATTCTTGTGCAGCATAAGCCTGAGCGGACAGCAGGCTGGTTATGCCTGATAACAACGTGACCTTAAAAATTGAGTGGCAGAAACTGACATGTTATTTCCTTTCCTTGTACGATGCAGATCAATTCACTGAATAATGCAGATATCCGGGAAACCCAGCGCTGAAACGGGTTTAAAAAAACCATACAAAGAGTCAGTAATCGATGTCATTAACAAAAAGATGGCTTTCAGGAATAATCTTAAGGCAATAAATATCATACCAACGCATTCCAGGGTTTACTGGAAATACAGCAATAATTCATTCCAGTAAAGAAAAGGGTTATTTATTCAATTCAGAGAGACTGGCACAGAAACATCAGGCTGTAGCAAAAGCCCGGGCGACCCAATAAAAAAAGGGAGCACTGTATTCACAGTGCTCCCGGTTCGTTTGCAGCTATCCGGCTACGTTAGTGCTCCCTGCCTCATCCATGAAAACTCTTCCTGTTTGCCCTTCCTGAGCCTGATGTCTTCCCGACATCCTTCCTTTGGTATCCATACCTGCCATCTGCCTGACTGGCTCTCAATCTCCGTCCTGGAGGTGTCCTTTAACTGCGTCCGTTTGCGCTCTGTCCTGAGCCTGATGCCTTCCTGACATCGTTTCCTTTGGTTTCCCTACCCGCCATCATCCTGAGTGGCTCTCAAATCTCCGTCCTGGAGGTGTCCTTAAACTGTGTCCGTTTGCGCTCTGTCCTGAGCCTGATGCCTTCCTGACATCGTTTCCTTTGGT
>CALYQW010000054.1 GCA_945290265.1 uncultured Erwinia sp.
AAATCAGAACCGGAACGCCACCATGAACAATGAATTTTCTTTTCGCTTAGCCAATGTTGCGCAAAAAAAACGCAAGCGCCCGCTGGTGCTGTTTTTTGGCCGCGAAGAGTTTAGCGATAACAGTAAATACCTCTATCTGCGCGCCCTGCAGGAGCAGCAGCATTTTGTGGTGATATGGTGCAGCGTGCATAGCGGTCTGATTAATAAACTGCAGGAACAGGGGCTACCGTGCCACCTGATTAGTGAAGAACGGCTGGAAGACACCATCCGCCTGTTTACCTCGGCAGCCGTGGCGGTGTTCTGCGTAAATCCTTCCCAAAGCCTGACGGCCAGCGAAGAGCTGTTTGCCTGTCTGCAGGGCGCGCGGCACATCCAGTTATGGCACGGCGTGTCGGTTAAGCAGTTACTGCTGAAGCTGACCGATTACCTGGATATGGCAGATTATGGTTTCCGCCGTCCGGTAGAGTTCGCCTCACGCGCCAGCTGTGTGCTCAGTACCGCCGCCTGCCTGGATGATTTCTTTAGCGAATGTTTTGGCTGTCAGCGCATTATCCGCGCCGGGTATCCGCGTAATGAAGTGCTGTTACGCCCGGCCAGCGCGCTGGAAATGATCGGCAGTGAACTGCCGCGCGATGCCGAGGTGATGTTAAATAACTCTAAGCGTAAGAAAGTGCTGTTTACCCCCACCTGGCAGCGCGGGGAAACCAAGCTGATTACCGGCACGCCGCGCTTTATTACCCGGCTGGCGCAGATTTGCCACGATAATAATATCGATCTGTTTATCAAAAGCCACCCGCTACTGAACGGCAGCATATCGCGCCGCTTAATGAAAAATACTTTCTATCTGGATGCCAGCCTGGATATCTATCCGCATCTGACCCGCTTCGATGCGCTGATTACCGACTACTCGTCGATTATGTATGATTACCTGCTGACCGGAAAACCGGTATTACGTCTGGACATTGCGCCCGGTGAGCACCGCAATTTTGAACCGGATTACCGTCTGGTGCCGGATATTGATTATGCTTATCCATGGAATGAAGAAAACCTGGCTACAGTGTTACAGCAGGCACTGCATAATGACACTAAACCACAGCAGCGTCAGCAAATGATGCAGGCGCTGTTTGAAAGTGATGCGCTGGAAGCCGGTAACAGCCTGATAAAGCTGATCCACCATGAAGTCGCAGATAACGTACGCCGCAGCCGCGAGTTCAACGTCGAAGTTTACTAATCGCCTGCCCGGCACCTGACGGTGCCGGGCGGGCACTGTCAGGTAAAGGGTTCGATACTCCCCGCCCCTTCACGGATCACCTCAGGCGCATCGCCGGTCAGATCCACCACCGTGGTAGGCTGCTGACCGAGCGAGCCGCCGTGAATAATCAAATCCACCAGCTTACCGATACGATCGTCAATTTCTTCCGGATCGGATTCGGTAAAGTCATTTCCCGGCAACATCAGTGAGGTGGAAATCATCGGTTCATTCAGCGCATCCAGTAGCGCCAGCGCCACCGAATTAGCGGGCACGCGCAGTCCGATAGTTTTACGCTTTTCATTCATAAGGCGGCGCGGCACTTCTTTGGTGGCCTTCAGAATAAAGGTGTAATTTCCGGGGGTATTATTTTTTATCAGGCGAAAAGCGCTGTTATTCACGTGGGCATAGATGGACAGCTCAGAGAGATCGCGGCATATCAGGGTAAAGTGATGGTTGCCGTCCAGCTGACGAATGCGACAGATTCGTTCGAGAGCGTTTTTTTCTTCCAGACGGCAGCCCAGCGCATAGCCGGAATCCGTTGGATAAACAATCACACTGCCCTTATTCAGCATATCAACCGCCTGTCTGATCAGACGCGGCTGTGGATTATCCCCGTGGATATAAAAAAATTGACTCATAAAAACCTCGCGCCTGCCGCTGAAGGGCAGGCATTATTTTACGATTTCAGGAAAACGTTGCCATACGGCATCAACACCGCCAGGCAGCCATAATTTTTTACCCAGCTCAATCCAGGCACAGGGCTGGTGGAAGTCCGAGCCCTGCGATGCTGCCAGCTGAAACGTCTGGGCATATGCAGCCAGCTGACTGCGCTCCTGCGGGGACTGCTGACACTGCGCGACTTCCATCGCATCCCCACCGGCCACAGAGAAATGGGCGATCAGCCGCTTCAGCCATTTAGCCGACAGATTATAGCGTGCCGGATGTGCCAACACCGCACGGCCGCCCGCCTGATGGATAACCGCCAGCGCCGCGCTGATTGTACACCACTGCGGCGGCACGTAACCGGTTTTGCCACGGGCAAGGTAGTTTTTAAATACCTGTTGCATAGTGGACGCTTTGCCGGCGGCGATCAGAAAACGGGCAAAGTGCCCACGGGTGATGGCAGCGTTTTCTGCCAGCGCCAGCGCCCCTTCCAGCGCGTCAGGAATACCGGCTTTCGCCAGACGTTCGGCAATCATCTGCGCCCGCAGCATCCGCCGCTGGCCCTGCTGATGCAGAAAATCCTTCATCTGTCGGTGGCCGGGATCGATTCCCAAACCGACAATATGAATTTCATGATTTTCCCACAGCGTGGATATCTCCACCCCGGCCACCAGATGTAGCAGTAACCGGTGACGGGCAATGGCCTCCCGCGCCGGTTGAATGCCGTCCGTGGTATCATGATCGGTGATCGCCAGTACCCCCACCCGTTGTTGTACCGCGCGTAACACCAGCTGTTCCGGAGTCAGTAAGCCATCGGAAGCACGGGTGTGGCTGTGCAGATCGTAAATCGGGAAGGGGCTGGGCTGTTCGGCAGCGTGTGACAAAAAGACTCCGGGTCGAAACAGAAATTTCGCTGCATGATAACGTCTTTACCTGCTGCATAAAAACAGTATTGACTTTTCTTTCATGATCCAGTTAACTAGTACGCAGGCTCATAATGATAAGGTACTTTAATCATGGCTAACATCTTCTCTCTGCATACTGGCTGGTGGCGCACCTTCCCCTAACGGGTAAGGCGTATACGCACAACCGCAGTTCAGTGCAGATACTCAGGCCCGCGTAATGCGGGCTTTTTGTTGAGGAAAATCGGGAACAGTCTATGCAAAATGTCAGACCAGCAGTGCAATTAATCAGTATTAATGCCCCCTATCGTCAGGATCCCGCGGCGGTTTTTCATCAACTATGTGGTGCCCGCAGTGAAAGCCTGCTGCTGGAATCCGCTGACGTCGACAGCAAATGCAATCTGAAAAGTCTGGTGATTATCGACAGCGCGCTGCGTATTACGGCGCTGGAGAACCGGGTAACCATTCAGGCGCTGTCAGAAAATGGTATGGCCCTGCTGCCACTGCTGGATGCGGCATTGCCCGCTACGGTCAGCATTGAAGCGCGCCCCGATGGCCGCGAGTTGCTGTTTCCGGCGCAGCAGCATAATGCTCAGGATGATGAAGAAACCCGCCTACGCACCCTGTCGGTCTTCGACGCCCTGCGTCTGTTGCCGCAGCTGGTGGCAACCCCGGACCATGAGCGTGAAGCGATGTTGCTGGGTGGATTGTTTGCCTACGATTTGGTGGCCGGTTTTGAAGCCCTGCCGCAGGTGAAGAATGAACAGCGCTGTCCTGATTATTGCTTCTATCTGGCTGAAACCTTACTGGTGATCGACCATCAGAGCCAAAGTTCGCGCCTGCAGGCCACGCTGTTTACGCCACACAGCGGCGAGCAGCAGCGTCTGACCCAGCGCATCGAGCAAATCAGCCGGCAGCTGACTCAGCCCGCCCCGGCCCTGCCGGTAAAAACCCTGGCGCAGATGCCGCTCAACGTCAGCCTGAGTGATGAAGAATATGGTCAGGTGGTGGCCGATCTGCAGCAGGCGATCCGCATTGGCGAAATTTTCCAGGTGGTGCCTTCACGGCGCTTTTCCCTGCCCTGCCCGTCGCCGCTGGCGGCCTATGAAAATCTGCGCCAGAGCAACCCCAGCCCGTATATGTTTTTTATGCAGGATCGCGATTTCAGCCTGTTTGGCGCTTCGCCGGAAAGTGCGCTGAAATATAACGCCAGCGATCGCCAGATTGAGATTTACCCGATTGCCGGCACCCGCCCGCGCGGCCGCCACGCTAACGGTACGCTTAACCGCGATCTCGACAGCCGGATTGAGCTGGAAATGCGCACCGATCATAAAGAGCTGGCCGAACATCTGATGCTGGTCGACCTTGCGCGTAACGATCTGGCACGGATCTGCGAAGCGGGCAGCCGCTACGTGGCCGACCTGACCAAAGTGGATCGCTATACCTTTGTGATGCATATGGTGTCACGCGTGGTGGGCAAACTGCGCGACGATTTTGACGTGCTGCACGCCTATCGCGCCTGTATGAATATGGGCACCCTGAGCGGCGCGCCGAAAGTGCGCGCCATGCAGCTGATTGCTCAGTCTGAAGGCACCCGGCGCGGCAGTTACGGCGGTGCGGTGGGCTACTTCACCGCCAGCGGCGATCTGGATACCTGTATTGTTATCCGCTCCGCCTGGGTAGAAGACGGGATCGCCACCGTACAGGCCGGTGCCGGGGTGGTACTGGACTCCTGTCCACAGGCGGAAGCCGATGAAAGCCGTAATAAAGCCCGCGCCGTACTGCGCGCTATTGCCAGTGCCCACCATTGCAGGGAGATGTTCTAATGGCCGATATTCTGTTACTTGATAACGTTGATTCTTTTACCTATAACCTGGTGGATCAGCTGCGCACCTTTGGCCATAACGTGGTGATTTACCGCAATACCGTGGCAGTGGAAACCATAGTAAGCCGCCTGCAACAGTTGGAAAATCCGGTGCTGATGCTCTCGCCCGGCCCCGGTACGCCGTCACAGGCCGGCTGTATGCCGCAGCTGCTGCAGCAGCTGCGCGGTAAGTTGCCGATTATTGGTATCTGCCTCGGCCATCAGGCCATTATTGAGGAATACGGCGGTAAGGTCGGTCAGGCGGGCGAAATTCTGCATGGCAAAGCCTCATCCATCGAACATGATGGTGTAGCGATGTTTGCCGGGCTGGCGAATCCGCTGCCGGTCGCACGCTATCACTCCCTGGTGGGTAGCCAGACCCCGCAGGAGCTGACGGTTAATGCCTCCTTTAACGGCATGGTGATGGCGGTACGTGACGACATCCGCCGCGTCTGCGGCTTCCAGTTCCACCCGGAGTCCATTCTGACCACCCAGGGTGCGCGTTTACTGGAGCAAACCCTGGCCTGGGCGCTGGACTCAGCGGGAGCACAGCCATGAATACCGTGCTGGAGCAGCTTTATCAGGGGGAGACGCTGAGCCAGGAACACAGTCACCAGCTGTTTTCCGCCATTATCCGCGGTGAGCTGGAACCGGTGCAGCTGGCAGCGGCGTTGATCGCACTGAAAACGCGCGGCGAGCAGCCCGACGAAATTGCCGGTGCCGCCTCTGCATTACTGGAACATGCCACGCCTTTCCCGCGTCCGTCTTATGCTTTCGCAGATATTGTCGGCACCGGTGGCGACGGCAGTAACAGTATCAATATTTCTACCGCCAGCGCGTTTGTCGCCTCCGCCTGTGGGCTGCCGGTAGCGAAACACGGTAACCGTAGCGTATCCAGCCGTTCCGGCTCTTCCGATCTGCTGGCGGCGCTGGGCATCCGTCTGGATCTGCCGCCGCAGGCGGCGCGCCAGGCGCTGGATGAACTGAAGTTATGCTTTCTCTTTGCCCCGCAGTACCACAGCGGGTTTAAGCACGCGATGCCGGTGCGTCAGGAGCTGAAGACCCGCACCATTTTTAATCTGCTCGGGCCGCTGATTAACCCTGCCCGTCCGCCGCTGGCGCTGATTGGCGTATGGAGCCCGGAGCTGGTGCTGCCGGTAGCGCAAACTCTGAAGATGCTGGGCTACCAGCGCGCGGCTGTGGTTCACGGCGGGGGTATGGATGAAGTGGCGCTGCATGCGCCAACCCAGGTGGCGGAACTGCGCGATGGTCAGATAATCAGCACCCTGCTGAGCGCGCAGGACTTCGGGCTGAGCAGCCATCCGGCAGAGGCGCTGACCGGCGGCTCGCCGGAAGAAAACCGTGACATTCTTAGCCGTTTACTTCAGGGTAAAGGTGAGCTGGCTCACGAAGAAGCGGTCGCGGCGAATGTCGCGCTGTTAATGAAAATTTTTGGCCAGGAAGATCTCGCCGCTAATGCCCGCCAGGCCCTGAAGGTTATCCGCAGCGGCCAGGCATGGCAGCAGGTGTTGGCGCTGGCAGCAAGAGGGTAATCATGCAGGATACCGTACTGGAAAAAATCGTTGCCGATAAGCGGCAGTGGCTGGCAGCACGCCAGCAGCAGCAACCGCTGGCGGAATTTCAGAATAAGATTCAGCCGGCCACGCGCAGTTTCTATCACGCTTTGCAGGGCACCCGCACCGCCTTTATTCTGGAGTGCAAAAAAGCCTCGCCGTCGAAAGGACTGATCCGTGAGGATTTCGACCCGGTGGCGATTGCCAAAACCTACCAGCCCTGGGCCTCGGCGATTTCAGTGCTGACTGAAGAAAAATATTTTCAGGGTAGCTTTGATTTCCTGCCACTGGTCAGCGCCGCCGTCACTCAGCCGGTGCTGTGCAAAGATTTTATTATCGACCCGTATCAGATTTACCTGGCGCGCTATCATCAGGCAGATGCGATCCTGCTGATGCTATCGGTGCTGAATGACGAGCAGTATCGTCAGCTGACGGCGGTGGCTCACAGCCTGAATATGGGTATTCTGACCGAGGTGATCAGCGAAGAAGAGCTGGCGCGTGCCACTGAACTGGGCGCAAAAGTGGTAGGCATTAATAACCGCGACCTGCGCGATCTCTCTATCGATCTCGATCGAACCCGCCGCCTGGCACCGAAAGTGGCGCACGGCGTAACGGTAATCAGTGAATCCGGCATTAACAGCTATGCCCGGGTACGTGAACTGAGCAATTTTGCCAACGGCTTTCTGATTGGTTCCGCGCTGATGGCCGCTGAGGATCTGGACGCTGCGGTACGCCGGGTGATCCTCGGCGAGAATAAAGTCTGCGGGCTGACCCGCCCACAGGATGCACAGCAGGCGCTGGCTGCCGGGGCGGTGTATGGCGGACTGATTTTTGCCGCTGGTTCACCGCGTCAGGTCACCAAGGCCACTGCGCAGCAAATTATTGCTGCGGCAGCACTGAATTATGTCGGCGTGTTCCGCAACAGTCCGGCCGCGCAGGTGGCAGATCTCGCCCACCAGCTGGGGCTGTTTGCCGTCCAGCTGCACGGTGATGAAGATCCGGCTTATGTCGCGGAACTGCGCCGCCTGCTGCCGCCAGAGGTGCAGATCTGGAAAGCTTTCAGCATCACTGACCACCTGCCTGCCCGCGACTGGCCGCAGGTTGACCGCTATCTGTTTGATCACGGTACCGGCGGCAGCGGCAGCGCCTTTGACTGGTCGCTGCTGGCAAACCAACCGCTGGATAATGTTCTGCTGGCCGGTGGGCTGGGGGCGGATAACTGCGTGCGTGCCGCCCAGCTGGGCTGCGCCGGACTGGATTTTAACTCGCGGCTGGAAAGTGCGCCGGGCATCAAAGATGCAGCCAGCATTGACTCGGTATTTCGCACCCTGCGCGCCTATTAACAACGACAGGCTGTCTGTCAGAAAGAGAAACAGAAAATGACGACGTTGAATCCGTATTTTGGTGAGTTTGGCGGCGCGTTTGTGCCGCAGATCCTGATGCCGGCGCTGGAGCAGCTGGAAGAAGCCTTTATCAGCGCCCAAAGCGACCCAGAATTCCAGGCTGAATTCAGCGATCTGCTGAAGAACTATGCCGGCCGCCCTACCGCTCTGACCCTGTGCCGCAACCTGACCAGCGGCACCCGCACCCGCCTGTATCTGAAGCGCGAAGATCTGCTGCACGGCGGCGCGCACAAAACCAATCAGGTACTGGGACAGGCGCTGCTGGCCAAACGCATGGGCAAAACCGAGATCATTGCCGAAACCGGTGCCGGTCAGCACGGGGTAGCGGCGGCGCTGGCCTGCGCGCTGCTGGGGCTGAAATGCCGCATCTATATGGGTGCCAAAGACATTGAGCGCCAGTCTCCCAATGTGTTTCGTATGCGCCTGATGGGTGCCGAAGTCATCCCGGTGCACAGTGGCTCCGCCACCCTGAAAGATGCCTGTAACGAAGCGCTGCGCGACTGGTCCGGCAGCTATCAGACCGCCCACTATATGCTGGGCACCGCCGCCGGTCCGCATCCGTTCCCCACCATTGTGCGTGAGTTTCAGCGCATGATCGGCGCGGAAACCAAAGCACAGATTATCGAGCGCGAAGGACGTCTGCCCGATGCGGTGATTGCCTGCGTAGGCGGCGGCTCGAATGCGATTGGAATGTTTGCCGACTTTATTGATGAAAGCCAGGTCGGCCTGATTGGCGTTGAGCCGGGCGGTCACGGTATTGCCAGCGGTCAGCACGGCGCACCGCTGAAACATGGCCGGGTGGGGATCTATTTCGGCATGAAATCACCGATGATGCAGAGTGCGGACGGCCAGATCGAAGAATCCTACTCCATCTCGGCCGGACTGGACTTTCCTTCGGTTGGCCCGCAGCACGCGTGGTTAAACAGCACCGGGCGTGCGGAGTATGTGTCGGTGACCGATGATGAAGCGCTGGACGCCTTTAAGCAGCTGTGCCGCAGCGAAGGGATTATCCCGGCGCTGGAGTCGTCACACGCGCTGGCGCATGCGCTGAAAATGGCGCGGGAAAAACCGGAGAAGGAGCAACTGCTGGTGGTGAACCTTTCCGGGCGCGGTGATAAAGATATTTTCACCGTTCATGATATTTTTAGCGCACAGGGAGCACTGTGATGGATCGTTATCAACGCTGTTTTGACCGTCTGGCGGCACGTAAAGAAGGCGCGCTGGTGCCTTTCGTCACTCTGGGCGATCCCGGCCCGGCGCTGTCACTGCAAATCATTGACGCCTTGGTGGCCGGTGGTGCCGATGCGCTGGAGCTGGGGATCCCCTTCTCCGATCCGCTGGCCGATGGCCCGACCATTCAGAACGCCACGTTGCGCGCCCTGGCGGCAGGCACCACGCCAACTCAGTGCTTTGAGCTGCTGGCGGCGGTGCGTCACAAGTATCCCGATCTGCCCATCGGGCTGCTGATGTATGCTAACCTGGTGTTTACCAATGGCATCGATGATTTTTATGCCCGCTGCGCGCAGGCTGGCGTGGATTCGGTGCTGATTGCCGATGTGCCGGTACAGGAATCGCTGCCTTTCCGTCAGTCGGCGCTGCGCCATAATATTGCGCCGATCTTTATCTGCCCGCCGAATGCCAGCGATGATTTGCTACGCGAGATTGCCTCCTTTGGTCGTGGCTATACCTATCTGCTGTCGCGCGCCGGCGTCACTGGTGCAGAAAACCGCGCCAGCCAGCCGCTGCAGCCGCTGACCGCTAAGCTGCGCGAATACCATGCAGCGCCAGCGCTGCAGGGCTTTGGTATTTCCGAACCTGCTCAGGTGGCCGATGCGCTGCGGTGCGGCGCTGCCGGTGCCATTTCCGGCTCGGCGGTGGTCAAAATCATCGAACAGCATCACGCTAACCCGCCGCTGATGCTGACGGAGCTGACCCGTTTTATCAGCGAATTGAAAGCCGCCACCCGCGAGGCTTAATCACCTCACGTGCTTTATCTTTGCCATAAGGCACGTTTATCCTGTTTTAACGCACCGGTTTCTACGGGCGCGACTTGCAGAAACTGCCCTGATATCTAAGAATTATACAATGCCGTTGCCAGTCGGTGACGGCCAACAACCAGTGACAGGGAGAATGCAATGAAATTGTTTAAAGTCTTATCCGGAATAATTATCGCGGCGGTGGTCGCCCTGAGCGTCAGCGCCTGCGCCCCAACGGCAACCAAAGAAGGCACCGGCGGCTATATTGACGATACGGTGATCACCACTAAAGTTAAATCCAGCCTGCTGGCCGATGGCAGTCTGAAATCCACTGAAATCAATGTGGAAACTTTTAAGGGCCGGGTTCAGCTGAGTGGTTTTGTCAGCTCATCGCAGATGGCAACCCGTGCGGTACAGGTGACCCGTGGCGTAGCCGGGGTGAAATCTGTGGTCAATAATATGCAGATTAAGTAATCAAACCGGACGCAGCTCCCTGCGTCCGTCTATCTCCCGCCCCCCTGCATTTTTCTTTTGTCCTGGATTTTAGGTTTTAGCTTTGTGCTTTGTGCTTTGTGCTTTTTGAAAGCCAGGTCAACACCATTTCACCATCCCGTTTTACGGGCTGGCGACAAGGGACCTTCAGTCGCAAAGGCTCTTTGACCCCGTGCTCGCGGCGTCTCTTCGCCTGCTATCGCGGGTTCCCTCGGCCACGCCGCCTTCTGGCGGCACGCCGTGATTCGCCATCCAGGCTCTGTACGGCTCTCATCGCCGTCCATGGCGATTCGTCCTGGAAATCGTCGTAACCTCAGCGAAGTTCCTGAAGCCGCCCAAAAGTCAAAACCAAAAGCAAAAGCAAAAGCAAAAGCAAAAGCTTAAAAGCCAAAACATTCTTTGGTTTGGGTTTCGGTTTGGATTTAAGATTTTTAACGTTGACCTGGCTTTTGACCTTGTTGCGGCTTTAAAAACGGAGCCGAGGTAATGACATTTTCCAGGACGAGCCGCCACGGACGGCGGCTCGAAGCCTGCTTCGCCTGGACGGCGAA
>CALYQW010000055.1 GCA_945290265.1 uncultured Erwinia sp.
GCCGGTCGTTAAGCCGCTGTTCCGTGTCAGTGGGGGCGCATTATAGGGAGTTCTCAGCGCCTGACAAGGGGTAAATCATGAAAAAGATCTGACTGCCTGTTTTTTGCTCCTTTGGCCACTAAAAGGAGCCTTTTTGCTGGTTTAAGCAGCAAAAATGGACGGTTAAGCCCATTCTTGTCCTGCTTCACATTACTGACTCGCTTCAAGAACACCATCTTTAACATCAATTTCAATGGTTTTTCCCGGAATGAGCTTGCCGGACAGGATTTGCTGAGCCAGCGGATTCTCAATCTGCTGTTGGATAGTGCGTTTCAACGGCCTTGCTCCGTAAACCGGATCGTAACCATTTTTACCCACCAACTGCAGTGCTGCTTCAGAAATATGCAGTTTGAAGCCGCGCTCGTGCAGACGCTGCTCCAGACGGTGTAGCTGAATTTTGGCAACAGAAGCTATATGACTTTCTCCCAGTGGGTGGAACACCACCAGCTCATCAATACGGTTAATGAACTCCGGCCGGAAGTTGTGGCTGACCACTGACATCACCAGCTCTTTCATTTCCCCATAGCTGAGCGCACCAAAGCGTTCCTGGATCAGATCGGAGCCGAGGTTAGACGTCATAATCACCACTGTGTTGCGGAAATCCACCGTTCTGCCCTGGCCATCGGTCAGACGTCCGTCATCCAGCACCTGCAGTAAGATGTTAAACACATCAGGATGGGCTTTTTCCACCTCATCCAGCAGGATAACGGAATAAGGCCGACGGCGAACCGCTTCGGTCAGATAACCCCCCTCTTCATAACCGACATAGCCCGGAGGCGCACCGACCAGACGCGAGACCGAGTGTTTTTCCATAAACTCCGACATATCGATGCGGATCATCGCGTCGTCGCTGTCGAACATAAAGTTTGCCAGCGCCTTGCACAGTTCGGTTTTACCCACCCCGGTAGGGCCGAGGAAAAGGAAGGAACCAATGGGGCGATTCGGATCTGCCAGGCCGGCACGGCTGCGGCGAATGGCATTGGCCACCGCCTCTACCGCTTCGTTCTGACCAATCACCCGGGTATGCAGCTCCTGCTCCATGCGCAAAAGTTTATCGCGCTCCCCTTCCATCATCCGTGCTACCGGAATACCGGTCCAGCGCGCCAGCACACCCGCGATTTCAATATCGGTTACCCGGTTACGCAGCAGACGCATGGTTTTGCCTTCGCACTGCGTGGCCGAGGCCAGCTGTTTTTCCAGCTCAGGAATTTTGCCGTACTGCAGTTCTGACATTTGCCCCAGGTCGCCCTGACGACGCGCCTGTTCCATTGCGAGTTTTGCCTGTTCCAGTTCCGCTTTAATATGCTGAGTACCGGACAGCGAGGCTTTTTCCGCCTTCCACTCTTCTTCCAGCTCAGAATAGTCGCGCTCTTTCTGGCTCAGCTCACCTTCCAGCATCTCAAGACGCTTAATACTGGCATCATCGGATTCTTTCTTCAGCGCCTGCTGCTCCAGCTTCAGCTGGATAATTCGGCGTTCCAGGCGATCCAGCGCTTCAGGCTTGGAGTCAATCTGCATGCGAATGCTGGATGCCGCTTCATCGATCAGGTCAATGGCTTTATCCGGCAGCTGGCGGTCAGCAATATAGCGATGCGATAAGGTGGCCGCTGCCACAATAGCCGGATCGGTGATCTGCACATGGTGATGCAGTTCATAGCGTTCTTTTAACCCACGCAGAATGGCGATGGTATCTTCCACGCTGGGTTCAGCCACCAGCACCTTCTGGAAACGGCGTTCAAGCGCCGCATCTTTTTCAATAAACTGACGGTATTCATCGAGGGTTGTCGCCCCCACGCAATGCAGTTCCCCACGCGCCAGCGCTGGCTTCAGCATATTGCCGGCATCCATTGCGCCGTCCGCTTTACCGGCACCGACCATGGTGTGCAGCTCATCAATAAACAGGATGACGTTGCCTTCCTGTTTTGACAGATCGTTTAGTACCGCTTTCAGGCGTTCTTCAAACTCACCGCGGTATTTCGCCCCGGCCACCAGCGCCCCCATATCCAGCGCCAACACCCGGCGGCCTTTCAGACCTTCAGGCACTTCACCGTTGATAATACGCTGCGCCAGACCTTCCACGATCGCGGTTTTACCGACGCCCGGTTCCCCAATCAGCACCGGGTTGTTTTTGGTACGGCGTTGCAGTACCTGGATAGTGCGGCGGATTTCTTCATCACGACCGATGACCGGATCAAGTTTGCCCTTCTCCGCACGCTCAGTGAGATCAATCGTATATTTTTGTAATGCCTGACGCTGTTCTTCAGCACTCTGGTCGTTCACGGTGTCACCTCCACGCATTTGTTCAATGGCGCTTTCCAGCTTCGCACTGGTCATCCCACCGGCTTTCAGCAGCTCCGCCAGTGAACCGCGCGAGTCGAGCGCTGCCAGGACAAATAATTCTGATGATATAAAGTTATCGTTGCGCTTTTGCGCCAGCTTGTCGCACAGGTTCAGTACCCGTATCAGGTCAGATGAAGGTTGTACGTCCCCTTCATTCCCTTCGACTTTTGGCAGGCGATTCAGCGCCTGTTCAATCCCGCTGCGCAGTGTGCCAACATTCATCCCGGCAGAGGTCAGTAAAGGATGGACAGAACCGCCTTCCTGACTGAGCAAAGCGCTCATCAGGTGCAGAGGTTCGATAAACTGGTTATCGCGGCCAAGTGCCAGCGACTGAGCATCAGCAAGAGCCTGCTGAAATTTATTGGTAAGACGATCCAGACGCATAATTTCCCCCTTCAGGTCAAATTACTACTGGAGTATCAGATGAGGTCAGTCTCTGATCTTTTCAAGGACAAATTATGTACGATAAGGTAATTTTATTTGCGCCAGATAAGGCTGGCCATGCGTCCGGTCACCCCTTCACGCCTGTAGGAGAAGAACTGCCCTGCCTCGGTCAGAGTACAGCGATCACCGCCGGAAATATCCCTGACGCCCAGCCACTGTAACCGCTGCGTCGCCAGCTGCCAGATATCAGCATAATATTTTTCCCCCGCCGGGCGAAAGGCGCTGGCAGCCTGCGCACCCTGTGCCATAAAGACAGCACGCACTTCAGCACCAACCTCAAACGCCCGCGGACCAATCGCCGGGCCAAACCAGGCCAGGATATCTTCTGCGGGCGCAGTGAAATGCGCCAGCGTGGCTTCCAGCACCCCACCACACAGTCCGCGCCAGCCGGCGTGCGCTGCTGCCACCTCTTTACCATCGCGTGAGCAGAACAGTACCGGCAGACAGTCGGCGGTCATAATGGCACAAACCACACCCCGCTGGCGGGTATAGACAGCATCAGCCTGTAAAAAGTCCGGCTGCTGCCCGTCCATCACCAGTACCTGATTTCCATGTACCTGCTCCAGCCACAGCGGCATCGCAGGCAGTGACGCCTGTTCAAGCAGCCGTTGACGGTTAGCCTGGACGGCAGAAATCGCGTCACCCACATGGGCTCCCAGATTCAGACTGTCCCAGGGAGCCTGGCTGACGCCGCCGCTACGGGTGGTACTACAGGCACCGACCGTTTCCGGTGCAGGCCATTGGGGGATGATCAGCTTCATTACCAGTCCAGTTGATCTTTAAACTCTTCGGTATCTGCCTTCAGAGCATTAATTAAATCCATCATATCCTGTGGCAATTGTGCGTGCCATTCCATCTCTATCCCGGTAATTGGATGATAGAGGCGCAGCATCGTGGCGTGAAGCGCCTGGCGATCAAAGCCACGTAAGGTGGTAATAAAGGCCTCGGAAGCCCCTTTTGGTGGACGCGGACGGCCGCCGTACAGCGGATCGCCCACCAGCGGATGGGTGATATGCGCCATATGCACCCTGATCTGATGGGTACGCCCGGTTTCCAGCCGCAGACGCAGGCGGGTATGGGCACGGAAATGCTCCATAATCCGGTAGTGAGTGGTAGCCGGTTTGCCCATTGGATGCACTGCCATATGGGTGCGTTTGGTAGAATGGCGGCTGATCGGCTCACTGACGGTGCCACCGGCGGTCATACGGCCAATCGCCACCGCTTCATACTCACGGGTAATTTCACGCAGTTGCAATGACTCTACCAGATGCGTTTGTGCAGGAACCGTTTTTGCCACCACCATCAGACCGGTCGTGTCTTTGTCAAGACGGTGAACAATGCCGGCGCGCGGCACGTCGGCAATCGCCGGGTAGTGATACAACAGCGCATTCAGCACGGTGCGATCCGGATTGCCTGCCCCCGGATGTACCACTAAGTCACGCGGTTTGTTGATCACCAGAATATCATCGTCTTCATGGACGATATCCAGCGGGATGTTCTGCGGCTCCCAGCGCGCTTCTTCTTCGATTTCCGCATCAATAATAATGTGCTCGCCGCCTAACACCTTTTCTTTCGGTTTGTCGACAGTGCTACCATTGACGGTGACACGACGATCAAGGATCCACTCTTTTATGCGTGAGCGTGAATAATCAGGGAACAATTCGGCCAAAGACTGATCTAAGCGTTGTCCAAGTTGCGACTCGGACACCGTTGCATTGAGTTTTACTGATTGTGCCATAAACAACTTCTTCGTTATCGTTGGGTTTTAACGGCGATGCCGTTTAATATAATGTGCTATTGTACCCGATCATTGTCGGGAGCTATACGGACAGCTTCCTGAATAACACTCTGAGGATAATCAAATCGTCATGACGCGTATGAAATATCTGGTGGCTGCAGCCACATTGAGTCTGGCATTAGCTGGATGTTCCAGCTCCAAAGATGTCGTGCCTGACAGCCCGCCATCCGTGATTTATGCCAATGCCCAGCAAAAGCTGCAGGACGGTAACTTTAAAGGCGCCATAACGCAACTGGAAGCGCTGGATAACCGTTATCCGTTTGGCCCATACTCCCAGCAGGTTCAGTTAGATCTAATCTACGCTTACTACAAAAATGCCGATCTGGCCCTGTCACAGGCCACGATTGACCGCTTTATGCGCCTGAATC
Organism: uncultured Erwinia sp.; assembly: GCA_945290265.1. Taxonomy (GTDB): domain Bacteria; phylum Pseudomonadota; class Gammaproteobacteria; order Enterobacterales; family Enterobacteriaceae; genus Erwinia. The sequence continues at coordinate 4,990 of CALYQW010000055.1, forward strand.
CAACGCATCCGAACATTGATTATGTGATTTATATGCGTGGCCTGACGGATATGGCGCTGGACGACAGCGCGCTTCAGGGATTCTTTGGTATTGATCGTTCCGACCGCGATCCCTCTCATGCCCGTGAAGCCTTCAGGGATTTCTCGCAGATGTTGCGTACCTATCCAAACAGTCAGTATGCCGCAGATGCGCGCAAACGTCTGGTTTTCCTGAAGGATCGCCTGGCTAAATACGAACTGTCCGTGGTGCAATTCTACACCAAACGCGAGGCCTACGTCGCTGTAGTTAATCGGGTTGAGCAAATGCTGAAATACTACCCGGATACTCAGGCAACGCGCACCGCCCTGCCGCTGATGGAAAATGCTTATCGCAAGCTGCAGCTGAACACCGAAGCAGATCGTGTCGCCAAAATTATCGCCGCGAATCAGGCGTAAGCCACAGACGAACTGAACAGGCAGCCTGAGCGCTGCCTTTTTTTTGCCTGAAATTTGCCTTAAGGAACAGAATATTCTTAAACTGATTTACCAGGATGCCACTCAATTTATCGTGGGGCAAGTGCCGCTGTTGCGGTTAATGCGCTCTTGCTGAGTTTTATTATTTTTGACAAAAACAAACAAAAAAACTCGCCCTCCTGCACACATTTTCTGTTTTTCGCGTTATGCTGAATCTTACCAAGACGGAAATGACAGAGAGGTATGCACTATGATCCTGAACATTACCAGCAAGCAAATGGATATCACCCCGGCCATCCGCCAGCATGTCGAAGACCGTCTAGCCAAACTCGAAAAATGGCAAACTGATTTGATTAACCCTCATATCGTGCTGTCCAAGGAACCTAAAGAATTCGTCGCTGACGCCACCATTACCACCCCTAATGGCCCACTGGTCGCCAGCGCCAGACACGAAGATATGTACGCGGCAGTCAACGAGCTGATCAACAAACTGGAGCGCCAGCTAAATAAAATTCAGCATAAAGGTGAAGCCCGTCGCGCCGAGGCCAGCGTCAAAGTTCTGAGCATTGTTGACGAAGAGTAAACCCGCCTGAGCACTGTGACGCGCCCCCTTCGGGCGCGTTTTTATTGACAGAATGAAATTGCAGCGGTTACTTTAGTCTTCTCAACACTAAGGATCGTCCCGTGAAACCGACTCTGTTTTTCTTCGCATACTTTTTTACCTTCCCCTGAACGGGAGGCGATTGGTCGTGTAAAAAGCAATGCGAAGACGAACAAACAAGCCTCCCGAAGCGGGAGGCTTTTTTTTAGCCACATCGGACAGGTAGCGAAATGAATTCTGAAAATCCTTTACTGGCTCTGCGCGGTAAGATCAGCGCTCTGGATGAAGAACTGCTGAGACTGCTGGCAGATCGCCGGGCACTGGCAACGGAAGTTGCGCGGACAAAAATGGCAACCCACCGCCCGGTACGTGATATCGATCGTGAACGCGACCTGCTGGAACGTCTGATTACCCGGGGCAAAGAGTACCAGCTGGATGCCCACTACATTACCCGCCTGTTCCAGCAGATTATTGAAGATTCGGTGCTGACTCAGCAGGCGTTACTGCAAAAGCAGTTAAACAATACCGATGCCCGTTCCGCCCGCATCGCCTTTCTCGGACCGAAGGGATCCTATTCCCACCTGGCGGCACGCCGCTATGCTGCACGCTATTTCGATACCTTTATCGAAAGTGGATGCCTTAAATTTAATGAAATTTTTGACCAGGTAGAAAGTGGCCAGGCAGACTATGCGGTGCTGCCGGTGGAAAACACCACCTCGGGTTCCATTAATGATGTCTACGATCTGCTGCAGCAAACCAGCCTGTCCATCGTTGGTGAAATCACCCTGCCCATCGACCACTGTCTGCTGGTGGCTGGCAGCACCGATCTGCAGCAGATCAAAACGGTGTACAGTCATCCTCAACCATTCCAGCAGTGCAGCCAGTTTATTAACCGTTATCCGCACTGGAAGATCGAGTATACCGAGAGCACGGCAGCCGCCATGGAGAAGATTGCCGCGATTAATTCTCCCGAAGTAGCCGCACTGGGCAGCGAGGCTGGTGGCAGTTTATACGGCCTGCAGGTGCTGGAACGCGAGCTGGCAAACCAGCGGCAGAATATCACCCGCTTTATGGTGCTGTCCCGTAAGCCGGTTGAAGTATCACTGCAGGTGCCGGCGAAAACTACCCTGCTGATGGCAACCGGACAGCAGGCCGGTGCCCTGGTGGAAGCACTGATGGTGCTGCGTCAGCATAATCTGACCATGAGCAAGCTGGAGTCACGGCCGATTTATGATAATCCGTGGGAAGAGATGTTTTATATCGATTTCCGGGGCAATGTGCGCAGCGACAACGTGCTGCAGGCGCTGCGTGAACTGGCACCTATCACACGCTCGCTGAAAGTGCTGGGCTGCTATCCGGGTGAAAATGTGGTGGTGGAAAGCTGAGTCCTGGTTCCCCCATCGCCGCCCGGCGGTGGGGAAGTAAATTACTGCCTGCTGTCATTCGCCTGCTGCAACAGCACCCGGCTTTCAGCCTGGAAGCGTTGAGCATAATCGCCGAACCACTGTGCAACGCGACGGAAGCTGTCAATAAACGCCTGCTTATCACCCTGTTCCAGCAGCTTAATCGCCGCACCAAAACGCTGATGATAACGCTTGATCAGCGTCAGGTTGTTTTCCGATGCCATAATAATATCAGCATACAGCTGCGGATCCTGGGCAAACAGACGTCCTACCATCGCCAGCTCCAGGCGATAGATAGGGGAAGATAATGTCAGCAGCTGTTCCAGCTTCACATTCTCTTCCGTAAGATGCAGACCATAAGCAAAGGTAGTGAAATGACGCAGCGCCTGGATAAACGCCATGTTCTGATCGTGCTCCACGGCGCTGATACGGTGCAGGCGAGCGCCCCATATCTGCATTTGCTCCAGGAACCACTGATAGGCTTCCGGCTGACGGCCATCGCACCATACCACCAGCTGTTTTGCCAGGCTGCCGCTGTCCGGACCAAACATCGGATGCAGTCCGAGCACCGGGCCGGGGTGCACCGCCAGCATCGCCTGCAGCGGCTGATTTTTAACTGATGCCAGATCGACCAGAATACAGTCCTGCGGCAACGCGGGCAGCTGGTTAATCACCTGATCAGTAAGATGAATCGGCACGCTGACAATCACCATACCGGCATTTTTCAGCAAACTGTCTGCCCGATTCCAGTCGTCTTTGTCAATGATCTGAACCTGATAGCCGGAGAGCGTCAGCATTTTTTCAAACAGCCGCCCCATCTGGCCCTTACCGCCAATAATGACAATTGGCCGCAGCTGCGGACACAGGGTTTTAAAACCTTTATCGTTTTCGCTGCTGTAAGACTCACGCATTACGCGGCGCAGCACATCCTCAATCAAATCCGCTGGCACGCCGAGTTTTTCCGCTTCCTGACGGCGGGAAGCCAGCATTGATGCTTCACGTTCAGGCACATAAACCGGCAGACCATAACGGCTTTTAACTTCGCCGACTTCAGCCACCAGCTGCAATCGCTTTGCCAGCAGCGCCAGCAGTGCCTTATCCGTTTCATCAATTTGATCGCGTAGTGCGGTCAGTTCAGCCACCATAATTCGTCATCCTCCTATGACAGACGTGCTGTCAGTACGCCGGCTAAATCCTGATGGATCGCGCACAACAAATCTTCAGTGGTTTGCCAGTTAATGCAGGCATCGGTGACCGATACGCCATAACGCATAGCAGAACGCGGCTGTTCAGCGCTCTGGCTCCCTTCATGCAGATGGCTTTCCAGCATCAGGCCGATAATCGACCGGTTCCCATCTTTGATCTGCGCAACGGCTGATTCAGCCACGCCAGACTGACGGCGAAAATCTTTATTAGAATTACCGTGGCTGCAATCTATCATCAGCGAGGGACGAAGTCCTGCCTGCTGCATTTCTTTTTCACACTGAGCAACATCTTCAGGGCCGTAGTTTGGCTGCTTCCCGCCACGCAGGATCACATGCCCGTCCGGATTACCCTGAGTTTGTAACAGACACACCTGGCCCGCCTGGTTGATACCGACAAAGCGGTGCGGCATCGCTGCGGCACGCATGGCGTTGATTGCCGTACCAAGGCTGCCGTCAGTACCATTTTTAAAGCCCACCGGCATCGACAGGCCGGAGGCCATTTCACGGTGGGTTTGTGATTCCGTGGTACGGGCACCAATTGCAGACCAGCTGAACAGATCGCCCAGGTACTGCGGGCTGTTAGGATCGAGCGCTTCAGTCGCCAGTGGCAGCCCCATTCCAGCCAGGTCCAGCAACAGCTTACGCGCAATATGCAGACCGGCTTCGAGATCAAACGAATTATCCATATAAGGATCGTTAATCAACCCCTTCCAGCCCACCGTGGTGCGCGGTTTTTCAAAATAGACGCGCATTACGATATAGATCTGATCCTGCAGACGATCCGCCAGCGCTTTCAGCTGCCGGGCATAATCCAGCGCTGCCTCAGTGTCATGGATTGAGCACGGACCACACACCACCAGCAGACGGTGATCTTCACCGCTGATAATGTCTGAAATTGTCTGACGAGCAGCGGCAATTTGCGCTTCCAGCACGCTGTTCAGGGGAAACTGTTCTTTCAGCTGTTCAGGAGTTATCAAAATTTGTTCTTCGGCAATATGCACGTTGTTCAGGGCATCTTTTTGCATCATATCCATCCCGGCAATGCGTTTAAAAGGGTTCCTCAGTGAGGCTGACAACGAATGTATCATAAAACGTACATAAGAAAACCATTTCCCGTACCTATTTCTTACCATTAATGTAAAAAAATGAACAACATTCAAATCATATTCAATTAAATCAACACAATATTACAAATACCAATAGAAGCCACATGTGTAAATTTTTTTTTACAAACCCTGATTAACCTCTGTATTTGTTCGACTCCCCTGCTCTGCCCTTTCTACATCCACTATTAACTGGCCGGAAAAGCCCGCGCAAAGATCTAATCGGTAACGGATTAACAACTTTCTGTACCGATGTTAACTTGACATCCGTTAACTATTCGATAAAAGGGATCTGTCGATATGGATACAACATGGTTTTCGTACTGTGCATCGCTATAACATGATCGCGCGACCGGGGGACAGAAGTGCAATGGCTATTACGCCTGCCGTGGTACGTGAATTAATCAGACGTGAACTGCCGCTGGTGACAACGTTTCTGTTAAAAAAATCGAAATCAATGATGATGATCTTTTTACAGGAACACTATGAAAAGGACGATATCTCTGATATATCGGTGAAGTTCTTCCGGGATTTTAAGGTGCAGCCTGCCTGCTTTACTCTCGCCTCATATTTTCCACGGAAAAACCTCTCGCTTTTCTCACGCAGTCCCGTAAAGCAGGATAAAAAACCTCTGACCATTAGAATGTTTACAGAGTCAGCCCGTGCCG
>CALYQW010000056.1 GCA_945290265.1 uncultured Erwinia sp.
CAAGCACGGGGTCAAGGGGCGATTGCGCCTGATCGCCCCTTGTCGCCAGCCCACGCAGTGGGATGGTGAAAGCCGTTGACCTGGTTTTTAAAAAAACAGACAGCGAAGCAACCCCCCGCCACCCCCGGCAAAAAACGACCAGCGTTCAGCGAATCACCGCCCCCGCCTGACGCATCGCCTCCAACGCACGATAACTGTCATCCGGCTGCAAATTAACCCCCCGACACCCCTCAGCAACTACCGTCACCTGATACCCCAATACCAGCGCATCCATCACGCTAAACCGCACGCAATAATCGGTTGCCAAACCCATCACTGTCAGTGTGTGAATACCCTGCGACTGCAGCCAGGCATGCAAAGGCGTCTGCACGCGCCGGCCATTATCAAAAAAGACGCTGTAGCTGTCGATTGCGCGATCTTCACCTTTATAAAACCGCTGAGTAATCAGTGAACTGTCCAGCAACGGGTGCAGCTCAGCCCCCTGACTGTGCTGAATGCAGTGATCCGGCCACCAAATTTGCGGCAAACCGTGCAGCTCACCGCTACTGCCCACCGGCTGCCCGCTAACGGAGGCGAAACTGCCATGATCGGCCGGATGCCAGTCAAAAGTGGCAATCACCGGCTGCTGACGGGCGCTGAATTCTGCCGCCAGCCGGTTAGCTACCGCAATGACCTCATCGCCACCGGTGACGGCCAGCGCACCGCCCGGACAAAAATCATTTTGCAGATCGATCAGCAATAATGCCTGACTGGCTGACATCAGTCACTCTCCACGTCATCGGTCAGTTCGCCGCGCAGATTCTGCTGCATCAGCTGGCGGATAAGTTCGCTGCTAAGACCCTGGCTCAGCAGATAGTGCAGCTTGGTCAGGGCAGCTTCCACCGTCATATCCATCCCGCTGATCACCCCGGCATGAGCCAGCGCGTTGCCGGTAGCGTAACCGCCCATATTGACCTTACCGGAAATACACTGGGTCAGATTAACCACCACAATGCCGCGTTCATAGGCCGATATCAGTTCCTGTAAGAACTCCGGATTCTGCGGCGCGTTACCCACGCCATAAGAGCGCAGGATCAGCGCCTTGACCGGCTGACGCAGGAAGTTGCGCAACACGTCAGCGGAAATCCCCGGGTAGATAGTCACTACGCCCACCGGCTGTGGGGTAATGTTATGCACAATCAGCTCGCCCTGACCGGCTGGCGGCGGCGGGGTGCCCAGACGGCGAATATGAATACCGGCTTCCAGCAGCGGCGTCAGATTGGGTGAGGCAAAGGCGTTAAAGCCATCGGCGTGGGCTTTGGTGGTGCGGTTGCCGCGAAACAGAGTGTTATTGAAAAACAACGATACTTCATTAACCGGATAATTAGCGGCAATAAACAGCGCGTTGAGCAGATTTTGCTGACCATCTGAACGCAGCTGTTCAAGGGGGATTTGTGACCCGGTCACAATAACCGGCTTCGCCAGGTTTTCCAGCATAAACGACAGTGCCGAGGCGGTGAATGCCATAGTATCAGTGCCATGCAGGATCACAAAGCCATCGTAATTGGCGTAGTTCTGACGGATATTATCGGCGATTAGCTGCCAGTCCTGCGGCGTCATATCCGATGAGTCAATCAGGGGCTGATATTCGTGAATGGTAAAATCGGGCATTTCCGCGCGGTGAAACTCCGGCATACGCGCGACCTGCTGCTGCAGGTGGCCGGATACCGGAACAAAGCCATGTTCGGAACGCTGCATGCCGATGGTGCCACCGGTATAGGCGACATAAATTGATTTTTTTCGCATTGATAAACTCAGGCTGGCAGAAAAAACGCAGTATAAGGGGAAATTCGGGGAATTGCAGCCCGCTGGCGGGCTGCAAATTTGCTTTATTTTACCTCGCCACAGTTGAGGCAGTAAGCATAGCGGTTTTGTGGATCGTTGAGATTATCCAGCAGGCCCGGCTGCTTTTTCATGGCGCTCCAGACGTCACGTGCCGGTGCCGGCAGGGCGCTTAGTAGCGCCTGCGGCAGCGCGGCCTGTACTGATGCGGTCATTTGACCAAACAGGATATCCAGCATACCTGGCTGATCGCTGTACCACTGTGGCTGCGGCTTGTTGACTTTCGCCAGTTCAGCCGCTTTGACCAGCGCATCATCGAAATCACCCAGCGCATCCACCAGACCGTTACTTTTGGCATCGCTACCGGTCCAGACGTGCCCCTGGGCAATGCTGTCGATCGCCTGCGGGGTTTTATTACGTGATTTCGCCACCAGGCCGATAAAGTTCTTATAGCCATGTTCAACGCTCATTTGCATCAACTGCTGGACTTCCGGCGGCAGGCCCTTAGTTAGCGCCACATCGGCCAACGGTGAGGTGGACACGCCGTCAGTGTGCACACCCACTGAATCCAGCGAATTTTCCACGGTATTGATCACGCCGAAGATACCAATCGAACCGGTGAGGGTATTCGGGCTGGCGATAATATAGCTGGCCGGGGTGGAGATCCAGTAACCGCCGGACGCCGCCATGCCGCCCATAGACACCACCACCGGCTTACCGGCTTCACGTGCCGCCTGCAGCTCTTCGCGGATAGTTTCTGATGCGGTCACGCTACCGCCCGGACTGTTGACCCGCAGTACAATCGCTTTAATTGCCGGGTTAAGACGGGCATCACGGATCTGTGCCGCAGTAGTATCGCCACCGACGTTACCCGGGGTTTCTTCACCATCCATAATCGCGCCGCTGGCGAGGATCACCGCAATATTGCCGTTGCTGGCGTTGGTTTCATCCGACTGCTGCAGCGGATAGTCGTAAATACTGGTGCTGTTATAGTTCTTCGCGCTTTTATCCCAGCCAAAGGTTTTCACCAGTTCGCTGGTGACTGCGGTGGGGGTTGTCAGCTGATCCACCAGGCGGTTCTGTTTAGCGTATTCAGCGGTATCCCCATCCAGCTTTTGCAGCGCGCTGAGCATCTCCTGTGCGCCAGGGAAAATCTGCTGTGGGGTAATCTGACGGTTAGCCGCCAGAGTATTGACATAGTTCTGCCACAGTTCGCCCAGCCAGCGGCTGTCAGCATCACGCGCCGCAGGGGACATATCGTCGCGCAGGAACGGCTCTACCGCAGATTTATAGGTGCCAACGCGGAAAACGTGCGAGCTGACTTTCAGCTTCTCCAGCAGGCTTTTGTAATACAGGCCGTTGGTGGCGAAACCGTGCAGATCGACGGTGCCCTGTGGGGAGAGGAAAATTTTAGTGGCAAAGCTGGCCAGATAATATTGCGCCTGGCTGTAGCTTTCACCGCGGGCATATACCGGTTTGCCACTGTCGCGGAATTCGCGCAGCGCCTTGCCGATGTACTGCAGTGAAGCCTGATCGGTGCCGGCAAAATTTCCTAAATCCAGCACAATCCCGGTAATGCGTTTATCGGTTTTTGCCTGGCGAATGGCGTCAACCAGGTCAAACAGCGAATTTTCCTGCAGGCGGTCGCTGGAGGCACCCAGCAACTGCCGGCCAAGACGGCTGAGCTTGTTGCTCACCGTGGGTTTATCGACCACCACGCCGCTTAAATCGATGGTCAGGGCACCGGTTTTGACCTCAGCAGGCGCACTGCCGCTGCCAACCTGGTACCAGATCCCAACGCCGACCAGAATCAGCAGGATCAGGAATAAATTAAGAATAAACTCGCGGACAAAATTCAGTCCCCGCCACAGCCACTTAAAACAACCAGCAATCAAACGCCCTAATATGCGCATACACTCTCCATACATCGCAACAATATCCGCAGGCAGAGGTCGCTTTACGCGCACATACCCCACAACGGACAATAATATTGTGTCACATCCTAATTATCACGCCGCACGTTGTCAGCAGGAAAACGCACAATGCTGTAACAAAACATCAGGCTGTGGCAGGATCGAAGCCATAGTTATCATTTTCAGGAGTCAAATATGGATGCATTGCAGTTACTGATTAACCGCCGTTCAGCCTCGCGGCTGGACGAGCCAGCCCCCGCCGGAGACGCGCTGGAGAATATTCTTAATGCCGGGCTGCGCGCGCCGGATCATGGTGCGCTGCAACCCTGGCGCTTTACCATTGTCAGCGGAGAGGGGCGCGAGCGCTTCAGCCAGCTGCTGGAAAGTATTGCCCGCCAGGAAGGCTCTGATGAAAAAGCCATTGCCAAAGCGGCGAAAGCGCCGTTTCGCGCGCCAATGATTATCACCGTGGTGGCGCACTGCGAAGAGAGTGTGAAGGTGCCGCGCTGGGAGCAACTGATCTCTGCCGGCTGTGCGGTGATGGCGATGCAAATGGCGGCGCTGGCACAGGGCTTTAACGGTATCTGGCGCAGCGGCGCCTGGACCGAAAATGAACAGGTTCGTCAGGCATTTGGCTGCCGCCCGCAGGATGCCATTGTCGGTTTTCTGTATCTGGGTACCCCGCAGCTGAAGGCCTGCGTGCCGGTAACAGCGCCAGATAAGCAGGATTTTGTGCGCTATTTTTAACCGGCGGCACGCTTAACCTGCTGATTTAATCGGCGGATCATCGGCTGAAAGTGGACGAAAGCTTAAAAACTGCTGAGGGAAAGGCTATTATCAACCGGTGCACCACGCCGCGCGCGCATGTGGAAATTGCCCGGCGGGTGATTGAGGGCGCGCGTCAAGTCTACGACCAGCCGGGAATTGCGCTTGCGGGTGGACACTCGATAGATACCCAGGAACCAATTTTTGGTCTGGCGCTCACGGGGGTGGTTGCACCGCAGCAGGCGAATAAAAACAGCGCCGCCCGTCCCGACTGTCACCTGTATCAGACCAAACCGTTAGGAATTGGCATTCTGACCACCGCAGAGAAAAAAATCGCTGCTGCGCCCGGAACATGCCGGACTGGCAACTGAAGTGATGTGTCGCCCGATGCTGAAGCGCAGGTGCAGGCGCTGGCGCCTATGCAGCAGATAAGTCTGTTAGCGATTGGTGAGTTGGTGGCTCCATCTCCCGATCGCGCTATTATTGAAATCAAACCCTGAGCAGGAAAGAATCCCCGGATGCGTTTGTTTATTGCCGAAAAACCCAGTCTTGCCCGTGCCATTGCCGACGTGCTGCCAAAACCTCATCGCCGTGGCGATGGCTATATCGCCTGTGGCAACGATCAGGTCGTCACCTGGTGTGTCGGTCATTTGCTGGAGCAGGCGCAGCCGGACAGCTATAACAGCCGTTTTGCCCGCTGGTCGCTGGCGGATTTACCCATCGTGCCGGAAAAATGGCAGCTGCAGCCGCGCCCGTCGGTGGCAAAGCAACTGAATGTAATTAAGAAGCTGCTGGCGGAAGCCAGCGAAGTGGTTCATGCCGGTGACCCCGACCGCGAAGGGCAACTGTTGGTAGACGAAGTTCTTGACTATCTGACGTTGCCAGCCGAAAAACGTGCCGCGGTGCAGCGCTGTCTGATTAACGACCTTAACCCGCAGGCGGTAGAGCGCGCCATCAGCCGCCTGCGCCAAAACCGCGAATTTATTCCGCTCTGCGTCTCGGCGTTGGCGCGCGCGCGCGCCGACTGGCTGTACGGCATCAATATGACCCGCGCCTATACCCTGCTGGGTCGCAGCGCAGGCTATGATGGCGTGCTGTCGGTTGGCCGGGTACAGACGCCGGTGCTGGGACTGGTGGTGCGGCGCGATGAAGAAATTGAAAACTTTGTCGCCAAAGACTTCTTTGAAGTCAAGGCGCATATTGTCACGCCGCAGGACGAGCGCTTCGTCGCCCTGTGGCAACCCAGCGAGTCCTGTGAACCTCACCAGGATGAGGAGGGAAGGCTGCTAAATCGCGCGCTGGCCGAACATGTGGTAGCGCGGATAAACGGCCAGCCGGCGAGGGTGACGCAGTACAACGATAAGCGCGAAAATGAAATCGCACCGCTGCCGTTTTCCCTTTCCACGCTGCAGATTGAGGCCGGAAAACGCTTTGGACTCAGCGCGCAGATGGTGCTGGACATCTGTCAGCGCTTATATGAAACCCATAAGCTGATTACCTATCCCCGTTCGGACAGCCGTTACCTGCCGGATGAACATTTTGCCGGTCGCCATGCGGTGCTAAACGCCATCAGCGTGCATCAGCCGGACTTAGCGCCGCCTGCGGAGTTTGATGCGGATCGTAAAAATCGCTGCTGGGACGATAAAAAGGTCGATGCGCACCATGCTATCGTACCGACCGCGCGCAGCAGCCACGTTGCTCTCAGCGACAACGAGCGCCAGATTTACGCCCTGATTGCCACCCATTACCTGATGCAGTTCTGCCCGGATGCGGTGTACCGCAAATGTGTGATTGAGCTGGATATCGCTGGCGGTAAATTTATTGCCAAAGCACGTTTTCTTGCTGAGGCAGGCTGGCGCGCGCTATTGGGCAGTAAAGAGCGTGACGAAGAAAATGATGGTACGCCGCTGCCGGTGGTGGCTAAAGACGATATGCTGCTGTGCGAACGTGGCGAAGTGGTGGAGAAACAGACCCAGCCACCGCGCCATTTTACCGATGCCACGCTGTTATCAGCAATGACCGGGATTGCGCGCTTTGTGCAGGACAAAGAGCTGAAAAAAGTGCTGCGTGCCACCGATGGTCTGGGCACGGAAGCCACCCGCGCCGGGATTATCGAGCTGTTGTTCAAGCGTAACTTCCTGGTGAAGAAAGGGCGCTATATTCACGCCAGCCCGGCTGGCCAGGCGCTGATCCACTCGCTGCCTGAAATGGCGGCACGACCGGATATGACTGCGCACTGGGAAGCGACGCTGACTAAAATCAGTGAGAAGCAGTGCCGCTATCAAGATTTTATGCATCCGCTGGTGGAAACGCTGTACAGCCTGATCCACCAGGCGCGCCAGCAGCCGGCGGCGCATGCTTTTCGCGGATTGCCGGCCGCCGCTGCCAGCAAGTCTGCTAAAAGTAAAACGCCGCGCCGCAAAACAGCCAAAGCCAGTACGGCAGTAAAAGAGGAAAATCCGTGAAAAGAACAGTGATGATTGTGGCACTGGCGCTGTTGCCAGTATTCAGTATAAACGCGCAGACTGCAGCGACGGTATTAAGCGCCGGTACGCTGCCTGCCGGGGGCGGGGTAATTGCTGACGTACCTGCCCAGGTCTGGAACCAGGGGCAAAATGCAACGCCGCCGCCCTGTCAGCGTTGCTGTATTTATGACAACCGTAATTACAGCGAAGGGGCGGTGCTGAAAGCGGAGGGTGTGTTGTTACAGTGCAGCCGCGATCCTAACGTGCTCTCTACCAATAATCTTAGCTGGCATATTATCAGCCAAAGCAAATAGGGAGGGGAGGTCGAGACCAGGACTTATGCTGGTCCACTGCGTGGTGCTGGGTTTGGGGTAGCTCCGCTGGTTTTGTTTTTTTAAATGCCAGGGCACTTCGCTGCGCGAAAGCTAAGGTCAACGACGTTTCACCATTCCGCTGCGCGGACTGGCGACAAGGGGGGAACATCGCCTTCCCCCCTTGACCCCGCGCTAGCGGCTGGCACTGCGCCCGCTGGCGCGGGTACCCTCGGCAATGCCCTTTCCCTTTGGTACAGCCTGATTCGCCGTCCAGGCGAAGC
>CALYQW010000057.1 GCA_945290265.1 uncultured Erwinia sp.
CACGGACGGCGGCTCGAAGCCTGCTTCGCCTGGACGGCGAATCAGGCTGGTCCGTTGGGGAAAGGGCATTGCCGAGGGAACCCGCGCCAGCGGGCGCAGTGCCAGCCGCTAGCGCGGGGTCAAGGGGAGCAGGCGATGTGCTCCCCTTGTCGCCAGTCCGCGCAGCGGAATGGTGAAACGTCGTTGACCTGGCCCTGGCTTTTAAAAAACAAAACCAGCGAAGCCAATCTCTCCCTGCCCCACGCAGTGGACCAGCGCAGCCCCCCCCCTGCGGTCAGAACCGATAACCCGCACCAAAGAAAAACACAAACGGATTAATATGCGTATCAATACTCTGACGCTGATCCCCGGCGCTAAAGCGCACCTTCGTATTAATATCCATATACCAGAGCGATGCATTCAGCATCCAGTCAGGCGTCACCTGATAATCCAGCCCCAGCTGCCCCGCCACTCCCCAGCTGTTCTTCACGCTCAGATTGCTCAGACCAGTATCTCGGCCATTCTCATTAAAGTGGCTGTTAAAGAACATGGTGTAGTTGACGCCAATACCCGCATACGGCTGCCACTTGCTGGTAACCCCCATAAAATACCACTGCGCCATCAGGGTTGGCGGCAGCTGGTGAACCGTGGCAAGATCGCCCGTGTCTCGCAGCCCCACACGATGACGGAACGGCGTTGCTGCCAGCAGCTCCACACCAATATTGTCGGTTGCCATATAAGTGAAAGTCAGACCAAGCTGCGTATTATTGCTGACATTGAATTCACTCAGACCCAACACATTGTCCGAGCCACCGGTAGGACGCACAGTTGCCGAACCGGCACGTACAAAGAAATCACCCGCCTGATGAGCAGCTGCCGTTACCGGCAGTAAGGTGATCACAGCCAGCGCCAGCGCCTTCAGTTTCATTCGCCACTCCTTTTCTGTTTTTTAATTTGCAATTATCTGCAGCCACGCAGCGTTCTCCGGCGGCTACTGTCTTATTAGTAACGTCTGTTTACACGGTTTCCGGAAAAAAATCATGCGGCCCCCTGCATTTAAACCTGATAAAAAACAATGCGTTGATATGGATCAATTTTTATCTTTCTGCCTGAAAAGGATTAAAAGCGCGCAGACACCCAACGGGAGACCGCGACAACAGCAGGTGCAGGGTGAGGGATGACGCTGCAGTTAACGGAAAGTTATGTCAATCCAGGTGCCAGTCGCCCGGCATACCATGTACAATCGCCTGATCTGATAAATGGTTTTTCAAGGAGTTTGTATGTCAATCACGGCGGGTTCGCTTTACCGCGACACGGGGAATTTTTTCCGCCACCAGCTGATGACCATCTTACTGATGGCTCTGCTGACCGCATTTATTTCCGTAAGCATCAGCCACGCGCTGACTCCCGGTGCGGAACAGCTGGCTACGCTTAATGACGACGCCGTTACGTCCGCCGGCAGCCTGATTGAAATGGTGCAAAATATGTCACCGGAACAGCAAAAGGTGCTGTTACGCACCTCGGCTGCGGGAACCCTGGCCGCGCTGATTGGTAATACTCTGCTGCTGGGCGGAATGCTGTGCCTGATCCCGCTGGTCAGTGCCGGACAGCGTGTCAGCGCCGTGCGCGCCATTGGTGCCGCTGCACCACTGCTGCCCCGCCTGCTGCTGCTGGTATTTCTGATGACGCTGATTATCCAGCTGGGATTTATGGTGCTGGTGATCCCCGGCCTGCTGCTGGCAGTGACACTGTCACTTTCTCCGGTGATCCTGGCAGCCGAAAAAGTGGGTATTTTCCGCGCCATGTCGCTCAGTATTCGTCTGATCTGGGGTCATCTGAAGCTGACAGCGCCCGCAGTTATGCTGTGGTTAGCCGCAAAGCTGGCCCTGCTGATGCTGGCAGGGGCTATGACCCGTATGCCGCCTGAAGTGGCGTCGGTATTACTCAACGGTCTGAGTAATCTGGTTTCTGCGCTGCTGATTATTTATCTGTCACGTTTGTATATGTTGTTACGTTAATTAACCGTGAATGTATCGACAGAAACATTTCCGTCGATAAACTGTCACCTGAGCCGGGCAGCCTGAACTGCCCTGCTTAATTTCGTTTTCGTCTGCTATCCGGGAAACGCCATGAAGCAGTTACTTGATTTTATACCGCTGGTTATCTTTTTCGTTTTCTATAAGCTTTACGATATTTTTTACGCATCAGGTGCTTTGATTGTGGCGTCTGCCGCCGCACTGGGCATCAGCTGGTTACTTTACCGCCGGCTGGAAAAAATGAATCTGATTACCTTTGCGCTGGTCACCGTGTTCGGCACCCTGACCATTGCCTTTCACAATCCCGACTTTATCAAGTGGAAAGTCACCGTGATTTACGGCCTGTTTACCCTGGCACTGCTGTTCAGCCAGTGGTTTATGCAGCAGCCGCTGATCCAGAAGATGCTGGGTAAAGAGTTACAGCTGCCTGCCGCCGCCTGGCGTCGGCTGAATATTGCCTGGGCATTGTTCTTCCTGGCCTGTGGTTTGGCCAATATTTACGTGGCGTTCTGGTTATCACAGGACACCTGGATGAATTTCAAAGTATTTGGCCTGAGCGCACTGACCCTGGTGTTTACCGCCCTGAGCGGGGTGTATATCTGGCGTCAGGTGCCGCAGAGCGAAAAATAATTTATCTAACCCGGCCAGCGCGTCGGGTTTTTTATCGCTGGTCTCAGACCAGAATTAAGAGTCCGGAGCAATGTAATGAATCAAGAGCACAGATTCCCGCAGGGTGAGATGGTACTGCGAACCCTGGCGATGCCAGCTGATACCAACGCCAACGGCGATATTTTTGGTGGCTGGCTGATGTCGCAGATGGATATGGGGGGAGCGATTCTGGCAAAAGAAATTGCCGGAGGCCGCGTGGTGACGGTACGTGCTGACGGTATGACCTTTCTCAAACCGGTGGCGGTGGGTGATGTGGTCAGTTGCCACGCACGCTGCATCCGTACCGGCACCAGCTCGATTACCATCAATATTGAAGTGTGGATTAAAAAGGTGGCTTCCGAACCCATTGGTCAGCGTTACTGCACCACCGAAGCGGTCTTTATTTATGTTGCCGTCGATGCCGACGGCAAGCCGCGCCCGCTGCCTGACGATAAAGCCCACTTTACGCTAAGCGAAGATAACTAAGCCTGTGGCCCCGGCGTCGCTCGGGGCCTTGCTGCCTTTATTCGACGCTGGAACCGGCATCCAGTTTAAAGACAATCGATACCGTCTGATTAGTGCCCGGCTGCCCTGGCTGATAGCGCCATTTGCGCATGGCCTGTTTCACTTCCCGCTCAAACATATTGCGCGGCTCGGCTGACAGAATGCGAATGTTCTCTACGCTACCCGCGCTGTTAACGTCAAACTGCACCCTGACCCGCCCTTCAATACGCAGCGCAAAGGCGCGCTGTGGATAGCCGGGTTTGCCCTGACTGATGGCGCGCGGCCCATCAGCCACCGCTTTATTCTGTGACTGCGCCAGGGTTGGTGCGGTCGCCGGTTTCACCTGCTGCGTCGGCTGGCTACTGGTCTCTGCCGCTTTGTTATCGCGTGGCGTTTTTTCAGGCTGCGGCTTTGCCGGCTGATGCTTCACCGGTTGGGGTTTTGGCTTAGGTTTCGGCTTTAGCTGTGGTTTGGGGATCGCCACCGGCTGGGGTTTTGGCGGTTCCGGTTCCGGCTGCACTTCAGGCTGGGTTTCAGGATGCGGCTCCACCACCGGCGGAGCGGGCTGTGCAGCGGGCGCAACGGGCTGGACCTCCGGTGCCACCAGGGTGACGCTGACCGGTTCGGACATTTTGGGCATCTGATCTACCTGATGAAACGAGGCGTACAGTAAAGCACCGATAACCGAACCATGCAGTATCACCGACAGCAGTACAGGCAGCGGTGAACGGCGTGGGAATGAAGTGGTCAGCGTAGTCATAGTCTCTGGCATCAAAAACAAAACCCCAAGTTTAAATGCAAATAGCAATCAGTTTCAATAACCACGCCCGATCAATCGTGCCTTTTCCCGTCGGAGAAACCTGCTGTGCGCATCTTGCACAAAACAGAACAATCCCTTAACGTGAAGCGCAAACCTTTATTACCTCAGGAGCTCACCCCGTGCTGTATGTCATTTATGGTGAAGATCATGCGGATTCACTGGAAAAACGTCTGGCGGCGCGCCCTGCCCATCTGGCCCGTTTGCAGCAGCTGCGGGATGAGGGACGGCTGATTATTGCCGGGCCAATGCCGGCGGTGGACAGCAACGATCCGGGCCAGGCAGGCTTTAGCGGCTCAACGGTGATTGCGGAATTCCCTTCACTACAGCAGGCACAACAGTGGGCTGAAGACGATCCCTATGTGGCTGCCGGCGTTTACTGTCAGGTACGCGTCAGCCCGTTCAAACGGGTATTCTGATAATCTGCCGTGACCAGAAACTCAGAAACACTCCCTGCCGGGATTTGCAGATACACTCACCGGTTTGACCACCAGGCGGAATTGTTAACGGATGACTACTTTTTATACCCTGTTAAGCTGGGTGCTGATTTTTGGCTACTGGCTGCTGATTGCCGGCGTGACGCTGCGTATTCTGATGAAGCGTCGGGCAGTGCCCTCAGCAATGGCCTGGCTGCTGGTGATCTATATTCTGCCGCTGGTGGGCATTATGGCCTATCTGTCATTTGGTGAGCTGCATCTGGGTAAGCGCCGCGCCGAACGCGCGCGCACTATGTGGCCGTCTACCGCCCGCTGGCTGAAAAATCTGAAAACCAGTCATCATATTTTTGCCATCGATAACAGCGATGTTGCCCGTCCGCTGTTTCAACTGTGTGAACGCCGCCAGGGCATTGCCGGAGTCAAAGGCAATCAGCTGCAGCTGCTGACCAGCAGCGAAGATACCATGCTGGCCCTGATACGCGATATTCAGCTGGCGCGCCACAATATCGAAATGGTGTTCTATATCTGGCAGCCCGGCGGAATGGCCGATCAGGTGGCAGAAGCCTTAATGGCGGCCGCGCGGCGCGGCGTTCACTGCCGTCTGATGCTGGACTCTGCCGGCAGCGTGGCATTCTTCCGCAGCCCCTGGGCGGCAATGATGCGTAATGCCGGGGTGGATGTTACCGAAGCGCTGAAAGTCAGCCTGCTGCGCGTATTTTTACGCCGTATGGATTTGCGCCAGCACCGTAAGGTGGTGCTGATCGATAACCATATTGCCTATACCGGCAGTATGAATATGGTTGACCCGCGTTTCTTTAAGCAGGATGCCGGTGTTGGCCAGTGGATCGATCTGATGGCGCGTATGGAAGGCCCGGTCGCCACCACCCTGGGGATCATTTACTCCTGCGACTGGGAAATTGAAACCGGTAAACGGATACTGCCTCCACCGCCGGACAGCAATATTATGCCGTTTGAAGCCGAGAGCGGACACACCATCCAGGCGGTCGCCTCCGGTCCGGGCTACCCCGAAGATATGATCCATCAGTCGCTGCTGACTGCGGTTTATTCCGCTCAGCAGCAGCTGGTAATGACCACCCCCTATTTTGTTCCCAGCGACGATCTGCTGCATGCCATCTGCACCGCCGCCTGGCGCGGGGTTGAGGTGATTATTATCGTGCCTCGCCATAATGATTCACTGCTGGTGGGCTGGGCCAGTCGCGCCTTCTTTGCCGAACTGCTGGAAGCCGGGGTGAAGATCTATCAGTTTGAAGGCGGCCTGCTGCATACCAAAAGTGTGCTGGTGGATGGTCAGCTGAGTCTGGTGGGTACGGTTAATCTGGATATGCGCAGCCTGTGGCTGAACTTTGAAATTACCCTGGTAATTGACGATGACGGCTTTGGCAGCGATCTGGCCTGCGTACAGGATGATTATATTGCCCGCTCGCGTCTGCTGGATGCAGAAAAATGGAAGCATCGTGCCTGGTGGCAACGTATTGTTGAGCGACTGTTTTACTTCTTCAGCCCGTTGCTGTAAAAACAAGGCAAACTGACCGCCCGCAAGCCAGATAACAGGAACCCGTATGGATTTAAATAACCGCCTGACTGAAGATGAAACCCTGGAACAGGCTTATGATATTTTTCTTGAACTGGCCACCGATAATCTCGACCCGGCAGATGTGATCCTGTTTAATTTGCAGTTTGAGGAGCGTGGCAGCGCCGAGCTGCACGATCCGGCAGATGACTGGGCTGAGCACGTTGATTTCGATGTGAATCCGGACTTTTTTGCCGAGGTGGTGATTGGTTTGGGAGAAACCGAAGCCGGCCCGGTGACTGATGTGTTTGCCCGGGTGCTGTTATGTCGGGAGAAGGATCATAAGTTGTGCCATATTTTATGGCGTGAGTAATCGTACTGGGCAGCCCTCCGGCTGCCCTTTTTGTTTGGGTTTTAAAAGCCAGGGCACTCCGCTGCGCGGAAGCTAAGGTCAACTACGTTTCACCATCCCGTTTCACGGGCTGGCGACAAGGGGCCTTCCGGCAAAGGCTCCTTGTCCCCGTGCCTGCGGCGTCACATCGCCTGCTGCGCAGGTTCCCTCGGCCACGCCAATTTCTGGCGGACCGGCGTGATTCGCCGTCCAGGCGAAGCACGCCATCTCGCCGCCGTCCGTGGCAGCTCGTCCTGGAAATCGTCGTTGCCTCGGCGACGTTCCTGATGCCGCTCAAAGGTCAACTTCAAAAACCAGGTCAAAAGCAAAGGCAAAGGCAAAGGCTTAAAAACCAAAGCATTCTTTTGGGTTTGGGTTTGGGTTTGTGTTTGGGTTTGGGTTTGGGTTTGGGTTTGGGTTTGGGTTTGGGTTTGGGTTTGGGTTTGGGTTTGGGTTTGGGTTTGGG
>CALYQW010000058.1 GCA_945290265.1 uncultured Erwinia sp.
GACAGAGTATTCTCTGTACAGACTGGTCGAAAAGGTAATTTGTTATTTACCGTGAATGATAAAATATATCGTATGAAGAAAAATGGTGAAATAGTAAGAGATACGAATGATTAAGAGCCTGACCCATTAGGTGTAATTGTTGAAGTGAATTTTAACACGGACAGTGCGCAGTAACCGCAGCGTACATGAAGTACGTGAGGATTCTGAGCACTGACCAGGTTCAAATAACAAATAAAAGCCTCATGGGACAGGTTCTTAGTTTAGACACAGACATCGTCCAGGAGCCATATCACACACGAGGCATCTGAGTATTCCCAGCACTACATAAGATGGCGTGTAATTTTAATCATTTACAGATCCCCTGTATCTGATTTGTTCTCCAGCGATACAATCTTTTTGGTTTCAAACCATTTATGACCAATATGGAAGCCACTATAAAAATTACCGGAGGGTGCTGTGACTATAAAAAGTAAAAATGCAGTTTGCACGCCGCTATTGGTTGGTTTTTGCCTGCTGATTTATTTTTTCTGGTTTTTTTTGCGACCGGTAGAGATTATTGCGGTTCATAAAGATGGTGAATTTAGCTCTGTTCTGGTAAGAAACTTCCCTTCTACTGACCAGGGAAAAATAGACTGGTGGCTGAAAAATAAAGAGAAACTAAAAGAAAAATACAATACACCAAACCCTGCTAAAGATGGTTTTTTCTCGATAGTATTCTGGGATTTTGCAGATGGCTACAAAGAAGAAGGTAAATATGACAGGCGTTGTTTTGAAGATATGAAACCACCGATAAATTGCATAGAAAAAAAGAGAGTATACTCTGTAAGCAACAGTAATAACATGGGTATTTCTTTTACTACCAGCAGTGAGATATATCGGCTAAGAAAAAATGATAAATAGTAAGAGATACCAATGCTTAAGCAGGTTTTATTAATCAAAAATGACCAGATTGAGATAGCTGACTTTTAAAGAAAATTAAACCCTGAAAGAATTAAAAAAACTGACAGATTTGATTTCCCTGAAAATTAATAGTAAGCCGCATTAGTAAGGCTTTATTAGCCAATTTGCTACCAATAGCATGCAAGAACCTTACTACCCCGGCTTAGACTGGCGAATAATTCGCCAGCGGAGAAAGATAATTAGTTTACTACTGCGACAGTCAGTGCGTCCACCAGATGGAGCTGGGTTTGTTGGGCGGATTGCAAGTGGGTTTTTAGGGTGTCACATAGAGTAAAAAGGGCTTTAGCTTTTGAAACTATCAGCTTTTGCTCATTCAAAGGAGGTATTGGGATTTTAAAATTTTCCACGTCTCCAACCCTAAGATGCTTCACAGTTAATCCCACTGCTGTTTCTGCAGCACTCGCCAATAAATTTGGCTCAGTAAGGGCCAAAAGGATGTACTCATTACTTATAAATTCCTTCATTACACGAATAAGCATCGTTCTTTGACCTAAACACCATTTTGCCTTTTCGGGGATTATTAATGCTTCTCCCATTGGAGCTTCACGAGTAAAAATTATATCACCTGACTCAGGAGGACACCTTTTTGACCAAAATTCATATGTTTTTTTATCCACAAGTTTCAAATCAGATGAAATGAATTCCCGGTTACGAATATTTGTTGTCTAATGATTGGAAAGCCATCATCCTGATATGGGGCTGATTTATTATGGCAATCAACCAAGAATAAGGAGATATCAATCAGGTGCACAACACTCCAATTTTCAGGAACACCAATTTCTATTTTCACATCAGGCAATTTACTCAATTTTTTAAGCATTGTCGCAGCTTCTTTACTCTCATCTTTTAGTTTATTCAGCTCCGATTGCCTTGATAAACGTAATCGAGAAAGAAGAATATTGGCCGGCTCATCGTTAGGGTCCTGCGGCACCAGCTTGCCCATTACCGCCAGTTGCAGAATGGTTTGCTTTAGCGCATCAATACTGGCTTCAGTGGTAAACAGCGTATCGAAATGCTGGCTAATCCGCGCCCAGTTTTCGGCCAGTTGTTCGGCATTCTAACTGGCAGTGAGCGTTGCCAGCAGGGTTTCTACCAACTGCGGATGCGTCTCCAGACTGGTTAACGATTGCTGCTCCAGTTGGTCGCAAAGAGACATTAATTGTGAAGAAACCTTTACGATGCTGGCTTGTTCAACTTTCGATGGAAATGGTAAGGGGTAACTCTCAAAAAAACTTCGTGGAACTCGTTTTTGACCAGCAGAACCGGTCATCAGTGATTCACCTGAACTTAGATAGTGAGATGATTTCATATTGAGAAGAATATACCGGAGATTCAATTCAGTACTGTATGGACGGGCTACGTGTAATTCTGTTGTACCAACTCCTACACCACCTTTTAATCCTGTAAAAATGGCAGCTTTACTGTTTTCAAAACAAGGGGTTGTTTTTGCCAGAGCTATATCACCATCCGAAAAATGGGTATAACCTTTTTTAACTTCACCCTATTTTTTTTCTCATGATTATGGGAACCATCAAACTGAGTAGAAATACAGGGCATGGGAACAAAAGAAATCTCTTGTTCATCATCTGATACTTCTATTTTCGGATTAATTAAAGCGATCTCACCCAACCTCACCCACTCCCACCCCACCCCACCCCACCGGCAGCTTAAAAGGCTTTTCTTCCTCGCTAATTTTGGGCAGCGGGTTCTGCTTTTTAATCTTGCCCTGCTTTACCAGCTCAGCTTTTTCTGCCGCAATCCGCTTTAACAGCTCAGATGCCGGTTCATCGTCCGGATTTTTGGGCACCAGCTTGCCGCGCACCGCCAGCTCCAGGATCAGCTCACGCAGTTTCTTAATCCCGTAGAGGTCAATTTTGCCACTGCTGCCGCGTCCGGCGGTGGAGCGGGTTTGCAGCGCTGACGACCAGATATCCAGATGGTCAGTAATCAGTTGTTCCACCGCCATCAGTTTGCCCCCTTATTGCCCGCCAGCGCCGCAGCGAGAATATCGCTCAGCTGATGACGCAGCTGGCTGATATCCTGCTGCTGGCTTTGATACTGCGCCAGCGGTTCGTCCGGGTCGTGGCTGACTGTTTCACCCTGGTACGGGTTTTTAATATCGAGGTTAAAGTTGCGGGCAATAATTTCATCATTACTGACTTTCCACGCCTGATTATTCTGCTGGCAGCTGGCAAAGCCATCGGCTTCACTGCCCCACCAGTCAATTTCCGCCTGGAATTCCTCAAACTTCATTGGTTTGGTTTTGCTGTAGTTCTTTACGCCCTCCGGGTAGGGATGCTCATAAAACCAGGTTTCTTTCGTTGGCTGGCCTTTGGTAAAAAACAGGATATTGGTTTTAATCCCGGTGTAAGGGTTAAACACGCCGTTTGGCAGGCGCACAATGGTATACAGGTTGCACTCTTCGGTCAGCAGCTTTTTAATTTTGGTTTTTACCCTTCACCAAACAGCGTGCCGTCCGGTAAGACCACCGCCGCACGCCCTTTCTGTGCCAGCACTTCAATTATCAGCTGCAAAAACAGGTCGGCGGTTTCGCGGGTCTGCATCTCCGCCGGAAAGTTCTTTTCAATCCCGTCTTCTTCGGTGCCACCAAACGGCGGGTTGGTGATAATCACGTCAATCTGCTCATCCCATTAGGCCAGCGGCTTGGTCAGGGTATTGTCATGGCGGATCTGTACCGGCACTTCAATACCGTGCAGCAGCATATTGGTGGTACACAGCAGGCGCGGCAGCTGCTTTTTCTCTACCCCGTGGATCTGCTGTTGCAGGACTTTATGATCCTCGGTGGTGTTAACGTAATGCGCTTTAATATGGTCAAAGGCGCAGGCAAGAAAGCCACCGGTACCGCAGGCCGGATCCATCACTGACTCACCCAACTGCGGATCAATACGGTTAACCATAAAACGGGTGACGGCGCGCGGGGTATAAAATTCCCCGGCGTTACCGGCACTTTGCAGATCGCGCAAAATCTGTTCGTAGATATCGCCAAACAGATGGCGCTCCTGGCTGCTGCTGAAATCAATTTCATTCAGTTTGTTGATCACCTGACGCAGTAAGGTGCCATTTTTCATATAGTTATAGGCATCACTAAACGCCTGCTTCACCACAAAACCACGCGGGTTTTTATCAACCGGAGCAATCAGGTTCTTGAGTTTTGGAAACAGATCGTCGTTAACAAATTCCAGCAGCTCATCACCGGTAATCCCTTCGCTGTTGGCCGCCCAGCTGCGCCACAGATAGCGCTGTGGGATCGGTAGCTGATAGTTGTCCTGCTCCAGTTCCAGCTCTTCTTCCTGGGTATCAAAAATCTTCAGAAACAGCAGCCAGGAGAGCTGACCAAGACGCTGAGCGTCACCATCGACACCGGCATCTTTACGCATAATGTCCTGAAGGGATTTAATGACTGAGCTGATTGACATGTTTTGATTCCATACTTAATAAAAGATGCCAGCGGACGCAGGCGCATCCGCTGGCAGAATAATCATGGTCAGGCGGAGCGCGGCGCTGGCTGGTAGATTTCCTGCTCCAGTTCACTGACCGCCTGCTCCCAGGCCTGCTTATTACCGAAGCGGGTTTTGATAATCTCCAGCGGACGTCCCAGCTGATCAAAGGGTTTCAGTTTCAGTACCTGAACGTCTTCAATTTCCTGCACCTCTGCATCCGCATATTTATCCAGCAGATTACTCAGCACCTGCTGTGCCGGTTCAGCATAGCGGGTAAAGTAATTACACTTACGCACATTCGCCGCGCGCTCATGACGGGTTAACGGCGGCTGACCGTACACCACATGACACAGCAAACCAAACGGGTCGAGATCTTTACCCACTTCCTGGGCCAGCACATCCCACAGAATGCCCATTTGCGCCAGTTCGTCGATCACCGCCTGTTTACGCGGCGCAGCCTGCCATTTACGCAGAAAACTCTCCAGGGTGGCACAGTCGCGGTCTTTTTTGAGGATTTTGCGGGTGTAATCCTGAAAGGATTCGCTAACCAGTTTGCCATCGGTATCGTAATACTGGACCCGCTGAGCCAGCACTTTTACCGTTACACCATTCACATAGACTTTGCGGCTGCGGCTTTCTTCTTCATCCGTAAAGGCTCCGCTGGCAGCCCCATTGGGCTGATAATCTGCCCCCGGCTCGCTGGCTCCGGTCGCGCTGCTTTCCTCACCGTCGCGGTGTTCATCCTCGTTCAGCTGCTGGTCAAAGTCTGACTCGCTGTCGGTAATTTCGTCCGGCGTGACCACCAGCACTTTCTCCGGCACCCCGTCAAAGCGTTCATCGGCAAACAGTTCGGTGGCCTTTTTAAAATCAAGTACCGTAAACCACAGCTTGCCGTATTGCTCGTTAATCCGCGTGCCGCGGCCGATAATCTGCTTAAATTTGGTCATCGACTGGATATGCTGATCCAGCACCACCAGCTTACAGGTTTGTGCATCAACCCCGGTGGTCATCAGTTCCGAGGTAGTGGCAATCACCGGGTACGCTTTTTTAGGGTTAATAAAGTTATCCAGCTGTGCTTTGCCGATCTCATCGTCACCGGTGATCTTGATAACGTATTTTTCGTTTTTCAGTACCTGTTCGGGATTGAGCACGATCAGCGCATGGCGCATCCGTTCGGCATGGTCAATGTCGTTGCAGAAGACGATGGTTTTATCCATCGGGTTAGTGCGCTTCAGGTAATCGGTGGTGGTTTGCGCCACCAGCATAGTGCGCTCATCAATCACCAGAGTGCGGTCAAAGTCCCTGAGGTTATAAATACGATCTTCGATTTCCTGACCGTATTTATCCAATTGCCCTTTAACCGGTCGCCAGCCCTGAATATCCACATCAATATCAACGCGTACCACTTTGTAAGGCGCAAGGAAACCGTCCTCAATGCCCTGCTTCAGCGAGTAGGTATAAACCGCATCGCCAAAATAATCGGTACTGGAGACGGTCTCGGTTTCTTTGGGCGTTGCCGTCAGCCCAATCTGAGTAGCACTGCTGAAATAGTCGAGTATTTCGCGCCAGGCGCAGTCTTCTGCCGCGCTGCCGCGATGGCATTCATCAATCACAATCAGATCGAAGAAGTCTGGTGCCAGCTGCTGAAAGGCTTTCTGATACGCTTCCGGCCCGGTAATGGCCTGATACAGCGCCAGATGAACTTCATAGGCAGGATCGATTGTGCGTCCGC
>CALYQW010000059.1 GCA_945290265.1 uncultured Erwinia sp.
AGTGCACCAATGCCGGCAGACGGCAGCGTGGAGAGGATGGTGAGGGGATGAATAGTGCTTTCATATAATATGCCCATCACCACGTATAAAATAAACAGCGCGCAAAATATCAGCAGGGGAACGGTCATGGTGAACTGGCTGGCCGCTTTGGCATCGCCCTGCAGCGCGGCATGGACAGCCTCGGGTAAACCCGCCGCAACTTCCTGCTGCCCGATCAGCTTTTCTGCCTGCTGCAGCGACACCCCCGGCTGCAGATTAAAGCTCAGCGTCGCGGCAGCAACTCCCCCCTGATGCGCCACCACCACCGAAGCCGGGGTATATACCCGCTGAGCCAGTGCCGAAACCGGCACCGCCTCCCCGTCCGCATTGATCACAAACAGATCCTGTAACACCCGGGGATCCGCTGATTCAGCTTCATCGATGTTCATCACCACATGCCAGAGACTGTCATCATGGTAGACCGTGCTAATCTGGCGCTGACTGAATAAATTGTTAAACAAATTATTGATATCAGCCATATTCACCCCCAGCCGGGCAGCCCTGTCCCGATCGACCTTAAACATCGCTTTAATACCGCCGGTTTGCAAATCACTGTCAACATCGCGCAGCTGCGACAACGCGCTCAGCCGCGCTTTCATTTTGGCCTCCCATTCACGCAGCAGATCGCTGTTGTCAGCGGTCAGGGTATATTGCCAGGCGCCGCTGGCATTACGCGCACCGATATGCAAATCTTCGGCGGGTCGTAGCAATACCCTGACCCCAACCTGCCGGCGCATAGACTGATTGAGCCGCTCTGCCACCACCAGTGCAGAGTCCGCGCGCTGGCTGGCGGGCTTCAGTAACACATAGATGCTGGCGGTGGTGCGGTTAACGTACAGGCCATTATTGCTGGACGTTATCACGCTTTCTACCGCCGGATCCTGACGAACCGCCTGCACACTGGCGAGTAATTTTTGTTTAAGCTGGATAAATGATGCGCTGTCTTCTACCTGCACCACCCCTTTGAGTAATCCGGTGTCCTGGGGAGGGAAAAATCCTTTATCTACCGCGCTGTAAAGCGTGATGTTGAGGATAATCATCAGGATCAAACTTCCCAGCGTGATGCGCCGGTGTGCCAGCGTCCACTGTAATACCCGATCGCAGAACGCGAGCAGGCGCTGCCCGCCCTACTGCGGTTTTTCCCCGGCGGCTGGCGCACGGTGACGCAGCAGACGCGCGCACAGCATCGGCGTCAGGGTCAGTGAAACGAAAAGTGAAATGATCAGGGTTGCCGTCAGCGTCACGGCAAACTCGCGGAATACGCGCCCCATCAGGTTGTCTGCCAGCAGCAGCGGTAGCAGAACCGCAATCAGCGCGGCCGTCATCGCCACCAGGGTAAAACCAACCTCACGGGTGCCGACCAGCGCCGCGCGCAGCGCCCCTTTGCTGGCGCTATGGCGACTGACATTTTCCAGTACCACAATCGAATCATCGACGATAAAACCGGTGGAAATGATCAGCGCCATCAGTGAAAGATTATTCAGGCTGTATCCCAGCGCCCACATCACGGCAAAGCTGCCCAGCAGCGCGATCGGCAGGGTGACGCTGGCAATGAAAAGCGCTCTGACGTCGCGCAGAAAATACCAGATAACCACAATCACCAGCAGAATGGAGAGCAGCAGCGTCAGCTCTGCCTCATGCAGTGAAGAACGCACATAATCGGCCCGATCAACCACAATATTCAGCGCCACGGAGTCCGGCAGCGCGGCTTTTAATGACCCCAGCTGCTGTTTCACCCCGGCAATCACCTCCAGCATATTGGCGTTGGCCTGACGCGTCACACTCAGCATCAGCGCCGGGCTTTGATTATAAAACCCGATATTATTGCGATCCTCCACGCCCTCACTGACTGCCGCTATCTCCCCCAGGCGCAGCGCATGTCCGTTGCGCCAGCTGACAATCAGCGAGCGATACAGCGGCACGCTGTCAGCCTGCATTTGTCCTGCAATAATCAGACGGCTGCCCCGATCTTCCAGTTCGCCTTCTGCTCTGGCGGAGATGGCGTTTTTTACCGCCTCACGTATCGCTTCAGGCGACAGCCCTAACTCCGTCAGCCTGCGCAAATTGAGGTCGATGCGGATGGCGGGAGCAGAACTGCCCAGAATATCCGCGGTTCCGACCCCCGGCAGCTGCGCAATACGCTGTTTAATCTGCCCGGAAACCAGCTGATAAAGCTCGGGACGACTGAGGCGATCGGAGGTAACGGCAACCACCAGCACCGGCACATCCGCCGGGTTAATTTTACGCCAGGCGGGCAGCGTCGGCATTCCGCTGGGTAGCAGTGACTGCGCGGCATCAATCGCCGCCTGCACATCACGCGCGGCACCGTCAATATCGCGGTTGATATCAAACTGCAGCACGATCATCGTCGTGCCCGGCGCGTTGCTGGAGGTCATTTCAGTAATACCGGCAATTTGCCCCAGCGTTCTTTCCAGCGGGGTATCAACGGTTGCCGCCATGGTATCAGGGCTGGCCCCCGGCAGCGCGGCGGTCACGATAATCGTCGGCAGGTCAACCTGCGGCAGCGGCGCAACCGGCAGCAAGCGAAAGCCCATCAGCCCCGCCACGGCGATGGAAATCATCAGTAACAGCGTGGCCACCGGCCGGCCAACGCACAGTCGGGTAAGAAACCTCATGCCGGTTGCCGCCGCGTCGCGCCGGCAAGCAGGGTGAAGCGGCTCAGCCCCAGATAAATGACTGGGGTACTGAACAGCGTCAGCAGCTGGCTGACCAGCAGCCCGCTGATAATTACCATCCCCAGCGGCTGCCGCAGCTCCGCCCCCTCACCGCTGGCCAGCATCAGCGGCAGCGCGCCAGACAGCGTGGCACAGCTGGTCATCATAATCGGCCGGAAGCGCAGCAGGCAGGCCTGCTGAATCGCCTCGCGCGCTGACAGGCCTTCCTTCTGCGCCTGCAGGGCAAAATCGACCATCATAATGGCGTTTTTTTTCACGATACCAATCAGCAGGATCAGGCCAATCATCGCGGTCAGGGTGTAATCCGTGCCGCTCAGCCACAGCGCCAGCAGTGCGCCGACCAGCGCGGAGGGTAAAGTAGAAAGAATGGTGACCGGATGCAGAAAACTTTCATACAGCATCCCCAGAATCACATACACCGAAAAAATCGCCACCACGATCAGCCACAGTTCACTGGCGGTTGAATGCTCAAACAGCCCCGCTTCCCCCTGAAAACGCAGCACGACACTCCCGGACTGACTCAGCTGCGCCTTTTGCGCGCGGATAGCGCTTATTGCGGCCTGCAGGGAGTTGCCGTCGGTCAGATTAAAGGAGAAGGTCACGGCCGGTAGCTGATTGAACCTTTCATAAGTCAGTGCCCCCTGCCCGATGTTCAGGCTGGCTACCGCGCTCAATGGCACCATCCCCGGCGTGGTGCTGTCACCATCAGCCCGGGTTTTCAGATACAGCCCTTCCAGCGCACGAATGCCCTGCTGGTTCTGCATTCTGGCATTGAGGATCACCCGGTACTGGTTGGCCTCGGTATACAGGGTGGCGATCTGCCGCTGCCCAAAGGCGTTATACAGCGCAGCGTCAATATCCGCCACGCTGATGCCTAAACGCTGCGCCCGATCGCGGTTAATCACCATGCTGACCGTTTTAATCTGGGAATCGACGCTGCTGCTGATATCGCTCAGCCCCGGCGTATTTCGCAGCACCGCAGCCAGTTGCAGCGCGTTCTGCCGCAGCTGTCCACGGTCAATACTCTCAAGCGTGAACTGATACCGTCCCGGTGCCACCACATCGTTTAATGTCAGCAGCGGCGGGATGCTGGCATACAGTTGCAGATCGACCCGATGTCCGACGGCCTGTTTCAGCCGGGCCACCACCTGGCTGGCAGAGAAGGTGCGCAACGCAAAGGGTTTCAGATTGACCTGGATATGACTGCGGTTCAGTGCTGAGTTCGCGGCGTTGACTCCCACGCTGGCCGTCACGCTGGCGACCGCCGGGTTTTGTAGCATAATCCCGGTCAGGATCTGCTGTCGGCGGCTCATTTCAGCGTAAGAGATATCCCCCTGCGCCACGGCGGTAAACTGAATCACCCCGTTATCTTCGGCGGGGAACAGGCTTTTCGGGGTCAGCAGATAAAGCAGGACGGTCAACAGGGTGAGACCAGCGGTGATCAGGACCGTAATGCGCCGGTGTTGCAAACACTTATTTAACATCCGGCCATACAGGCGGGTCAGACGGGCAAAAAACTGCCCGGCCTGAGGCTGCGGTGCAGGCGTCAGGATCGCCGCACACAGCATCGGTGCCAGCGTAAGGGAAATGATCATCGACATCATGATCGCCACCGCAAGGGTGATGGAAAATTCCCGTAACAGCCGGCCAATAATCCCTTCCATAAATAAAAGCGGGATCAACACCGCCACCAGCGACAGGGTGAGTGAGATAACGGTAAAGCCAATCTCTTCGGTGCCCTTCAGCGCGGCCTCATGCCGTGACATGCCGCGTTCCAGCCAGCGGGAAATATTCTCCACCACCACTATGGCGTCATCAATAATAAAGCCGCTGGCTACGGTTAAGGCCATCAGCGTGAAGTTATTCAGGCTGAAGCCGCAGAAGGTCATAATGATGCAGGTACCGGCAATTGATAGCGGCACCACAATGCCGGTTACCAGCGTGGCAGCCGCGCTGCGCAGAAATAAAAACGTGACCATCACTACCAGTAATACCGAGCACAGCAGCTCTTTACTGACGCCGGCCACGGAGGCACGCACCGCATCGGTATGATCCACCAGCATCGTCAGGCGGACATCCGGCGGCAGAGCGGCCCGCCACTGCGGCAGATGCTGGCGGATGGCATCGGCCAGCTGAATTTCATTTACCCCCGGCTGGCGCTGCACCGTCAGCAGAATGGCCGGCTGCTGATTGACCCAGGCCGCCTGGCGCACATCTTCCGCACCATTTTCAACCACCGCGACCTCTTTCAGCCGCAGCGGAACGCCATCATGCAGCGAGAGGATCAGGTTGCGCCAGTCCTCAATACTGCGCAGCTGGTCATTGGTATCCAGCATCAGCGTTTCATAGCGGCCATTGATATCGCCTTTTGCGCTTTGCAGGCTGCTGACCGCAATCTGCTGCCTGACGTCCTCTGAGGTCAGATTACGCGCGGCCAGCGCCTGTTGATTCAGGGTGATGCGGATCGCCGGACGGTTGCCGCCCTGCAGAGCGAGATTGCCGACCCCGTTCAGCTGAGCAATTTTCAGGGCGATGCGGGTATTCAGCAGATCCTGCACCTCGGTTAGCGGGCGCTGCGATGAAGTTGCCATCAGCGTGACCAGCGGCTTATCCGCCGGGTTTACTTTTTTATAGATCGGCGGTGTCGGCAGATCGTCCGGCAGCAATTTAGATGCGGCGTTAATGGCGGCCTGCACTTCCTGCTGTGCCACATCCAGCGAGAGATCGAGATTAAAGCGCAGCGTAATCGAAGATATGCCGTTGCCGCTGGAAGAATACATCTGTTCCAGGCCGGACATCATGCCCAGCTGGCTTTCCAGCGGGGCGGTGACGGTGGCTGAAACCACCGCCGGGCTGGCCCCCGGATAGTGGGTTGTCAGCTGGATCACCGGATAATCCGCCTGTGGCAACGCGGAAACCGGCAGGGTCAGACTGGCAATCAGACCCGCGATAAACACGCTCAGCGCCAGCAACAGCGTGGCGACCGGGCGGGCAATAAACGGGCGTGAAGGGTTCATAAGCCGGACACCTTTTCGCTGCCCTGCGGGCTGACGCTGTCCACCAGGCTGCCTTCACGCAGTGCCGCAAAGCCTTCGGTAACCACTGTTTCGCCCGGTGCCAGACCGGATCCCAGCACAATCCCCTCACGGCCATACTGCACGCCGGGCACCACCGTGCGCTGATGAATGCGCTGACCGGCATCAACCAGCCAGACAAAATTAGCCTGCTGCCCATACTGAATCGCCCGCTGGGGCACCACCGTCACCGATTTCAGCAGGCCAATCTGCAAATGAACGTTGACCAGCTGGCTGGGATATAACTTTCCATCGCGGTTTTCACACACCGCCTTTAATTTAATACTGCCGGTGGTGC
>CALYQW010000060.1 GCA_945290265.1 uncultured Erwinia sp.
TTGCGTTTGAGCTTTGGTGAATTTCCCGGCTTTTTAAGGGCAAAAGCCAGGTCAACGACGTTTCACCATTCCGCTGCGCGGACTGGCGACAAGGGGCCTTCAGTCGCAAAGGCCCCTTGACCCCGTGCTCGCGGCGTCACGTCGCCCGCTGTCGCGGGTTCCCGCGGCCACGCCGTTTTCTGCGCACCGGCGCGATTCGACATCCTGTCTCAGCACGCCTTTCGCCGCCGTCCTGGCGGCTCTTACTTGAAAACGGCGCAGCCCCGGCTCCGTTCCTGATGCCGCCCTAAGGTCAACTGCAACGTCAACGGCCAGGTCAAAGGCAGGGCAACGGCCAGGGCCAGGTCAAAGGCAAGGGCAACAGCCAGGGCCAGGTCAAAGGCAAGGGCAACAGCCAGGGCCAGGTCAAAGGCAAGGGCAACAGCCAGGGCAACAGCCTGATGCAGAAAATATCTCTGATGCCTGGTGTGGATCGGGTAAACTATTATCAGTTTACTCCGTAAAGGCTGTGTTATGTCCCTCCCGCAAAATACTTTAAAACCCTGGAATACCTTCCGCATCGCCGCCAGCGCTGCCCGGATCACCGTGGCTGATAGCACAGATGCACTCTGTGCCAGCTGGCAGCAAAGCCGTCAGCAGAATGAACCGGTGTTATTACTGGGGGAAGGCAGTAATGTGCTGTTTCTGGGAGATTTTGCCGGGCAGGTGATTATCAATCGTATTAAAGGAATTCAGATCGAAGACCAGACTGACAGCTGGCTGCTGCATGTCGGTGCCGGAGAGAACTGGCATCAGCTGGTTGAATATACCCTGAAAACCGGCTTACCCGGACTGGAGAATCTGGCACTAATTCCCGGCTGTGCTGGCTCGGCACCTATCCAAAATATCGGCGCTTACGGCGCAGAACTGGCGCATTTCTGTGAGTATGTAGACGTAGTTCGTTTGCAGGACGGCAATCAGGAACGTTTGGCAGCGCAGGCCTGCCGGTTTGGCTACCGTGACAGTACCTTTAAGCACCAATACCGAGATGGTTATGCGATTGTGGCAGTGGGGTTGCGGTTGAGCAAAACATGGCATCCGCTGCTGACCTACGGCGATCTCCGATCGTTGGATCCGCTGACGGTTACCCCTTTGCAGGTCTTTGAAGCAGTATGTCATATGCGGTGCAGTAAGCTACCCGATCCGAATGTTACCGGCAATGCTGGCAGCTTTTTTAAAAACCCGATAGTCAGCGC
This sequence comes from uncultured Erwinia sp., assembly GCA_945290265.1. Classification (GTDB taxonomy): domain Bacteria; phylum Pseudomonadota; class Gammaproteobacteria; order Enterobacterales; family Enterobacteriaceae; genus Erwinia. The sequence goes on from CALYQW010000060.1 coordinate 1,236, forward strand.
ACAGCACGCGGCTGAACTGAGGGCTCGTTACCCACAGATACCGCAATATCCGCAGGATAGTGGTGAGGTGAAGCTGGCAGCGGGCTGGCTGATTGACCAGTGTGGCCTGAAAGGGCTGCAGGTTGGTGGCGCAGCAGTTCATCAGCAGCAGGCACTGGTGCTGATAAATATTGATAATGCCAGCGGTCAGGATGTGGTTAACCTGGCGCATCAGGTACGGCTGCAGGTGGCAGAAAAATTCGGCATACTGCTGGAGCCTGAAGTGCGTTTTATCACCGCCAGAGGGGAAACAGATGCCACGGAGGCCATCGCATGAAAGACCTGACTATCCCGTTAGCCCTGGTGGCTGTTCTGGCAGACGGAGAGTTCCACTCCGGCGAACAGCTCGGTGAGCAGCTTGGTATGAGCCGTGCCGGGATCAACAAACATATTCAGACCCTGCGTGACTGGGGGATTGATGTGACAACCTCGACCGGGAAAGGCTATTGCCTCCCCAGCCCGATGCAGCTACTGGATGAAGCGCAGATTAACCAACAGGTGGATGCCGGCCGGGTATCAGTGATTCCGGTGATAGACTCGACTAACCAGTATTTACTGGATCGCATGGACAGTCTTGAATCCGGTGATGCCTGCGTCGCGGAATATCAGCAGGCTGGTCGTGGCAGACGTGGCCGCCAGTGGTTTTCTCCGTTTGGCTCGAACCTCTACCTGTCGATGTACTGGCGTCTGGAGCAGGGACCGGCAGCGGCAATGGGCCTCAGTCTGGTGATTGGGATAGTGATTGCCGAGGCGCTGCAGCAGCAAGGTGCTGAAAATATCCGGGTAAAATGGCCCAATGATATCTATCTTAATGAACGCAAACTTGCCGGTATTCTGGTTGAACTGACGGGAAAAGCAGGAGATGCGGCACAGATCGTGATCGGAGCGGGAATTAATCTGGCGATGCGTAGTGCTGATGCGGATGTGATTAATCAGGGTTGGATCAATTTGCAGGATGCCGGAATTACCGTTAACCGTAATACGTTGTCAGCTACGATCATTAACCAGCTTCGAATCGCGCTGACCCAATTCGAACTGGATGGTCTTACACCCTTTATTAAGCGCTGGGCAACCCTGGATAATTTTATTGACCGGCCGGTAAAACTGCTGATTGGCGATCGTGAAATACCGGGTATCGCGCGGGGTATCGATCCACAGGGAGGACTAATCCTTGAACAGGACGGTGTGCGTAAATCCTGGGTGGGAGGCGAAATCTCGCTGAGACCGCAGAATTAACCGTTAATGGGGGAAAATCCCCCGTCCAGGTTCGCGGTTATTTGCGCAGTCTGACCAGGTCGACCGCATGACCCTGACTTTTGGTCATAATCAGGCTGGCGCGTTCGCGGGTGGGCAGAATGTTTTCCTGCAGGTTTTTATAGTTGATCTCTTTCCAGAGTTGCGTGGCGATGGCTACCGCTTCTTCTTCCGGCAACTGCGCATAGTTATGGAAATATGACTCAGGATCGCTGAACGCCCCCTTACGAAACTTAAGGAAACGGTTGATATACCAGCTTTCCAGCAGTTTTTCAGGCGCATCGACATAAATGGAAAAATCCACAAAATCAGAGACAAATACGTGGTGTGGATCGTGCGGATAATCCATCCCACTCTGCAGAACGTTTAATCCTTCCAAAATCAAAATATCAGGCTGCTGAACCACCTTGTCGCCATCGGGGATCACATCGTAGATCAGATGAGAATAAACCGGTGCGGTGACCTGACAGGCACCGGATTTCAGCTCGGAGACGAAATTGACCAGCCGGTGCATATCGTATGAGAGCGGGAAACCTTTTTTCTGCATCAGGCCGCGTTCTTTGAGTACCGCATTGGGGTGCAGAAAGCCATCGGTGGTAATTAACTCTACCCGACGGTGCTCTGGCCAGCGGCTGAGCAGCGCCTGCAACACGCGGGCGGTGGTGCTTTTCCCCACGGCAACGCTGCCGGCAATGCTAATGATATACGGTATTTTTTGCCTTGCTGAGCCGAGAAACTGTTCCAGAGCAGCCTGCCGGCGCAGATTAGAACTGATATAAAAATTCAACAGTCGGGAAAGCGGCAGGTAAATTTCGGCGACTTCTTCAAGCGAAAGGTCTTCATTAATCCCCTTCAGGCGCGCAATTTCTTCTGCCGTAAGCGTCATTGGCACCGAGTTTCGCAGAGCCGCCCACTGAGAGCGATCAAAGTGCAGGTAAGGGGTGGTTAGCGGTGAGTTTTTTTTATCCATATACATGCTTCTGCCGGCAGTTATTCACCTTCTGAAATTAACCCCTGACTGGCAGCTGAAGGCGGTGAACGCCAGTTCGGGCAGGGAGTGTCAGATAATTCATCGAACAATGGGCAGGAGGTTAACACCGGAAAGGTCTTGGTATGAAGGAAAAAAAGCGCGAGATAACCCTGAAAGATAATCTTTTCGACATTTATGAGGGGCAGGATGCAGAAACCAGGTAAAAAGCTTGAATTAATCGCAGTCTGATAAGATGTGGCGCGCGCGTTTGATCTTCAGGAGTTTGCATTTCCAGGTGAGTGGGTTTTAGCCTGTTGCTGCACCTGGGCACTTTTTGTCAGCAGGACAGGGTAAACGGAACCGGTGGCGGCCTGGTCTATATTTGACCTGTAATTTGCTACAAAAGCAGCAATATATGAATATTTGTGTAAATAATGAGCGGAAGATTTTTTTTAATGATTTTTTTGTTGCATCCAGGCTCAGGTCTTCCTAGAATGCGCACCACTTGATGCCGGCTTAGCTCAGTTGGTAGAGCAACTGACTTGTAATCAGTAGGTCACCAGTTCGATTCCGGTAGCCGGCACCATCAAGTACCCTGGTGGGGTTCCCGAGCGGCCAAAGGGAGCAGACTGTAAATCTGCCGTCATCGACTTCGAAGGTTCGAATCCTTCTCCCACCACCATTTCAACCAGCAGTCAGGGTTGAAGTCAGTCAAAAATGACTGATGGCGAAGGATAAGTTGCAAAGCCTGTCTTTCGGGATTTCAGACTGTGTTAACGCTCAGTCAGAGTCATAAAGCAAATGCAGATTGGCTCGGGTAACAGGTACATTATCTGTTATTCACTAAGCTACAGACAGAACAGGTAGCCGAGTTCCAGGATGCGGGCATCGTATAATGGCTATTACCTCAGCCTTCCAAGCTGATGATGC
>CALYQW010000061.1 GCA_945290265.1 uncultured Erwinia sp.
CGGAAGACAATAAAGCCGCGAAAAAACCGCAGGCAAAACCGGCAGCGAAAAAACCGGCCAGCGCAGGAGCGAAACACGGCGATAAACCCGCCGCCAATGCCGGTGCGCGCAAGCGCTTTACTCAGCCCGGACGTAAAAAGAAAGGGCGCTGAGTTTTTTTCGTATATCAGTCATCCGTATACCTGGATTTAGCGGCAGAACTCACACTGCCGCGATTTATATGTCTGTAACTATGGTATCGATATTTAAGTGAGCATATTTCTTATTATAATAATATTAATTGGATCATAAATTCTGGATTAATTTATTATTTAAATTGATATTTTCAGATTTTTTCACGCCGCTATTACTGTTTGTTTTGTTAATATTATAAATTCTATATCACATATTTAAGGATGAATTATGTCGTGGGTATATGAACAAAGCACTGGTAATTTAAGCCGGAGTCATCGCTTAGTTGCGAGAGGTTACGCAGGCAAAGGGTCAGGAAAAAAAATCCGGAAATGGAAGGTCAGCAAAATGTTGGGCCATTACCAAAAGGAAAATATACTATTACAGGGCAGCCATTCACACACCCCCATACAGGGAAATACTCTATCAGGTTACAGCCTTCGCCAGATAATAAAATGTTCGGTCGTGCCGGATTCCTTATCCATGGGGATAGTGCTAAACACCCCGGTTCAGCTTCTAATGGATGTATTATCCTACCGCTTCCAGCCAGAGAAGAAATCTGGAAGAGTGGCGATCGTCAGCTTGAGGTAGTTAAATGAAATTAAAAATAGCGATAATGACGTTAGTGATGGTGCCTCTTTTTTCACTGGCTAAATCTCCGGACTGTCACTCGTGGCCGATGAATATGGCCGAAGCGTGGTTAAAAAATTCCGGCATTGTTGATATCACGCATCTCGACGAATCAAAAACAGAAGTTAAGCTGTTAGCGTCAGAACCGAAGGGTAAAAACCGCTATACCCAGATTTATCGTTTTATTTTCCACGGCAAAGATGGGAAAACCTACCAGGTGATTACTAACAGTGATGCTTCGAATGAAGAGTGCTCAATAAGTCAGGTAGACAGCTACCTTGTCTCTCAAAGTGAGATAACCCATTAATTCAGTTAGTTTGCTTAGGGCGGTGGGTATGATCAGCAGTATTCCACATTAACCATATCCCTTCAGATAGTTGACGCCCGGCGTAAAGCAGCCCAAAATGTGAGCACTGGATCGTGCTTGCGTTACGTTGGTAACTCAACGCTCTGCTGAGCAGGCCGCTTAACCTGACCAGCACAAAAAAACCGCCCTTGTGGCGGTTTTTTTAATTACTCTGCAACAACACAACGGAAAGATTATCCGCTGGTTCTGGCGTGATAAGGCGATCAACAAGGCATCTGATATCTGACAGACCGGAAACCAGGTCAATTTCCCGATCATCCAGCTGACTCCAGAAACCATCCGTACAGAGAATAAGTTTCTCATTTTTATTGACTGGCAGGCATAGCCAATCAGGCTGAATATTTGCGCTGCCACCTGCATGGCGTATCAGAGTGTGCCGGTTAGGATGAAAGCGAATTCTTTCGGGCGGGCACAGACCACGATCAACAGCAAGTTGCGCAAGCGAGTGATCTGCTGTCCGGCGGCCTCTGTTTAGCCAATAAATACGACTGTCTCCCAGCGTGGTATAGCGGTAATGATTGGTATCTGAGACGATAAATACTACGCTGGCTTTGCCCGGATAACAGGCTGTTACCTGAAGTAGCTGTGTGATTTCATGGCAAACGTCTTCACTTTTTAATCCAGAGCCGTTCAGGATCACCAGCTGTTCACACAGCCAGTCAACATAATGTGGTTGAGCGGAACAGCAGGAATAACCATCTGCCAGCATACTGGCTGTACATTTTCCGCTATCAACAGTGATAAAGCGATCCAGCTGCTCTTCCCGTTTCCCCCGGTGACAGTAATGAAATTCAGCCTTCAGCATCTCCGCCCCCCGCAACCAAATCCCAGGGCAGCGACTGATAGAATTTTACCAGCCGGTCGTATGACTGGTTGAAATCAGGGAGCTCACCTTCAATTTCATTGCGCAGAGTTTCATATTCTCTGGCCGAGCGTTGCCTTATTTCTGGATTGCTTAAGGTGGCAGAATTCACCAAGCCGGCAGCAAGGCGACCGACGGACTTTTCCAGCAGCGTAGTCAGAATAGTATGCTTTTCTTTATCATCCGGGGTAACGATATCCAGCAGCAGGTTCAGATCGTAGATATCCTGGCGGCGAGAGCGATTGCGTTCCACCTGCTGAATAACCGAGCGAATTTTTTCAGCCACTAAATCGGTAAAACTATAAGCCAGAATGTCTTCGTCATCGCTCAGGGTGATGTGATCTGTCGCATAGCTGTGTTCATTGAAGCTGTAGTCAATTTTTACTGTGTTAGGTGACTGTCTGTCCTTAAGACGTATCATCTCTCGTTCATTTGTCCGACGTGCGTAACCGATTTTAAGTTTGAAGGAGGGGAATGTAGCGTTTTCGACATTTTTGGGTTGAATAACCAGGCTCTGTACAGCGCAGACAACCTGATAAGGCAGCTCAGCAGAGGCGATCTGTAGGGATTCATCCAGTTCCTCACGGAATCTGCTCTCATCGATATCCGGGAGTCGCATGCTGGTCGAAAAGTCAATATCTTCAGTAAATCGGGAACTCTGATAGCGCAAGCCCAGCAAAATACCGCCTTTCATAATCATGCGCGGTTTCAGATACTCACTTGAAGCGATGGCCTGCAGAACGATATGCACGGCCTGACGAAATGTTACGCGATCCTGTGATGCTTCTGAGATCCAATCTTCTATTGAGTAGTCCATTGATTGCGTCAGCGTCAGTTGTTAATAGATATACACCATACTTCGGAGAACTGGTTTTTGTAAGGGTTCGATGCCACCAGTTTTCGACTTCCGCCACGCTGAACACTTTCCTTCCATGAAGTAATTGTTCGATGTGTCAGCCCGCAAACCTCTTCCAGCATGTAACCTGCACGAGCTTTATCTATGCCGGTACCGGTCTTGTCTACGGTTTTGACAATCACGGGAAGATGTTCTGCGGCGTATTCCTGAAAAACATCCTGGACATGAGCGTATCCGCCACACCAGTCAGGTTCACGCAGCATATCAAGGAACGTTTCGCCGAGGGTGGAAACCCGAACCCCTCCGGAAGTGTGTAGTTCTGATTTGGGTTGGTAATTTTTTTTGGTGTGCAGGATCAGCTCTTTGCCGTCGATTTTCTGCGATGAGGTAGCTCCACGGGCCAGCAAAGGTTGAATATCATGGATATCCGGAAAAAGTGTCTCAAGTTGAACCTGTTGCAGGCGTCTGGCGGCGGGCAGTGCCGCCAGGCTCAGATGCAAAACATGGGGGATACGGTCGGTGATGCCATGCCACTCCATCGCTGAAAAATATGCCAGATGAGAATAAGGTGTCAGATCGCAGGCAATCTGCTGGGCGGTAGCCGCATTGTGATTGCTTAACTGCCAGATATATCCCGGAATAACTGCTGACAAAATGCCCTGTTCAATCACTCCGGCTAATGCTTCATTCCGCGCACGGCTGTCTGGTTCCGGGGACTTGATTTTACTAATGCGCGAATCCTCATACATTTTTTCCTGATACAGGCGGTAAAGGTATGAGTTGAATTCATAAAGTGAGATCACTGGCTTAGAGTGATGGTTTAACAGGGTTAGTCTCAATGCTTCACGCAGAGAAATAGGTTTAATCATGTAGCGTCACCGACATATAAGTCCTAAGGACTTATATGTCGTATTCTTTAAGTTGTCAATAAAAATTTAATACTAAAAAGTATAAATAACTGGAAATATTGGTGTTTAATTTTTTAACTTGACATACCTTAACTTAACCACAAATAATGTCCTAAGGACATTATTTGTGGTTAAGCTGTTATGGTTTCGTAC
>CALYQW010000062.1 GCA_945290265.1 uncultured Erwinia sp.
AAACAGGATAATCGCCAGACGCCCGAGAATCTGGAATATGGCAAAGCCAGTTTTCCCATGGAAGCGGTACGCTGTGCACTGCTACAACAGCAACATTATTTGTGCGCCTATACGTTAATCCGGCTTAAAAAGCCGCAGGAGTGCGGTGAAAATAACACGGTTGAAAGTTGTCATATTGAGCATATTTTGCCGCAAACGCGCGGTCATTTAGTCGAGAAAAAGCGTAAGGGAGAGCTGGTAAATGGTAAGGAGCCGAAAGCGGTGATCAATTTTACCCCCGGTGAAGATATCGACTTTCAGAATATGATTGCCTGCTATCCGCCTGGTGTCTACCAGACGCACTGTGACTTTGGTGCCCAGTACAAAGACCATTATGACCCTTATGATCATCCCCTGTTTCTTTCCCCACTGACGCCTGTTGTTGAATCGCATTTTACCTTTTCGGCTGACGGACGTATTAAAGGAGTAACAGAAAGGGGCGAGGAAACCATCACTGCGCTGCGCCTCGATCATCATGAACTCTGTTACCGGCGAAAAACGGTGATAACCGGCGCGCTCTATCCAAAGGGTGCTCAACGTGATCCGATTTCAGCGGCAGAAGCACGGCGTCTGGCGGCAGACGTATTACTACCTGCGCCCGACGGGCGGTTGCGCGAGTTTTGCGTCGCTATTTATCAGGCAGCACTCCTTCATGCCGATAAACTTGAACGCCGTGCCAGGCGTATGGCTGGTCAGCGGTAAGGCAGATTTTAAAGGGGGGAAAGATATGGAAAAAATACTGGATATATTGAATGGATGGGCCATGACTGCAGTATCAAGTGGAGTATTGCAGGTTAAGCATATTATCTTCTTTATTTTTATTACTTCACCATTATTCCTGGTTATCTGGAAGTTGCGGGAAATAATTTCATTTGTTAATGAGGTTAAAAATTCCAGACTAAATGAATTGCAACTCTTGTTGGATAATCATGAGTTATCGGATGAAGTTAGTGCATGCATAAGAGATGAGATTAAGAGGATTATTGGATATCGGATGACAGGATTCGCCGATGTTGCAAAACAAAAAATTATTTTTCGGTTGTTGTCAGAGAATAGAAGTTCAATGCCAGTAGATTTTTTCAAAAAATTCAGATCGTTCTTGTTAGTGAGGAATGATGTCCTTCTGTTTAAGATGGGAGCTGCTTTCTGGTTTGAGAATATCGTATATGGTTGGTTTTCTTTTCAGTTTTTGTTTATCTCTTTTTGGTTTGTTTTTGTATTTTTTCATAGAGGTGGAACAATATTTTTTGGAGTTGATTTAATATTATACTTAGTTGTTGTGATTTGTTTCTTTTTTTCCATTTTTTTCGCAAAGATGATTTTCAGGCCGAAAGAATGCAGGTTGTTAAAAAAAGTTCTACAGATGCAATATGACAACTCATCTGAATAAAGAAATTATCGGGGTTTTGTGGCCTTTTACTGCGTAAAGTCATAAGAATGTGTGGGCGGCTAGAAATTGGCAGATAATTTTTCATTAAGGTAATAAATTATAGGGATACCGTACGTAGCATGGTGGCTATTTATGCGTCACTGACTTATCGTTTATATTAAATTAAACATTTTATCTTTCATGAGCATCAGTTTCGGAACTGTCTTTACTCAAGATTTGATTTATTTTCCCATCATGGTTTTTATCTTAATGATTTTGATTCATATGAAAATTTATCAGTTGGTTATAAGTAAAAATTCCATTTTTATATAATTCAGCTAACGGGTTGTAAAAGTATAAATCAGCCAGTAGGCCGTAAAACGGGGACAGATAACCGCTCAGTCTGGTTATTTCATCCCTGATTCTAAGAGGTATTAGAACCAATATTTTTCATTAAATTGAGATTATATTACGTGCTCAGGTATTAATTCCCCCACCCGCCAAACGCCTGCACTGTTGTCGCATACCCTCGAAAATACATTCCGCCAGTGGTGTTGGAAATGACTCTGGCAGCAATTCGGTAACGCGTTCAATGACCTCTGGTGTGCTGGCGATAATGTCATCCATCATTGATTCTACCTGGCGTTCGGTCAGTCCGGTTAACTCACCATGATGAAGCCAGTGCCGCCGCTGGATACGATAAAGGTGGTAATAATTATTGCTGCCACGTACTGCCATTGCCAGTTTGCATTTTTTCCATGGGATCTGGCTATTACCCGGACCAATAACCGGCCAGGCAGACAGGACATCATAAACAGGCATCAGGTGGTACAGACCCTGTGGCTCAATGGCGATACTGAAATTTTTGGTATGCCCGTCAGTGGCTGCTAACAACCAGAAAAGAATTTGTGCCTTAAAGAACGATGCTTTATCCCGTGCAGCCTGCTCTGAATGGCTAAGTATTGTCATAATATCGGAAATACCCGGTCCGCGGTCAGACTGGTATTTACGCAGAGGTGAAACGCCCAGAGCCTGGCACATATCTTCCTGTGGCAGGCGAACGAGCCATTGCCGATCGCCCGACCATCTCCGGTCAAAACGCTCAACAATCAACGCTTTTTGATCTTCAAACTGCGCAATCTGTGTTTTTGCTACAGAGATTCCGTAGTGCTCAAGAATGACAGAACACAGCCATTCATTTTCAACCGTTGTACTCATATCGGCCTGCATATTACCAACCAACCCAAGGGGTAATTTGAAGATATGCGTGGTCGGCGTATTACCTTCAGGTAAACACCATTGTCCCTGATGCCAGAGTAAGGCCGTTTTTTCCTGCGCCCCGGCAATTGATAAACGCAAATCGTCAGTATCGTCCTGCAGGCCGGGTAAAAATGCTGCCGTGGTATGACGTAATCTGCTGGCTATCTCTGCTTCAGAAAGCGGGCGGTCATTTACAGAGAATAAATCTTTGGGATCCTCATCAACATTCAGCAGCTGTATTGCACCAACGCAGTCTTTTCCCAGCTCGGCTAACAGATCAAAAGGCTCAAGGCTTTCAGCTCCGTAACGCATAGCTAAGCGTCTGCGAATGCTTTCACTGTCGGGAAGTAAATTATCGAAATAATCACGGACAATATTGCCCCGTAGCAGCTGATTACCCGGAGCGAACGGCAGAGAGAGTGACAGAGGTCTTCCCTGCTTATCAGCAATCCATTCCGGGAGATATTGCAATCTGTCTTCACCACGGACCTTTTCCCAAAACCCAACCCTGATCCCATTCATCCATATCGCTAAACGTTGTTGTGTACGTCGCATATCATCACCACTTTTCCCGTCTGGCAGGGGAGTCTGCCAGGCTGTCTGGTGCTTCCACGGGGTCGGTATTTGCAGCCGGTGACCCAAAAGAAGAGAGTTCCATTTCAATGCCCAGCACGGTGAAGACTTTAAACAGTCGTTCAATACTGGCGCGGGCAGGGTTGGCTTCCAGCCGGGCATAGGTTTGCTGGGTGATACCCAGTCTTGCAGATACCTCTTTTTGCGTCAGTCCGTGTGCTTTGCGAAAGCCAACCAGCAATGGACGCAGCTGATTCAGGGTTTTCAGCGGATAGACCGTATTCATAAGGCAGTGACCCTTGCTTCAGATGCTTATACAGACGATAAGCTGTTTTTACACCTTACAACCTACAGGCTGTAAATGCAAAATACAGCTTACCGGCTGTAAAAGCATAAAACAGCCTGTAAGCTGTAAAACAGGCAGGTATCTCCGCTTAGCTCTGATCCTGCGACCACTTTTCCAGCACTCGCTGCTGAACCTCTGGCGGGAAGCCCTCAGCAAAAGAGGCATGACGGTGACGTCGCTCCTGCAGGG